>NZ_JBPWQB010000002.1:0-877500 GCF_051811085.1 Tardiphaga sp. 862_B3_N4_1
GGGGGGGGGGGGGGGGGGGGGGGGGGGGGGGGGGGGGGCCCCCCCCCCCCCCCCCCCGCCCCGGAATGACCGCTAGGATCACTCCACAAACGTCGCGACGTCGCCCAACTGCGCGCGGTTGGTTCGGTAGCTGTTGACCTTGTGCTCGCGATCCGGATAGCCGAACGAGATGCCGCAAACGACGCGGCGGTCGTCGCTCATGCCGAAATGCTGGCGCACCACGGCCGAGTGAAACGCCAGCGCCGCCTGCGGCACGGTCGCGAGGCCGAGCGCCTGCGCAGCCAGCATGAAATTGTTTACATAGCCGCCGCAGTCCACGGCGCCATAGACGCCGAGCGCTTCATCCGACGTGATGATCGCCACATGCGGCGCGCCGAAGAAGTTGAAGTTCTGCAGCGCCTGCTCGGCATAGGCCGTCTTGTCGCCGCGCGCGATGCCCAGCGTATTGTAGAGCTGGAAGCCGCTTTCGCGACGGCGGTCCAGATAGACCCCGCGATATTCGCGCGGAAACGGGAAGTCGCCCGAATTCGGCGTACCCGCGGCCGCGACGGGATAGAGCACGTCGCGAAACTTCTTGGTGGCTTCACCCGACGTGATCGTGACCTGCCACGGCTGGCTGTTGCACCACGACGCGGTCTTCTGCGCGGCATTGAGAATGCGGTCGATGATCGCGCGCGGCACCTGCTCGGTCTTGTAGGCGCGACAGGAGTAACGGCCGGCGAGAAGGGTTTCGAGAGTGGAGATGGCGTCAGTCATGGAAACATCCTGGCTCGGTCCCTCATGGTGAGGAGGCGCCAATTGGCGCCGTCTCGAACCATGAGCTGGCTTGGCTCTTGAGTTTGTTGCCATCCTTCGAGACGCGTGCCAAGTGGCACGCTCCTCAGGATGAGGGCAGAGATATCACCGTCCCTTGGTCGGGACCTTGTTGAACGGCACGTCCTTGTCGACGCGGATATCACCGGGCAGACCCAGCACGCGCTCGGCGATGATATTGCGCAGGATCTCGTCGGTGCCACCGGCAATGCGCATTGAGGGCGAACCGAGAATCGTCGCCTGAAATTCGCCGGCCGCTTCCGCATCGGCACCGACCAGCGCGCCGGAGGCGCCCTGCAGGTCGGCGGCGAACATCGCGATGTCCTGCATCATCATGCCGGAGACCAGCTTGCCGATGGAGTTCTCCGGACCCGGACGCTCGCCCTTCGACAGCGCCGAGATCGAGCGGTAGCTGGTGTATTTCAGGCCGGAATTCTTCACCGCCCAGCTTGCGAGCTTGGAGCGCACATTGGGATCGTCGATGGCGAGACCGTCTTCCAGCATCAGGTTGCTGCAGAACTCGAACAGCTCCGGGAAACCCGTGGCGACGCGGGAGCCGATCGACATACGCTCATTCATCAGCGTGGTCAGCGACACGTTCCAGCCGTCACCGACGGCGCCGAGCCGCTGGCTATCCGGGATCCTTACATTGGTGAAGAACACCTCGTTGAATTCCTGCATGCCATTGGCCTGCTTGATCGGCTTTACCTCGACGCCCTCACTCTTCATGTCGAGGAAGAACATGGTGAGGCCCTTGTGCTTGGGCACATTCGGGTCAGTGCGGGTGATCAGGATGCCATAATCAGAGTAATGCGCGCCGGAGGTCCAGATCTTCTGGCCGTTGACGATCCAGTCGTCACCATCCTTCTCCGCGCGGGTACGAAGGCCAGCGACGTCGGAACCACCGGCGGGCTCGGAGAACAGCTGACACCAGACTTTCTCGCCGGAGGCCAGCGGCGGCAGATATTTGCGCTTCTGGTCTTCGGAGGCGTAGGCCATCACGGTCGGGCCGCACATGCCCTGCCCGATGGCGAAGGGCCGCGCGAGCTTGTCATAGACGCCCTCTTCCTGCTGCCAGATTACGCGCTCGATCGGCGTCGAGCCGCGGCCGCCATATTCCTTCGGCCAATGCAGACAGGCCCAGCCGGCATCGGCCTTCTTCTTCTGCCACGCCTTGGCGACATCGAGCATCGCGTCGCGCTTCTCAGAGGCGCGCTTCGCCGACGGCTTGGTCAGCTCAGCTTCCAGCTCCTTCGGCGCGTTCGCATCGATCCACTTGCGCGCGACGGCGCGGAATTCGGCTTCCTGCGGCGTGTCATCGAAATTCATGGCAGTCGTCCTCTACGAAAAAAGAAAAACTGCGACCAGGGCAGCAAGCCACCCTGGTCGCCAGTTATCGTCCCTTGGTCGGGATCTTGTTGAATGGCACGTCCTTGTCGACGCGGATGTCGCCCGGCAATCCGAGCACGCGCTCGGCGATGATGTTGCGCAGGATCTCGTCAGTGCCGCCTTCGACGCGCGTGGCGGGCGAGCGCAGCAGCATCGCCTGGAACTTGCCGGCGACCTCCGCATCCTCCGGCCCGTTGAGCACGCCGGCCGCACCCTGCAGATCGAGCGCATAGGTCGCGACGTCCTGCAGCATGGCACCGGCAACGAGCTTGCCGATGGAGTTTTCCGGACCCGGACGTTCACCGCGCGACAGCGCCGAGATGGCGCGGAAGCTGGTGTAACGGAGGCCGCTGGCGCGCACCGCCCAGTTGGCGAGCCTGGAGCGCACCGCGGGATCGTCGATGGCCGGACCGTCGTCGAGCATCAGGCTGTTGCAGAACTCAAACAGTTCCGGGAAGCCGGTGGCGACATTGGTGCCGATCGCCATGCGTTCGTTCATCAGCGTGGTCAGCGACACGTTCCAGCCGTCGCCCACAGCGCCGAGGCGCTGCGCATCGGGTATCCGTACGTCGGAGAAATACACCTCGTTGAACTCGGCCTGACCGTTGGCCTGCTTGATCGGCTTCACCTCGACGCCCGGGCTCTTCATGTCCAGGAAGAACATGGTGAGGCCCTTGTGCTTCGGCACGGTGGGATCGGTACGGGTGATCAGGATGCCGTAATCCGAGTAGTGCGCGCCGGAAGTCCAGATCTTCTGGCCGTTGATGACCCAGTCGTCACCGTCCTTTTCCGCGCGGGTGCGGAGACCCGCGACGTCGGATCCGCCGGCCGGTTCAGAGAACAACTGGCACCAGATCTTCTCGCCGGACGCCAGCGGCGGCAGATACTGCCGCTTATGCTCCTCGGCGGCGTAGGCCATCATGGTAGGGCCGCACATGCCGTGACCGATAATGAAGAGCGCGCCGAGCTTGCCGAACACGCCCTCTTCCTGCTGCCAGATCACCCGCTCGATGGGCGATGCGCCGCGGCCGCCATAGTCCTTCGGCCAGTGCGGTACGGCCCAGCCGGCATCGGCCTTCTTCTTCTGCCAGGCTTTTGCGACTTCAAGGATATTTGCGCTCTTGAGCTGGATGCGACCGAGCGCGGCCTTCTTCAGCTCGTCTTCATATTGCTTCGGCGCATGGGCCGCGATCCAGGCTTTCGCCTCAGCGCGAAACGCGGCCTCCTGCGGGGTGTCATCGAAATTCATCTCGATTGATCCTTACGCCGCATTCTTCTGGCGCATGCGCTCGATCAACTGGTCTTCCCAATAAGACAGTGAGCCGAGCCCGACCGCCACCGCGTTGGAGCGGCGGTAGTAGAGGTGGCAGTCGAACTCCCAGGTGAAGCCCATGCCGCCATGAACCTGGATGTTGTTCTTGGAGCAGTGCTGGAACGCCTGCGTCGCGCTGATGCGCGCCGCGGCGGCGGCTTCGGGCAGTTCGGACGCGTTGGTCGAAAGCGCCCATGCGCCGTAATAGCAATTCGAGCGCGCCAGCGTCGCCGAGACATACATGTCGGCGAGCATGTGTTTCACGGCCTGGAACGAACCGATCTGACGACCGAAGGCGATACGATCCAGCGCGTAGTCGCGGCCCATTTCCAGCGCACGGTCGGAACCGCCGACCTGTTCGAAGCCGATCAGCACGGCGGCACGATCGAGCACCTGCGAGAGAATGCTCCAGCCTTCGTTGGCAACGCCGAGCAGCTCGGCCTTGACGTTCTTGAAGGTAATCTCGGCCTGATTGCGCGACGGATCGATGGAGGTCAGCGCCTTCACCTCGACGCCTTCGCTGGTGAGATCGACCAGAAACAGCGCGATATCGCTGTCGCGGCCGGTGGAGCCGGTGCGCGCGGCGACGATGGCGAAATCTGCGATGGCGCCATCTGCCACCGGCTTCTTGGTGCCGTTCAGTACGCCGTTGGCCGCGGTGAGCTTGATCGCTTTTGGCGACGGATTACCAGAGCCTTCGAACAGGGCCAGCGTACCGATGGCATTGCCCTGCGCAATCGCCGGCAGCCACTTCTGCTTCTGCGCATCGGAGCCGGCCAGAAGCAGCGCTTCGGCGGCAAGATACACGGTGGACGAGAACGGCACCGGCGCCAGCGCGCGGCCCATTTCCTCGGCGATCACGCAGAGTTCGAGATGACCGGCACCCGAGCCGCCAAAGGCTTCCGGGATGGCAACGCCGAGGAAGCCCATATCCGCAAGGCCCTTCCAGAGCTCGCGATCATAGGGCGCCTTGCCGTCGATCACGGCGCGCACAGCCTTCGGCGGGCACTTCTCGGTGAGAAAACGCCGGGCCTCGTCGCGGAGCTGCTTCTGGTCGTCGGAGAAATCGAAGTTCATGGCGGTGTACTCTGTTCTGATCGATGGAAAGTCTAGTTGAGGATGATGACGTCTTCGCCGGGGTGCTCGGCGTAAAGCTGGGCGACCAGTGCCGCGCGGCGTTCGAGGCCGGCGCGTTGGTTGATGTAGCCCTTGTCGGTGAGTTCGTTGCCGTCGATGGACGCCGGCTCGACCATGAACATCGCGCGCGCAATGCGCCTGCTGCTGGCGCCTTCGCACGACGCATTATGTGCCTGCAGCCCCTTCTTCAGACAGGCAAGAACCGCAGGATGTTTCACCACATCGGCAAATGTCGCCTCGGGCTCGCCGATCATGATGCGGCAGGCCGGCAGGTTGGGCCAGGCGAGCACGCCGATATAGGGGCGATCCTGTCCCGTGATCAGCGCGTCCTGCACCACCGGCGTCGCCGCAGCGATCACATCGGTGCGCAACGAGCCGACATGCACGAAGGTGCCGGTCGTCAGCTTGAAGTCCTCCACCACGCGGCCGGAGAAGATCAGGCCCTGCACGGGGTCATTGTCGTCGACGAAAATGCCAGCGTCGCCGATCTTGTAGAAGCCTTCCTCGTCGAAGGCCGCTTTGGTGAGGTCCGGCTGGCGATAGTAGCCCGGCATCACGTTGACGCCGCGCAAGCGCAATTCGTATTTCGAATCCACCGGCACCATCTTGAGTTCGACGCCGGGGAACGGCAGGCCGATCAGGCCGACGCGCTCGGTGTCCCAATAGGTGCCGGTCGAGGTCGGCGAGGTCTCGGTGCAGCCCCAACCGGTATAGAACACGATGCGCTCGCCGGTGGCGCGCACGGCCAGCGCCTGCATCCGGTCGTAGAGATCATCCGGGAGACGCGCGCCGCCATAGGCCATCAGATTCAGGTTCTTGAAGAACGAGCGCGCCAGCGCATCGTCTTTCTCCATCGCGCTGGCGATGGCAGCATAGCCGGCGGGAACATTGGCGTAATAGGTCGGCGAGATTTCGCGCAGATTGCGCAATGTCTCGTCGATCATGCCCGGCATTGGACGGCCATCGTCGATATAGAGCGTGCCGCCATCGATCAGCAGCGGGTTGAACAAAGCGTTGCCGCCCATGGTGTGATTCCACGGCATCCAGTCGAGATAGACCGGCGGCTGCGCGTTCGGATCGCGCGGGCGCGTCTGCATCATCATCGCGGCATTCGCCGTCATCATCCGCTGCGTGTTGATGACCGCCTTGGGCATGCCGGTGGAGCCCGAGGTGAACAGCAGCTTGCCGACCGTATCGGACATGATCTGGGCGAGCGATGCGTCGACCGTGGGCGTAACCATGGTCGCGACCATGTCGGCATAGGCGGTGCTGGCGATCCCCGTCGGCGGGCGCGCCACATGGATGATCTTGATGTCGGTGAGATCGAGCGCATCCAGCGCCTTCTGGAAGGTCGGCCCGTCCTGCACCATGACCGCGACAGGCTTGATCAGCTCGAACAGATATTTGAGCTTGGCGTGATCCTGGCTCATCAGCGAATAGGCCGGCGACACCGGCGCTGCCGGATGCCGCGCCTGCATCGCCGCCATGGTCATTAGTGCATGCTCGATGGAATTGCCCGAAAGGATCGCAACCGGTCCATCGGCCGCGAGCTTCATGTCGAGTAGCGCCTGGGTCAGCGCATCGGCGGTCCGCTTCGCCTCGCCATAGCTGAGCCGACGCCATTGCCGGTCATCGCCGGCGCGCTGGGCCAGCCAGGTGTGATCGGGACGCTCCTTGGCCCACTTCGCCAGAGACGCCGGCAGATGCGTCTCATAGGGCATCAACGGTATCAGCGACTTCATGACGATGACGCCGTCCGGCCGGCGCTCGACATCGATGTCGCGCTCCATCCAGTGGATCTTGCGGAAGGCGGGCTTTGTCAGCACCGCGGCAGCCTGGGCGTTCATGTGGTTTCTCCCAAAACCGTTCTTGTCGAACCATGGTCTCGTTTGTCGGACCTTGTATTCGGTGCGTGAGATCACGCTTCAACGTGTGACGTAAACCGGCTTTCGTTTCTCGATGAATGCGCGAATGCCTTCCTCGAAATCTTCCGAGCGGCTGCACAGCACCTGATTGCGATCTTCCATGGCGATGACGGCCTCGATCGAGCCGGCATCGACGGACATGTTGATGCATTCCTTCGACAGCCGCAGCCCTACCGGCGACGCGGTCATCATCGCATCGACATAGGGCGCAGCGGCGGCTTCGAGTTGACCGTCGTCGACAACTTCCGACACCAACCCAACAGCCAGCGCGCGATCGGCATGGATGAAGCGGCCGGTGAGGATCAGTTCAGAGGCGACGGAGACACCGACGAGACGCGGCAGGAAATAGCTTGAGCCGATGTCGCAGCCGCCGAGGCCGAGCTTGATGAAGGCGCAGTTCATGCGCGCCGACTTGGCGGCGATGCGGATATCTGCGGCGAGCGCCAGCGCGAAACCGCCGCCAGCGGCAGCACCCTGCACCAGCGCGATGATCGGCTGCGGACAGCGGCGCATCAGCATCACGATATCCGCAATGCGGCGCTGGGAATCGAGCGACTCGGTGACGGTGCGCGGCGCATTCTGCCCGGAGCGCGCGGCCATTGCGTGTTTGAGATCGAGCCCGGCGCAGAAATTGGCGCCGGCGCCCTTGAGGACGACCACGCGTGTCTTGCGATTGCGCTGCAGGCTTTCGAAATAGTCGTTCAGTGCGTCGATCAGAGCAGGATCGAGCGCGTTGAGACTGTCCGGACGATTAAGCGTCACCCGGTCCACGCCATCGTCGTGTTCGATCAGCAGCGGATTAGACACACGCGCTCTCCCGTTTCACTCGTTGGCGCCTTGCCGACGCTCATTGCCGCGCCCTCTCCCCTTGCGGGAGAGGGCAGCGCAGGAGTTAGAAACAAACTCACTTGGGAGAGGGGCGCCACAACGAGCCCTCTCCCGCCTTCGCTTGCTCAGGCACCCTCTCCCGCGGCGCGCGGCTACGCCGCGCTGGGGGAGAGGGGAAGACAAGTACTACCGCGGCGCCATACGGATGGCGCCGTCGAGGCGGATGGTTTCGCCGTTCAACATCGGGTTCTCGACGATGTGGACCGCGAGGTTGCCGTATTCCGAGGCGTCGCCGAGGCGGGCCGGATGCGGCACCTGTGCGCCCAGGCTGGCGCGGGCTTCCTCGTTGAGGCCCATCAGCAGCGGCGTCAGGAACAGGCCCGGCGCGATGGTGTTGACGCGGATCTTGCTGGAGGCGAGATCGCGGGCGGCCGGCAGTGTGAGGCCGACAACGCCCCCCTTCGAGGCAGAGTAGGCGATCTGGCCGATCTGGCCTTCATAGGCCGCGACGCTGGCGGTGTTGATGATGACGCCGCGTTCCTCGCCGATCGGTTCGGCGGTGGCAAGCTGCTCGGCGAACAGGCGCAGGCAGTTGAAGGTGCCGATCAGGTTTACCATGATGACATTGGTGAACTTCTCGAGCGGATAAACGCCCTGCTTGCCGACGATGCGCTGTGAACCGCCGATACCGGCGCAGTTCATCAGCACGCGCGCGGTACCATGCGCAGCTGCTGCCTTGGCGAGCGCCGCCTTGACGTCATTCTCGCTGGTGACGTCGCCGACGGTGGCGATGCCCTTCACTTCGGCAGCGACCTTCTCGGCATTTTCCGCCGCACGATCGAACACGGCGACCTTGGCGCCCTTGGCAGCCATCGCGCGCGCGGTCGCGGCACCGAGGCCCGAACCACCGCCGGTGATGAATACGGCTACGTCTTTCAACTGCATCGATAATGCCTTTCCTTGGGCGTTTCTGATCGTTTCTTGAATTTTGGGTCGCGACGAAAAAGAAAAAGAAGAAGAAGTGGTCCTTGGGCGTTTTCTTGGTTGTTGTTCTTGGAACTGATCCTTGGGCGTTTCTTATTTTTAGTTCTTGAATTTGGTTCCTTGGGCGTTTCCCGACGTTTTTGAATTTTCTTGGCAGTTTTCCTTGGGCCGTTTCTTCTGAGCTCGTGATGTCAGGCCTTGGCGGCCTTCTTGTTTGTGAGGATCCCGCCGAGCAGCATCGCTTCCATATGGGCGACGTAGTCGCGGCAGACTTCATCGGTCACCGGGCCGACGCCGATGGCGCGCGACATGGCATGACGGCTGAAGAACAGGTTGTCGCAGGCACCGATCAGGCTGGTGTAGAACAGCACCGGATCGACCGCGCGGAATTCGCCGGATTCGAGTCCCTCGGCCAGCAGGCGGCGATGGAAGCCGAGCAGCGGCCCTACGAAGAACTTCGATACTTCGTCGGCTGCCTCGTTGCTGCTCTCATGCAGCAAGTAGTGGATCAGCCGGTTCATATAGGGAAACTGGTAATAGGCCTTGATGATGCCGGCGATGTGCAGCCGCAGCTTCGCGGTGGCGGAGATCGGCTGCGCCAGCAGATATTCCAGATTGGTCATCTCGGTGGCGGCGTCGCGCGCAAGCAACGCCAGCAGCAGGCCGTCCTTATTGCCGAAATGATATTTCACCAGCGCCGCATTGACCCCGGACTGCTGCGCAATCTCGCTCAGCGACACCTCGATGGAGTTGCTGGCAATCATCAGCTCGCTCGCCGCGAGCAACAGCTTGTCGGCCGTCGGATTACGGGCGGCGGCGATTTTCACAGAGGTGCTGGGGTTCAAAGTCGGTGCCATTCGGAGCGCAGATAATACGAACAATCGGCCGCACTCAAGAGTTAATTGACCGATTGACTAAACTCTCCGCGGACACTTAAATCCCGCGCATTCAACGCCACGAGAAACGCCGCCAAACAAGGCAAAAAAGGGAGATCACGCATGGCTGAGGCCTATATCGTCGCCGCTGCACGCACCGCTGGTGGCCGCAAAGGCGGGCGTCTAGCCGGCTGGCATCCGGCCGATCTCGCCGCCTCGGTCCTGAACGCATTGGTGGAGCGCACCGGCGCCGATCCCGCCTCGGTTGAAGATGTCATCATGGGCTGCGTTGGCCAGGGCGGTGAGCAGGCTGTGAACGTCGCGCGCAACGCGGTGCTGGCCTCCAAGCTGCCGGAAAGCGTGCCGGGCACCTCCATCGACCGCCAGTGCGGTTCATCGCAGCAGGCGCTGCATTTCGCCGCCCAGGCCGTGATGGCTGGCTCTATGGACATCGTGATCGCCGCCGGTGTCGAGAGCATGACCCGCGTGCCAATGGGCTCGCCAAGCATTCTCGCGTCCAAGGCCGGCATGGGCCACTACAAGAGCCCCGGCATGGAAGCGCGCTATCCCAACATCCAGTTCAGCCAGTTCACCGGCGCCGAGATGGTCGCCGAGAAATACGGACTGTCGAAGGATGACCTCGACACATACGCTTTCCAGAGCCATCAGCGCGCTATTGCCGCGACCGAGGCCGGCCGGTTCAAGGACGAAATCATCCCGCTGCAGATCACCCGCGCCGATGGCACCACGGACACCCATCACATCGACGAGGGCATCCGCTTCGACGCCACGCTCGACGGCATCAGGGGCGTCAAGCTAATCGCCGAGAACGGCAAGCTCACCGCAGCATCCGCCAGCCAGATCTGCGATGGCGCGTCGGGCGTGATGGTTGTCAACGAGAAGGGCCTCAAGCAACTCGGCATCAAGCCGCTGGCGCGCATCCACCACATGACCATGATGGGCGGCGATCCCGTGATCATGCTTGAAGCGCCCCTGCCCGCCACCAAGCGCGCGCTCGAAAAGGCCGGAATGAAGATCGACGACATCGACCTGTTCGAAGTCAACGAAGCCTTCGCCTCGATTCCGACGGCCTGGCTGAAGGCCACAGGCGCCGACCCGGCTCGCCTCAACGTCAATGGCGGCGCCATCGCGCTCGGCCATCCGCTCGGCGGCTCCGGCACCAAGCTGATGACCACGCTGGTCCATACACTTCAGCAGACGGGCAAGCGCTACGGGCTGCAGACCATGTGCGAAGGCGGCGGCATGGCCAATGTGACGATCGTGGAGAGGTTGTAATTTTCTTCCCTTCTCCCCTAGCGCTGCGTAGCAGCGCGACGTGGGAGAGGGTGGATCGAACACGCGAAGCGGGTTCGAGACGGGAGAGGGCCCGCGACTGGCCATACCCCTCTCCCGCCTTTCGCTTCGCTCAGGCACCCTCTCCCACAAGGGGAGAGGGGACGTAAGAAAACTAAACCACACCACGAGCGGAAAAATCCGCCGGTCTTCGAGGAAACACCAAGGAATTCTCCATGACGCATCCGTCGATTCACGCGAAGACCAGTCCCGACAAGATTGCCTACCGCATGGCCGGCTCCGGTCAGGCGCTCACCTATCGCGAACTCGACGAACGCTCCAACCGCGGCGCGCAGTTGTTTCGCTCGCTGGGACTCAAGGCCGGCGATCATGTTGCGCTACTGATGGAGAACCGGCTCGACTTCATGGAGATCTGCTGGGCCGCACAGCGCGCCGGGCTCTATTACACGGCGATCAGCCGCTACCTCACGCAGGACGAGATCGCCTATATCGTGAAAGACTGCGGCGCACGGGTTGTCATCACCTCCGAGAAATGCGCCGATGTGGTTGCACCGCTGATCACCAACACGGCGGAGCCGATGTTCTATATCGTCGACGGTTCGCGCACCGGTTTCCGCGACTGGAATAGTGCCCTCGCCGCTCAGCCCGCTACGCCGATTGCCGACGAGGTTGCCGGCTACGACATGCTGTATTCGTCGGGCACGACGGGCCGCCCCAAGGGCATCAAGCGCGCCTCGGAGAACAATCCGATCGACGTGCCGAATCCGTTCCTGAAGCTGCTCTGCGCGAACATGTGCGGCATGACATCGGACTCGATCTATCTGTCACCGGCGCCTCTGTATCACGCGGCTCCGTTACGTTTTAACATGATGGCCATCACGCTCGGCGGCACGTCGGTGATCATGGAGCATTTCGACGCCGAGGAATTCCTCAAGCTTGTCGAAAAGCATAAGATCACCCAGTCGCAGCTGGTGCCGACCATGTTCGTGCGCATGCTGAAGCTGCCTGATGAAGTCCGTTTGAAATACGACGTCTCCTCATTGAACGGCGCGATCCATGCCGCAGCCCCCTGCCCCGTCGACGTCAAGGCGCGCATGATCGACTGGTGGGGACCGATCCTGATCGAATATTACGCCGGTTCCGAAGGCAACGGCGTCACCGTGTCGAATTCGCAGCAATGGCTCTCGCATCGCGGGACTGTCGGCAAGGCCGTGGTCGGCAGCGTCAAGATCGTCAATGAAGAAGACCAGGAAGCGCCGACCGGCGAAATCGGCACGGTGTATTTCGCCGATACGCCGCAGTTCAGCTATCACAACGATCCCGAGAAGACGAAGCGCGCCTATAACGCGCGCGGCTGGTCTACCCTCGGCGATGTCGGCTATCTCGATGACGAAGGCTTCCTATACCTCACCGACCGCAAGTCCTACATGATCATTTCCGGCGGTGTGAACATCTACCCGCAGGAGACCGAGGACATTCTCATCACCCATCCGGACATCGCCGATGTTGCGGTGTTCGGCGTGCCGAACGAGGAGATGGGCGAAGAGGTCAAGGCCGTGGTGCAGCCGCACGACATGAGCCGCGCCGGCAAGGCGCTGGAGGCCGAATTGATCTTGTACTGCCGTAAGCATCTGTCCCCGATCAAATGCCCCAAGAGCATCGACTTCGAGGCCGAACTGCCACGCACGCCGACCGGCAAACTGGTGAAGCGCCACTTGCGGGACAAGTACTGGCCGAAGAAGGAAAGAGCGACAGTGTGAGGCGGCTTATACGCGATCGCGTATATATCTTTTTTATACGCATTCGCGTATAAAATTGAAATATACGCGATCGCGTATATTGTATTTTTATACGCGACCGCGTATAAACTTCATGGGAGATTTTCCATGGACCAGATCGCACGCAACGAAAAACAGCTCGGCGCCATTTTGCGGCGAGCGAGAAAGCAAGCTGACCTTACACAAACGGAACTCGGCCAGAAGCTGCATCTGCGGCAGGGAACGGTTTCCCGTTTGGAAGCCGGCGAACCCGCCGTCCAACTCAATACGCTGATGGCGGCTCTCGCCGCGCTCAATCTCGAACTGGTTGTACGATCTCGTACGACCACCGAGGCCGCCGACATCGAAAGCATTTTCTGATGGCGCGTTCGCCGAAGCACGTTCCGCTGAACGTGTTCGTCAACGGCAGGCTCGTCGGTGCGCTCCGGCGCGAGGCAACTGGTGCCGTCAACTTCCGCTATGCGCGCGACTGGCTGGATTGGGATTCGACCTTTCCCATCTCGCTATCCCTTCCACTGCGCGAAGATCAGTACGTCGGCGCGGCGGTCCTCAATGTCTTCGACAATCTGCTGCCGGACGGCGACGCAATCCGCAAGCGCGTCGCCGAACGTGTCGGCGCCGAAGGCACCGACACCTACAGCATGCTCGCCGCCCTCGGCCACGACTGCGTCGGCGCGTTGCAATTTCTTCCGGACGAACACACACCAGACCCGGCCGGCAAAGTGGACGGCCATCCTGTCGATGCTGGCGATATCGCAGACATCCTGAACAACCTCGTTTCTGCCCCGCTCGGGCTCGGCGAGGATAAGGACTTCCGTATTTCTATCGCCGGAGCCCAGGAGAAGACGGCGCTGCTGAAGCGAGACGGCCGATGGTACAAACCAATTGGCACGACGGCGACCACCCATATCCTGAAGCCGCAGATCGGCCGGCTCCCAAACGGCGTCGATCTCTCGGACAGTGTCGAGAACGAGTATTTCTGCCTTAGACTTCTGTCAGCGCTCGGCATCCCGTCAGCCCATACGGAAATCGCCGATTTCGGCGGGCGGCGAACGCTGGTGGTCGAACGCTTCGACCGGCTCTGGACGCGCGACAAGCGCCTGCTGCGCCTGCCTCAGGAGGACTGCCTGCAATCGCTGTCCATACCCTCGACGCGAAAATATCAGTCCGACGGCGGCCCCGGTACGACGGAGATCTTCGGCCTGCTCAAGGGCAGCGACACCGTCGAAGCAGACCTTTCGCATTTCCTGCGCGCCATCATCGTGTTCTGGCTGATCGGCGCCACCGACGGCCATGCCAAGAATTTCAGCATCTTCCTCAATCCAGGTGGACGCTTCCGCATGACCCCGCTCTACGATGTGCTGAGCGCACAACCGAGCCTCGACAATGGGCAGGTCCAGAGGAAAAACTTCAAGCTGGCGATGTCGATCGGCAAGAGCCGTCACTACGGGGTCGAGGAGGTCATGCCGCGGCACTTCGTCCAATCCGCTGCGATGGCGGGCATCGGTGCCAGTCTCGTGCGCTCCACTTTCGAGGATATCGTCGCAAACACGATGACGAAGGCAGAGCAGGCGATTGATGACTTGCCTCCAGATTTCCCCGAACAGTTGGTTGCATCGATCTCGGAAGCGATGACACATCGCATCACGATGATCGAGAAAAGCCTCAGCCAGGTTGCATCATGACCGCCGGCCTGCTGGTCTCCGCAGCACGTTCCGGCGCGGGCAAGACCACGGTCACGCTCGGCCTGCTCGCCGCACTGGCGCGGCGCGGCATGGTACTGCGCGCGGCCAAGGCTGGGCCCGATTATATCGACCCTGCCTTTCACGCGGTCGCAACTGGCGCGCCTTGCATCAATCTCGACAGCTGGACGATGCCACCGCCCCTGCTGCAGGCGCTGATGGCTGGCGCCAGCGATGCCGCCGATCTGCTGGTGGTCGAAGGCGTCATGGGCCTGTTCGACGGCGTGCCCGGCGTCGCCGACCGCGACGGCAGCAGTGCCAGCATCGCCGCGCGGTTCAAGTTGCCGGTGCTGCTGGTGCTCGACGTGACCGCGCAATCGCAATCAGCCGCCGCTATGGTGCGCGGCTTTGCCGGTCATCATCCCGACGTCCGCGTCGCCGGTGTGATCCTGAACCGCGTCGGCAGCGACCGACATCGCCGCCTCATCACGGATGCCATCGCGCCGCTCGGCATCCCCGTCGTCGGCGCCATTCCGCGGGATGCCGCACTGGCGCTGCCAGAGCGTCATCTCGGCCTCATCCAGGCTGGCGAACACGGCGACCTTGCCACGCGGATGGACGTTCTCGCCGACATGGCGGAGAAGCACCTCGATCTCGATGCCATCATCACGCTGGCCGCCCCCATCGAGCGGCAGCCCACGCTCGCTGCCACGCCAGCATTGCCGCCGCCTGGTCAGCGCATTGCGCTCGCCGTCGATGCCGCATTCACTTTCATCTATCCGCACCTGATCGATGGCTGGCGCAATGCGGGCGCAGAGATCGTCCGCTTCTCACCGCTGGCCAATGAAGCTCCGCCGGATGATTGCGATAGCTGTTGGTTGCCAGGCGGCTATCCCGAACTTCACGTGGCGACGCTTGCCTCCGCGCAAAAATTCCGCGACGGGCTGGTGCGCTTCGCACAGACACGTTCGATCCATGGCGAGTGCGGCGGCTATATGGTCCTCGGTGAAGGCCTGGAAGACGCCGACGGCAACCGGCATGCGATGACGGGGCTGCTCAGCCACACGACGAGTTTCCACAAGCGGCGCCTGCATCTCGGCTATCGCGAGGCGCAATTGCTATCCGACAGCCCTATCGGACCAAATGGATCGCTAATCCGTGGCCACGAATTCCACTACGCGTCACTGATTGATCCGGGCAGCGACGACCCGCTGGTCGATCTCCGCAACGCGCAAGTCGAACCCATGGCAGAGCGCGGCGGACGGCGCGGCCATGTCACCGGCACGTTTTTCCACGCGATTGCACGGGTCGATGGCTAACGGAACTAACGCCCCCAGCGATCCTGCCAGATCTTCTCGCCGATCAGGCAATTCACGCGCGGCTCCCTGGTCGTGTTGGCGACAGGAATCGCGCGCGGCTCGGGCATCAATCCTGCGACTTCCAACACCAGTTTGGTGCGGATCGCTTCCTTGAACTTGTCGCGCTCCTTGATCGGCACCACGAAGGAGCCCGCGCCGCCGATCACGCAGTCCTCGTAATAGAGGTCGAGATTTTCGATATCCATGGTCGAGTAGGACAGTTCCTTGGCCATGATCGGCAGGCCGTTGATGACAATACCTTTCGCGACTGCCTCGTCGCGCGCGACCGTCACCGGTCCTCCATTGTTGTTCGGCCCATCGCCCGAAATATCGATGACCCGGCGCAGACCGTGCAGCGCATTTTCATCGAACAGCGGCATGGCGTAGTAGATCGCGCCCGAGATCGACGTCCGCGACGCCCGGCGGATCGGCGTCTTCATGATTTCGGATGCCACCGCGTCGGCGGATTCAGGACCATCGATGACACGCCAGGGAATGATCAGCTTCTGGTCTGACGATGCCGCCCATTCGAAATAAGTGACCGCAATCTTGCCTGTCGGGCCACTCTTGAGCGCGGTAAGGAATTCCTTGGAAACGATGGCCTGGGCATAGCCTTCGCGCTGGATCGCCAGCTCGTCCATATCCATCGAATAGGAAACGTCGACCGCCAGCACCAGTTCGACATCGACCACGGGGTCCTGCTTGCTCTGGGCAAACTGCGCTTTCGGGCCTGTCGCCGCCATGCTCGCGACGTCGCCGCCGGCCATCGCTCCCGCGACGAGTACCGCTCCAATCGAGACACACCAGCGCATAGCGGCCCTCCCGTTGAGAATCGAATGGTGACATGCAAATGACGAGCCGCAAAGCAGGAACCTGCAGGCATGTTCACAATCCGGTCATGGCGGCGATGCCGCTGCGGCAGAGCTAACGAGCGCCTGCCCCAGATTTGAACGGTTTGCGCGCTCGCGCGACAAAGCTAGCGCAGGATGTCGCCAACACCACATCCACCATTGCCGACCGGAATGGGCCGAGATGAGTGCCGCCTTGAACGCGCCGATGAACGGTGGCCGCCAGCCCGCAGCGCGGCACCCAATCGTGTGGGCCGTACTGCTCGCTTGCATCGGCGCAGCGATCGCTTTGTTCGTTTCAGCACCTGCCGAACAGCGCAAGACAGGGGCCGCCGAACACGATGAACCTATTCAGCCGTTCGGCGCCAACACAGCCAACGAATGCCGCCGTCTTTTGCGGAACGCCACCGAATACCTCCCCGAGCAACAAGAGAAGCTGCGTTATCGGATGCGCCAGGCCGCCTGCAGCGAAGCATTCGCTGCAGCTCCGGACGATGTCCGCAACAAGGTGGCCTTCGCTCAATCGCTGCCGCATGAACGGCGCGCCGAGGCGGTCGCACTGTTGCGCGAGGCCGCAGCCCGGAACGATAGCGAGGCAAATTACGCAATCTATGAGTCGCACAATTCATGGGACTATCATCTTGATCGCCCGCAACTGATTGCGCGCGACGAGGCACAGCACGCGCTGATCAAGGCAGCCGAACTGGACAACCCGTCAGCGGTAAACAGGCTCGCCATCCTCTATGGCCGTGGCGGCATCGTAAAGCGGGACCCTTCGGCCGAACGATACTGGACCGAGCGCGCGCTTCGGTTGCCGCTGCCGGAGAACGTCACCCGTGCGGACCAGCAGATCAGGCTTGCCCGGCTTCTCGCGCGATCCCCGCAGCCGGACGAGCAGACCCTCGGCCGGGATTTACTCGAACGTCTCGCCCAAGGCGGCTCGTTTGGCGCCAAGGCGGCGCGGGCTGAAGCCACGCGTCCCAACGATCCCGTGCGCGCCCGCAAACTATTTGAAGAGGCTGCGCGCGATCATCTGGGAGGCGATACCGAGCTGGCGCAGATGCTGCTCGATAGCGAGGGCGGCCCGGCCGATCCGAAGCGCGCATTATCGATCTTGCAAAGCCAGCGCCATCAGGCGAGCGCGAGTGGCCTGCTCGGCCAGCTTTATCTCGATGGAAAGCTGGTGCCACGCGACGTGTCAAAGGGGATCGACTTGCTGATCACTGCCGGGGTCTGGGATTACGACTCCCGACTGAAGGCCCTGCGGTTGCTGGCCAGCCATCCGCAGGTTCAGATTTCCTCGCTCAATATCGTTCTGTATGAGGCAATTCAGGCTGCGGAACTTGGCGAGCCTGACGCACTTGCCGTATTGGTCGATCTCAAACTATCGCAGAACCCGCAGTTTCGCGACGTCCCCGGAGCCTGTAAACTGAAACCAATGGCCGTGCAGCGCGGCGATCAGGATGCCGTGCAACGCCTCAAGGATTGCCCGGCCGAGTGATCATCGTCGCGTCGCCGCCACAGAGCGCGATCGTCCGGATGAGTGTGCATGCCCGAGAGTGTCACCGCCCCGCAGACCAAGACTAAAACCAAGCCGAAGGTCGAGCGGCCGAAATTGTACAAGGTTATCCTCGTCAATGATGACTTCACGCCGCGGGAGTTCGTCGTGCGGGTGTTGAAGGCGGAATTTCGCATGTCCGAGGATCAAGCCGCCAAGGTAATGATGACGGCGCATCAACGCGGCGTCTGCGTCGTCGCCGTATTCACCCGTGACGTCGCCGAGACCAAGGCGACCCGCGCGACAGACGCCGGCCGCGCCAAGGGCTATCCGCTTCTGTTCACGACCGAGCCGGAAGAATAGGACGTGGCGCTTCTGCTTTGGCCACCAAGACGATAAAAATTTAACGATCGGCTCAATCCGAGGTTGGGCGGCATGTGGCAAGCTCGCCAGATGTCGATTGCACTCCGCAAGCAATATGTATCCCGGCCGGAATTGTCGTTCGGGCCTTTGCGCTTCATCGAATGCCTGCCTTGGCTCGTGCTGGCAGCGGGAATGCGCGTGATCGCGTTCAGCGGTGGCGTTATCGCCTTGCCGGCCATCTTCGTCGCCACGGTTGCCGTTCTTCTCGCGTTTCTGGTGACCGCACGGCGGTCGATCGAGCTTGCCGACGGCGAGACCCATCTCGGAGCGATGACGTTCGAGGATGAATTCCGACTATCGCTGCGCATTCTGGCGCGTATCGGCGCGCTGATGCTTGTAGCAAGCATGATCTCTGTATTGCTCGGAATCTCGCCGCTGGACCTGAACTTCATGGGCGGCATCGATGGCATGGCGTTCGATCAGCCGACAGCGGCCGGAAAGATCTGGAATGCCTCCATCGCCACGCTGATCTTGCTGATGATCGTCGGCGTCGAACGCCATGACAACAGGGTTCGTTTCTTCGCGGCTTGCCGTGAATTCGCCAGGCGACGCGCGTGGCTCGGCGTGGGCCTTCTGGTCCTGACCGCCGCCTATTTCGGCCTCGGTTTTGTCCAGGGTCTCGTTCGCAACGCGATTGCGATCTACGGGCAGGCGCCAACGACGAACACCTTCATCCGAAACCTGATCTTCTTCGTCTTTATCTTCAGCTTCGCGATGCTGCGGCTTTGGGTGACCCTGATGATCCTGACCGCGGCCCTCAAGCAATCCCATCTGCGCGGCGACTGACCTCAGCCGGCGACCGCGGTTTCATCGCCCAATCCATAGACCTGCTCGGCCTTGGCGAAGCCAGCGATGGGAAATTCACCGAGATCGGCCCAGTCGGCGTCTGTCGCACCAGCAAAAGCGGTCGACGCGACCACTGTACGATGCAGCCTGCCCGCGATCTTCTCCAGACGTGCGGCGAGGTTCACCGCCGGGCCGATACAGGTGAAGTCGAGCCGGTTGCCGCCGCCGATATTGCCGTAAAGTACCTTGCCGACATGCAGTGCCAGACCGAAGCGAAAGCGCTCTTCGGCACCTGCCGCATCCGACCAGCGCAGCGCTTCAACGGCAGCGCTGGCTTCACGCGCGGCCTCCAGCGCATGACCGCAAACCATCGAACGATCCGTATCATCCTCAGCAATGGGAAACACGGCCAGCAGGCCATCGCCCATGAATTTGAGCACTTCGCCGCCATGCTTGAGGATCGCAGGCACCTGACAATCGAAGTAAAGGTTGAGAATCTCGACGACGCTTTCCGGCGGCAATCGATCCGACAGCGCCGTAAAGCCGCGCAGATCCGACAACCAGATCGCTGCGCGCATGGTCTCGGTGTGGCCCCGTCGGATCTGACCACCGAGAATACGTCCGCCAGCGCGATTGCCCACATAGGTATCGAGCAGTGTCACCGTCACTCGTCGTATGCCGATGACCTCGATCAACCGCGCCAATGTCGGCAGCACCGTTTTCAAGGCAGCAAGCTGCTCGTCCGTAAAACCGCCAGGCTGCTTCGTGGTCCAGCTTGATGCGTGGAGCATGTTGTCGACGAAGGTGAGCGGGATCGCGATGTAGTCGGTAACGCCTTCGGCGCGCATATCGTCGAAAAAAGGAAAGGGTGTGGTTGATGGCTCATGAAGTCGGCTGCGAACCTCGACACCTTCACGGAAGACCAGCGCAAGCGGACTGCTGAGGAATTCAGGCGCCTCCTGAATGTCGAAATCAACCGAGCTGAGGACCACCCCGGTCTCCGGACGCCAGATGAAATTTCTGCCGAAGATTTCCGGGTGCAGGGTGCGGATGAAGATGCCGACGCGGTATAGCGGCAGCCCCGCAGCGACAAGCCGTTCGCAACATTCCGCCATCATGCGCGATGGCGTCGGCGCGGATCGCGCACCGTCACTGAGCCAGTCGATGATCTCTCTGAGCTTGTCGGGCAACACGGCTGGCACTTTCAAACTCGCGCGAACGCGGGCTTCGGTCAGTCACTTACTCTAGCCGACCTGTCCGCGATGCCGAATGAAATGATCGGCGAGCACACAAGCGGCCATGGCTTCCGCCACCGGCACGGCGCGGATGCCGACGCAGGGATCATGACGACCCTTGGTCAGGATGTCCGTATCGGCGCCATTGCGATCGACGGTCTTGCGCGGCGACAGGATCGACGAAGTCGGCTTCACTGCAAAACGTGCCACGACCGGCTGGCCTGTGGAAATGCCGCCGAGGATGCCGCCAGCATGGTTTGAGAGAAATGACGGGCCGTGATTGGTCATGCGCATCTCGTCGGCATTGTCCTCGCCGGACAATTCCGCAGCACCGAAACCGTCGCCGATCTCGACACCCTTCACCGCATTGATGCTCATCAGCGCCGCTGCCAGATCGCCGTCGAGCTTGGCGTAAATGGGAGCCCCCAATCCCGCCGGCACGCCGTCGGCGACCACCTCGATCACCGCACCGATCGACGAGCCGGATTTCCGGATGCCGTCGAGATAGCTTTCGAAGAAGGCGGCCTTGTCCTTGTCCGGGCAGAAGAAGGGATTGCGGGCGACCTCGTCCCAATCCCAGTTGCCGCGGTCGATCTTGTGCGGTCCCATCTGCACCAGCGCCGCACGCACCGTCATGCCCGGCACGATCTTGCGCGCAATGGCGCCAGCGGCCACGCGCGTCGCCGTCTCGCGCGCCGACGAGCGGCCGCCGCCGCGATAATCGCGCAACCCGTATTTGGCCTCATAGGTGAAGTCGGCATGGCCCGGCCGAAACTTGTCCTTGATCTCCGAATAGTCCTTCGAGCGCTGGTCGGTATTCTCGATCAGCAGCGCGATCGGCGTCCCCGTCGTGACCTGCACACCGGTTTCCGGATGCGCCATGACCCCGGACAGGATCTTGACCGCGTCGGCTTCCTGCCGCTGCGTGGTAAAGCGCGACTGGCCGGGACGACGGCGATCGAGATCGGCCTGGATCTCGGTCACATCCAGCGGGATCAGCGGCGGACAGCCATCGACCACGCAGCCGATCGCCACCCCGTGGCTTTCGCCAAAGGTCGTGACGCGGAACATGTGGCCGAAGGTGTTGTGGGACATGGGGCGCTCGCTGCTTGAGCAGATGTCGTAACGCGGGCCGTCCGAGGGGTCAAATCGCCCGGTCAGCCGCAATGCTTAACTAAACTTGTCCATCCCGTCGGCGTTGAACACGTAGACCGCGCCCTGCTGGATCGGCAGCTCACTGACCCCGTCCGGCGTCTCAAAGCCCAGCGCCACCATTAGCGCCCGCGCCGTACCGCCATGGGCAACGGCAACGGTATCGCCCGTCAGGCCGTCAACCCATTCGCGCATCCGGAGTTGCACCTCAGCGTAGCTCTCGCCGCCCGGCGCCGGCAGGCTCCATTTGTCGCGCAAGCGCGCCGCAAAGATCTCGGGATGTGCGGCTTCCTGCTCGGCCAACGTGAATCCTTCCCAGTGACCGAAGCCGATCTCACGCAGACGATCGTCGAGGACGTAGTCGTCATGCGGCAGATCAAGCTTGCCGCGCACCAGTTCCATGGTGTTGCGCGCGCGGCCGAGCGGACTGGAGACGAATGCGACATCGCCGCTGGCGCGCCCGTCCCGTGACAGAATATCCCTCAGCACGGTGCCGGCATGTACAGCCTGCTCACGACCGAGATCGTTGAGCGGAATGTCCTTCGAGCCCTGAAAGCGACCGGCGGCATTCCATTCGGTCTGACCGTGGCGAATATAATAGATCGTTGGTTTCGGCATGGACTAAGCGATCAGTCCTTGCCGCCCATCGAGATATCCGGCGCATCCGGCACCTTGGTGCCGAGCACGTGATAGCCGGCATCGACGTGATGCACTTCGCCGGTGACGCCAGAGGACAGGTCAGACAGGAAATACATCGAGCTTTGGCCGACTTCGTCGATCGAGACGTTCTTGCGCAGCGGCGCATTGACCTCGTTGTATTTCAGCAGGTAGCGGGAGTCGGCAATCCCTGCGAAGGCCAGCGTCTTGATCGGGCCGGCGGAGATCGCATTGACGCGGATGCCCTTCTCGCCGAGGTCAGCCGCCAGATAGCGCACGCTGGCTTCGAGCGCGGCCTTGGCGACGCCCATCACGTTGTAGTTCGGCATCCACTTCTCGGCGCCGTAATAAGTCAGCGTGATGATCGAACCACCGTCGGTCATTAGTTTCTCGGCGCGTTGCGCAACCGCGGTCAGCGAATAGCAGGAGATGAGCATGCTCTTGCTGAAGTTCTCCGCCGTGGTGTCGACATAGCGGCCCTCGAGCTCGTTCTTGTCGGAAAACGCAATGGCATGGACGACGAAGTCGATCTTGCCCCACTTCGCCTTGAGCTCGTCGAACACCGCATCGATGGTCGCGGCATCCGTGACGTCGCAATGACCAAGCACGAGCGCGCCCAGTTCCGCCGCCAGCGGCTCCACGCGCTTCTTCAGCGCATCGCCCTGATAGGTCAGCGCAATCTCCGCGCCCTGCGCCTGGCACGCCTTGGCGATGCCCCAGGCGATGGAGCGGTTGTTGGCGACGCCGAGAATAACGCCGCGCTTGCCCTTCATCAGGCCTGAAACTTCACTCATATCACATCCTATTTGCTTGGCTGATAACTTGGCAGTCCATGCCGATCTGCCCTTGGGGGTACACCAGCACTTGCGTTCGGTACAGCCCAAAAGCCCGGTTATGTGGCTGTTTACCGTCCGGGCCTAACGCCGGAATAGACGGTCCGCCAAGGTGTTATGATAGATGCGGCGCAATTGCGGACCGCCCAAGATACCGTCAGGATTGCAACGGATGGCACGAGCCCCATGAGCGCCTTTCGCGAAAGCGTTGAGAGCATGATTCCGGCGCTGCGCCGCTATGCGCGGGCGCTGGCGCGTGACACCGACATCGCAGACGACCTGGTGCAGGACACGCTGGTGCGCGCGCTGCGCTCCGAGAAGCTGTTCATCGGCGGCGATCTCAGAAGCTGGCTCTATACGATCCTGACCAATCTGAACCGCAACCGCCGCCGGTCGCTGGCACGCAAACCAGTCTTCACCGAACTGTTCGACAACAATCCGGATGCCAGCGGGACCGAAGCCGAAGGGCGCGACATCTCGCGCGCCCTTGCCGCCCTCGTCGAAGAGCAGCGCTCGGTGCTGCTGCTCGTGATGCTCGAGGGCCTGAGCTACCGCGAAGTCGCCGACATCCAGGGCGTGCCGATCGGCACCGTGATGTCGCGCCTCGCCCGCGCCCGCGCCCATGTCAAAGCCTATCTCGACGGCGAGCGCCCGGCGCTGCGCGCGGTCAAATGATTTAAAGGGAAGATGATAATGACCGGACCGAACATTCCCGTGACCGAAGACGAATTGCACGCCTTCGTCGATAATGAATTGCCGGCCGAGCGCCGCACCGATGTCGAGGCATGGCTTACGACACATCCTGACGATGCCGAGCGCGTCGCATCATGGCGCGCAATGGCCGAGTTGCTGCATGCCCGCTACGATGCGATTGCCGACGAAGCCGTGCCGCAGCGGCTGGAAATCGAGCGACTGGTTCAGCAGCCGCGGCGCTGGATCTACGGCGCCGTCGCGGCCACGCTTGTCGCCTTCATTGCAGGTGGCAGCGCGGGCTGGGTCGCACGCGGCGCAGCGACTTCGCCATCGATATTCCGGAGTTTCACGGTGGACGCGCTCGGTGCGCACCGGACCTATGTGGTCGAAGTCCGTCATCCGGTCGAAGTCGCAGCCAATGAACGTGCACACCTGCAGCAGTGGCTGTCGAAGCGCGTCGGCTACGAGATCAAGGCGCCCGAACTTGAGGTGGCCGGATTGAAGCTGGTCGGCGGACGCTTGCTGCCCGGCCCCGAAGCGCCAGCGGCCTTCTTCATGTATGAGAGCCCGTCGGGCGAGCGCTACACGCTCTACACATCGCGTGCGGCGAAAGCCGACGCCACCCAGATGCGCTATGCCGCGCAGGACAAGGACGGCGCCATGTTCTGGGCTGACAAGGGCGTCGGCTATGTCGTGTCAGGCCCCACCGACAAGGACCGGCTCAACCAGGTCGCGCGCCAGATCTACGATCAAACGGAGAAGGTGGGGGGATGAGACAGCGAGCTGATCGCTGCTCGCCTCACCCCAGATCGCTGCGCGGATGATACGGGTGCCCGTCGCGCCACTTCTCCATCAGGGCTTCCAGTTCGGCGTCGTTGCCGTCCGGCAGCATGATCCTGGTGGTGAAGTAGAGATCACCCGCGGCGCCGCCGGCCAGCGGCAGGCCCTTCCCCTTCAGGCGAAACACCCGTCCGCTCGACGTGTTCTTCGGAATTGAAAGCTCCACGGCACCGGTGAGTGTCGGCGCGCGCACCTTGGCCCCCAGCACGGCTTCGTAGAGCGTGATCGGCAGATCGACGCGCAGGTCGTTGCCATCCACCTTGAAGTGAGCGTGGGGAGCGATGGTGACGGTGATCATCAGATCGCCGGGACGATGTCCTGGCGCGCTTTCGCCCTGCCCGCGGAGCCGGATCTGCTGGCCCGACGTGACGCCGGCCGGTATCTTGACGTTCAATTCCTTGCCGGATGGCAGACGTACGCGCTTCTCGGCGCCCTTCACTGATTCTTCCAGCGTCACCGTCATGGCGACGTTCAAATCCAGATCGGGCATCCCGCCGGCATAGCCACCGGTATCGAACTCAAAGCCCTGCGCGCCCGGCCGCGCGCCGCGCGGGCTGGCGCCGCCGAACATGCTGTTGAGGATATCCTCGAAACCGCCGCCGGCGGCACCGCCGGGAAAGCCCTGCTGCGCGCCGGGACCGCCGCGGAAAGCATGCTCGAAGCCGCGCTGCGACGCGCCGGCGCGGCCGCCGCCAGGGAAGCCCTGGAAGCGCGCTTTACCCTCGGCATCGATCTCGCCGCGGTCGAACTGCTTGCGCTTGTCCTCGTCGCCGATGATCTCGTTGGCCGCATTCAATTCCGAAAACCGGTCGGCGGCTTTCGGATCGTCCTTGTTGCTGTCGGGATGATGCTTCTTGGCGAGCTTGCGATAGGCACTCTTGATCGCCGCAGCGCTGGCGCCCCGCTGCACCCCCAAGACCTCATAGGGGTCGCGCATCCGTCGTCTCTCCTTCAGGTAACTAAAAGGCGGGCAATCGGCCCGCATGTTGGGTTTGCGGGCCAGGGCCCGCCTGCTTCTTCATCTGGTGACTTCGTGTCATTTTTGCAACTCGGCCGCAAGCGGCCCGCCGGTGAAAACTAGCTCCGTTTCCACGGCTTCAGCGTATGCACGTCCCAGCTGCCGCGGTCACCCTTACAGGCCGCACCTTGCATCCAGCTTTCGCTGGTGCCGTTGACATAGCTGGCCAGAAAATCCCTGCAGGTGCGACCTTCCGCGACATAGGCACTGGACAGAGGCGTTACCGATCCGCGCGCGCCGGTCGACGGGTTTTCCCACGGCTGGCTGGAATCCTTGCTGCCCTTGGTGAGCACATCCGAGGCCGCCGTACGCGTCAGGACCAGATCGGCTTCGGTAGGCTCGTAATTGGTGGCCTGGACGGATGCCGGCGAAATCGAACCGGTGACATCGCCGCCCTCCATCCTGGCCAGCGCGGACTCGTTTCGGCCCATACTGCAACCACCGAGGGTGCTGCCGATAAGAATTGCTGTCAAAGCCGCACCGAGCGGGCAGATGGCCGATAGGCCAATGCGTTGCCGTATCCTATATAGGTCTTGCCTATGCAGGGGCAGCAGCGAGCTCTCTACAACAGGCCAACGCAAGCGGAACTCCGGACATGACCGACACGACCTCCCCCATCAAAGACTCAACTCCGTTAACGTCAGGTGATTTTACGGCCGCTGCGGAACCATTTGCGCTGTTTTCCGAGTGGTTTACCGAGGCGAAGGCGTCCGAGCCCAACGATCCGAACGCGATGGCGCTGGCCACCGTCGACGCCGACGGCCTGCCGGACGTCCGCATGGTGCTGATGAAGGGCTATGACACCGACGGCTTCGTGTTCTACAGCCACATCGCCAGCCAGAAGGGTCAGGAGCTCGCCGCCAATCCCAAGGCAGCGCTACTGTTTCACTGGAAGTCGCTGCGCCGGCAGGTCCGCATTCGCGGTCCCGTCACCCGCGTGACCGATGCCGAGGCCGACGAGTATTTCTCGACCCGCCCGAAACAGGCCCAGATCGGCGCTTGGGCGAGCAAGCAGTCGCAGCCGCTGGAAAGCCGCTTTGCCTTCGAACAGGCCATCGCCAAGGAAGGCGCCAAGCACCTGATCGGCGCCGTTCCGCGTCCGCCAGGCTGGAGCGGATGGCGCATCACGCCACAGCGGTTCGAATTCTGGCACGACCGCCCGTATCGCCTGCACGACCGCATCGAATTCCGCCGCGACACCGCGGCACCAGATACGTCCTGGACCAAGGTGAGACTGTATCCGTGAACGCCGACAACGAGACGAGAACCAGACCCGTGAGCCATCCAGGATCGAACGCGCCCAAGCGCACCATGCTGCTCACCGGCGCAAGCCGCGGCATCGGTCATGCCACCGTGATGCGCTTTTCAAGCGCCGGCTGGCGTGTGCTGACCTGTTCGCGGCATCCGTTTCCGGAAGTCTGCCCATGGGATGCCGGCCCCGAAGATCACATCCAGGTCGACCTCGCCGACCATGACGACACCGTCCGCGCCATCGACGACATCAAGGAACGGCTGAACGGCGGCGCGCTGCATGCGCTGGTGAACAATGCCGCCATCTCGCCGAAGGCCGAAGGTGGCGCGCGCATGGGCTCGATCGATACTGACGTCGCGACCTGGAGCCATGTCTTCAACGTCAACTTCTTCGCACCGATCATGATGGCCCGCGGGCTGATCGAGCAGTTGAAGGCTGCGAAGGGCTCAGTGGTGAATGTCACCTCGATCGCCGGCTCGCGCGTGCATCCGTTTGCCGGTGCGGCCTATGCCACATCGAAAGCGGCGCTGGCGTCGCTGACCCGCGAAATGGCCTCGGATTTCGGTCGCCTCGGCATCCGCGTCAACGCCATCGCGCCGGGCGAGATCGACACCTCGATCCTCTCGCCGGGCACGCAGACCATCGTCGATCAGCAGATCCCGCTGCATCGGCTCGGCACGCCCGACGAAGTCGCCAAGATCATCTATGTGCTGTGTACGGAAACGAGTTCATACGTGAACGGCGCCGAGATCCACATCAATGGCGGCCAGCACGTCTGATCAGCGGTAACGGGTGGGGAATAGTCATGCTGAGGACCGCGCCATTCTGGCGCTCCTCGAAAAGCGCGGGATTTTCTAGTCCGCGTAAAATTTCCGCGGCATCGGCGCAGCCGCGCTGATCCCCGCGCTGGAACAATCGTCTTCGGATTCGCCGTCCATCAACCCGGCACCACAATGCCGGCAGGTACGCGCAGACATCGCCTGCGCCCGACCGTTGGCCATGCGCGCCTGTTGATAGGACCTGAGATCGACGACGTTCCGTCCCGATGTTTCTGTTTTGTCAACCATTGCTGTCCTCATCGCTTCTGACAGCGTTATGACAGCAACCATTAGCGCAACCGTTCAGCGGAACGCTCGAATTTTACCGGATAAATTGTGGCGGGAATCGCGCGAAGCCTATGATCATTGGGCTTTTCGAACACGCATCATGAATGCGTTTTGATAGTTGGAAAAAGATTCAGACACCCGCGCCTTTATGATCCCGCGAGCGCATGCTCGGGGTTGTCTAAGCGGTGTCCCCTCCTGAAACATGAGGGGTGGCAGCGCGCCTGACGACGCGAAATGGTGGTAATTTTCGCGATCCGCTCCGCCGGAACGCCGGCAAGCTGCAACCGCGCAACGCCATCCGGCGCGCCACCGCGGCGATTTCTGCCCCCGGGACCGTTCTTCCGGGCAAAGGCGCAGAGCTCCGCACTCCGCTGATCCCGACGGTTTCCCGCCGTTCACCAATGCCACGTCCAGCCAGCATGACTGGCAGACCCCCGTAGTGGGGTCGGACGGTGACCCAAGGCCTCCCGAGTGCGCGGGGTACGTCACCCCACACCCGCAGGCGCCGCATCCCTGTCCCACTTCAAGACGCCTCATGAAGCGCCCCTCGCGAACCGGATGAGCGGAGGATAATCCTTATAGGCATATTGTCAAGAGGTGCAGGAAAAATGTTTGGGCGCTGCTATCCCTCATTTGTCATTCCGGGGCGCGCCCTTGCGCGAACCCGGAATCCATAACCACGATCGAACTTATGGATTCCGGGCCTGCACCCCACCGGCTTCGCCGGCGTGACGCATCCCGGAATGACAAATGAGAGGTTAGTGCCGCCCTACGTGCCCTACAGCCACTTCTTCCACTTGAAGAACATATAAGGCAGCACGGCGGCGAACAGCATCATGATCAGCGCCATGGGGTAACCGACATCCCATTGCAGTTCCGGCATCGCCTTGAAATTCATGCCATAGACCGAGGCGATCAGGGTCGGCGGCATCAGCACGACGGCCATGACCGAGAACAGCTTGATGATGTTGTTCTGTTCGAGATTGACGACACCGAGCATCGCATCGAGCGTGAAGGTGATCTTGTTCGACAGATAGGAGGCGTGATCGGTCAGCGAGACCACGTCGCGCTGCATGGTCTTGAGCTGCGCGCGCATGTCCTTCGACCACTTCACGCCTTCCGCCTCGGCGGTGATGAAGGTGACGACGCGGCCGATCGAGACGAGGCTTTCACGCACTTTCGAGGTCAGGTCGCCCTTGCGGCCAATGGTGATCAGGATTTCCGAATAGCGCTTGGCATGGCCGGTCCGCAGCGACTCATCCGGCTCGAAGATGTCGTGGCTGACCTGATCGACGTCGGCGCCGACGCGCTCGAGAATGTCGGCGCAGCGATCGATCACGGCGTCGAGCAGTTCGAGCAGAATGGTTTCACCATTGGCGCCGGGCGGCGCGTTGCGGCCAAGCTTCAGTTCGACGGACGCGAACGGACGCGGTGTGTCGTAGCGCACCGTCACCAGCCGTTGCCGGGTGAGGATGAAAGTTACCGCCGTGATCCGCGGCGACTCCGTGTCGGAGCCGCACATCAAGCTCGCGGTCATGTAGCGGGCGCCGTTCTCGATATAGAGACGGCTGGAGATTTCGATCTCCTGCATGTCTTCGCGGGTCGGAATTTCCACCCCCGCCAGTTTCTCCACCGCCTTGTCTTCGGCCGGCGACGGCTTCACCATGTCGATCCACACCGCATTGTCCGGCAACGCTTCGAGATCGGTCGGCTCGGATTTTCTCAAGGCGTGGTCGGCAGGGGTGAAGACAGCGAGCATGGCAACTCCGGGACATTGAAAAGGCGGAACACTGCAATACGGACGATCCGGACAGAATCGGCAGGGGCGACCGACCATGACCTATGCGGATGCAGCCGTCATGACAGCCTTTGTGCGGCGCGCCAACCCCACCCGAACCCGGGGAATTTTTCCCGCAAGATCGCGCGTTCCATGGTCTCGATCTGACAAAATTGTCACGCGCGCATCACGGCTTCGCGAGGCGTTGCGGTTCTGCACAGGATTCGGCCGGAGGGTCGAAAATTCTGCGGCAAATATGACACAGGTTGTGCGCTGCATGATGCGCAGCGCATCTAACCGCTGGAATTGCAGCGGATTTCAGCGATAGTAGCTTTAACGGAATCGTGGCGTTCGCAGGCTATTTTGGGTGCGTTTCCTTGCACCAGCCTGTCTGAATTCGGACCTCACGCAATTGGAACAATGACATGTCGCCGCTCAAGATTAAGCTTGGTTTGATTGTCGCCGCCGGCCTGATGCTGTCGGGCTGCATGCAGACCGCCACGCAATTCCAGGCCGCTCCGGAAGCCAGCCTCAAGCCGAATGACAAGGCACAGCTCGCCAAGGCACGTTACGCCAAGGTTGCCGTCGCCGAGCCGTTCCGCCGCGCCATCGTCGACTTCCACCGCAAGGAAGCGCCGGGCTCGATCGTGGTCGATTCCGACAACCACTATCTCTATTTCGTCCAGGACGGCGGCAAGGCGATCCGCTATGGCGTGACCGTCGGCGAAGAAGCGCTGGCCTTCTCGGGCGTCGCGCGCGTCGGCAACATGGCCGAATGGCCGAAGTGGACCCCGACCAAGGACATTCACGCCCGCATCGAAGGCCTGCCGGCCCAGGTGCCCGGCGGCGTCGATAATCCGCTCGGTGCCCGCGCCCTCTATCTCTATCAGGGCAACAAGGACACGCTGTTCCGCATTCACGGCACCAATCAGCCGGAATATATCGGCGCCTCGATCTCGTCGGGCTGCATCCGCATGACCAACGAAGACGTCATCGACCTCTATAGCCGCGTCAAGCCCGGCGCTGTGGTCGTCGTGCTCGAGCCGAAGGCCGGCGACTCGCCGTATAATTCGAAGCTGGCCCTGCAGGGCGGCGGCGGAACGCCATACTGAGCTGAGGTTTTATGAGATTGGAAAAAGCGCCGGTTGATCCGGCGCTTTTTTTGTTGATGGGTGGGATGGTTGGGTGCTCAGCATTCACCTCAAACACCGATGTCATCCCCGCGAAGGCGGGGATCCATACACTCCGAAGAACTTTTGAAGCGCTGTAGATGCGGCAATGCCGTCGCCTCAACCACGCCAACCGTGGTTATGGATCCCCGCCTTCGCGGGGATGACAGCTGAGAGGCGATTGCAACCTCACGCCTGCTCTCCCACTCCTTTTCAAATCACCGCAAAAAGCTGAATGGCGATGGCGGCGCAGCGCGACGCTTCTTCGGCTTGGGTTTTGGCTTCGGCTTGGGCTGTTCTTGTGGAGGCGCGGCTTCTGCTTCGGGCTCCGGTTCGGGCTCCGTCGCAGCCGGTCGAGCCGCCGCAGGCTCTGCAGGCTTCGCCTCCCCCGGTTTGCCTTCCGCCACTTCGCGCGGCGGCGCCTCATCCGGACGTAGCGCCGGCATCAGCGGCGCGATGCGCGGCCACTCGTCCCAGACCTCCCATTGGCAGATCCGGTAGTTGCCGCGCCGCTCGGCGATATCGAGATGGATATGATCCTCGTGGTAGCCGTCGGAGCCCGGCCCCAGCACGGTGGTGAACCGCGTACAGACCGAATGCAGCACGGCCTCGCGCTGCTCGCGCGGCGTGTTGCGCTCGGTCAGTGCGATCGAGCGGCCATTGGCGAGTTTCAGCCCGCGCACATCCAGCGCATTGGCGCGGCCATGCTCTGACAGTTTCGCCCCGACGACACGGTTGCGACCACGGCAATCGAAGGAGGCGAAATTATCGAGTTCAAGAAGCTTGGTGCCGAGGTTGGTCGCGAGCGGTGCCATGTCGGCGCGGATCCATTCGGCCACCGCCGTTGCCATGGCGCAGCGCATCGTTCCCGCCGGTTTCAGCGGCACGCGCGTCCTGTCCGGCAGCACAACCGCTTCCAGCCGCACCATGTCGGGTCCGCCGCAGGCGCCCGGCCCCTTGATGTCGGGAATACTCGGCGCAACAGCGATGGCATCGGTGAGCGCCAAGCGGCAGGCTGAAGGCGGCGGCGGCTCCGGCGGACGCGCTTCGGCAGCAGGCTTCTCAGGCTCAGCGGGTTGCTCCGATCTCGCAGGCTCCTCACCGGGATTTTGCGCCGGCTCGATCGCCGGCGCTTCTGCCGGGCGGGGCTTTGGCAGCGGCACACGCGATGTCGTCAGATAGGCCTGCGCCGGCGCGGCAACCAGCAGCAACGCCAGAACCACCCCAATTGTCCTTTGGTCGCAGCCGGATAGGCCAAAAGTCCATTTCCGGGCCGCTTTCCCCGCGCTAAACTTCATGCCAAGACCTAAAGCAAGAACAGGGTCGAAGTTCCCCGGCAACGATCGGGGAGCCGGCACGCCAATCACAAGACGGAGGAACGATCAAATGCGTGGCTTGATGCAAGACTGGCCTTTGCTGTGTCATCGGATCATCGATCATGCGGCCCAAGTCCACGGCGAGCGCGAGGTCGTGACCAGATCAGTCGAAGGTCCCATCCACCGCACCAATTACGCCGAAATTCGTACCCGTGCCCTGAAGGTCGCACAGCGTCTCGACCGCGAGGGCATCAAGATGGGCGACCGCGTCGCCACCATCGCGTGGAACACGTGGCGGCACCTGGAAACGTGGTACGGCATCATGGGCATCGGCGCCATCTGCCACACCGTCAATCCACGTCTATTCCCGGATCAGATCGCGTGGATCATCAACCATGCGCAAGATCGCATCGTGATGACCGACCTCACCTTCGTCCCGATCCTCGAGAAACTCGCCGACCAGCTGCCGTCAGTAGAGCGCTACATCATCTACACCGACAAGGCACACATGCCGCAGACCACGCTGAAAAACGCCGTGGCCTATGAGGACTGGATCGCTGAGGTCGACGGCAACTTCAAATGGAAAGAGTTCGACGAGAACACCGCAGCGGCGATGTGCTACACATCGGGAACAACAGGCGATCCGAAGGGCGTGCTGTATTCTCACCGCTCCAACGTGATGCACGCGCTGATGGCCAATACCGGTGACTCGCTCGGCGCCAATGCCGCCGACACCATGCTGCCGGTGGTCCCGCTGTTCCATGCCAATAGCTGGGGCATCGCGTTTTCCGCGCCGTCGATGGGCACCAAGCTCGTACTGCCGGGCGCCAAGATGGACGGCGCTTCGATCTACGAATTGCTCTCCACCGAGAGGGTGACGCATACCGCGGGCGTGCCGACGGTATGGCTGATGCTGCTCAACTACATGTCGCAGAACAATCTGAAACTGCCCGACCTGCGCATGGTGGTATGCGGCGGATCGGCGATGCCGCGCTCGATGATCAAGGCGTTCGTCGATATGGGCATCGGTGCACGTCATGCCTGGGGCATGACCGAAATGAGCCCGATCGGCACGCTGGCCGCGTTGAAGCCGCCGTTCGACCAGCTCGAAGGCGACGAGCGGCTGGATATCCTGCAGACCCAGGGCTATCCGCCGTTCGGCGTCCAGATGAAGATCACCGACGACGCCGGCAAGAACCTGCCCTGGGACGGCAAGACCTTCGGCCGTCTCAAGGTGCGCGGCCCCTCGGTCTCGGCCGCCTACTATCGCGTCGATGCCAACATTCTCGATGAGGACGGCTATTTCGACACCGGCGACGTCGCCACCATCGACCAGTACGGCTATATGCGGATCACCGACCGCTCCAAGGACGTCATCAAGTCCGGCGGCGAATGGATCTCGTCGATCGATCTGGAGAACCTTGCCGTCGGTCATCCGCAGGTGGCGGAAGCCGCCGTCATCGGCGTCTATCATCCGAAGTGGGACGAGCGCCCGCTGCTGATCGTCCAACTCAAGCAGGACCAGACCGCCACGCGCGAGGACATCCTGAAATATATGGATGGCAAGATCGCCAAGTGGTGGATGCCGGATGACGTCGTGTTCGTCGATGCTATCCCGCACACGGCCACTGGCAAGATCCTGAAGACCGCGCTGCGCGATCAGTTCAAGACGTATAGCCTGCCGACGGCGGCGGCGTAGCTGACAAGAGCGACAGCGTTCCTAACCTCTCCCCGCCCTTCGCGGGGAGAGGTCGACCGGCGAAGCCGGTCGGGTGAGGGGCATGGCACATGCGTGGCCACATTCGCATCACCAACAGATCGCGCGAATTACGCGCCAACTCCACCGACGCCGAAACGAAACTGTGGAATCGTCTGCGCAACAGGCAGATTGCCGGCTGCAAATTCATTCGCCAAGAGCCGATCGGGCGATATATCTGCGACTTCGTTTGTCGGGAGAAGATGATCGTTATCGAGGTCGATGGCGGGCAGCATCTGGAGTCGCAACGGGACGCCATGCGCGATCGATATCTGCGCGAGCAAGGTTATTGCGTGCTTCGCTTCTGGAACAACGATGTGCTGTCAAATATCGAAGGCGTGCTGTCGCTCATCGATGAGGAATTGCGCAAGACCTCGGATTGATCCGAACCGATAGACTGCGTGCGTTGAAGCAGCGTGCTTGGCCCCTCACCCGCGCGCCAGGTGCGCGCGACCTCTCCCCGCCTAGCGAAGCTTCGCTTCGCACGGGAGCGGGGAGAGGTTAAAGAGAGCCTCAGCCGTTGAGCGCAGCCTTGACCAGACCGCTGGCCTTGCCGAAGTCCATCTGGCCGGCATATTTCGCTTTCAGCGCGGCGATCACCTTGCCCATGTCTTTCATGCCGGCCGCACCCGTCGCTGCGATCTCGGCTGCGATGGCGGACTTGGTCTCGTCCTCCGACATCTGCTGCGGCAGATAGGCGGAGATGATCGCGATTTCCTCGCGCTCCTGGGCCGCGAGTTCGGCGCGGCCGCCCTTGTCATAGAGCTCGACGGATTCCTGGCGCTGCTTGATCATCTTCTGCAGTAGGCTCAGCAGATCGCCGTCCGACAGCGGCGGCTTGCTCTGGCCGCGCGCCTCGATATCGGCATTCTTGATGGTCGAATTGACCATGCGCAGCGTCGAAAGCTTGCGCTCGTCCTTGGCCCGCATGGCGTCCTTGACGGCGTTGTTGATATCATCGCGCAGCATCTGCGTCTCCTCTTGCGGCCGCCAATCGCAGCGCCGGAACTCGGTTGGCCCCGATCTAAGCGTTTTAAGGGGTATGCACAACTGCACCCGCCAATTCTCGGGGACGTCGCCCGGAGCTGTTGCCCGAACCTACTGCCCAAACCTATTGCCGATGGCTGGAGCTGAAATCCTCCACGCCTGCGGACAGCGGCCCGGGCGCATTGGCCCCAGCGACGTACGGCAGAACCATCAACGCCGATATGGTGGCCGGAATACCGGCGTGGCCCCATAGCCGGGGCTGAACCTCGAAATCAAACCTGACGTGCCGCGGCTCGAGCATCGCAACCTTGCCCATCCACATCAGGCAATCGCTATCTGTCGCAAAGCACATCGAAGCCCACCCCTTCTGCAGCGTCGTCGCGCGCGGCATGCCCCAAGTGTACTGGAACTGGAACGGGCGGCTGTAGACGGGATGGTCAGGGCTGTAAAAGGCCGTCGCGAATGCCAGCCCGTCGTCGCCACTGATCCGTGGTATCGGCCGGCCTGTCATCTGATGCCACCGGTCAGTCAGCTCTTGAGCGGCCAGCCGATAGTAAGTCCGCTCGTTAGGATTGATGCTGTTGCGGTAAATCGCATGGATCGGAGCAGCCACAACGGTTGCGATGATGGCGATGCCGGCGACGAACACCACCATATTGACCACATACAGGCGTTCGAGCGTGAAGCGGGCGCCGCAGACGATCAGAACGGCAGGCAGGAACAAGCCCTGGAGCGCCCATAGCGAAGGCATGTCGGTGCCAAGCGTGACGGTGGTCACGAGCGGCAGTAGCACCGTGCCGATAAACACCCAGAACAGCAGCAGCAACCCTGGACCCATCGCGCGGAAATCGGCCGAAAAGTACTTCAGGCGCAGCTCGGCCGATAAAACCCAGACAATAGCCGGCAGCGCCAGCGTCGCCGCGAGACCGAGCAAAAACATGCTGGCTTCGATGAGTGACTGACCAAAGTCGATGCCGCCGTGAACCTGTATGGCATAGGCGAACGGCGCAGCACCGGTCGTCACCAGCCAATGGATGTGCGGCCCAAGGGCAATGAGCCCGGCAAGTGTCGAGACCCACGGTGCCCAGGACCTGAAATAGACCGCCCGCTGCGGATGCACGATCGCTGCCAGCGCGAAGCTGGCGATCAGGAAGATCGAATAATATTTGCCGAGCATCGCCAGCGCGGACAGGACGCCGGCGGCGGCAGCCCAGCCGATAGCGCGCGTTTCAAAGGAGCGCAAAAAGCAATAGGTCGCTAGCGGCCAGACCGCGAGCAGCACTGTGTTCGCGTTGAAGCGCTGGGCATGGAATTGATAGGCCGGAAGCAGCATCAGCAGCAGCAGCACGACGGCTCGCGAATCGCCGCGCACGAAGCGGCGCGCAATCAGATCGACAGCCCAGAGCGCCACCGCGGCATTGGTCATCGACAGCAACTGGAACGACCAGTCGGTCAGCGGGAAAACCAGCGTCCACAGCCGCGCGACCCAGCCCATCAAGGGCGGATGTTTGGGATTCCCCCATGCGAATTCGCGCCCAAGCGTCCAGGTTTCCAGCGCATCCGCATGTAGATCGCCGCTCTGATAGGCGATCACCAGAAACAGCAGCCAGATTCCCGCGAAGCCGACGATCAGCACAGGAATCGTCCAGCCCTTCTCGATCCCATCGAGGAAGGTCAGAAAAGGCCTGCGCCATCGCGCAGGCGCGACGGCCGAGCGCGCGGCCATCTTGGCGAAATAGTCCAACTGCACTGAAATATCCGGAAATACGGGAAGTCGTAGCTTGCTACCGGCGAAAGTGAGTTCCGGCAAGCATCCGTAATTATAATTAGTTGATTTTACATCTCATTCTGCAAATTACGCGCTATCGGCGTGCAGGTTTCGCCGGACAACCGGCACACCACAATTCTGCCGGATAAGATATTATTCCTTAACGCAGCTCTGTCCGGGCCCGTTGATCGGGCAAAGCGCCGATTGCTAACCCCGCAGGCCATGGTTGACGTGTGAATCCGGCCTTTCCGGCTTTGACGGCGGCGGATGCGCGGACTATGTAGTCCCCTCATGACCCCCTCAGAAACATCTTCAGCCTGGCCGGACCACAAACCGACCGCGCTCCTCGTGCTCGCCGATGGCACCGTGCTGGAGGGCTTCGGCCTCGGCGCGGAAGGCCAGGCCGTGGGCGAAGTCTGCTTCAACACGGCGATGACCGGTTATGAGGAAATCCTCACCGATCCATCCTATGCCGGGCAGCTGATCACCTTCACCTTCCCGCATATCGGCAATGTCGGCACCAACGACGAGGATATCGAGACGGTGAACATGGCGGCGACGCCAGGCGCCCGCGGCGTGATCCTGCGCTCGGCGATCACCGACCCGTCGAATTACCGCTCTTCCCGGCATCTCGACGCCTGGCTGAAGGCGCGCGGCATCATCGGCATTTCCGGCATCGACACCCGCGCCCTGACCGCGCTGATCCGCAACAAGGGCATGCCCAATGCGGTGCTTGTGCATGCGAAGGACGGCCAATTCGACCTGCATGGCCTGAAGGAAGAAGCGCGCGAATGGCCGGGTCTCGAAGGCATGGACCTGGTGCCGATGGTGACGTCGGCCCAGCGCTTCACGTGGGACGAGACTCCCTGGGAATGGGAAAAGGGTTTCGGTCGCCAGACCAACCCTGAATTCAACGTCGTCGCCATCGATTACGGCATCAAGCGCAACATTCTGCGCCTGCTGGCCGGCGAAGGCTGCAAGGTCACAGTCGTTCCAGCCACGACTTCGGCCGAAGAGATCATGGCGCTGAAGCCGGACGGTGTGTTCCTGTCGAATGGCCCAGGCGATCCCGCCGAGACCGGCAAATATGCCGTGCCTGTCATCAAGCAGGTGATCGATTCCGGCGTGCCCACATTTGGCATCTGCCTCGGTCACCAGATGCTCGGCCTAGCGGTGGGCGCCAAGACCAAGAAGATGCATCAGGGCCATCACGGCGCCAATCATCCGGTCAAGGACGAGACCACCGGCAAGGTGGAAATCACCTCGATGAACCACGGCTTCGCGGTGGATGAAGCAACGCTGCCGAAGGGCGCGACGCAGACCCATATCTCGCTGTTCGACGGATCCAATTGCGGCATCCAGCTCGACGGCAAGCCGGTATTCTCGGTGCAGTATCACCCGGAGGCTTCCCCCGGTCCGCGCGACTCGCATTATTTGTTCAAGCGGTTCGCGGATCTGATGCGGGCGAACAAGGCGTCGTAGCTCTCTTTATCGATAGAATTCAGACGTCATGGCCGGGCTTGTCCCGGCCATCTACGTTTTAGGGCTGCGAAGGCGTGGATGCCCGGGTCAAGCCCGGGCATGACGTGGAAGGGCTTGCGGCAAGCGCTAGCATCCGCACCTGCAGCTTTGTATGATGATCGTCATCAAAAATAAAGGAAGCGCCATGACCGACGCCCCCACGCCCCGCTACGACGTCGTGCCCACCAGCCTGATGGCCTCGATGCCCGGGCTCGATTTCGTGCGCAAGATCTTCTCCGGCGAGTTGCCGCAACCGCCGATCATGGAGAATGTCGAGCCGTTCGACTCGACCGCAGAACCCGGTGTTGTCGTGTTTCACAGCGTCCCCGGCTTCCGCCACTACAATCCGATCGGCTCGGTACATGGCGGCTACGCGGCGATCCTGCTGGATTCGGCGATGGGCGTCGCCGTGCACACCATGTTGCCTGTCGGCACCGGCTACACCACGCTGGAATTCAAGATCAGCTTCATTCGCGGCATGAGCAAGGATTCTGGCGCCGTGCGCACCGAAGGCAAGACGCTGAATGTCGGCCGCCGCGCCGCCACCGCCGAAGCGCGCATCACGGATTCCAAGGACCGGCTCATCGCCCATGCCACCACGACGTGTCTGGTGTTCGAGATACCGAAGGAAACGACCTGACCTGCAGCCCGCGGGCACGTACACAGACATTCGAAGCGTCACGGCCTGACAGCGGGAGTTTCGCTTGCCATGCCCCGCGCGCGCGACATCAGGTAGAGCTCAAGCTCGACCATCTCAGGCGCGTCGGCGCTGTAGGGTTGAGCGCGCACGCCGATCATGCAATTGCGCAGGCGGCGCTTGAGAGAGCCAAGCCCCTGCCACTCCAGCCGATAGACGGGATAGCCCGTTGGATGGGCCTGCGTGATCGCGGAGCCGGCGAGACGTTTGTCCCAGTTGTCGTCGTGACAGTTCGTGCATGCCAGATTCAACTGCCCCTGACGCCGCATGAAGGCATCGCGGCCTTTGTCGATGAATGCCTGCAGACGTGAATCGGCGCCCGTCTCGATCGGCATCCCCTGTGACTGCCGGCCGATCAGTGCGGTCAGCGCCAGCAGATCGCGGCTTTCATCGGCGAGCGGCGGCAATTGCTGATGATCGACACGGCAGAGATTGACGCGCTGTTCGAGATCGACCGGGCGATTGAGCTTGTCGTCGAATGCCGGGTACCGCACGGCGACGCCGCGCATGCTGCTGGCATCACCGTGGCAATCCGCGCAAGCACGGCCGGCAACGGGCTTTCGGATCCACAGCGCCTCGCCATCCAGCACCCCCAGCATGCCGGGATTGGCCGTGGCGTCGTTCTGCATGGCCTGGGTTTCGACGGACATGAAACTGGCACCGGAGCGTCGCTCGCCCGGCGCGATCTCCGCCGCCTCGATGAGCGACGTGAAGGCGACGGCTGCCAGCAACGACAGGCTGATATTTCGCAGTCGCCTCATGTGACCGTGATGCTGGCCGACGCGGTTTCCTGAAATCCGTTGTCGCCGATCCACTGGAATTCGAATTTTCCGCTCTCCGTGGCGACCGTAAAGAAGGAGATGAAGGGATTGGCGGAGAACGCAGGAAACAGATCGGCCCGGAACACTTCATCGCCATTATAGCGGCAGGTGAAATTGGTGATGATGTTGCGCGGGATAACCTCGCCGGTCACGGTATGGCGAAAGCCGGTCTCCATGATGTGGGACATCAGCGTCTTGATCTCGATGATATCGCCACGCCTGGCCGTAGACGGAACATTGATCAGCGCGGACGCCATCAGGTGGCCTCCTCGGTACATGCCGCGAGCGTGACAACGACATCGGCGGTCGCCGACCAGAACGAACCATCGGAGAGTTTCGCGATGGCCGTCAGTGTCTGCGTATCGGCGAGCCGGATGCGCGTCGATATCTGCGCACGGCCTGCACGTGGGGAGATATAGAAATTACCGACATTGGGCTGCGGGTTCTTCTCGTTGAAGATATGGATGCTGACCACGTGATCCGCATCACTCATCGGGCTCGTCACCGTGACGGTGAGCGGCACCGTGTTGCCGTTCTCGACCAGCGGCGGAACGTCGAGCTTCACTTTGCCGGGGCGCACGGCGGCGCCGTTGACGATATCGCGGATGGCCGCCTTCATGGTGTCCGGCGTCGCATGGGCCGGGCCGATATGCACGAGTGACACCGCGCCAAGCGCAGCGCCACCGGCCGTCGCCAGAAACTGGCGGCGTGTCGATCGATCGAGCTCAGCCATGGATTGCTTTCGTCATGATGGGTTCTGCAGCGTTGTCAGGTAAGCGACGACGTCCTCGATCTGTTGCGCCGACAGGATCGGCCTGCCGACCCATGCCTCCCCGACACGCTGTAACCCATCTGCACGATAATAGGACGGCATGATGGTCGCGGCATTGAGGCGTGAGGCATCCACCAGCCGCAGCCGCAACTGGCCTTCCGACCAGCGGCTGCCGGTGCCGGCAAGGCTTGGCGCAAGATCGCCCTGGAATCTCTGTTCGGTAAATGGCCCGCTGTGGCAGAGCAGGCACGTATATGTGCGGTTGACGACGATCGCCCTGCCCGCCGACGCGTCGCCGACCGCGCCCGCCAGGGGCAGCGGAATCGCATCGCCAATCACCGCATAAGGGACAAGTTCACTCGCACAAACCGGAGCAGTCAGCAGCAGTGTCGCCACGCTCGCCGACAACAGTGTCGATGCGCGGCGGCGACTAACCAAAGACCTCTGCTCCGATCGTCTCGAACCAGGACCGTGCATAGATCGCTTCGCCGGCCCGGACATCACGCGGCGCATCCAGCGGACTCGTACCGCCCGCGCCTTCGATATCCGCAAACAGGCCATTGCGGGGCTGGTAGACGCCGGCGATGGAAATGCCGTAGTCGGGCGCGACCAGACTGTAGCAAGTGTTGATCAGCTTCGGCGACGTCGGCGTCGCCCCCGCCAGCAACGCCACGATCGCGCCGGCACAGGTCTTCGCCTGCGCATTCGCCGAGAATGCGGATTTGGGCATGGCGCCGGCAATGCAGGCATCGCCGATCACATGGATGTTCGGCACCTGTGTGGACTCGAGGCTGACGGGATTGATCGGACACCAGCCGGATTTATCGGTGACGCCGGCAATCTCCGCGATGCGTCCGGCGCGCTGCGGTGGAATGACATTGGCCACCTGAACGTGATGTGTCGCGAAATCGGTCACCAGCGTATTGGTCGCCGGATCGACCGACGTGACCTTGCCGCCCTGCGACAGCGCGACCCATTCGATCAATCCCGGATACAGCTCCTGCCATGCAGCCTGAAACAGCCGCTGTTTCGAGAACGCGTCTTTCGAGTCGAGAATGATCAGCTTCGACCGCGGCTTTCGGGTCTTGAGGTAGTGCGCGATCAGGCTCGCGCGCTCATAGGGGCCCGGAGGACACCTAAAGGGGTTGGCGGGAACGACGATGGCAACCACGCCGCCATCGTCCATCGCTTCCAACTGGCGTCGCAGCAGCAGCGTCTGCTCACCGGCCTTCCAGGCATGCGGCATGCGCGATGCTGCAGCTTCGTCATAGCCCGGCAGCGCATCGAAGCGCAGATCGATTCCGGGAGACAGAACCAGCCGGTCGTAGCGCAACGTCGATCCATCGGCGAGACCGATCGTGCGCGCCTGCGGGTCGATCGTCTGCACCATTTGCACGACGACTTTGATGCCGGCGGCAGCGGTTTTCTCGTAGGTGAATTGCTGGGCCTCGATGGCGCGGTCACCGGCAATGACCTCGTTGCTGAACGGGCACGCGACATATTGGCGATCGGCCGTCACCAGCGTGACATCCAGCGACGGATCGAGCTGCCGAAGCGCGCGGGCGCAACTGGCGCCACCGAAGCCGCCGCCGATCACGACGACCCGCGCAGGCGATTGCGCCAGGCTTGGCGATGCCAGCGCAAGGGATGCCGTCGCGGCAGCGGCAGTGCGAAGAAACTCCCGTCGTGAGGTATGATTTTTGTGGGTCATGCTATTTCTGCGTTGCCAGCCAGGCCGCAATCGACCCGATTTCGTCTTCGGAGAAGCCCTTGGCGATCCGCGTCATCACTGTGGCCGGCATCGACCCATTGCGAAAGGCCAGCAATGTGGAGCGCGTCGCATCGGCATCGCGCCCATAGATGTTCGGGATGGCCTGCGATGTCGCCGCATGGCAGCCGGAGCACGAGGCCGCTCCAGGCGGCGGCGCCGATGCCGCCCGGACCGGCGCCGCCGAGGTGACGATCAGCCCGATCGCAAGTGAGGTACGCAACGTCTTCATGAGTGAAATCCAGTGATGGGCAGCAAGCATGGCGACGCGTCAGTTACGCAAAGATGATGTCGTGATTCTTCAGCGGCACGGAACGGATGCGCTTGCCGGTCGCGGCAAAATAGGCATTCAGCACGGCCGGCGCCGCAACGCAGATCGTCGGCTCACCGACGCCGCCCCAGAAGCCGCCTGATGGCATCAGGATTGATTCGACCTTCGGCATCTCTTTCATGGTCATCGACTGATAGGTGTCGAAGTTCTCCTGCTCGATGCGACCACCCTTCACGGTGCATTCGCCATAGAACAGCGCCGACAGGCCATAGACGAACGAGCCGGCGATCTGGCGATCGATCTGCCAGGGATTCACCGCATAACCGGGATCTGTGGCGGCTACGATGCGATGGATCTTGATCTTGTTGCCGCCCGTCACCGAAATTTCCGTCGCGGCCGCGACATAGCTGCCGAAGCCCATGTGCTGGCAGATGCCGCGGAACACGCCTTGCGGCGCCGGCGTCGTCCAGCCGATCCTCTCCGCAACCGCATTGAGCACCGCGAGATGCTTCGGATGCTTGGTCATCAGCTTGCGGCGGAATTCGAGCGGATCCTGACCGACCGAATGCGCGAGCTCGTCCATGAAGCCTTCGAGATAGATCGCATTCTGGTTGACGTTGACGCCGCGCCAGAAGCCCGGCGGCACATGCGGGTTGCGCATGGAATGGTCGATCAGCAAATTCGGAACGGTGTAGCCGATCGCTGCTTCGCCGCTGGCATTCAGCCCCTGGAAAGTGACGGGATCCATCCCGTTCTGCATTCCCTCGGGACGCACGCTGGCCAGGATCGACTGGCCTGAGATCCGCATGTGCAAACCGATCAGATTGTTATCGGCATCGAAGGCGCCGACCAGCTTGCTTTGCGTAATGGGGTGATAGCGGCCGTGCAGCATGTCCTCTTCGCGCGACCACATCAGCTTGATCGGCGTGCCGGGCATCTGCTTGGCGATGGCCACCGCCTGACGGACGTAATCGGTCATGCCGCGCCGACCGAAGCCGCCGCCCGGCATGATCTTGTAGACCTCGCATTTGTCGCTTGGCAGACCTGACGCTTCGACAGCGGCCGCAAACACGGCTTCGCCGTTCTGCGTGCCGGTCCAGACCTCACACTTCTCTGGCGTATAGAGCACCGTCGCGTTCATCGGCTCCATGGTGGCGTGGTTCTGATAGGGATAGGCGTAGACCGCTTCCACCGTCTTCGCAGCACCCGCAAACGCTGCTTTGACATCGCCAGCCTTGTTGCCGACAAAAGCGGGCTGCGCAGCGTCCAGGCCTTCCTGCAGCCACTTGGCGATGGACTCGCTGGACACGCTGGCGTTCTTGCCGTCGTCCCAGACGACCGGCATCGCTTCCAGCGCCGACTTGGCGTGCCACCACGTATCAGCGACCACAGCCACGGCACTCTCGCCGACGCGCACGACCTTCTTGACGCCTTTCATGCCAAGGATCTTGCTGTCGTCGAAGCTCTTCAGCGTGCCGCCGAACACCGGGCAATCCTTGATCGCGGCGTTGAGCATTCCCGGCAGCTTGATATCGGCGCCGTAGATCATCTTGCCGTTGGTCTTCTCGACCGTATCGAGCCGCTTCAGCGGCTTGCCGGCGATGGTCCAGTCTTTGGGATCCTTCAGCTTGACGTCGGCCGGCGGCTGCAGCTTAGCAGCCGCTTCCGCGACCTTGCCGTAAGTGATGGTGCGCCCCGACGGGACGTGGGTGATAACGCCCTTGCTCGTGGCACATTCCGACACGGGCGCGGCCCACTCATTGGCAGCAGCCTGGATCAGCATCAGGCGCGCAGCCGCGCCACCTTTGCGGACGTAATCATGCGAGGTGCGAACACCGCGGCTGCCGCCGGTGGAAAAGTCCCCCCAGACGCGCTTGCGTGCGACACTTTGCCCGGGCGTGGGATATTCCGTCGTCACCCTGGACCAGTCGCATTCGAGTTCTTCTGCGACCAATTGCGCCAGACCCGTGAGCGTTCCCTGCCCCATCTCGGACCGCGCGATACGCACGACAACGGTCTCATCCGGCCGGATCACCACCCAGGCATTGACCTCAGGCGTACCATCGGCCGCATAGACTGCGGTCGGCCCGCCAAAGGGAATACCCAGCGCGAGGCCACTGCCGATAGCAGCAGTTCCCAGGACAAACGAACGGCGATTGAGTTGCGGAGCATGACCCATGACCATCTTCCTCAAGCGCTTGCAGCGGCGTGAATCGCTTCACGGACCTGCTGGAACGTGCCGCAACGGCAGATATTGGTGATGGCGAGGTCGATATCCTCATCGGTCGGCTGCGGCACTGTCTCCAGCAGCGCTGCAACTGCCATGATCATGCCGCTCTGGCAGTAACCACATTGCGGCACATCATGATCGATCCAGGCCTGCTGCACCTTGTGCACGGCCCCCTCGGACGCAAGGCCCTCGATCGTCGTGATCTGCTTTCCGATCGCCTCACTGAGCGCCATGCTGCAGGAACGGACCTGCTGGCCATCGACATGAACGGTGCAGGCGCCGCATTGGGCGACGCCACATCCGTATTTTGTCCCTGTCAGCCCGGCATTTTCGCGGATCGCCCATAGCAACGGCGTGTCCGGTTCTGCATCGATCTCGTAGGTTCGTCCATTGATCGTGAGGCTTGCCATCGCATTTCCCCGGGTCGTGGCGCATATCGCCGTTGCAGCAACCCTCCCCTGAAACTGGAAGAATTCCAAATCAAATGTTTGGTGACTGCGGCGCCCGAAGATTCCAGCGATGTCCCTGCCTTGCGGACGTCACAGTTACGTCACGCGGGATTTTCTGTTTGCTGACGCTCTATCACCGCGGGTCGAACACAATGCGATCATGCAAGGAAGATTGCCATTGGCAAAACCGGGCACCGCCGTGTGCAGAACATCGCCGATTCGCTGTCGCGATTTACTTGGTGAGAGTTGCGCGGAACACGGGATGATAGCCGTGCGCCGCTCGACGCGCTGTGGCCGGGTTGGTAAGCCCTCTCTACAAGGAGACCTGAGTCGAGACATGACCGTTGCGATCGAGATGGGGCATACGACGTCAGGCGCCCCGGCGGCTCTGGACCTTGAGGAACTGCTGGCGACGCGCCTGCTCGTACAGGGCAATTCGGGTTCCGGAAAATCGCATCTGCTGCGCCGGCTGCTCGAACAGAGCGCCCCATGGGTGCAACAAACCATCATCGACCCTGAAGGCGATTTCGTCTCGCTGGCGGAGCGATTCGGTCATCTGGTGATCGATGCCGAGGCGCATACCGAACGCGGGTTGCAGGTCGCCGGCGAGCGCGCGCGCATGCACCGCGTCTCCACAGTGCTCAATCTCGAAGGGCTGGATGCCGAGAATCAAATGCGCCGCGCCGCCGCCTTTCTGGGCGGGCTGTTCGACGCGCCTCGCGACCATTGGTATCCGATGCTCGTGGTGGTGGACGAGGCACAGCTGTTCGCCCCGGCCGTTGCCGGCGAGGTGTCCGACGAAGCCCGCAAGCTATCGCTCGGCGCCATGACCAACCTGATGTGCCGCGGCCGCAAACGTGGCCTTGCCGGCGTCATCGCGACACAGCGACTGGCGAAGCTCGCCAAGAACGTCGCGGCCGAAGCGTCGAATTTCCTGATGGGTCGCACCTTCCTCGATATCGATATGGCACGCGCCGCCGATCTTCTCGGCATGGAGCGACGGCAGGCCGAATCCTTCCGCGACCTCGAGCGCGGCCAGTTCATGGCGCTGGGTCCCGCCCTCTCCCGTCGTCCGCTGGGCCTGCGCATCGGTGTCACCGAAACAAGTCCGCGCAATGCGACCCCACGCCTGATGCCGCTGCCGGAAGCGACACTCGACGACGTCCGCGCCACTATTCTCGCAGCGCCCCCGCCGGAGCCGGCCCGGCCGCAGCGCCGCGCACCGTCATCGCCGGATCTGCTTGGCCAGCTCATGGCGGCGAAGTCCGCAGCGCTGGAAATTCGGCCGGACGTAGCGGAGACGCCGATCAGCGCCGAGGAACTGGCCGAGCGGCGCATGCGCGTCGACCGCGTGTTGCAGGCCTTGATGGCCGAGCCCGATGCAGGCTTCCGGGTGGTTGGCGTGCTCTATCAGGAATTCGTGGTCCGCTGCCGCATCGAGGGTCTCGGTGCCGCCGTGCCGGACCTCGACGACTTTCGCCGCATGCTGACGCGCGCCCGCGCCGGGCTCGGCTCCGACATTACAGAAGATGACGGGTGGCAGGACGTCTCGGTCCGCGCCTCGATCCTGCCTGAAGATATGCAGGGCGTTTTCATGATGATCGCCCGCGCCGCCAAGGAAGGCTGGCCCTGCCCAAGCAATGCCGCGATCGCCCGCGCCTACGGCTCGCATTCGCTGCGCCGTGCACAGCGCCTGCTGAACTATATCGAGGAGCAGGGCCTCATCGTGTGCCAGCTTGATGGCGCCGGTCGGCGCATCGTGACGCTGGTCGAACTGGCGTGGGCTACGGCGCCCGGCGATCCCAATGCCGAGGAAGCTGCGGCCGAGCAGGCCTGAGCCGTTTCAGTCCGCCGAGAAGCCGAACGGAACGTTCAGCGTCCTGAAATCATCGGGCAACAACTCGCGCCCGATCGGAAGCGCCGAACGCGCGGCGCAGCGCGGACGGTGACAGACACGGCATGCGACGCCGATCGGCGTGGGCGCATCGGCGCGCGGCGCCGCCGCGTCGCGCGTATAGATCAACTGGCCCGCATATTCGGCTGCGCAACCGATCGCGATGGCGCGCTCGACACGTTGTGCACCGTAAGCACCACCGCCGGCGGTGACGGTACGGGCAATCGAGAAGAAGCGCTGTCCGTCCGGCAATTCCAGCCACTGTGTAACGATCTGGCGCGGCGTCCGGAAGACATCGTGCACCGACCACAGCGGGCATGCACCGCCATGTTTCGCAAATGGAAAGCCCGCGCCATCGAGCAGCTTGGAAATATTGCCGGCGGGGTCGACGCGGATCAAAAAGAACGGAACCTTTTCCGCGCCCGGCCGCTGCAAGGTCGTGACGCGATGCGCCGTCTGCTCGAAGCTGGCGCCAAATTGGCGCGCCAGCGCTTCGAGATCATAGCGCCGCGTCTCGGCGGCGCGCGCAAAGGCCGCATAGGGCATGATCAATGCCGCAGCGGCGTAACCTGCAAGCGCACGGCGCGCCAGAAGTTCGGCGCTCTTGGTGGTGAACTGGCCGTCTTCGAGCGCGGTGCCGATCTCGTTTTCCATTTCGAGATAGACGAGTTGCTGCGCTAGCTGGAAATTAAGACTGGCGGTGTCGAGCGAGTCCTCAAGTAGTAATTGTTTCCGATGCAGATCCAGTCGTCGCACAGAGCCGAGCATGACGTCTGGCGGTAGATAGCGCACTTGCAGCTTGTGCCGGGTCTTGAGGCGCTCGACAAAGCCGCTCGGGCCTGACGTCGCCTGCACAAGACGCTCGGCCGCGTCATCGAGACCCGCGAAATTGTTCCGGCGTGCGGCGAGAAAACGCCGGACCTCGGCGACGGGATCGTTGGCATCATAGCCCTCGCTACCCGCTTGCAATGCACCGCCCGCGAGCGCCGGCGCGCGTCGGTCCGCCAGCGCGAGTTGCTCCTCGCGATAGGCCGTGTAGAGGCGCAGAAAAGCCTCGGCCATGCCGGGATAGCTCACCGCGAGATCGCTGATTTCGAGCGCAGGGATATCGATGTCCGAGAACATCGGCTCTTTCAGGATCGACTGCATCCGCGCCGTATTGTCGGCACCGCCATCGCCGGCGAGATCGGCGAGATCGATCGTGTAGGTGCGCGCCAGCCGAAGCAGCATGTCGGCCGTCATCGGCCGCTGGTTGCGCTCCAGCAAAGCGACATAAGGGGCCGAAATTTCCAGATCGGCCGCCATATCAGCCTGGGTCAGGCCCAGATCGCGCCGAAGCCGCCGGATTCGCGGCCCCATGAACACCGAACGACCTGCCGAGGCGGCCATCGCACACTCCAATACCTTGTAACTACTTTACAGCCTTACGTCTTCAATTTGTAAAGTATGACAAGTTATCTGCGTTCCGTCTAGCGGCTGGCGATCCCGCGCTTACAACCAAGGACAGGTTTTCGTCAGCCAAAGGAATCGAGAAAATGAACTTCCAGCCACGCGGGATCAGCAACCAGACCATCCTCGGCACAGGCTCCTATCGGAGCGAAGTCGAGGCGGCGTCGGCGCTGCTCAAGACCAAGGACACCTGGAACGGCGTGACCGCCGAGGCCGTCGCACGCATGCGCCTGCAGAACCGCTTCAAGACCGGTCTCGACGTTGCACGCTACACGGCATCGCTGATGCGTGCCGACATGGCCGCCTATGATGCAGACACCACCAAGTACACCCAGTCGCTCGGCTGCTGGCACGGCTTTATCGCGCAGCAGAAGCTGATCTCGGTCAAGAAGCATTTCGGCACCACCGACCGCACCTACCTGTATCTCTCGGGCTGGATGATCGCGGCGCTGCGCTCGGAATTCGGCCCGCTGCCGGATCAGTCGATGCACGAGAAGACTTCGGTCCCGGCTCTGATCGAGGAGCTCTACACCTTCCTTCGTCAGGCTGACTCGCGCGAGCTCAACGACATCTTCCGCAGCCTCGACGCCGCTCGCAAGGCTGGCGACAAGGCAAAGGAAGAAGAACTGATCAACAAGATCGACAACTTCCAGACCCACGTCGTTCCCGTCATCGCCGATATCGATGCCGGCTTCGGCAACGCTGAAGCGACCTATCTGCTCGCCAAGAAGATGATCGAAGCCGGCGCCTGTGCGCTGCAGATCGAGAACCAGGTCTCGGACGAGAAGCAGTGCGGCCATCAGGACGGCAAGGTCACCGTGCCGCACGAGGTCTTCCTCGCGAAGATCCGCGCCTGCCGTCACGCCTTCCTCGAAATGGGCGTCGAAGACGGCATCATCGTCACCCGCACCGACTCGCTCGGCGCTGGCCTGACGCAGCAGATCGCTGTCAGCCACAAGCCCGGTGACCTCGGCGACCAGTACAACAGCTTCCTGGATTGCGAAGAAATCGATGCTTCAAAGATCGGCAACGGCGACGTCGTCATTACGCGTAATGGAAAGCTGATGCGCCCGAAGCGTCTTGCCAGCAACCTGTACCAGTTCCGCGAAGGCACCGGTCAGGACCGCTGCGTCCTCGACTGCATCACCTCGCTACAGAACGGTGCCGACCTTTTGTGGATCGAAACCGAGAAGCCGAACATCGAGCAGATCGCCAAGATGGTCGATCGCGTTCGTGAGGTGATCCCGAATGCGAAGCTGGCCTACAACAACTCGCCGTCGTTCAACTGGACGCTCAACTTCCGTTGGCAGGTCTATGACGCGATGAAGGAAGCCGGCAAGGATGTCAGCAAGTACAACCGTGCCGAACTGATGAAGGTGGAGTACGACAGCACGCCGCTGGCTGTCGAAGCCGACGAGCTCATCCGGACGTTCCAGGCTGATTCAGCCAAGCGCGCCGGCATCTTCCATCACCTGATCACGCTGCCGACCTATCACACGGCTGCGCTGTCGACCGACAACCTCGCCAAGGAGTATTTCGGCGAACAGGGCATGCTGGGCTACGTGAAGAACGTCCAACGCGCGGAAATCCGTCAAGGCATCGCCTGCGCGAAGCATCAGAACATGGCTGGTTCGGACATCGGCGACGAGCACAAGGAATACTTCGCCGGTGAAGCAGCCCTGAAGGCGGGCGGCGCGCACAACACGATGAACCAGTTCGGCTAATCGTTACGGTTCAGCTCATCGTAAAACCAGCCCGGGGTCCCATCAGTCCCCGGGCTGATGTCGTTGTCGGTGTTCAAATGCCGAACGACTGCCTCACCGACAGGCAAGGCGCCGGCCTCCATTCCGGTTATCCCTGTCGGCGCAGGAAGCCGGTAATCGTGACGGTCTGCCAGATGCCGGCGGCAAAGAACGGATCGGCGTGATGAAATTTCTCAACCGCCGCGCGATCAGCGGCCTTGACGAGAAACAGACTGCCAATCATGGTCTGGCCGTCATCGGCTGTCAGCGGACCGGACATGACGATCGTCACGTCATAGGTCGAGGTGTCGGACAAAAAGGCCTTGTGAGCCTCGTAGTGAGACAAGCGCTTGTCGAGCGCGCCGACATGATCGACGGCATGGATGGCAAACAGCATAAGTAGCTCCTGAAAAGCAGAAGACGGCCGCCGACCTGCGGCGACCGTCCTGATGGCAACAGATGTTATTTGGTGCCGAGCTTCGCAGCCTCGTCCCAGCTCGGGCAGGTCCGCGATTCCAGCGGCACATCGTAGGGCTGATAGTTCTCCTTGCCAATCACCGTGGGCTTGAGAACGATCTCGGTGATCACCGGCTCGTTACGTAGCGAGCGAATGGCGATCATCATGCCGAGGCATCCCTGCATGAAGCCATTGTAGTCGCCGCTCGCCAGCAACTTCCCGCTCTTGATCGCGTCGATCGCCTCCTTGGTGCCATTGACGCCGATGACCTGGGCCTTGCGATTGGCACCGTCGAGCGCCTCGATCGCGCCGATCGCCATTGCGTCGTTGGCGGCCAATACGCCGTCGATCTGGGTATTCGATTGCATGAGATTCTCCATGACCTGGAGCGCCTGCAGCCGCTGATAATTGCCCGGCTGCGACGCAAGCAGCTTGGCCCCCGGGTTTTCCTTCAAGGCATCGTTGAAGCCGCGGACGCGGTCGATGCTCGTCAAGGATCCTTTGACGCCCTCAATGATCACGAAGTTGCCCTTGCCGCCCAGCGTCTTCAGCAGATAGCGCCCGGTCTCCAGACCCAGACTGTAGTCATCGGCGCCGACAAAGGCGACAAACTTGCCACCGGCGGAACGATCGGTCACGTTGACCACCGGGATCTTTGCGTCATTGATTTTCTCGACACCGGGGACCATCGCCTTGTAGTCGACCGGGATGAAGACGATCGCCGACGGCTTCTTCACCACCACGTCCTCAATCTGGCTGAGCTGCTCCGGGATGCTGTCCGGCTTGGTCGGGATATAATGCAGCGTCTTTGCCTTCATCGCCTTGGCGGCTGCGTCGGACCCAACTCGTACTGTCTGGAAGTACGGATTGGTCTGGTTTTTTGTAAACACCGCGATCGTCTCGCCGTCGGCGAACGCGTGGGATGAGAGTGATGTCGTCAGAAGCAGTGCAGCAAGCGCGCCATAGGCTTTCTTCATATTCGTTCCCTCCGTTTGTTTTTTAAGATCGAACACTTACGCCGCACGGCGCCGTGTTTTCATATCCAGCCATACTGCCAGAATGACGATGACGCCGGTCACCAATGGCTGCCAACTCGCGTTGACCGACAACAGGTTCATGCCATTGAGGACCAGGGTCAAAATGAGTGCGCCGACGAACGTGCCGAACACCGTTCCGAGACCGCCGAACAGCGAGGTGCCCCCGATCAGAACCGCGGCAATCGCCGGCAGTGTCAGGCTTTCGCCGATGTCGGCTTCGGCAGAGTTTAGTCGCGCAAGAAAGATGATCGACGCGAGCCCGGCCATTGCGCCCGACACTGTGTAGACCAGCAGAAGCCGGCGAGCGACGGGAATGCCTGACAGCCGCGCGGCGACGGGGTTGGCGCCGATGGCATAGATTTCCTGTCCCCACGTGGTGCGCTGCGCGAAAATGGTTCCGATGGCGAGGAAGACCAGCAACAGATAGACCGGGATCGGAAGGCCGAGAAAATAGCCGCTGCCGATCTGACGAAAGCCAGCCGGGAAGCCGTGCATGGTCTCTCCGCCCATGTACCAGTAAGTGATGCCGTGCAGCACCCACAGCATCCCGTAGGTCGCAATGAAAGATGGGATTCGGAGCGCCGTGACCATCACGCCGTTCAGCATCCCCACCGCGCCACCGACGCCGATGCCTGTCAGTACCCCCAAGGTCGGCGAGCCCGTCTGATGAATCACCGTTCCGGCAATACAGGCGGAAATGGCGACATTGGCACCAATCGAAAGGTCGAGGCCACCTGTCAGCACCACCAAAGTCAGACCCGACGCAATGAAGAACAGCAGACTCGCCTGACGCAGGACGTTGAGGATGTTGCCGAGACTGAAGAACGAGTTGGTCAGGATGGTCAGCGCCGCGCAGATCAGAAACGCGGCGAGCAGGCGATAGAATACCTGGATCATCTCGTCGGAGAGCAACATTCTGCCGCCTGTGATCGGCTTTGAGATATCGGTCATGATCGGCTCCGCAATCCATCGACGAACAAGGCTGCAATCACCAGCAAGCCGACGCTTGCCACCTGAATCGAAGACGGCAGCGCCAGCAGATTCAATCCGTTTCGCAACACGCCTACGGTGACCACGCCGAGCAAGGTGCCGAGCAGCCAGCCATTGCCGCGTTCGAACGACGTACCGCCGACGGCAACCGCAGCGATGGCATCGAACTCAAGACCGAGGCCAGCAGTCGGATGCCCGGAGTTCATGCGCGCGGTCATCAGGAGACCGGCCAGACCGACCATGGCGCCGCCGAGCGCGTAGACGAGGATCAGCAAGCGTCGGGCCGAGATGCCGGCGAATTCCAGCGCTTCACGGTTGCCGCCGAGTGCGAAAATGTAAGTCCCGAAACGCGTGTGGTAGAGCAATCCATGGAAGGCAAGGTAGCTTCCCAGCGCCAGTACGATCGGAAGCGGAACGCCGGCAAGCGTTCCGGAATAGACGCCCCGAACGGCGGCCGGCATGCCGACGACGCTCTGGCCATCGCTGACGATCAGCGAGAGTCCCTGCGCCATGCCAAGTGTTCCCAGCGTGGCGACAAAGGGCGGAATACCGACAACGGCCACCAGCCAGCCGTTGACCGTCCCGAACAAGATTCCAACGGCCATTGCCGCAAGCAGACCGAGCAGCAGCGAGCCAGTGGCCAAGGCGACGATGGCGACGATCAGCGAGGTCAGCGTCAAGACCGCGCCCATCGACAGATCGAGACCTTCGGTCATGATGATCAGCGTCATCGGCAGCGCCAGCATCAGCAGGATCGTCGATTGGACGAGCACGTTGGAAATATTCGGCACCGTCAGGAAGCCGGGAGTCATCAGGCTGAAGACAACACATAGCAGCACCAGCATGACGGCAACGCCGGGAATCCGCTGAAGCGGATTGATGTTTAGTACCATCGCTTGTTCACGCATGATGCATCCCCAACCTCACGATGTTTTCCTCACTCAGTTCGTGGCGAGCCAGTTCACCCGCGATCCGTCCGTCGCACATGACATAGGCGCGATCACAGACGTGGCAGATTTCCGCCTGCTCCGACGAGATCATCAGCGCAGCGGCACCATCCGCGACCAGCCGGTCGATGAGCGCGAAGATCTCGGCCTTGGCTCCGACATCGATGCCGCGTGTCGGTTCGTCGAAGATGAACAGCTTGGCGCCGGCCGCCAGCCATTTGCCGATGACGACTTTCTGCTGATTACCGCCGGACAGAAGACCCACAGCCTGCTTGTCCGATGGGGTCACGATCCTCAACTGCCGGATCAGATCATTGGCAACCTGCCTGGATTTCCCCTGATCGAAGAAGCCACGCGGAAAGATCTTGCGTAGCGCGGAAACGATCAGGTTGTCTCCGACGGAGCGGATCAGAGCCAGACCTTCGGCCTTGCGGCTTTCCGGAATCAGCGCGAGCCCCAGTCTGGCAGCTTCGTCCGGACCACCGGATTTCTCCTGGCCGTCGAACAGGATCTGTCCTGCGGTCGCCTTGTCGGCTCCGAAGATGGCCCGCACCACTTCGGTGCGCCCCGAGCCGACCAGCCCGCACAGCCCCACGATCTCGCCTTGCCGCACCACCAGGTCGATGCCCGCAATGCCCGAGGCAGAGGAGAGACCCTTCACCTCAAGCATGACCTTGCCAGGGGTCTGGGCGAAGGTCCGTGGATAGCTCATATCGACGCTGCGACCGACCATCATCCGGACCAGATCGTCCGATGACACGGCACCGGGTTTCACTTCATCGATACGACGCCCATCGCGCAGCACCGTGATGCGGTCACCGAGCGAGAACACCTCCGCCATGCGGTGCGAAATGTAGATGATGGCGACGCCGTCTGCCTTGAGCCGCGCGATCAGTGCGAACAGCAATTCCGTCTCGCGATCGGACAGCGCCGCCGTTGGCTCATCCATCACGAGAATTCGCGCGCTCTGGCTGATGGCCTTTGCAATCTCCACCATCTGCTGCTGGGCGACGCCCAGCTTCTCGATCCGGATCGCCGGATCGATGTCGAATCCAATCGAATCCAGCACGCGCCTGGCATCGGCCAGAATTTTTTTGCGATCGATCGTGCCGGGAACACGTCCTGCCGGCTCGCGTCCAAGGAAGATGTTCTGCGCGATGTCGAGATAGGGGACGAGCGAGAATTCCTGGAAGATGACGGCGATGCCGAGCTTCTGCGCATCGGCCGGCGACGCGATCTCGACTGTCTCGCCGTTGTAGTGGAACGAGCCGCTATCGGCGCGATAGGCCCCGCACAGTACTTTCATCAGACTCGATTTGCCTGCTCCGTTCTCGCCGAGCAGCATGTGCACCTCGCCTGGCCACACCGAGAACGACACATCGTCGAGTGCCTTCACTCCCGGGAATTCCTTGGAGATGCCGCGCAGTTCGAACAGCGGCGGCGCCGCCTGAACAATCGACATGGCCGCCTTGGACTGAGCGAGCTGCGTCATGCCAGCACCGGTGCATTGGGCAAGAAGATCTTGCCGGGGTTCATCATGCCTTTCGGATCGATCGACGCCTTGATGCCACGCATGATATCGACGGCGTCGCCGAGCTCGTCCTGGAGGAATCCAATCTTGCCGGTACCGATGCCGTGTTCGCCGGTGCAGGTGCCCTCCATCGCGATCGCCCGCGCCACCAACCGGGCGTGCAGCGCCTTGGCACGCGCGACCTCGTCGGCATTGTCCTGATCGATTAAAATCAGCAGATGGAAATTCCCGTCGCCGACATGGCCCACCACGGGCGCGATCAGTCCATTGGCATCGATATCGCGGCGGGTTTCAGTCAGACATTCCGTCAGCCGTGAGATCGGCACGCAGACATCCGTGATCATTGCCTTGGCGCCCGGCTTCAGGCTGAGACCCGCATAGAGGGTGTTGTCGCGGGCATGCCACAGCTTCGTCCGGTCTTCGGCGGCCCGCGCCCATTGGAAGCCCTGGCCGTCATGTTCGGCAGCGATCGCCTCCGCCAGTTCGGCCTGCTCCGCGACGCTCGCCTCGGTGCCGTGGAATTCAAAGAACAGCGTCGGCGCCTCGCGATAGCCAAGTTTGGAATAACCATTGATGCCGCGCATCATGACTTCATCCAGCAGTTCCATCCGCGCGACCGGAATGCCCGACTGGATCACTTCAATCGCGGCATCGATGGCCTGATCGAGCCGCCCGAAGCTGCAGACGGCCGACGAGATCGCCTGGGGCCAAGGATGAAGTTTCAGGGTGATTTCGGTGATGACGCCGAGGGTGCCCTCGGAGCCGACGAACAGCCGGGTAAGATCGTAACCGGCAGACGACTTGCGCGCACGCTGGCTGGTGCGGATCACCCGTCCATCCGGCAGCACGACTTCGAGCGCCAGCACATTGTCCTTCATGGTACCGTAGCGGACGGCCATGGTCCCGGACGCGCGCGTCGAAGTCATGCCGCCGATCGACGCATCGGCGCCGGGATCAATCGGAAAGAACAATCCGGTGTCGCGCAGATGCGCGTTGAGCTGCTTGCGGGTGATGCCAGGCTGCACGACGACATCGAGGTCTTTGTCATGCACCCGGAGCACGCGATTCATCCGCGCAAAATCGATACAGACGCCGCCAGCCACCGATGCCGCATTGCCTTCAAGCGAGGTGCCCGCGCCGAATGGAACGACCGGCATGCCGAGTTCGCCGCAGAGTTTCACGATCTCAGCGACTTCCTGCGTGGTCTCCGGAAACACCACGACGTCCGGTGGACGACTGGCGTGATAGGCCTCGCTGCGGCCGTGATCATCGAGCACGCCGCGCGCGATCGTCGCGCGCGCCCCAATGATCTCGTTCAGACGGACCACGGCCGTCTCGGCGCTCACTGGCGCTCCCATAGCATCCTCCCCTTCCATATCAGCGCTCAGGCTCTGCGGCCCGTGATGCGCATTGTTAGCTAGACAGCATGCGCCTTGTTGGCGTCTGGCTTCAAACCGAAATCGTAATTCAAATGATAGTAAGGCGTGTTCTGCATGCGCCCGTCGGGAGCTTCGCCGGCATCTTTGCGGGCGAATTCGCGAATGAGCGTATCTTTGACGCCGAAGACGACGTCGGAGTCGAGATACTTGTCGCCCGCGACGAACACATGCGTCACCAGTTGTTCGAAGTCAGGCGCCGAGATCATGAAGTGAACATGGGCGGGCCGCCACGGATGACGCCCCTGAGCCGTGAGCATATCGCCGACCGGCCCGTCATGCGGGATCGGATAGGCCGCTGGCTTGATCGACCAGAACCGGAAACGGCCCTCGGCATCGGCATGAAACCGCGCACGCATCGCCAGATCGCCGATCTTGTCGAGCTGCTGAACATCGTAATACCCGTCGTCGTCGGAGTGCCAGACGTCGATTGTCGCATTTGCGATCGGCTTGCCATCCGGCATCGAGACCGATCCCGTCACGATCATCGGATCGCCCTCCATGCCACCGGAGATGTCTTCGCCAAGCTTCTTCTCCGGGGCCGCCTGGACGAAGAACGGCCCGAGCACGGTCGTGTCCGTCACACCTTTTTCGGCACCATGATTGATAGCATCGACCAACATCGACACCCCGAGCGTATCCGAAAGCAGGATGAACTCCTGGCGCTTATCGTCGCACATGTGACCGGTACGCGTCAGGAATTCGATGCCCTGCTCCCATTCCCTCTGGGTCGGCCGAATCTCCCGGACTAAGGCATGCAGATGGCGTACCAGCGCCTCGCTGATCTGTCTGATCCGCGGCTGGCCGGCATCCGTGATGCGATCCAGCACGGCGTCGGTGATGGTGTTCTCGTTGAAATTCCGCATGGCCTCCCTTCACCCAAGCTTCGGCTCGCCGAGACCCGACAGTCGCTCGACATGGCGCACGGTGGCGATGAAATCGGATTCGCCATCTCCTTGCGCAACAAGCGATCCGTAGATTTCTCGCACCTGCGCTGCGAGTTGCAGCGGCACGCCGACGTGATGGCCGGCCCCGATGATGAGGTCGAGATCCTTGGCCATCTGCCGGCACGAGAAAGTAGACTCGAAGTTGCGCGTGGCCAGTGGCGGCGTCTTGTACTTGACCATCGGCGAGGCGACCGCACTATCATCCAGGACCTTGAGGATATCCGGCCAGGAGATGCCGCCCTTGCGCGCCAGCGCGAGACTTTCGGCCATCATTCCGGCGGACACCGCGATCATCAGGTTGACCGCGAGCTTGGCAAATCGCGCCTCTTCAGCCACGCCGAGATAGGTTTGCGCGCGTGTGAACGTCGCCAGCACCGGCTGAACCGCATCGAACGCGTCGCGCGGCCCCGACACGAAGCAGGTCAGCGCGCCGGTATGCGCGATCGCTGCATTGCCGGACACCGGAGCGCGCAGATAGGCAATACCCGTTGCCTCCGCCGCGACACCAACCTCCGCTGATATTTCGGCGCTGACAGTGCTCGTCTCGATCAGAACCGCACCACGTGTCAGCTTGTTCAGCAAGCCGTCTGGTCCGAGCACCACGGAACGCAACGCCGCATCGTCGGGCAGCGATGTGAAGATGATCGAGTGGTTTGCAGCGGCGTCCGCCGCGGAGTTAGCCGTCTGAAGCCCAAGCTGCTGTGCCAACACCAAGCGCTGCTGGCTTGGGTCGTAACCGGTGACACGGATACCGGCCTCCACCATGCGGCCGGCAATCGGCAAGCCCATCTTGCCAACACCGATCCAGGCGACGGCCTGTGCTTGATCTCTCGACGGGGTTGTCATGCCGCTTTCTCCTGACGTTCGATCTCGGAGACGATACGCATGCCTGATCGCTCGAGTTCATTCTTTTTGTGGTCGAGGTTCTCCGCCAGCAGGTGTCCGCCTCGCTTGCGCCAGATGCCGTCGATCATGACCGCCTCGACATTGGCGATGCTGGACTGCATCAGGACCGTAGAAACCGGATCATGGACCGGCCAGAGGTTGAGGTCGGTGGCATTGATGACGACCAGATCCGCCTTCTTGCCCGGTGTGAGCGAACCGATGGTGTCTTCACGCCCGAGCATGCGAGCGCCCTCGATGGTGATCCAGCGCAAGGCCTCACGCGTCGTGATCGTCGTGGCAGCCGGGATGGCGCCCGTGGCCCGCCGGCTCTCGGCGTTGTCTAGCGCACGCTGCATCGAAAGTGCGATGCGGCCAACGCTGAACATGTCGCCGGGCAGCACCGATTCCAGATCGACCCCGAGCGATGGCCGCGATCCCAGCTTCAACAGCCGCCCGGTGATCGGGTAGCCGTGGCCCTGATTCATTTCATTTTCTGGCGTGACCGAGAACGACACGCCGAGATCGACAAGCTGATGCAGCAGATCGTCGGGAAGATCGTTGCCGTGCACGATGTTGATGCCGGGACCGACCAGACCGGCTGCAATCAGCTTCGCCCAGCCACCCGGCGTCTTGGCCGGGCCTCCGCCCTGATGCATCGAGGCAATCAGATCGAACTCACGCGCCAATTCGAAATCATGGATGGCAACATCCATGGTCGAATAATGCGGGCCGAGAATCGCGAGCCCGAGCGTGACGCGATCACTGCGGCTAGACAGTGCCCCTGCCAGGAAGCGCTCGACCTCATGGCGCGGATGCGGAACCTCGGAGAAGTGCGGCTGCCCCGGCGCCGCCTCCGGCTTCGGCGAGCCGTGAAAGAAGGCGGCACGGATGCCGCTCTCTTTCAGCGCCGCGACGGCGCTATCACTATGCGCAGGCGTTGGGTTGTTGTGACACCAGTCAACCAGCGTGGTGGTGCCGCAATTGATCTGGTTCAGCGCGCCCATCAGCGTGCCGATATGGATATCCTCGGGACGAAAGACCGTGGCCAGTCCCGCATGCATCCGGCGGAAATATTCGGGAAGCGTCCAGTTCGCGGAGAAGCCGCGCAAGGCGGTCTGCCACGTATGCATATGCGCGTTGACAAGGCCCGGAATGACGATGCGACCACGACCATCGACGATCTCCGCATCACCGGCATCGAGGCCCGGCCAGATGTCGACGATGCGATCGCCATCAACCAGCAGGTCGGCTTGCGCGAGATCGCCGATCGTGTCGTCCATTGTCAGGATCGTGGCGGACTTGATGAGCGTGCGCGTGGCCGTCATCGCAACGCCTCCGCTACGACCGGAGGTTCGCCCGCCCAGGCCCGCGCGATCAGATCGCGGATGGCATCGCGTTCCAGCGGCCGCGGGTTCCAGTAGGCATTGCTGACGGCAAGGTCGGCGGCGCGTTCGATGCCGTCCTTCGGCATTCCCAGATCGCGCAGCGCGACTTTGGCGCCAAGTCCCTGCGTAAGATCGAACAGTCCCTGCGCGGCCTGTCCGGCGCCAAGCGCGCGCGCGACGCGAGCCGCCGCAACTGGCACGGCGGGAGCATTATAGGCCATCGCATGCGGCAGGATCACCGTGTGGGTTTCGGCATGTGGCAAATTGAACGTGCCGCCCAGCGTATGGCAGAGCTTGTGATGCAGACCCATGCCGACGGCGCCGAGACAGGCGCCGCACAACCAGGCAGCGCGCAGGGCATTATCGCGTGCCGCCGCGTTGTCCTCGCCAGCCGCAAGCTTCGGCAGCGCGCCGGCGAACAGGCGAATGCCCTCTTCCGCCATCAACGACACGACCGGATTGGCATCGCGCGCATAGAGCGCTTCGACAGCGTGAGCGATTGCATTGACGCCCGATGTCACGGCAAATGCAGGCGGCAATGTGCGCGTCAGGTCGACGTCGTAGATGACCGTTTCGGGGAGTATCTTCGGGCTCGATTGCGTGGTCTTCAGTCCCTCGCGGGTCTCACCCAGGATCGGCGTCATTTCGGACCCGGCATAGCTGGTCGGTACGACGATTTGCGGCAGGTCGGTCCGTAGCGCGATCGCCTTGCCTAGCCCGATGGTCGAACCACCGCCCACCGCGACGATGCCGTCGGCCTGCAGAGCCTTGACCTGCTGCATCGCAAGTTCGGTCACATCAACCGGCGTATGCATCACCGCACCGGCATAGACGCCCGCCGCTCTGTCACCGATCAGGGCGGCAATCTGCTCGCCGTGAGATTTCTGCTGGGCTGTCGTCAGAACGAGTGCGCGCTTAACGCCGAGTCGGTCGAGCTCAGCGGCCAGATCTGCCAGCCGTCCCGAGCCGAAGACGACCCGCATGGGCGCCGCCTGATAGACGAAGCTCTCCATCATTCCATCCCTCATCGTCGACGCCGTTAGGCGCCTCTGCTGCATTGCACCAAGGCATGCAGCGGATTTTCGCTACCATCATTCCCGTGCACACGTTTGTCAAGAAACTCTGCACACGTTTGTCAATTTGTGCAAGATGAGGCATTCTCACGTGATCGTTAGCGGATACGACGACGCGCGCGAGCAGGCTGGATGGCGATGCCCAAAAAAACCAAGAATACCAAGAAGACGTCACCCGCGCTTCAGGAGCGGTCGTCGCGTAAGACAATCATTGATGTCGCGAAGTGTGCTGGCGTCCATTGGTCAACGGTGTCGCGCGGGCTCAATCCCGAGAAGCGCCACCTGATCTCCCCAGAAATGATCGAGCGCGTCGAAGCTTGCGCGAAGAAGCTGGGATATCGGGCCAACGCCATGGCATCGGCGCTTCGGACCCAGCGATCTCGCACCGTCGGCGTTATTGTTTCGAACCTTGGTGACCCCGTCCATCCCCCCATAGTGCGGGCGATTGAGGACCGGTTCGCCGAGATTGGATACGTCACCATCGTCGGCAATACCGACAACCATCCGCTCAGGCAGGCCGCGCTGATCGATCGTTTCATCCAGCAAGGCGTCGAGGGGCTGATCGTCGCGACCTTCGAGCGAAACGATCCCGGCATCGCAGCCTGCGTCGAGGCGAATATTCCAGTCGTCGCGGTGTTTCGCGATCCTGAAAGCGAATTCATTCCGAGCGTCCGGGTCGACGACGCGAAGGCAATGGAACTGGCGGTTCATCATCTCGCCGAGTGTGGGCACAGGCAAATTGCTCATGTCGGCGGCCCGCAAAATGTGTCGACGGGTTACCACCGCTATCGCGGCTTTCGGCGCGCTTGCAAAGTCTTGGCTCAAGACGGAGTTGCGCCCACTGCCGTCTTCGGTGAGGCCTTTACGGTCGAGGAAGGCGAGTTCGCTTGCGAACGTTTGCTGACGGAGAACCCCAATATTACGGCGATTGTGGCTGGCAACGACATGCTGGCCGTAGGCTGCCTTCGGCACCTGAGAAACAAGGGCATTTCATGTCCCGGCAACATCTCGCTGGTCGGCATGAACGACATGCTGTTCATGGATGCGATAGCACCGGCGCTGACGACCATCAGTACACCGACTGCGGAACTGGGAACGCAGGCGTCTCACATCCTTATTGCGATGATCAAGGGAACGCCGGTTCAAAACGATCGGATCGTACTGAAGCCGGTTTTGCTTGCGCGGGATTCTGTCGCCGCGATCAAGCTGCCGACCAAGACGTTCGTCAGATTTTCTGACGCGGCCAAAAGAGAAGTCAGAATACGGCACCGACAAAGCTAAGCGAAACCTGACACACGCTGCCGCGGTGACATGGAAAGGTGCCAACGACCAATCCGAATTTGCTGACGACGGGGGCGCTCAGACGCGATCCGTTACAGACTTGGCTTCTCGACCGAAATCAGAAGTTTCCGCAGCAGGCGCGTGAGCGTTTGGCGTTCGTTGGCCGTCAGGACCTCGTCGACCGACCGGGACAGCTTGAAGTGCTGGGAAATCGCCTTGTCTACGGAATTTCGCCCCTTGGCCGTAAGTGTGATCCGAGCACCACGGCCATCTTCAGGATCCTGACGCCTGACGATGAAGCCGTCCTGCTCGGCACGCCGCAGCCGCGCGGTGAGCCCGCCCGACGACAGCAGGCACTCCGCATAGAGGTCAGTCGGTCGAACACCGATACTGCTATCGGCCTCGCGGCGGTAAATCGTCAGGAGCAGGTCGAACAATTCCCAATTGAAGCCCTGCTCCTCGAGTGCGGGCTCGATGGCGCTGCGCATATGCACGGACAGCCGGACAATCCGGCCGACGACGTCGAGGTGGCCGGCGTCGAGGTCGGGCCGCCGCCGGCCCCAGCCAGCAATGATCTTGTCAATCGAATCGGTGGTCATGATGATCAGCATATAGGCACGGGGCACCGAATATATGCAAATTCATCTATCTTTCTGCAAAGATATTTTATCTTGACTCAAAGATAGTTTGACCTCACGCTTCGTGACGGGTTGATCGGATGCCCCCTCGCGAGAAGGTCACGAGGTTATCAACGCCCGCCATCGAGGAAATGATCATGACAGCCAAGCCGGCCTTTGCGACCTCGCCATCCAATCCGCACGTCAAGGAAATCCAGACGATGCCGGAGCGGAAGCCGGACATGCCTTATGCGCCAGCGATCCGGGTCGAAGTGCCCTGCGGCATGCTTTTCATTTCCGGAGCAACGCCCTCGCCGCTCTATCACAAGCATCCCCATGTTCTGGAGGAGCACGATCATCCGAATTCGATCGAGGACCAGACCCACCGCGCCATGCAGACGATCCAGTCGATCCTGGATCACGAAGGGCTGACCTGGACCGACATCGTCAAGGTGACGAAGTACCTGACCGACATCCGGGACCAGGACGGTATGGTGAAGGTGATGAAGGAATATTTCGGCGACTGGACGCCGGCCAGCACCACCATCTGCATCAACCAGCTCTCGACCCAGGGCGCCCGTGTCGAGCTCGACATGATCGCCGCCATTCCCGTGCAAAAGTAGACCGGATGTGACCTCCCGCCGGCCCCGGGTCATCGGGCCGAACGAGGCCGACAATGATGCACGGCACTGAAAATCAAAATGAGCAAGGGGACCGCACGCTGCACGCCCCAAAGGGGTCTGCGCCGCGGGCGACCGGAAGCGAAGCCGATGCGCCGCTCCTGCGTCTGGTCGGTATCGACAAATCCTTTCCCGGCGTGCATGCGCTCAAGAACGTGTCGCTCGACGTCTATGCCGGTGAGGTCCATGTCATCCTCGGCCAGAATGGTGCGGGAAAGTCGACGCTGATCAAGACGCTGTACGGCGCCTATGCGGCCGATCGCGGTTATATCGAGATCGAGGGCCGGCGAGTCGCCGTCGCCCGCCCGGCCGATGCCAGCGCGCTTGGTATCGCCGTCATCTTCCAGGAATTCTCGCTGATCCCGTATCTGGACATCGCGCAGAACATCTTTCTCGGTCGCGAAGCCGCATTCAGTCGCTTCGGCCTCGTCGATTCCGCGGCCATGCATGCAGCCGCACGCACCATCCTTGACGATCTCGGCCTCGACTACGACACCCACGCATACGCCGCCGATCTCGGCGTAGCCCAGCAGCAGATGGTGGAGATCGCCAAGGCGCTTTCGCAGAACGCGCGGGTGCTCGTGATGGACGAGCCGACGGCGGCGATCTCCGAGCGTGAATCAGATCGCCTGTTTCAAACCATCGCGCGATTGACGGAGAAGCGCGTCGCCATCGTCTACATCTCCCATCGCATGAAGGAGGTGCAGATGCTCGGCGATCGCATCACCATCCTGCGCGACGGCGCTGTCGTGACCAGCGTGCTGCGCGATCAAAAAAGCCAGGCCGAGATGGTCGGTGCGATGATCGGACGGCCATCCGGATCGCAACTCGCGCGGACGCCGCGCCCGCCCGGCGAGCCTGTCCTGCTCGCCAGGGATGTGAACACGGCCAAACTGTCGGACATCTCCATCGAAATTCTCGCCGGCGAGGTGGTGGGGCTTGCCGGCCTCGTTGGGTCCGGCCGGACCGAAGTGGTCCGCGCCTTGTTCGGCGCGGATCCAATCGCGAGCGGCGAGATCGCTCTGTTCGGATCGCGCGCGCCGGCTACACTGGACAGACGGGTGCGTGCGGGCATGGCCCTGCTCCCGGAAGATCGTAAACGGGAGGGATTGGCGCTGCCACTCGATGTCCGCGACAATGCGACAGTCGCCTCGTTGTGGCGCAGCTTCACCTCCGGCTGGTTCTCACCGGCCAAAGCTGAGCGGGACACACGCGGGCTGATCGCACAGCTCGGCATTGCCGCCCATGGCACGCGCCAGAGCGTCCACACCCTCAGCGGCGGCAATCAGCAGAAGGTCGTGCTGGCCAAATGGCTGGCCGCGGGAGCCAAACTGTTTCTGCTGGACGAACCGACGCGCGGTGTCGATGTCGGCGCCAAGGCAGAGATCTATCGCCTGATCGATCAACTGGTCGATGGCGGGGCCGGTGTCGTCGTCATCAGCTCGGAACTGCCGGAGCTCGTTCAGCTCTGCGACCGCGCCTATGTCATGCGCGACCATCGCATCGTCGGGCATCTCGCCGGCGACCAGCTAACCGAGCGGGCCATCCTCGAACTGGCGGTGCATCAATGAGCGTAACGATCCAGCTGCAGCGCAGGTCCGGCATGGGCCAGTTCCTCAGCGCAATCCCCGGCGCCGGCCTCCTGCTGATCCTGATGCTGGTGCTGTTCACGATCGTCAATCCGAGATTCGTGTCCCAGACCAACCTCATCAATGTCGGCTTGCAGACCTCGCTACTACTGATGCTCGCCCTGCCGATGACGCTCATCATTATGACCGAGGGCCTCGACCTGTCGGCCGGAGCTCTGCTCGGGCTGAGTGGCGTCATCGTCGCTGAAGCGCTTCTCGCAGGCTGGAGCGTGTTCGCTGCCTGCGCGACGGCACTCGCGATCAGCACCGCCTTTGGCGCCCTCAACGGCGTCCTGATCGCCTATCTGACGCTACCCGCTTTCGTCGTCACCCTCGGCACCATGGGGCTGATGCAGGGGATTGCGCTGGTGCTCACCAATGGAGATCCGGTCGGCGGTTTCACGCCTGCCATCGAAACCTTCTATCGCTCCCAGCTTTGGTTCATTCCGACGCCGATCGCGATCGCGGCCGCCCTTTATGCCGTGCTGTGGCTACTGCTCTATCGCACTCGGCTCGGCAACTACGTGATCGCCATCGGCGGCAACAAGGACGCGCTGTGTCTCGCCGGCATTCGCGCCAATCTCGTCCACCTCGCCGTCTATGTGCTCGGCAGCGCGATCATCGGCCTTTCGGCGGTGTTGCTAATCGGACGCACCAATTCAGCGCATCCAACCGTCGGCATCGGCATGGAGTTCGAGGCGATCGCCGCAGTCGTGCTCGGCGGCACCTCCTTCGAAAAAGGACAGGGCTGGCTGTTCGGCGCCGTGCTCGGCGCGCTTGCCATCACCGTGCTGCGCAATGGACTCAACATTCTGTCCATCGACTCGTCGCTGCAGGTCGTGTGCATCGGCATCCTGCTCATCCTCGCGTTGCTGATCGACCAGGCGCGCAAGCAATTTGTGAGGCGTACGGCATGACGATCCCGGCAACGCTCGATATCCGCCCATCGTCCCTGTCGCCCGACGCCGCGGCCCTGCTCGGCCGGTTCGTGCTGATCGCCCTGATCGCCGGCGCATTGACCGCGGCCGATCCGGGATTCGCGTCGGTGAGCAATCTCCTGAACATGCTACGACAGGCGAGCCTGCTGTTTCTCGTCGCGTCCGGCCTCACACTCGTCATCATCGGCGGTGGGCTCGATCTGTCGGTGGGCGCCAATCTGACGCTGTCGGCCTGTCTCGCCGCAGCCGCGATCAAGACCACCGGCAATCCGTGGTACGGCGTCGCGGTCGCCATCGGCGCCGGCACGCTAGTCGGTTACGCTAACGGGCTGATGATCAACCGCTTGCAGCTGCCGCCTTTCCTTGCGACTTTCGGCATGCTGTGGGTGGCGCAGGGCATCGCCTACTGGTTCATGGCCGGGCAGACGATCTACGGCATGCCGATGTCGTTTCGCTATTTCGGCACCGGCTTCTTCCTCGGCGTTCCGCTGCCGATCTGGATCACGCTTGTGGTCTGTCTCGCCTGCAGCATCCTCCTGCACCGCACGACCTTCGGCCGCGAGGCGTATTTCATGGGCGCCAACCAGACCGCCGCGCTGCTGTCCGGCGTCCCGGTCGAGCGTCGTCGGCTGCTGCTCTACGTGCTCAGCGGCTTGACGGCGGGCATCGCGTCTCTCGTCTATCTCGCACGCCTCAATGCCGCCGAGCCCGGAATCGGCGAGCCGTTGCTGCTTCCTGCTATCGCCGCAGTTCTGGTCGGCGGCACATCCTTGTTCGGTGGCAACGGCAACATCGTCGGTACCATGCTTGGCGCCATCCTGCTCACCATCATCGTCAACGGCCTCAATCTGCTGAATGTTGCAGCGACCTGGCATCCCTTCGTCAACGGCGCCGTCGTCCTGGTCGCCATCATTGCGGATCTCGTCATCAGCCGACGCCGATCAGGGAGCGGATAGACCCGGCATCACCAGTTCACCACAGTCTCGTCATTCACAACCAGAGGGGCCATCATGCGAACCACCAGATCTATCCGATGCGTTCTTGCCGCCGTCATTTGCGGCACCCTGTTCAATTCGGCGGTGCGCGCCGATGGCGAAGTGATTGCAGCCTTCACGAAGAACCAAGTGGACCCGCATTTCGAGGGTGTGCGCGCCGGCGTCGCGCAGATGGCGGAGAAAATGCGCGCGACGGTTAAATATTACACGCCGACCAAGCCGAACAATATCACCGAAGGCATGTCGCAGCTCGAAGACGTCGGCGTGACCAAGCCCAATCTGATGCTGTTCATGCCAATCGACGCCAAGGCGCAATTGCCAACGATCAAGCGCCTGATCGAGTCCGGCCTGCCGATCATCAACTACAACGACCGCGGCGGCGACGCGCCGTTCCTGTCTTTCATCGGTCAGGACGATTACAAGCTCGGCTATGACATTGCCAAGACCCTGTTCGACCATCTCGGCGGCAAGGGCAACGTGGTGATCCTCGAAGGCGTCAAGGGTTCCACTACGGGCGACGAACGCAAGCGCGGCTTCGACGCCGCGGCCAAGGACTATCCGAGCATCAAGATACTTGCCTCGCAGCCCACCAACTTCCAGCGCCTGCTCGGCATGCAGACGATGGAAAACCTGATCCAGCAGTTCAGCACCATTGACGGCGTGATCGCCGCTGCCGACGCGTCCGCGCTCGGCGCCATCGAGGCACTCAATGCCGCCGGCCGCAAGAACGTTGCTGTGGTTTCGATCAATGGTGTGCCGGAGGCCGTCGAAGCCGTGAAGGCGGGCAGCCTGCTGGCGATCGCCGAGTTTGACGGCTTCAAGATCGGCTGCGTCGCCACCGCGGTGGGCCTTAACGCCATTCGCGGCCAGAGCGCGCCGAAGCAGGTCACGATTCCGGGCGCGATCATTACCAAGGCGAACTACGCGCCGTGGCTCGTCCCCTACAAGGACCGGACTTGCCCGACGCCGGACGCGTATATCGAGAAGTAGCGCCAACGGGCCTGCAGACGCGTCGCGTGCTGCAGGCCCGCCTTCTTACTTTGTCGCCCCGTCCGTCGACATCGCGATGAGCTTGCCATAACGCTCCGCATCGCCGCGCAATTCGGCCTCGAACGCTTCTGGCGTCGAGCTGGCGATGTCGGCGCCCTGCGCGGCGAACTGCTTGATCAGGGCCGGATCGCTGAGCGCCTCGGCGAGATCGCGTGCGATCTGGCTGACGATGGGTTTCGGCACCGCCGCGGCGGCGAGCATGCCGAACCAGCTATCGTAGGTGAATTCGGGGAGCCCTGCCTCGGCGAAGGTTGGCACATCGGGCAGCTGCGCCATGCGGCTCTTGCCGGTGACTGCCAGTGCGCGCAACTTTCCCGACTGGATCAGGTCGCCACCGACGCCGAAGAAAGTGAAGGCAACCGAGGTGTCGCCGCGCATGATGCTGATCTGGGATTCCGGCAGTCCGCGATGCGGGATCAGCACCATCTTGGTCTGCGTGAGGTGCCTGAACAGTTCGGCGGCGATACCGGTGGAACTACCGACGCCGGCAGAGCTGTAGCTCAGCGAATCCGGCTTGGCCTTTGCCGCAGCGATCAGTTCGGCCAGCGTCTTGAACGGCGCATCCGGCGGCACGATCAGGATGGACGGCGTCGATCCGACGCGGCTGATCGCAGCGAAATCCTTGATCGGATCGAAGTTGAGGTTCTTGTTGACCACGCCGATCACGCTGTGGCCGTTTGAGGTCAGCATGATCTGCGAGCCATCGGTCGGGCCTTTGGCGACACTGCTGACACCGGCGATGCCGGGCCTGTTCTCGACGATGACTTGCTGCTTCCACTTCGCAGCAAGCTTCTCGGCCACCGAACGGGCAAGGATGTCGGTGAGGCTGCCACCCGAAAACGGCACGATAATACGCACGAGCTGGTTCGGATAAGTCTGTGCAATGGCTCCGCTGCCCATCAGCGCCGCAGTCGCGGCGAGGCCAGAGCCGATCATGAAGTGTCGGCGATCCATCATTTTCTCCCTTAAAGAACCAAGTGCCGGGCTTTCAGCCTCTGGCGGTGTTGGGCAGCGGCATTGCAAGCAACACCACCGCCGGTCGTTTCGTCTCGTTGCGCAGCGCGCGCGTCTCGTTGGGCGCGATGCGGCAGGAATCCCAGATGCCGAGAGTGGCGATGCCATCCGGCGTCTCGAAGGTTACTTCGCCTTCGAGGACGACATAGAACTTCTCCTCCGGCGAGGCCGAGGGCGTAATGCCGCCGCCCGGCAGAATCTGGCTCATGCCCAGCCACATCACATCGCCCGGCCCGGCGTCGCGGCCCTGCAGGCGGAACATCCGCATGTCATTGTGGCCAGGGGCTTCGTAACGCGGGGCATCGTTCAGGCGGACGACATGCATGGCTTCACCCGTTCGGCTGAAAAACGAGACGGTCGCGCGAGGAGCCGAGCACGGCGACATAGGCCTCTGCAGCGCGCTCTAGCGGGTAGATCGCGTCCGGCTTGATCGGAAACGGCTTCAACGCGCCGCTGGCGAAACCCGGCACCAATTCACGCAGGATCTCACCGGCTTCCGGCGATGACAACGACAGCGAGTCGACACCAAAGAAGGTGTGCTTGCCGCGATAGAAGGCGAAGATGTCGAACGGCACGGTGGCCTTGGTGGAGGCAATGAAGATCTGACGGCCGAGATGCGCGAGCGATTTCGTGCCGGCGTCGTAATAGGGTTCGCCCACGGTGTTGTAGACGATATCCGCGCCCTTGCCGCCGGTGAGTTCGCGCACCGTCGCGGCGACGTCATTGCGGCTGGAATCGATGACGGTCACCTCGCCATGGGCATAGCCGGCATAAAGCTCGTCCTTGCGGACGACGCCGATCACGCGAGCGCCCTGCCATGACGCGATCTGCGTCGCCGCCTGACCGACCTTGCCGTTCAGGCCGAGGATCAACACCGTCTCGCCGGGTTTCGGCATGCTGCTGCGGCGAAAGCCTTCCTGCGCGGTGACGAAGGGCACGCCGATGCCCGCCGCCTCCGCGAGGCTGATGTTCGCCGGCTTCTCGACCAGCGCGGACGCCTCGACCACCAGATGCGTGGCATGGGTGCCGTCGCGGCCGATGCCGAGTTGGCCGGACGAGCCGAATACTTCCTTGCCGATCAGGTCGGCCGGTCCGTCGATCACGACGCCGGCGAAGTCCCGACCAGGCGTACGCGGAAATACGGCATGCGGCATCAGACCGAGCGTCGCCTTGGCGTCCGACGGATTGATCGCGGCGGCCTTTATCTCAACCAGCGCATCGCCTGGCCTGGCGCAGGCGAGGGTGCGTTGCTCGATGCCGAGCGCCACATTCTCGATGCGATCAGCCTTGGCGGCGACCCGCAGGCATGTTGCGGTGACGCTGGAGGAAGTCTTGGCGGCTGCAGTCATTTCAGTCCTCGAATGCTGTGTTATGCGGCGCCCGGCAAATCGAACAGTGCGCGTGCTTCAGCAGGCGTCGCGATCTGCGCGCCGAGTTCTTCGATGATGCGGCGTGCCTTGTCCACCATCACGGCGTTCGACGGTGCCAGTACGCCGCGGCCGAGCATCACCGCATCTTCCAGACCGGTGCGGGCATGACCGCCGGCGAGCACCGATTGCGCCACCATGGGAAATGTGGAGCGGCCGATGCCAATGGCCGTGAAATGCGCATCCCGCGGCAGCAGACCGCGCGCATAGAGCACCGTTTCCGGCGACGGCTGGAAGCCGTATTTCACGCCCATCACGAAGGAGGTGAGCGCCGGGCCGCTGAGCGTACCGTCGGCGAGGAGATCGTGCAGCAGCGCGATATCGCCGGAATCGAACAGTTCGATCTCGGGTTTCACGCCGGCCTCGCGGATGACCTTGGCCATGCGGCGCACATTGCCGGGCGTGTTGATCACCACCTGCCCGCCGGAATTCATGGTGTTGAGATCGAGCGTGCAGATGTCAGGCTTCAGCGCCGTGATATGGGCAACGCGTTCTTCCGGGTTCATCAGCGTAGTACCGGCGGCGGCGACCTTGGGATCGTCCTGCGAAGGCACGAAACGACCGCCGGGACCGGTGGTGATGTTCAGGATCAGGTTGCGATTGCGCGCGCGAATGCGCGCCACGACGTCCTGATAATATTCGAGCTTCATTGACGGCGCGCCGGTGCCGGGCTCGCGCACATGGATATGCGCGACTGCCGCGCCGGCCTCAGCTGCACCGAGACAGGCGTCGGCGATTTCTTCCGGCGTGATTGGCAGATGGGGGGTCTGGTCCGGCCGCGTCAGATTGCCGGTGACGGCGCAAGTGATGACGATCTTGTCGAGCATCGGGCGCATCAATCTCTCCTTATAACGCTCGGCCGCCGTCAACGACGATCAGCGAGCCGGTGGAATAGGTCAGGTGGGTGGCGCAGGCCGCGATTGCGCGGCCGACATCCTCGGCCGTCGCAACACGCTTGAGCGGAATGGTCCCCGCGACCTTTTCAAGCGCGGCCGCATCACGGCCCGGCACAAAGTCAGTGGCCACCACGCCCGGCGACACCGCCATCACGCGCACTGCCGGCGCTAACGCCCGCGCGAGCGACTTGGTCATGGTGTCGATGCCCGCCTTGATCGCAGCGTAAGCCAGATTGGAGCCGACGCCATTCAGCCCCGCAATCGAGGAAACGTTGACGATGAGCCCGTCGCCGCTCGCCTTGAGCAGCGGCGTGAAAGCGCGGATGGCCGCGAACTGGCCGCGCCAGTTCACCTTGAACATGTCGTCGATGAACTCGTCGGTCAACGCGTCGAGATCGCCGATCGGGATCGGCTTGGTGTAGCCGGCGGTGTTGACGAGAATATCGCAGCGACCGAACGCTCGCTCCACCTCGCCGGCAAGCGCCGTCAGCGTTGCGCTATCTTCAATTACCGCGCGTCTGGCGAGATGGCCTTCGCCCGGAAGGCCGGCCAGCAACGCGTTGGCAGCTGCTTCGCCAGAGCGCCAGGTCACGACGACACGGGCACCTTCGGCTGCCAAAGCTTGCGCGGCTGCGGCGCCGATGCCGCCCGAACCGCCGATCACCACGGCTACCTTGTTAGCGAGAATATCCGACATCGACAGCTCACTTGATGGGAGGATGCGGGAGGACGGCTTCGCCGGGCTCCATGACGAATGTGTAGTTGAGGCTGAACCATTCGCCAGCGACATCCGGCGCTGGCGACGCGCCTTCGCCCTTGCGGAAATCGCCAATCAGCGCACGCGTCACGCCGAATACGACGTCGCTCTCCAGATGCTCGTCGTCATCGACAAAGATCTGCGTGATCAGCGTCTTGAAGCCTGGCTTGAAGGCAAGCACATGCAGATGCGCCGGCCGGAACGGATGCCGGCGCTGCGCGGCCAGCATCTCCCCGGTCGGACCATGGGTCGGCACCGGATAGCCAGCAGGCTTGACCGAGCGGAACGCGAAGCGGCCATTCGCATCGGTCTCAAACACGCCGCGCAAATTCATGTCAGCCTGACCCGCGTCCTGGTTTTCGTACATTCCCGATGGCGAGGCCTGCCAGACATCAACGCTGACACCCGAGAGCGGCGCTCCCAGTGCGTCGGTGATGCGGCAATCGACGAACAGTGGTGCACCGGGCGTCGGCGAACGCAAGATCGAGGCACCATTCTCCACGCGCGGAGCGTTCGCCCGCCAGAACGGCCCGAGCAACGCTGCGGCGGTCTCGCTCGCGCCATCCTGGCCGTTGTTCAACAGGCAGACCAATGTCGAGAGCCCGACTGCATCGCTGAACAACACGCCCTCGTTATGGGTGTCGTTTGTCGCCTGGCCGATGCGGTTCAGGAAATCGATAGCAAACTCGAATTCCGCCTCGGTCAGCCGAACCTCGCGGGCAAATTCGTGCAGATGACGAACGAAAACGGCCATGACCGTGCGCAACCGCTCGTTCGGCGCACCGCTCATCGCGGCAAGCACAACGTCGGTCACATCCTCCTGACGCGTGATGATCATCGACACTCCCTCACATTGCGAATTTTTGGCTGTCCACGCTGCGCAATCGATTGCACATGTAGTGCAATCGATTGCGCAAGTCAACCGCACCAGCTAGTTTGGAGATCGTGGCAGGGATGACGACAATCAAAGACGTGGCGCGCGAGGTGGGAGTGCACCCCTCCACCGTGTCGCGCGCGCTCGACCCTGCCCGCCGCGGACGGATCGGTGAGCCGGTCGTGCGCCGGATTCTGGAAGCAGCGGAGCGGCTGGGTTACCGCCCGGACACGGTGGCCGCGAGTCTGCGCAGCGGCCGTTCGAACATGGTCGGCATCATCGTCCCGGACATCGCGAACCCCGTCTTCTCGCCGATCATCGGCGGCCTCGAAGACGTGCTATCGGCGCGCGGCTACGCGCTGATTGTCGCCGACCCGCAACCGCAACGGACGGGCACCGACGACATCGTTCAACGGCTCGTGGCGCGCCGCGTGGATGGCCTCGTGCTGGCGAATGTCGCGCTCAAGGATAATTCGATCGAGCGTTGTCTGAGTTGGAAAGTCCCTGTCGTGCTTGTCAATCGCGCGGAAGCTGAGGCGCGTGTGCCTTCGGTGGTCTCGGACGATGTGGCCGGCATGCGGCTCGCGGTTGCGCATCTTCTCGAACTTGGACATCGCCACATCCTCCACCTCGCCGGCCCGCAAATGCTATCGACCGGATCGCTTCGCCGCCGCGGTTTCTTGGAGGCAATGCACGAAGCCGGTTTCGCGCCAGCCGACAATGATATTGAAGAGGCTGAAGCATTCACGCGCGAGGCAGGACGCGCTGCCGCACTCAGACTGCTCGCACGACAGCCTGAGGCCACCGCCATCGTCGCAGCCAACGATCTCCTCGCGCTCGGCATCTATGAAGCGTTGCGCGAAACGGGCCGGCGATGTCCGGAAGATCTGTCAGTGATCGGTCACAACGACATGCCGCTGGTGGATCTGGTGGATCCGCCGCTATCCACGATCCGCATCAGCCACCGCGAGATGGGTGAACAAACCGGCCAGCTCCTGCTCGACCTGATCGAAGGTGTCCGCGGCGATGCGCGTTATGTCGTCACAGCGCCCCTGCTCATCGTGCGCCGCTCGACACAGCCACCAAGGATCTCGCGATAAGCCAGCGTTGGATCTGATTAATTGAGCCAGCGTGATTCTGGTTTGCGCCCCTTCGCTTTGAACAAGGGCGGACTCGCATACCGGCAAACGCCCCCGACGTTCCTTATCAATTCGGCCAAATCCAGAAGCGACTACCAAACGATAACAAGCGAGTGATCAGACCGGAGCGAGTTGCATGACAGATCTGACGTCATATGGGATGCATTGAACATTCATGTGCAGTAATTCGGCGCTATAAGCTGGGCGGTTCCCACGCTAGGGAACCCAAGATGCATGATGTTTCTCGCCGCGCTCAACTTATTCTGTTGAAAAACGATCTGCACATCATGCGAGGCCGGGCCCAACGCCTGGATCTAAGCGATGTAGCCTTGTTGATCTCGCAAGCTGTTCAGCTGCTCTCCGATCAGCCGGAAGTTTCTAAATCTGACCAGCCCCGCGCCTAACTGCATTGTTTGTCATCGGTGCGCTCGGTCGCCAGGACAAACATACCGACAGCCGCTGCGGTCACCAAAAACGGCATAATGATAAGGGCCATTGACGCCTCCTTGTCGAAGTTGATCTTCGAACATGGCACAGCATCTCTTATGCGGCTCTTCGCTTCCCTAAAGCGGATGGTGAACAGAATCATACGGAGAGATTTGGTTGAGAAATGCCAAATTCATGAACGATAAAGTATGCGATCCCCGCAACGTCCAGCGCGCCAAATGTCCGCTTTGCGCCAAAAGCGGTAACCCATCACGTCGACTTTGTGTCAGAAGCGGGCATTCGCCAGCAGGGTTCCCCCAAAGCAGAGCAGGCGGACATCTCTTGCACTGTCCGCCTCCTCCAGGGATAGCTTAGACCTCCAGCTTGTCTCCACCCTTCAGATCAAGCATCTCGCGCGCTTCATCCGGGGTCGCGATCTCAAGACCCAAGCCTTCGACGATTTTGCGCGCGAGCGTGACCTGCTCGGCATTCGAGGAGGCCATGCGACCTGGCGCCGCCCACAGCGAGTCTTCCAGACCGACGCGGATATTGCCACCCATGGCCGCGGCCATCGCCGCGATCGGCAGCTGATTGCGACCGGCGCCGAGCACCGACCAGACATACTTGTCGCCGAACAACCGATCCGCCGTGCGCTTCATGTGCAGCACATCTTCGGGATGTGCACCTGTACCGCCCTGCAAACCGAACACCGTCTGGATGAACAGCGGCGGCTTCACCAGCCCCTGTTCGAGGAAGTAGGCGAGATTATAGAGGTGCGCCGTGTCGTAGCATTCGAACTCGAAGCGTGTACCCGTCTCGGCCAGTGTCTTCAGCACATACTCAATGTCCTGGAATGTGTTGCGGAACACAATGTCCTTGTTCTGCAGGTGCTTCAATTCCCAATCATGTTCGAACTTCTTGAAGCGGTTCAGCATCCCGAAGAATCCGAAATTCATTGAGCCCATGTTGAGCGAGGCGACTTCCGGCTTGTAGACCGCGGCAGGCCGTACGCGTTCATCCACCGTCATGGTGGGCGCACCACCGGTAGTCAGGTTGATCACCGCATTGGTGCGCTGCTTGATGATCTTCAGGAATGGCGCAAAGGCTTCGGGACTTTGATCGGGTTGCCCGGTCTTCGGGTTGCGCGCATGCAGATGCACAATGGCGGCGCCGGCTTCCGCCGCATCGACGGCAGCGTCGGCGATTTCTTGCGGCGTTACCGGCAATGCTTTGGACATCGAGGGCGTATGAATCGCGCCCGTCACGGCGCAGGTGATGATGACTTTGCGGCTCATGTCAGTCTCCGTCTTACTGTTAAGAGATGGTGTAGTCAGGATTTGGGACGCTGCGTGGCCTTGTGAGCCGCCAGCGCTGCGAGGCGTTCGTTGCGTTGTTGTGTCAGTGCGGCAATCCGATCGGGCGACGGCTGATGCGGCCAGGCCGCTATCACCCGGTCGACATTCGGGCTTTGATAAACCTCGGGCCCTGCCGATGCAGCGGCCAGCTCCTTGTAGAAACCGGTGTAGCGCGCGCAGTAATCCGGGATGCCGCCGGGCGCATTGAGCTCGATGGTCTCCAGCGGGCCCAGAAACGACCAGCGCAGACCGAGACCGTCCTTCACAGTGTGATCGAGATCCTCCGCGGAGACATAGCCTTCGCCGACCAGACGGAACGCTTCCGCCAGCAAGGCGCCCTGCAGCCGATTGAGGATAAAACCGTTGATCTCGCGGTTGACGGTCACGGGGACCTGCCCAATCTCGCGATAGATCTCACGCGCGCGGTCGATAGTCTCCTGCGAGGTCCAGGATGCGCCGCATAGTTCGACCAGCGGCACCAGATGCGGCGGGTTGACGGGATGACCGACGAGGCAGCGCGCCCGCCCCGGAAGCGCTTCCGTGAAGCGAGAGGCGACGATGGCCGAGGTGGATGATGCGAGCAGTGCATCTGGAGGCGCAAGACGATCCAGCTCGGAAAAGATGGCGATCTTCTGATCGACGTTCTCCGGGCCATTCTCCTGTACGAAGGAAACGTTCTTCACCGCATCGGCCAGACTTTCCGCTATCGAGATGCGCGCGGCGGCGCCGTCGGGGTCATTGGCAAGTCCGTGGCGGGCGAGCGCATGCAGTTCATCGCGAATAAGCCCGGGCGCAGCATCCAGCGTCGGGCGATGCGGATCTGTCAGCCGCACGGTCCATCCAGCGCGCGCGAAAATCGCGGCCCAGGCGCGTCCGATCAAGCCAACGCCGACGATCGCTACATGTCGATTGTTCAGTGTCATTGATGTTCTCACAGCCACAGCACCTTGCGGCGCAGATCGAGATCGTCACGCAGGGCCTTCGACGGCCCCTGATGAATGACCTTGCCCCGTTCCAGCGCCACCGTCGAATCGGACAAAGCCAAAGCCAGATCGAGATTATGGTCGACGATGATGATGGCAATTTCCTTGCGAAGCCGGTCAAAGGTTTCAAACAACTGCTCCACGACCGCGGGCGCCAATCCTTCGAATGGCTCATCCAGCAACAAGACGCGGACGTCGCCCGACAACGCGCGCGCCACGGCCACCATCTGCTGCTCGCCGCCTGACAGATAATCGGCGGGACTGTCGAGACGCTCACGAATGCGTGGGAAATAGTCGTAGATGCGCTCGCGGGTCCAATGCACACCATTGCCAGTCTGCCGCTTGAGACCACCAAGTTCGAGATTTTGCTCGACGGTCATGCCTGCGAACAAGGCGCGTCCCTGTGGTACGTAGCCGATGCCGAGCCGCGCAGCTTCCGCAGACGACAGGCCGATCAACTCGCTGCCTGCCAGTTGAATAGAGCCATTCGATGCCGGCGCGATCCCGATCAACGACTTGAGCAAGGTCGACTTACCCGCGCCATTGCGCCCGAGCAGTGCGATGATCTCGTTCTCGTGCAGGGTAAAATTGACGTCGTTGAGAATATGGCTCTTGCCATAGAACGTATCGACATTCTTCACCGTCAGCAGCGGCTTCGCCCCCGCCGCGGTCTCGCGGGGGCGCGCAGCCACAGCCGTCGTGCCCGACCCGATATAGACTTCCTGCACCTTCGGGCTGGACCGCGCCTCTTCGACGGAGCCATCCAGCAATACGCGTCCCTCATTCATGACGGTGACGTGGTCGGCCAGCTGGAACACCCGATCGATGTCATGCTCGACCAGCAGGACCGGTAAATCGGTCGAGATGCGCTTGATGATCGCACCGATACGTTCACGTTCGGCAGCAGCGAGGCCTGCAAGCGGTTCGTCAAGCAACAGGACGCGCGGCGCTGTAGCCAGCGCGACGCCCATATCGAGCAGGCGTTGGCCGCCGTAAGACAGCATGCCTGCCTCTGCCTTCTCGATTCCAGCGAGGCCGAGATAGCGGATCACCGCATCGGTCTCCGCGTTGATTGCGCTAATCGATAGCGCGTTGGTCACGGGATCGAAGCGCCGCGGATGCCGTGCTTGCACCGCGAGGCGGATATTTTCGCCAACACTGAGCGTGGGAAACAGGTTGGTAATCTGGAACGAACGCCCAATGCCGGCCCTTGCAATATCTTCCGGTGTATGGCCTGCGATAGGCATGCCCATCAGCGACACGCTTCCCTGATCCGGCTTGTACATACCCGACAGCAAATTGAACGCCGTGGTCTTGCCGGCACCGTTCGGGCCGATCAGCGCATGCAGCGTGCGATCGGCGATGGCGATATCGACGCCCTGCACGGCTTTGATGCCACCGAAACTTTTCACGATATGGCTGGCAGCGAGTACCGCTCCGTCGACTGACGACTTCGGTCGCAAAAACTCCGGCAGTGGTAGCACTTCGATGCGCCGCGCCGACATTGCCGCGTCTTCTTCCACTTTCTTGCGGAATGGCGCGATCAGCCGCTCGCCCATACCGATTAGGCCGGTAGGCGAGAAGATGATGAAGCCAACGAAAACGAGACCGAACCAGAACAACCAGTTCTCGGAATAGATGCCGAGAAACTCACGAAACAGAATGAAAAACAGCGCACCGAGCGCCGGCCCGAGGAAACTGCGCATGCCGCCGATCACGACCATGGCCAGAAGCTCGCCAGAGAACGCCACCGAAATGGGATCCGCCGACGTCATACGGTTCTTGTAGAGCAGCAGAATGCCGGCCAGCCCGGTGATGGTAGCCGACAGCACGAAGGCGGCGAGCTTGTAGCGATTGGTGGGATAGCCGAGGAAGCGCGCGCGCTGTTCGTTTTCGCGGATCGCCACCAGCACCGAACCGACCGTGGAATTGTGGAAGCGCCACAGCAGGATCAGCACGAGAAACGCGATCAGCGCCACGAACCAATAATAGGTCGCACCCGCATCGAGGTCGAAGCCAAGCAGTGCCGGCCGGGTGATGCCGCCAAGGCCGTTCTCGCCACCGGTGACGTCAGTCCAGCGGAACGAGACGCTGTAGAGCATGGCCGCGAGCGCCAGCGTCAGCAGCGAGAAATACACGCCGCGGCGGCGCAGGATCAGGTAGCCGAAGGCAGCCGCCGTGATGGCCACCACGACAAGCGCAAGCAGCGTCGGCCCGACGAATGAATTCGGCATCCAGTTACGCTGGATCAGCGCTGCAGCATAGGCCGCAAGGCCGAACCAGGCGCCATGACCGAACGAGACGAGACCGGTGTGCCCCACCAGGATATTCAGGGCCATGCAGGCCAGTGCAAAGACGACGATCTCCGTCGCCGACGTCACGGTCAATCCGAGCGCCAGCAAGATCGGCGGCAGGATGAGCAAGCCGACGCCCGCGATCAGCAATGGAACGGGAAGACGATTCAACATTGGCATCGCCTTACTCGAACCGCATGATGCGTTCGCCGAACAAGCCGCGCGGCCGGAACAGCAGCACCAGAAGCATCAACAAATAGATCGCCGCCGTGGACGCCGCCGAATAGCCGATGCCGACCATGACGCCCTTGACCAATCCGACCAGCAGCGCAGCGATCACCACGCCCCAGAACGAGCCGAGGCCACCGATCACGACCACCACGAAGGCGGGCGTGATGATCTCCTGTCCCATCGCCGGATGGATCGAATAGATCGGCGCCAGCAACACGCCCGCGAGTCCCGCCAGACCAATACCCAGGGCTGCGACGACCGACATATAGGGCTGCAGCGAGATACCGAGCGCTCCGACCATGTCCGGATTTTGCACGCCGGCCCGGACCACACGGCCGAATGAGGTCTTCTGCAGCAGCACCCAGAGCCCGACCACACAGGCCACGGCAATGCCGAGCAACACCACGCGATAGAACGAATAGATGAAGCTTCCGATCGCGACCTGACCGCGCAGCGCTGGCGGGATCGAATACGACAAAGGCGGCGCGCCGAAGATCATACGCAAGGCCTGCTCGGCGACCATCGCGAGCCCGAAAGTCAGTAGCAGCGAGAGAATGGGATCTGACCGATAGAAGCGCCGGAACAACGTCCGCTCGATGACAACGCCGAGCAACGCAACGACAACGGGGGCCACGACGAATGCACCACCGAAGCCGAGATAGGGCGAAATGACAAGGGTAAGATAGGCGCCAATCGCATAGAACGCGCCATGCGCGAGATTCACGATGCCGCCGAGCGAAAAGATCAGCGACAGGCCGAGCGCAATCAGAAGATAATAGACACCATCAAGCAGTCCGTTGAGGATCTGCTGGGTGAGCAACATGGCGGACATGATATGGGCTCCGCAGTCGCGCGCTGATGCGCATCTGACAGGGGTCGGAAGGACGAGACGAAAGCAACTTCGCGAGCAGAATGTCGGCGTCTCGCCCGAAGGCGAAACGCCGACATTGTTGCTAGCTCGGGAATTTGCAGACGTTCTCTTCCGCGGTAGACGCAATCACTTCGAGCGGTTCATCCGGCCCCGGGACGGCCGGGCTCGATGAGAAGATGTCCCACTGGTTCTTGATCTTGTCCGCAGGCAGCGCCGTCACCGCATACATTTCGTGCATCAGCTGATGATCCGATGCGCGGAAGTAGCCGGGACGTGTCTTCAACAGATCGAACTTCGCGCCCTTCTCGAAATGCTCGATGATCTTCGGCGACTCAGCCGATTTCAACTCGTTGATGCTCTGCGCCACAATCTTGGTGGCGATGTAGTCGCCCCAGGCCTGGTTCTCCGGCGGCTTGTTGTACTTCTTGGTGAAGGCCGCGACGAAGGCCTTGCTGCCGGGCGTGTCCAGCAGATGGTGCCAGACCACAGGCCAGGTGCCGACGAAATTGCCCTTGCCAGCAGCCCAGGCCAGAGCCGTGTCGAAGCCGAAACCGCCGACCGGGAAAGTCAGACCGAATTCGGCATATTGCTTGAGGAAGTTGGTGATCTGGTTGCCCGCAAGATTGATCACCACGAGATCAGGCTTGGCCTCGCGGATCTTGAGGAGATAGGCAGAAAAGTCCGTGGCGTCGGTGGGCACCAGGTCGTCGCCCGCGAAATTACCGCCATTGGCCTGCATGAAGCGCTTCGATACGCTTAGCAGGTCATGGCCGAAGGCATAGTCGGCCGTGAGCGAGTACCACTTCTTGCCCTTCACGAGACCATCGCGCAGAAACGAGCGGCCGACGGTCTTTACATACATCGAGTTCTGCGACTCGACGTGGAACATATAGCGCTGGCAGTCCTTGCCGCGTAGCGCATCGGAATTTCCGCCGGTGTTGATGAACAGCGTCTTGTTGCGCGTGGCGACCTGCGCGATGGTCAGACACGATGCCGAAGAAATTTCGCCGATGATACAGGCGACCTTGTCGCGCTCGATCATGCGCTCCGCCTTGGTCGATGCCGTTTGAGGATTGATCGAGTCCTCCTTGAGCAGTTCAACCTTGCGCCCCATCAGGCCGCCAGCGGCATTGATCTCCTCAACAGCGAGATCGATGGCCATCACACCATATTCGCCGAGCGGGCCGAGAAAGCCGGTACGCGGCGTGAGATGGCCGATGCGAATGACGTCGGAGGTCTGCGCGCTCAGAACCGATGGCGCAGAGAGGCCGGAAGCAAGTGCGAGACCGCCCGCGGTCTTCAGCAGACTGCGGCGCGTGAATTGATTGGTGTTCGACATCAGATTCGTCTCCCTGATACGGCCGCGCGGCGCGGCTGTTTCCCCTCCGGCAGGCGCCGCACTCTTCTGTTGAGAGGGCTTTGTCCGCTTGCCGTGATCTGTGATCACAGTTAGAGTTGCAAAAGACGGGGACTTTGTCGAGTCCCTCCCTGTAATTTCGCGACGATGCCCGGAGACCGCGTTGAACCTGCCGACTGCGCTGACCCTTGTGGAGCCGCTCGACCGCCAGACGCTGGGCGAGCGCGCTTACGCGCAACTGGCGGATTTGCTCATCTCGGGTAGACTCGCGCCTGGCGAAAAGCTGTCATTGCGTACGGCCGCCGAAGTGCTCGGCGTGTCGATCATGCCGGTGCGCGAAGCGGTGTCCCGCCTCGTCGCCGACAAGGCGCTGGAAGTCGCGGCAAACCGTGCCGTGCGCGTGCCCGTGATGTCGGCTACGCAGTTTCGCGATCTGACGAAGGTGCGTATCGCTATCGAGGGTCATGCCGCAGCAGAGGCAGCGCGACTACGTGGAGACCGCAATCTTGCATCGATCGCGATCGCCGAAGCCGCGATGCGCGCGGAAAGTGAATTGAAGGCACCCGACCTGCCGCGCGCCGTCGAACTCAACAAGACGTTTCACTTTGCCGTCTACGAGGCCGCGCAGTCGCCGATCCTGGTCGAGATCATCCGTGCGCTCTGGCTCAAGGCTGGCCCCGTCATCAATCTCGATCTGCGCGGCAATCCCGATCGCCTCGCCAAGGGTGAAGCCATTCGGTTTCATGCGGACGTTCGCAAGGCGATCGAGATCGGTGATGCCGAAGCTGCCAAAGTCGGGATCGCTGCCGATATCACCAGCGCTGCCAATTTCATCCTGTCGCGCGGCGGCCTCTCCGCCTAGTCCTCACAAAGTCCCCGGAGCCACCATGGATCTCAACATCAAGGGTTTGCGCGTCATCGTTACCGCGGGCGCCAACGGAATTGGCCTCGCCATCGCCCGCGCCTTTGCCGGCGAAGGCGCACGCGTTCATGTCTGCGATGTGGACCAGGCTGCTCTTGCCGCACTCACAGCGAGTGATCCCACAATCACCCAGACACATTGCGACGTTGCTGATCGTCCGTCAGTTCAAAGGCTGTTCGATGAGGCAACAGCCAAACTCGGCGGCCTCGATGTCCTCGTCAACAATGCCGGCGTCGCAGGCCCGACCGCCAAGGTCGAGGAGATGCATCCCGATGACTGGGATCGTTGCCTGAACATCTGCCTGACCGGCCAGTTCAACTGCACGCGCCTCGCCGTACCGCTGCTGCGCCAGAGCAGCAACGGCTCCATCGTCAACCTGTCCTCGGCGGCTGGCCGCGTAGGCTTCGCGATGCGCTCGCCCTATGCCGCAGCGAAATGGGGCGTCATCGGCTTCACGAAATCGCTCTCCATCGAGCTCGGCCCCGACAACATCCGCGTCAACACGATCCTGCCCGGCCTCGTCGCCGGCGATCGCCAGCGCCGCGTGCTGGAAGCCAAGGCGCAGCAGCGCGGCATTTCCTTTGCGGAGATGGAGAAAACAGCGTTCTCCTATACGTCAATCAAGGACTATGTCACACCGGAACAGATCGCCGACCAGATCCTGTTCCTGGCCAGCCCACGCGGACGTACGATCTCGGGCCAGGCTATTTCGATCTGCGGCGACACCCAAATGCTAGGCTAGCGGTCGATGCTCAAGACTCGAGCAAGCCAACTGACGACACTGCGAAGCAGTCTCTAATTTCTAAGTTCGCAGTGGGTCAGGTACGGACACTGCGAACCCGATGCTTTATGTCGGCCGGAATGCGCTACGCGAAATAGGCAGAATGCGAGCTTTTCCACTTCATAGGACGTACCACCCGAAACAGCATTGTTGCGTACCCTTGTAGGCAGTCGGGCAAGCGCAACACACTGACGGCGCCTAAATTAATGAAGGGAAAGATCTCTTCAATAACATGGTGCCCAGGGAGGGAATCATACGCGACCACCGACACGACGAACCCCTGTTTGTCCCACAGTATGATGGCGTGAGCGATGACGGTGACGGCCAGTGGATGAATTACTGCTCCCATTGACACCCTGGGTGTCCACTTTGCGCCACAAGCAGCCATACCTACGTTATTCCAAGCCGAGATAAGCCGCTTTTACTTTGGGATCTGACAGCAATTGCGATGCGGGTCCGGCATGGACAATATGGCCGGTTTCAATCACATAACCGCGGTCAGCGATTTCAAGCGCTGCCATGGCATTCTGCTCAACAAGCAATACGGTCATGCCGAGGGCACGTAGCGAAACAATGGCCGTCAGGATCTGGTCAACAAGCAAGGGTGACAGACCGAGCGAAGGTTCGTCTAGCAGCAGCAGCTTTGGTTTGCCCATCAAAGCACGGCCGATGGCCAGCATCTGCTGCTGTCCGCCTGACAAACCCCCTGCTATTTGATTTCGCTTCTCGGCCAGAATTGGAAACATGCCGAAGATCCTGTCGCGATCTGCAGCGATCTCCTTGTCGCGCCGCAGATAGGCGCCGAGCCGGAGGTTATCCTCCACGGTGAGCGGGCCGAATATCTGCCGCCCCTCCGGCGACTGGAGAATGCCACGCGCCACGCGGCGATGCGCAGGCAAGCCGTCGATGCGTTCACCAAGAAACGTCACCTGACCGTCGCTGATCGGCTGAACTCCGGATAGCGCGTGCAGCAGCGTCGTCTTTCCCGCGCCGTTTGAACCGATCAGCGCAACAACTTCGCCGGTCTGCACGTCGAGACTGATGCCCTTAAGGACTTCGATACGTCCATAGCAGCTGCGGAGATTGGAGATCTCAAGCACGGGCAGCCTCCCGCGCGCCATGTTTGCCGAGATAGGCTTCAAGCACGGCCGGGTTGGCGCGCACCTCGCCCGGACTGCCCTCAATGAGCGGCCGCCCCCGCTCCAGCGCCAGGATTCGATCAGAGATCTTCATCACCAGCTTCATGTCATGCTCGACCAGCACCACGGCGATGCCCTTCGCGGCCACCCGACAGATCAGCCGGTCGATCTCCTCGGTCTCCACTGAATTGCAGCCTGCCGCCGGCTCGTCGAGCAACAACACACGCGGCTCGGCAGCCAGCGCGCGTGCGATCTCAAGGCGCTTGCAGGCCCCATAGGATAGCGCGCCCGCCGGGGTGTCGGCCTGGTCCCGCAAGCCAACCTCATCCAGGAAAGCAAGCGCAGCCGCACGGGTCTCCTCGTTCTGGCGCGTCACCGAAGGCAGCCGCAACAGATCCGCGAACAGATTACACTTCTCCTGCAGATGGCGGCCGACCATGACGTTCTCCACTGCGGTCATGCGCTGGAATATCTGCAGGTTCTGAAATGTTCTGGACAGGCCCCGCGCCGCCAGCGCATCGGGTTCGAGGCGAGTGACATCCTGGCCTGCCAGTTCGATACGACCCTGACTGGCCTCGTAGATGCCGGAGATCACATTGAACAATGTGGTCTTGCCGGCACCATTCGGCCCGATGATGGAGAATATCTGACCAGCCTCCACCGAGAAGCCGACGCCGTCGATGGCCTTGAGACCTCCGAATGAGATGCCGATGTCGCTGACTTTGAGAATGGTCATGCGCGCCGCCCCGTCATGAATTTCGACAGCACGGGCACGATGCCCTCGCGCATGAAGATCATCGAGACGATGATGATGAAACCCAACATCAGGTTCTCGTATTCCTGGAACACGGTAAGCACCTGCGGCAGCATGATCAACACGGCCGCCCCGACGATACTGCCCAGCACCGAGCCGAGGCCACCGAGGACGACCATGGTCACGAGTTCGATGGAATGCAGGAAGCCGGCCTGATCCGGATTGACGAAGCCGTTCATCAGCGCGAGCGCAGAGCCCGCCAGTGAGGCGTAGACCGCTGCAATGACGAAGGCCTGCAGCTTGAAACGATTGACGTTGATGCCGGTCACCCTTGCAGCGATCTCGCTGTCATGCAGCGCCCGAAATGCGCGTCCGGTCGGCGTCTCATCGAGATTGAGTGCGATCCATGTACCTGCGAGCAGCAGTCCGCCTGTGATCCAGTACCAGGTATCGGAGCCGCTGGCGCGCCAGCCAAACAGCGTGAGTTTCATCACCGACATACCATCCGGACCTCCGGTCCAGCGGCTTTCTGTGGTGATGACCAGTGCCACCAGCACCCCGAATCCGAGCGTTGCGATAGCGAGATAGTGCCCCTTCAGACGAAGGATCGGGCGGCCGACAAGGAAGGCCAGCAGCGCCGACAGCAGGCAGCCGAGCAGCAGCGCCGCCAGCGACGAGATGCCGAGATGCGTCGGGCCGATCGCGACCGCATAGGCGCCGATCCCGAAAAAACCGGCATGGCCGAGGCTGACCTGCCCGGCCTTGCCCATCAGGATATTCAGGCCGATCGCCGCGAAGGCAGAGACCCAGACCAATGACGCGACCCGGAAATAATAGCTCGACGGAAATGCCAGCGGCAGGACGGCGATGACGATCGCCAGCACCAGCAGAATTCCATAGCGGTGACGCAGGGCTGCAAGCATCGCTCAGACCCTCTCGATGGTACGGCGGCCGAACAGCCCCTGTGGCGCGGCGAACAGCACGGCGAGGATCACGATGAAGGCAAACGCATCCTTGTAGGTTGAGCTGATGTAGCCGGCGTCGAACGCTTCGAGCAACCCGAGCAGCAGCCCGCCAGCAACAGCACCGAGTGGATTGCCCATGCCGCCGAGCATGGCTGCGGCAAAGCCCTTCAGCGCCAGCAACGTGCCGACATCGTAGCTCGTCAGGGTAATCGGCGTGATCAGGATGCCGGCAACACCACCGATGGCGGCCGAGCCGCCGAAAGCCAACGCCATGATGGTCGTGGTGTTGATGCCGACAAGCCGTGCGGCGAACCGATTGGCCGATGTGGCGAGCACAGCCTTGCCGAGCAGGGTGCGTTCGAGAAAGACGTAGAGCAGCAGGACCATCACGGCGGTGCCGCCAATCACCCAGAAGCTCTGCGGCTGAACCGCGGCGCCCAGCATCTGCACCGGCGTATCGCCGGAGAATGCCGGCAGCTTGTGAAACTGCTTGTCGAAAACGATCTGCGCCGCACCGCGCAGCAGGATCGACGCACCGATGGTGATGATGATCAGCGACACGGCCGACGCACCGCGGGCCGGCGCGATTGCGAGCCAGTACAGCGACAGGCCAAGGACGACCGACACGATGACCGCGACCAGCGCCGCAAGCGGCAGCGGCACACCGGCCGCATGAACGAACACCGTGACCATTCCGCCCAGCATGACGAACTCGCCTTGAGCGAAGTTCACCACGTCGGAGGCGTTGTAGACCAGGGTAAAGCCAAGTGCGACCAGGGCGTAGACCGCGCCGATCGTCAGGCCCGAGACCAGGAATTGAAAAAACTCCGGCATGCGTGCCAACGGCCTTTCATTGCCAGTACAATCTGTTCTGCGTGGAGCGAGAGCAGTCGATCCCCGCGCACGACCATGCGTGTCGCGGAGATCGCCGGTTGTGACGTCAGGTACCGGGTGGCAACAGGGCCCAGTCGCCGCCCTTCACTTCCAGCATGCGGAAGGCGGATAGATCGAGGCCGAGATGGTCAGTCGGCGACATGGTCACGATGCCACCGGTGCCGACAAAGCCCTTGGTCTTCTCGATTTCATCGCGCACTTTCTTGGCGTCGGTGGAATTGGCGCGCTTCATCGCCTCAACCATGAGGTACAACCCGTCATATGCATGACCGCCAAAGGTCGAGACCGGTTGCTTGGCAGTCGCCTCGAAGGTCTGCTTGTAGTCGACCACGACCTTCTTCTGCGGATCGCCGTCCGGCAGCTTGTCGCCGACCAGAAGCGCCGCGGCCGGAAGCCGTACGCCTTCCGCAGCTGGACCGGCGAGTTCGATGAAGCTCTTCGATGCCACGCCATGGCTCTGATACAGCGGGGTCGCCGACATGCCGAGCTGCGCATAGTTGCGCGTCACGATCGCGGGCCCTTGTCCGAAACCGGGGTTAACCACGGCCTGCACCCCGGCAACGCCCTTGATCTTGGTGAGCTGCGCCGTCATGTCGCTGTCGCGCGGGCCATAGGTTTCCTCGGCGACGATCTGCACGCCATAGGTCGGGGCGACCTTGACGCATTGCGCCCGCATCGAAGCGCCGAAGCCGTCGGTGCCGGAGATCATCGCGATCTTGGTAAAATTGCGCTGCTTGAGATTTTCGAAGATCTTCTCGCACGCCATTTTGTCTGTGTGCGGCGTCTTGAAGATGAACTTGCGCACGGGATCGACCACTTCGATCGCACCCGCCAGCGAAATAAACGGGACCTGCGCCTCTTCGAACACCGGCACCATCGCCATGGTGGTGCCCGTGGTGGAGCCTCCGACCATCGCGACCACCTTGTCGTCCTCGATCAGACGGGTGGCGAATGTGCGCGCCTTGTTGGCATCGCCGCCGTCGTCATAGATCACGAGTTCGATCTTCTTGCCGGCCACGCCGCCAGCGGCGTTGATCTTGTCGACATACATGCGCAGCGTTTTGTCTTCGGGTTCGCCGAGAAACGACGCGGGACCTGTAACCGACAACACTGAACCGATTTTGACAGTCTGCTGTGCGAGCGCCGGACTGTAGATGGACAATCCCGACAGCGGCAGCGCGATGGCTGCGGCAATAGCAAGGCTCTTGAAATGCGAGTGGCACGTCATCTCGTTCCTCCCTTGTGATGGCCGCCCATTTTTGAGCGTTCCCGGCGCTTTGTGTGCATCCTAGCGGCCAAACCGCGCGCGATGGCACCAAATCCCGGGTCGACTTTTATAATTGACCGGACGGTTGGTCAATAGTAACGTCTGCTTCACAACGGCGCAGAGCCGAAAAATAACGACGAAGCAATAATAGGGAGGAAGCGGTGGATACGAGCCTCGTCACGACCGATATCCGCGAAGGCTATCGCGTTCTCACGCTCAACAGGCCGGACCGGTTGAACTCGTTCAGCGCTGCAATGCATGCCGAACTGATGGCGGCGCTGGTGACTGCGGAAACCGACACGTCTTGCCGGGCCATCATTCTGACTGGCGCCGGCCGCGGCTTCTGTGCTGGGCAGGACCTCTCCGACGGCGTGTTCACGCCGGGTGAAACACCGGATCTCTCGGTCACCATTGCGACCTACTACAATCCGCTGGTTCGCAAATTGCGCAGCCTGCCGATGCCAGTGATCTGTGCCGTCAACGGCGTCGCGGCCGGCGCGGGCGCCAATGTGGCCTTCGCCTGCGACATCGTGATCGCCGCGCGCTCCGCGAAATTCATTCAGGCCTTTGCCAAGCTCGGCCTCGTCCCGGATGCTGGCGGCACGTGGATCCTGCCGAGACTGGTGGGCACCGCGCGGGCCCGCGCGCTTGCACTGCTCGCCGAACCCGTTCCCGCGGACCAGGCGGAAGCCTGGGGCATGATCTGGAAATCGGTCGATGACGCCGACCTGATGACCGAGGCGCATCGTCTCGCCACGCATTTTGCGACCCAACCCACGGCAGGACTTGCGCTGATGAAACAGGCGCTCGATGCCTCCGAGACCAACAGTCTCGACCAGCAACTCGACCTCGAATGCGATCTGCAGGGACAGGCCGGCCGGACGCCGGATTATCTCGAAGGCGTCACCGCCTTTATGGAAAAACGCGCACCGCGTTTCGTCGGGAGGCAGTGATGGAAGCGCGCGAGGCAACAGCCGAGGCCGCGGCGCAGACTGTGGCGCAGGCCTGTGCCGATGCGATGTGGCGTAACGATCGCGCCAGCAAGGCAATGGGCATGTCGATCCAGCGGATCGCGCCCGGCGAAGCCGTGTTGTCCATGACGGTGCGCCCGGACATGACCAATGGTCACGACATCTGCCATGGCGGCTTCATCTTCACGCTCGCCGACTCGACCTTCGCTTTTGCCTGCAACAGCTACAATCAGCGCACCGTCGCGCAACAATGCGCCGTGACATTCATCCGCGCTGTTCCTGCCGGCGAGACGCTCACCGCCCATGCCATCGAACGCTCCAAGGCCGGGCGCGGCGGCATCTACGACGTCACTGTGCGCGACAGCAAGAATATCGTCGTTGCAGAATTCCGCGGCCACTCGCGCACCATTGCGGGCGAGGTGCTGCCGCCGAATTCCACGGCAGATCAATAAAAGCAGATCCGGGAGGATTCCATGTTTCAAATGCCATTGCGCAAGCTGGACCAGCTTAAGCCAGAGCCCACCGAACTGGACCGCTATGAAGTCGCGGCCACCGCAGACCTGCAGACCTGGCAGCTGAAGCAGCTCTCATGGTCACTGCGCCATGCATATGACAACGTCCCGCACTACCGCGCCAAATTCGACGCCGCCGGCATTCATCCGGGCGATCTCAAGAGCCTCGACGATCTGGCGAAATTTCCGTTCACCACCAAGGCCGACCTTCGTGACAACTATCCGTTCGGCATGTTCGCCGTGCCCGAGCAGCAGGTCGCACGCATCCATGCCTCGTCGGGCACCACCGGCAAGCCCACCGTCGTCGGATACACCAAGCGCGACATCGACACCTGGAGCGATGTGGTTGCTCGCTCGATCCGCGCCGCGGGCGGACGCGCCGGCATGAAGCTGCACAACGCCTATGGCTACGGCCTGTTCACCGGCGGCCTCGGCGCGCATTACGGCGCGGAACGTCTCGGCTGCACGGTGATCCCGATCTCCGGCGGCATGACCGAACGGCAGGTGCAGCTCATCACCGATTTCAAGCCTGATATCATCATGGTCACGCCATCCTACATGCTGGCGATCCTGGATGAATTCCGGAAGCAGGGCCTGGATCCGCGCAAGTCGTCGCTGCGAATCGGCATCTTTGGTGCCGAGCCGTGGACCAATGCGATGCGCGAGGAGATCGAGGAAGCCTTCGATCTTCATGCCGTCGACATCTACGGCCTATCGGAGGTGATGGGCCCGGGCGTCGCCAGCGAGTGCGTGGAGACCAAGGACGGGTTGCATATCTGGGAGGATCATTTCTATCCGGAGGTGATCGATCCCCACACCGGGAAGGTGCTGCCAGACGGCGAGGAAGGCGAGCTGGTGTTCACATCGCTGACCAAGGAGGCGATGCCGATCATCCGTTACCGGACGCGCGACCTCACCCGCCTGCTGCCCGGCACGGCGCGCGCCATGCGACGCATGGAGAAGGTCACCGGTCGAACCGACGACATGATCATCCTCCGCGGCGTCAATGTGTTTCCCACCCAGATCGAGGAAAAGCTGCAGACCATCCCTGGATTGTCGATGCATTACCAGATCGTGTTGACGCGTAGCGGTCGCATGGACGAGATGGAGATTCACGTCGAGGCCCGTCCCGAATTCTCTGCGTCAGACCTCCGTCAGGCCGCCGCCAACCGGTTGGAGCAGGCGATCAAGGACACCATCGGCATCACATCGCGCGTCATCATCCGCGACCCCGACGGCATCGAGCGTTCGGCCGGCAAGGCCAGACGCATCCTTGACCGCCGGCCACAGAGCTAGATCCCAAGGAATCCGATTCAGCATGGCCCGTCCCCGCGCCAATAATTACGACGACAAGCGCCGCGCGATCCTCGATCGCTCGGCGGAGCTGTTCTCCGAATACGGTTATGACCGTGCATCCATGAACAAGATTGCCGCTGCATGCGGGGTGTCGAAGGCAAATCTCTATCATTACTACAAGGACAAGGATGAGCTTCTGTTCGACGTCATCCGCGTCCATCTCGAAGACCTGCTGCAAGTCGTCGAGGCTGCCGACCACCCCGATCTGGCACCCGCCGCGCGGTTGCGCGACTTGGTGGCGGCGCTGCTCGAGGCTTATCGCGACGCTGACGCGCAGCACAGCGTCCAGATCAGCAGCATGCGGTTCCTGTCCGACGAGCGCCAGTCCACGTTGAAGAACATGGAGCGAGAGCTCGTGCGCATCTTTTCCAGCGCCGTCTCCGCGATCGCGCCGCAGCTTGCGGGTACGACGATGCTCAAGCCGGTGACCATGTCGCTGTTCGGAATGGTCAACTGGCACTACCTCTGGTTCAGGAGCCAGGGTCCGTTCACCCGCGCGGATTATGCCGACCTGGTCACGCGGCTGATCGTCGACGGCACCCGCGACCTGCTGGCACAGCCCGCACCAGTCCCCAAACGTGCCGCCGCGCGGCGGAAGTAACTCTACCTACCAATTCGGGCCACTCACAAAGAAGGGCGATCTCATGAAACTCGAAAGCTTCGTTTGCGGACAATGGGCGGCCCCCGGGCGCGACCTGATCGAGATCGCCAGCGCGGTGTCCGGCGACGTGGTCGCGCAAGCGACCAGTGGCGGGATCGATATGCGCAAGGTGCTGGACTATGCCCGCGGCACCGGTGGCGCCCATCTGCGACGACTGACCTTCCACCAGCGCGCGGACATGCTGAAGAAACTCGGTCAGTATCTGACCGAGCGTAAGGAGCAGCTTTACAAGCTGTCGTTCCAGACCGGCGCGACCCGCGTCGACAACATGATCGACGTCGACGGCGGCATCGGCACCCTGTTCGTCTATGCCGGCAAGGGCCGCCGCGAACTACCTAACGCGAAATTCTTGCTCGATGGCAGCGTGGAATCGCTGTCGAAAGCCGGCAGCTTCGCTGGCCAGCACATCGTGACGCCGCTGCACGGCGTCGCGGTGCATATCAATGCGTTCAATTTCCCCTGCTGGGGGATGCTGGAAAAGCTCGCCCCCGCTTTGCTGGCCGGCGCTCCGGTCGTCACCAAGCCCGCGACCGTGACGTCCTATGTGGCGCATGCGCTGGCGCGCATGATTGCCGAGTCCGGCATTCTGCCCGACGGCGCCTTCCAGTTTGTCGTCGGCTCGACCGGCGACCTGTTCGATCACCTCACCTGCCAGGACGTGGTGTCCTTCACCGGCTCGGCCGAGACCTCGCAGAAGCTGCAGCGACATCCGATTATTGCCCGGGAGGCCGTCCGTTTCGTGGCCGAGCGGGATTCGCTCAACGCGGCCATCCTCGCGCCCGATGCCGCGCCGGGCACGCCGGAATTCGACCTCTTCATCAAGGAAGTGGCGAAGGAGATGACGGTGAAGGCGGGACAGAAATGCACCGCGATCCGCCGCGCCATGGCACCATCCGCCCATGTCGATGCGGTCATCGCGGCGCTGCGCGAACGGCTCGCCAAGATCACCATCGGCAATCCAGAACTGGAAAGCGTGCGCATGGGCCCGCTGGTCGGACTGGACCAGCGGCGCGACGTGCTCGCCCATGTGGCGAAGCTTCGGACCGAGGCCGAACTGGTCAGCGGCGATCCCGACCATTTTTCCGTCGAGGGTGCGGACGCCGCACGCGGCGCTTTCGTGCCGCCATTGCTGTTGCATTGCGCGAATCCCGCCACCGCCATCAGCGTGCATGAGATCGAAGCGTTCGGCCCGGTCTGCACTGTCATGGGCTACGACGCGCTGGATGACGCGATCACGCTCGCCAATCGTGGCGGCGGCAGTCTGGTCGCATCGGTCTATACGCATGATACAAAAATCGCATCCGACCTCGTATTCGGCATCGGCAGCTTCCACGGGCGCCTGGTGATGATCGATCGCGATTGTGCCAAGGAACAGACCGGCCACGGCTCACCCATGCCGCAGATGGTCCACGGCGGCCCCGGCCGCGCCGGCGGCGGCGAGGAACTCGGCGGCATCCGCAGCCTGCAGCACTACATGCAGCGCACTGCATTGCAGGGATCACCTGCCATGCTCACCGGGATCACCAGAAGCTGGTCCAAAGGCGCGCCGATCGTCGAGAAGGAACGACATCCGTTCCGCTATCACTTCGAAGATCTCGATGTCGGGCAGACCTTCATGTCGAAGGAACGCACGATCACGCTCGAGGACATCGAGCACTTCGCCCACTTCACCGGCGATACATTCTACGCCCATATGGATGAGGAAGCGACCAAGGGACACCCGTTCTTTCCCGGCCGCGTCGCCCATGGCTACCTGCTGCTGTCCTTCGCTGCCGGACTGTTCGTGGATCCCGATCCCGGCCCGGTGCTCGCCAATTACGGCCTCGACTCGCTGCGCTTCATCAAGCCGGTGCAACCCGGTGAGGCCATTAAGGTACGGTTGACCGCGAAGGATAAGTCGCCGCGCAACAAGCAATATGGCGAGGTTCGCTGGGACGTCGAAATCACCACCGCGACCAACGAAACGGCGGCGACCTATGAACTGCTCACGATGAACGCCGTGCGCCCCTGATTCTTGTATTGGGCAGCGCCCATTGGCTGCCGCCACCACACCCGAAATTTATTCAGGAGACCACCATGATCCTCGTCACAGTGATGTATCCCGCCGGAGCCGAAACGAAATTCGACCTCGATTATTATCTGAGCAAGCATATGCCGCTGGTGAGGGAACGCTGGACACCGCATGGGTTGACCAATACCCAGGTCGTGAAGGGCGTCAGCAAACCCGACGGCAGCGCACCGGACTTCCAGATGATGGCGCTGCTGACCTTCGGATCGCTCGACAATTTCAAGGCTGCCGGCAAGGCGCATGGCCGTGAGATCTTCGCCGACATCCCGAATTTCACCGATACTCAGGCTACGGTTCAGATCAGCGAGATTCTGGCCTGAGCCAGTCATGGCGTCGATGATCGGTGGAGATGCACCTCATGGCCAGCACGACGGCGATTGGTGATGCGGAGCTCGTCCGCGGCTTTTCGTTGAAGGCACTGCCCGACGCCTTTTACGATGACCCCTATCCAACCTATCGCGCGCTGCAGGCGCACGACCCGTTGCACAGGATGCCGGATGGTTCGCTGTTCCTGACACGGCACAGCGATCTCGAGGCCATCTACAAGGACACGACCCGCTTCAGCTCCGACAAGAAGGTGGAGTTCGCGCCCAAATACGGCGTGGGCTCGCTGCTGTTCGAACACCACACCACCAGTCTGGTGTTCAACGATCCGCCGCTGCATACGCGCGTCCGCCATCTCATTGCCGGCGCCCTCAGCCCCCGCGCGATCGCCGAGACCGAACCACGGCTGATCACTCTCGTCGATCGGCTGCTCGACGATATGACAGCCCGCGATCATGTCGATCTGATCGAAGACTTCGCTTCAGCGATCCCGATCGAAGTCATCGGCAACCTGCTCGGTGTTCCGCATGCGGAACGCGGCCCGCTGCGCGGCTGGTCGCTCGCCATTCTCGGCGCGCTCGAACCTTCGCTATCGCTGGAGGTACAGGCCCGCGGCGAGACTGCGGTCACCGAATTCCTCAACTATCTGCGCCGGCTTGTCGCGGACCGGCGAGTACGGCCGGGCGATGTCGAACACGACGTCCTGACACGTCTCATCGCCGGCGAAACCGCTGGCGGCGAACGGCTCAGTGAAAGTGAATTGCTGCAGAACTGCATTTTCATCCTGAATGCCGGCCATGAGACCACCACCAATCTGATCGGCAACGGCCTCGAACTGCTGTTGCGTTTTCCGGAACAGAAGCAGCGCCTGATCGACGAGCCGGCGCTGATCCGCACGGCGATCGAGGAATTCCTGCGGTTCGAAAGCTCCAATCAGCTCGGCAATCGCGGCGTCGCGGTCGAGACCGAGATCGGAGGCATCGCACTTCCAAAGGGCACGCTGATCACGCTGTGCATCGGCGCCGCGAACCGCGACCCCGCGCAATTTTCTGCGCCCGATCAACTCGACATCAGCCGCGCGCCGAACCGTCATCTGGCTTTCGCTTCGGGCGCCCATGTCTGCGCGGGCCTCAATCTTGCCCGCATGGAAGGCCGCATCGCCATCGGACGCTTCATGGCTCGCTTCCCGAATTTCGCAGCCGCGGGACCCGCAAAACGCGCCCGGCGCGCACGATTCCGCGGCTTCACGTCATTGCCCGTAACGCTTGGATGATTTCTTCACACCGAATGCAGGATGCTCCGTGATGACGACCTTCGACGCCTCCACTGCCACTCATCTGCTGCAGACCGTTTTTGCCCCATGGGTGCAGGACCTCGACCTCTCCATCGAAAGCATCGGCGGTGACGGCGCAATCTTGCGCATGAAGTTCTCGGACAGGCTCTGCCGCGATAACGGCGTGGTTTGCGGACAGGCGCTGATGTCTCTGGCCGACACCGCCATGGTGTTCGCGATATCTTCGGCAGCGGGCGAATATCTGCCGATGACCACAGTGGATCAGACTATCCACTTCCTCAAGCCGGCCCTGCGTTCCGATCTGCTGGCGCAGGCGCGCGTGGTCCGGCTGGGCCGCACCATGGCATTCGGCAGCGTGTCGATCGAAACCGCAAGCGACGCAAAGCCGGTTGCGCTGGCCCAAACCGCCTATGCGATCATGCGCGACAGCAAGTGATCAGACCTGATCATAATCGACGGTGATGCGCTCAGACACCGGATGCGCCTGACAGGTGAGCACGAAGCCCGCCTCCAGTTCCCACGGCTCCAGTGAATAATTGACATCCATCTGCGTGTCGCCCTCGACGACCTTGGCGCGGCAGGTGCTGCACATGCCGCCCCTGCAGGCATAGGGCAGATCCATGCCCGCGCGAAGCGCCGCATCGAGGATGGATTCGCCATCCACCATTGGCACGTCCTTGCGCTTGCCGTCCACGATGAGCGCCGCGACCGCCTTGGGCGGCGCCTCCGGGGCCACCACCGGCTTCGGCCGTGGCTTGCCACCCAGGCCCGAGACGAAACGCTCGACGTGAATATGCTCCGTGGCGACGCCGAGTTCGGTACAGGTCGCCGCGATCTCCTCGCTCATGGCCGCTGGTCCGCAGATGAACACATGATCGATCGCCTTCGCCGGCACCATCGCGCGCAGCAGGATGGAGACCTTGTCGTGGTCCAGCCGGCCATACAGGATCGGCAGGTCTTGTTCTTCCTGAGATAGGACGTGGAACACGGACAGACGGCCCATGAACCGGTCTTTCAATTCCTCCAGTGCTTGAAGAAACAGAATGCCGGAGGCCGTCCGGTTGCCGTAGAACAGAAAGAAGCGGCTCTGCGGCTCACGCGCGAGAATGCCGCGAATGATCGACATGATCGGTGTGATACCGGATCCGGCAGCGAAGCCCACATGGATGCGCGCCTGCTCCGGCGCATGCGCGATGCCAAAGCGACCGGTCGGTGTCATGACGTCGAGTTCGTCCCCCGATTTGAGCTGCTCGAGCGCCCAGTTCGAAAAGGCGCCGCCATCGACCTTTTTCACGGCGATGCGCAGTTCGCGATCATCAGGGCTGGAGCAGATCGAATAGGACCGGCGCACCTCCTCGCCATCCATCATAGCCCGCAGCGTCAGATACTGGCCCGGCGCAAACGCGTAATCCTGTTCGAGATCTTCGGGAATGGCGAACGTCATCGACACCGCATCGGAGGTTTCCCGGCGTAGGTCATCGACCGCGAGACGATGGAATTTGGGGGTGTGGGACATCGGCGCTCGTCCTAGTGACACTTGAAATAATCGAACGGCTCGCGGCACGTCATGCAGCGCCACAGCGCCTTGCAGGACGTCGAGCCGAATTCGGACAGCACTTCGGTCGCGAGCGACCCGCATTGCGGGCAGGCCACCTGCTGTTCGCCGAACAATGCGCGGCGGCCACCGCCGGATTGCGGCGGCGCGACGCCGTAATCTTTAAGCTTGCGACGGCCATCATCGCTCATCCAGTCCGTCGTCCAGGCCGGCGACAGCACCGTCCTGATCCTCGAATTCCGGATTCCCTCGCGCGCCAATGCCAGTTCGATTTCCAGCTCGATCATGTTCATCGCCGGGCATCCCGAATAGGTCGGCGTAATCGCGACCTCGACCTGCCCATCCACGATGGAGACCTCGCGCAGCACGCCGAGATCCGCGATGGTCAGGACCGGAATTTCCGGATCGACCACTTCGGCGGCCGCAGCCCATGCGCGCGCGCGCAACGCACTGTCGCTGGTGTCGGCGGCTACCACGTTGCGCCCGGGAACGAGCGCTGCAGCGACTGCAGCTCGCTGAGAAGATGGCCGAGATGTTCGCTATGATGTCCCGAACGCCCGCCCTTCTGCATCCAGTCTTTCTTCGGGCATGCCAGCGTCGCCGTCTGCAAGACTTCGGTCACGGTATTGGTCCAGCCGGCGCGCAGGCTCTCGGGATCGACCGCAAGCCGATCGCCGATCAATCCGGCGTCGCTTTCATCGGTGTGAAACAACTCGCCGGTGAATGCCCAGAGATCGTCAACTGCGTCTTGCGCACGACTGTGGCTCTCGGCCGTGCCGTCGCCAAGGCGGATCACCCATTCGGACGAATGCCTGACATGATAGGCACTCTCCTTCTCGGATTTCGCGGCGATCGCCGCCAGCGTGGCATCTTTGGAACCCATCATGGCGCGCCAGTAGGCATCGGCAAAGGCCGAGTAGAAGAACTGCCGGACGATGGTGCGCGCGAAATCGCCATTCGGCTGTTCGACCAGCAGGAGATTGCGATACTGGCGGACGTCGCGCAGATAGGCGTAGTGATCCTCGTCATTGCCGTTGTCTTCGACCTTGGCCGCGTAGCTATACAGCTCACGCGCCTGGCCAATCAGGTCAAGGCCCATATTGGCGAGCGCCATATCCTCTTCCATCATCGGCGCATGGCCGCACCATTCTGAAAGCCGGTGTCCCAAGATCAGCGCGTCGTCGGCACGACGCAACGCATAAAGCACCAGGGGACTCTCAGTTACCGAAATCGAAGCTGCAGCCATGGCCTGTGATCCTGCTGGCAAGAATTCTGTTGCTGTAAGAGCATGGCGCGTACGCGAAAGAAGCAGCGCGTGCGCTTGCTCACATATGGCCGACTTCGTCCGGCACATCGTAGAATGTCGGATGCCGATAGATCTTCGACAGTGCCGGCTCGAACATCATGTCCTTTTCGGCAGGATCCGAGGCGACAATGGTGTCCGACGGGACGATCCAGATCGACAGCCCCTCGCCGCGGCGCGTGTAGATATCGCGCGCCGCCTGCATCGCCAGGTCGGCATCCGCGGCGTGCAGCGATCCGACATGCTTGTGTGCCAGCCCGTTGCGACTGCGAATGAAGACTTCCCAAAGCTGGATGTTCGGCGTGCTCATGATCAGCTCCTGTCCGTTCAAGCCGCGACAGCTGCGCGGCGTGCCCGCTGCTTCTCCGCATAGGCCGCGGCGGCCTCGCGGACCCATGCGCCATCGTCATGTGCCTTGCGGCGCGCGGCGAGACGATCGCGATTGCAGGGGCCATTGCCGGCCAGCACGTCCTGGAATTCCTTCCAGTTGATGGCGCCATAATCCCAATGGCCCGTCGTTGCATTCCACTTGAGATCCGCATCCGGGATCTTGAGGCCGAGATAGTCGGCCTGGGGAACGGTGGCGTCGACGAATTTCTGACGCAGCTCGTCATTGGAAAAACGCTTGATCTTCCAGCGGGTGGACTGATCGCTGTGCTGGCTCTCGCCATCCGGCGGGCCGAACATCATCAGGCACTGCCACCACCAGCGATCCAGCGCACTCTGCGCCATCGCCTTCTGTTCGGGCGTCCCGTGCGACAGCGTGACCATGATCTCGTAACCTTGGCGCTGATGAAACGACTCTTCCTTGCAGACGCGGATCATCGCGCGCGCATAGGGGCCGTAGGAACATCGGCACAGCGGAATCTGGTTCATGATGGCGGCACCGTCCACCAGCCATCCGATCGCGCCGATATCGGCCCAGGTCAGCGTCGGATAGTTGAAGATGGACGAATACTTCGCCTTGCCGCTGAGCATCTGATCGACAAGTTCCTCGCGCGAGGTGCCGAGCGTTTCCGCGGCCGCATAAAGATAGAGTCCGTGCCCACACTCGTCCTGCACCTTCGCCAGCAGGGCCGCCTTGCGACGCAGGGTCGGCGCACGCGTGATCCAGTTGCCTTCCGGCAGCATGCCGACGATTTCGGAATGGGCATGCTGGGAAATCTGCCGCGTCAATGTCTTGCGATAGGCAGCAGGCATCCAGTCATTGGGCTCGATGCGCTCCTCATTGGCGACGCGGGCCTCGAAACGAGCGGATTTGTCAGCGTCTTCCAGATGCCGGTCGTCGGCCTGCGGCGCATTCAGGGCCTGCGTATACATGCCTCATCCTCCCGTATGTTTCCCACAACATATAACGGAAAAATCTAATGGCAATATATTTTTGTAACATAACAGCTATTGGCGCGAGAACCTGCGGGCGAGTTCCATGCCAGGCGCTGGCAATGGTCCGCCCGCGCTTGCGCCGTGTTGGTCGAGCCACTGCTCGGAGGCTGAGAGCAAGGCCCGGTAGATCCGTCCGCACAGCGCACGAGCCTCTGCGGCGGGCCAATCCGCCGGTAGCAGCGCCGATGGCAGCAATGGGTCGCGCAGCAGGACGCGACGGTATTGATGAATCAGCAGGATACGCGCCAGCATCGCATCTGCGGGCGGCAGTGCATCCGCGCCGGCGATCCACGCCTCGAGCGGCGCGAAAGTCTTCAGAAAATCCCGATACGAATCGGCGATCCGCGGCAGCAGCCAGGACTCCCCGATCAGGCGTCGCCCCATTTCGTTATCGGCCGATACTTCCAGCCGGATCGCACCGGCCGCTGCCGATGGCACGGCGGTGCCGGATGGCGCGACCCAGACGCCCGGCATCGGATTGCCGAACCCCGCCTCGGTCAATGCGGCGCGCGACACCTCGCGATCCCCGCCATTGGAGATCAGGAGCAATTCAAGACGCCCCTGCCACTCGGAGGGCTGCGGATTGTAGACATGCGCTACGGCTGACGCGAAGCGCTCCTGCCCGTCTGGAGCCAGCTTGTAGAAACTCTTGCGGCCGACCTTCTCGCGATCGAGCCAGCCGTCGGCGGCGAGACGGGACATCGCGGTGCGCACCACGCCGCCGTCGATCTCCAGCATCTCCAGAAATGCCAGCAATGTGCCGAGCCACACCGATCCGCCACGCGGCAAAATCGCATCGCCGTAGAAGGTGATGATCAGTGAGCCGGTGCGCGATGGTTCACGCTTGAATCGGCTGATAATGCGAAAGAGCGGATGCTGCGACATGCCACATCCGTAAAACATTCCGGGGCAATCACCAACCTGCTCGCCCCTGCACTTTGATTGGTAGAATGAGATCCAACATGCGCCGCCGGCCCGGCGCAAAGATCAGCATCCGGCGAAGTACTGAGTGCTGAGCGCAAAACACAGTGCACCCGCTCCGACCATTCGAAGGACTCGCGTCATGGTCAGCGGCGGCGACCTGCCGATGATATCGATTGGTGGCGATGCTTGGCAAACGCCAACGCAGCAAAACCTGCCGAGCACGGCACAAAAGCGATAAGGTGATTCATGCTGCTCTTTCTCGGGCGCGACCGCGATCGAACCTCGCTTGTTTGCCGTAGGCCTGGGCTGAGCGCGACGGCCCCGCAGGTCCGTATAGCCAGGACAGCATGGAGCAGTGCAAGCGTTCAGCACATGAGACCCACACCGACGAGACCCAATCGCCCTGAATCAGGCTGTGCCATAGCGGTCGTTGCGTGGAGAATGCATCGAGGACTGGCAGCAGAAAGAGCAGCTCGGACGCCGCCCACAGCTGCTCGACCCAGGCCGATCTGGCTGGACGTACCGACGCGTGCAGGAGCGTGAAGGCCCAGACGCTAAAGAATAGATTGATCCCCAAGTCAGCCCGGCCTTCCACCGGATACGGCAGAAGGCGATTGCCCCACAGAAACGCGCGGTCATGGCGATCGACAGGCCGACAATGCTCGAAATACTCAGTCGCTCGACGAGTCGGAATAGCCGGCAATTACAATATCCATGAGCGGCTTACGCCATTAGGCGAAAGTTAGCAGTCGTTGCTTCGCATCATGTTGCGGGCAGGATAAAACGGATAAAGTCCTGGTGCCCAAGGAGGGAATCATACGCAACCACCGACACGACGAACCGCTGTTTGTCGTCAATATGATGGCGTGAGGCTCGGCATTGGTGGATCAGCGTGTTCATATCCCTTGCACTTCAATAGGAAACAATGCCTTCTACAGCTCATCGAATTTCGCCATTCCACCGCTGTCAGTTTCCGCCTTTGCGATGGGGACAACTCTCCGGAGCCAATCACGTGCACGGGGCTGAATGGATCCTGCATGCGATCGTTGTCGCTGCGGCGATCGCGGCGGCGGGATACTCATCGTCCGGAGCGCTGTCGCCATTGCCCCCGCCATAGCCGAGCACTTCGACGATGATGACCGAGGGACGGTCATTGTTCGTCTGGGCCGGCGCCGCCGCCTGCTGCGTCGCCGCAGTCGCGTTCGACGTCGAGAGTGCCACACTGATGTTTGGTGTCTGCACGGTCGGGATACCCGACGACGTGCCCTGCACCTGGATGTTCGCAGCATTGAGAATTTGCAGCGCTGCCAGATTGACATTGCCAGAGACGCGGATGACCGCTTCGCCTGCATCGATGGTGCCGCGCGGTGCGATCGGAGCGGACAGCCCCAACCTGTCGAACGTTGCTATCTCACAGAAAGGCGAAAAATCCGAGATACTCAGAAATTTCTGGCACCGGTCATCGTGCTTTGATCACGGATTTCTGTGGCCGATCTGTAATTGGTAATCTTCTGCCGGAATTTCAGACTTTGCTTTGTGGGAATACGTCACCTGCATAAGGCACCTCATGACCTTGCTTAGAAATCGACATATTCTGACATGGCAAGCGCATCATTCACCTCAATTCCCCCGGTACCGATAGTGCTTTTAAGCTTGGCGTGAGCTAAGAGCGATCGCGCGACGCCAAGCGTTCCGATCCTTTCTTTCAGCGGACGTATCTCATCGTAACTACCCATTGGATTTGAGGGCAGTTCAGAGGACGCGAAACTGCCGGCGAGAGTTGTTTCACCGACCGTTCCTCCGCCTTCTGTCTTCGCGTCGCTCACCGCCGATGGAGTTCGTCACGTCATCGTTGGGCGATCCGTTGGTGTTGGTTCTCCCGCCAGCATTGCCGGCGACGATTCCAGTTGGAGCCGGCGAGCTCGGCGGCGGCTGGAAGAGGTTATCGAAGGAGGACTTCGCACTGCCGACAGGGGACGGCGACATCGTATTGGCGCTTGGCGCTGCCGGGTTGACCACGGCGATCTGACCGGGGGGTGGCGCGAGCGAGACGTTGAACGACTTGATTGTGAAAACCGCCCCGACATAGCTCAGCGCATAGTTCGGCAAAACGCCGAGCGAGCCTAGCTGAATGGCATAGTCGCCCACCACATCACCCAGCGCGCGCTCCAGCGAGCCGGAGAAGCGGTCGCCGTTGAACAGCGTGCCGCCGGTGAGACGATAGGTCAGCGCCGGATCAAGCTCTGCGAACATCTTGCTCTGGGGATCTGCGGTGACTGTCAGCGGCGCGGCCGTCACGATCCAGACGCCACTGTTGCGGGCCGAGATCGCATAGTTCGGATTGGTCAGCGTTCCGGCTACGTCGAGCAAATAGGGATTGCCCGCGACGCCGGTCCGGCCGGTGATGCCGAACGAATTGACGAGCCCGGTCAAAACCTCAATCCCCTGACCGTTCTGCAAACCGATGGCCGACAGGCCGGGATTGAGCGGCGAACTGCCATAGACCGATGTGCCGCCATTGGCCGTGACAACAATGGAGGCTGGCGTGACGGTCCAGCTACCCGGATTGAACGCGGAGACCTGATAGTTTGGATTGGCCAGCGTGCCGAGCACGCTGAGCGCATATGGCCCATGTGCCACGCCGCTGGTCGCGGTAATGCCGAACGAGTTGCGAAGGCCCGCAAGAACGTCGACGCCCTCGTTATTCTGCAAGCCGGTGGCCGACAGACCAGGATTGAGCGGCGAGCTGCCATAGACCGATGTGCCGCCATTGGCCGAGACCACGATAGACGCCGGTGTGACGGTCCAGCTGGCGTCGTTGCGCGCCGCCACGCGATAATTCGCATTGGTCAGTGTTCCCGCCACGCTGAGCGTATACGGACCGCCAGCCACGCCCGTCGTCGGCAGGATGCCGAACGAGTTGCTCAGGCCGGTCAGGGCATCGACATCCTGACCGTTCTTCAAACCATTCGCCGAGAAGCCCGGATTGGACGGCGACTGGCCATAGACCGAGCTGCCACCATTCGCCGACACGATGATGTCCGCCGCAGTGACCGACAGCAAACCGCCGGCATAGCTGATTGTATAATTGCCGAGGCCATTGCCGAGCGCATTGCTGGCCGTGATCCCGTAGGGTGCGCCCGTCACATTCGCCAATGCATCCGCGCCGAGGCTCGCCAGCGTCACGCCGGTCACGCGGTCGGTGCCATAAAGCGTGCCGCCGATGCTGTAACCGCTGCTGCCGAGGGCGAGCGTATCGCCATAGGTCTTGGACTGGTCGTTCGCCGTGATGGTCAGCGCCGCCTTGGTGATGTTACCGATATTGCGGCTATTGTTGACGACCAGCGTGTAGTTGCCGGCCGCGCTGCCGGTGAGGCCGCCGGAACCGAGATTGAACGAGACGGTCTTGCCGCTTCCAGCATTGGCATTGTCATAGGCGCCCGAGGTCGGCAGGTTCGTCACCGACAGCAGGCCGGAATCGCCCACCACCACATTGCTCAGCGTGAAATTGTTGGTGCCGAGCGCGGCGGTGTTGGTGCCGTCATACTGCTTCTCCACCGTGCCGGTGAGCGACAGCGTCACGGTGCGCTTGGCGATGCTGTAATCGTTCCCGACGAAACTCACCCGATAGTTCGAGGATGCGGCGAGCGAGCCCTGATTGATGGCATAGTTGCCGGCATTCTCGCCCGCGGCGCGGCCGATCGTGCCGGTGAGACTGTCGCCATTCACCAACGATCCACTGGTCACCTGCCAGGTGAGGGCGGAACCTGTGTCGCCATAGGTCTTGCCCTGACCGGCATCGGCCGCCACCGTGATCGCACGCTGCGTCACCGTCAGTTGCCCGCTCGGCAGATTGACGATGCGATAGGTCGATCCGTCATTGCTGACGGGCTGGAGCTGGGTAGGACGGTTGGTCACATACGGCGTCATGCGCAGCCACGCCACGCCATCGCCAATAGTCACGCCCATCGGAACCAGGAAGAAGTCCGACGTACCGGTGAGAACGATCGCACCATTGCCGTTGACCGTGGCGGATACGCCGTTCTGCGAGGTGAACTGATTGATGCGATCCGCGATCTGCTGCGCGGTCGAATTCCGATCCCACAGGATGTCGTTCCCGTTGTTGATCCGCATGCCGAGATATTGCGGTCCAAACCCGCCCTGGCTCGGGGCACCAGCGCCGACAGCCTGCGGCGGCAGGACGGTCATCCCCGCCGTCACGGCATAGGTACCGACGCCCGACGACTGATTGGCGGTGGTGCTCAGGGCAAGCGGAATCTTGTTCGGCGTATCGTAGTTTTTGAGGCCGTAGATCATCGCCGCCAGCGTCGTATTGGCATCGCCATACATGCGCGTGGCATTCGATGTCTCGACGACGGCGACGTGATTGGCCCAGTAGAATTCCGGATAGCGCGCGACGCCGTCCGACTGGCCCGCGCTGTTCGACGGGATCCAGACGTTGCGATAATCCCAGCCGGTATAGACGGTGCGGAACGTGTTGAGATCCTGCATCTGCGCCGTGGTCAGGCCGGTGCCGACGAAGGTCTGGCCACGATTGGGATTGAGCCAGGACGGATTCGAGACGCTGGAATCGTAATACGTATTGGTGACCGTTCCCGTCCGCCCGTTGTCGCTTACATTGCGCCCGACGACCGAGCCGACAAAGTGCACCCCATAGTTCCAGGCTCGGTCGAGCCGCCCGGTCGTATAGGAATTAATGATGGTGCCCGTGCCGTCATTGGTCGCATTGGTACCGACGAGACCGCCGATCGTGCCATTGCCGCGCACGAGGCCCGTCGCATAGGAATTGACGATCCGCCCGGGTCCGCCGTTTTCGTTCACGTTGACGCCGGCGAGGCCGCCCCCTTGGCCGACAAAGGTGACGTAATCAGACTGCTGGCCAACAGCCTCGACCGCGACTGTGCTGTAGGACTCTTCGATCGTGCCGCGATTGTAGCCGACCAGGCCGCCGGCGGCCCAGTTCGAATAGACCCCGCTCGCGTCATCGCTGCGCGACGCCCATGAGCGGAAGATCGTGCCGTCGCTCACGCCAGCGATCGAGCCGGCAGATCCCCAGTCGGCTATGATCCTGCTATCGACGACGCCGAGATTCTTCACCACGCTGCCGGATGCCAGATAGGCAAACACGCCCGCATGATTGCCGTCGGTCATATTCACGAAGAGGTTTCTGATCGCGTGACCCTGGCCGTCCAATGTTCCGGTGAACGAGGCTGCCGTTTTCGCGTAGTCGGCGTACTGTCCCGACTGCGAATATCCTGTCTCCCCCAGCGTATAAACAGTCGTGTAGACCTCGCGCACTCCATTGTTCCAGACCTCATACGAATCGGACGGTCGATTCTCGCCAAATTGCAGGCGCATGAAGTACTTCGTCGTGTAACCGCTATAGCTGATCGGCGAGATCGGCGAGAAGGCGTTGCCCTTCCACATCCCGGTGGACAATTCTGCCGACGCGTTGATGTCGCGCGCAAGCTTGTAACTGGCAGCACCGTTCATATTCACCAGTTGCAACTGGTGCAGGTTCTGGATGTTGGTCGAATATTCGGCCTTCAGGAACGGACGCGTATAGCCGTCCACCATGTACCAGTGGGAGTGAAAGTTGCCTTCCTGGTATCCATTGAGATAGTTCGGGTCGTTGAAATTGCTGTAGGAGTTAAGCGAATACGGGCTGTTGTCGGAATTCGTGTTCAGCGCAGCAACATATTGAATCTGCTCCGACGTCCAGCCGCCGGGCATGTCGTGATAGGAGCGACCGAAGGCGCGGCTGGTGCCGGACGTGGCCTGATCCCAGTAAACATGCCAGATGCGTGCTGACTGGCTGTGCTGGGAATTGAAGCTTTCCATCGTATCCCAGTCGCGGAACTGGTTGCGCCCGACGATGCCACCCACATTGGTGCCGGACACCACGCCCGCGAAATACGAATCTTGAAGCGACGCGAAGCCCATCACGCTCCATTGATTTTCGCCAACAAGACCGCCGGTCCAGCTCGTGCCGTTCACGCTGGCAAGCGAATAAGTCCAGCGGACCATGGCGCCTTCGCCATTGATGCCGGCAATGCCACCTGCCGTCGCGCCGGTGACCGAGCCGGCCGAATAGGAGTCCTGGATGGTACCGTAATTGTAGCCGGCGATGCCGCCAACAACATAGCCGCGGATGGCACCGGTCGAATAGGAGCCGCCATTGATGATGCCATTATTGCGTGCCACCAGACCGCCCGCGCCCAGCGAACTGGCGATGTTGGTCACGCTCGCCGTCGAATAAACATTCGTCAGCGTGCCATTGTTCTCTGCGGCGATCGAACCGACATAGCTGGCATTGCCACTGAACGAACCGCCGATGATACCGACATTCCGGATCGTGCCATTGTTCTGGTAGAACACGCCGACATCGCCACCGCCGACCTGCCCTTCGCCGCGGCGTTGGTACATGTTCAGGATCGCATAGCCGCGGCCATCGAGCGTACCGGTGAAGCCCTGATAGGGGCGACCATCTCCAAACGCACCGATCGGATCGAAGCCGCGGCAGATGCCGCTCAGACAGGTCCAGGTCGACGTCACGCTGGCATCGATGTCCCGGCCCAGCGCGTAGGTACCGCCGAGATTGGATTCGATTCCCTTCAATTGGTAGACATCATTCACCAGCATATACGCTGCCACGGTCGCGCCGTAGCCGCTCTGCGTGATGCTGGAATAGTTGATCGTATTGGCGTAGCTGCCGGTTGCCGCATAGGGATTGTAAAAGATTTCGACGGGCGTGGCCGTATTCACCCGCGCATTGGACGCGAAGTTGACGAGGCCGTTGTCGGAGCGGAGCGTCACCGAAGTCAGCGCACTGTTGAAGTTGGAAATGTGATCGTTGATCTGGATATTTCCGGCCGACCGCAGATTGATCGTGCCGAACGAGCCCAGCGAGTTGGTGGTGATCGCACCACCCGACGTGATCGATATATTGCCGCCGACAATGCTGCCGATCCTTCCGGCAGTGACGTCGCCCGACGCCACGATCGATGTCGAGGTCGAGGCCGCCGTCCCTGTTGCGCGAATGCTGCCTTCGAAAGTGAGCGAGCCGCCGATCACCAGCGATATATCGCGCCCAATGAGGTCGCCGGTTACCAGATTGCCGTTGTTGGTGAAGGCCACCGAACCGGGAGTAAACGACTGCGGGTCTTCGTTCCCCCAGCCCACACTCGCTGTATCGCTCGACAGCCGGCCGACGACATTACCGGCGCTGGTCAGTGATACCGACGTGAACGTCATCGGGAGCACCAGGTTAGACACCATGATCGGCGCGGTCTGCGAGATGCTGCCGGGCGACGTCAGCCACAGCGTCCCGTTGCGGCCGGATATCGTGCCGTTGATCTGGATGTCGCGATAGGCATTGAGATACAGCGTATTGGCCGATGTCCAGGAGATCGGCGCATTGATGATGATATCGCCGGCGCCCTGCGTCTGGTTGCCCGGGCCGCTCGCGGACGATGCCGTGGTGATCAGCGTGACATTGGCCGCGCCGAGATTGGCGCCGATGGTCGCCGCCGCCGCGGAATCGATGGTCAGTGTGACCGGATCGAGCAGCCAGTCGCCGGTGCGGCCCTTCGGCGCTGACGCATCGACGCGGATGCCGGCGAAATCAAGCTGCTTGCCCGAGGTCTCAATGAGGCCGCCGTCGCCGCCATTGACACCGCCGCGCGCCGACAACGTACTGCGCACGCTGGTGAGACCGTCCGACCACAGCACGATCTTGCCGCCCTTGCCGCTGTCCAGCGCGTCGGCGCGGATCACCGTCGCCGAATCCGCCGTGACCTTGACGGCATGCTGGAAATCGCCGCGACCATAGGCATCGCCACCGATGCGAACGCCGCCGCCGCCGGCCGCGCCCGACGCGTCGATGCGCGCACCGGCCAGCGCGATCTCGGCGCCGCTGATGTCGATCTGGCCGCCTGTCTTTTTGGCAGCCACCTGATTGCGCGACTTGCCGGTCGCCGTGACACGGCCGGACACGTTGACGCGGCCACCCTCGCCGCCACCGAGCACGATGCGGCCGGCGCGGGTGCCGACCGAATTGGCGCGGATCGTGCCCGGAACGTTCACCGCATCGCGCAGGATGTTGTTCGCCGTGGCGGCGCTGAGGAACACCTGTCCGCCATCGGCACGGATCTTTCCGCTATTGGTCACCAGCGCCTTGCCGGTGCCATCGACGAGATTGCCAAGCTGGTTGGACGGTACAGCGACCGACAGGAAGCCGTCGCCGGACAGATCGAGCGTAATCATCTCGCCGGAGCCGAGGCCGACCTTGCCGAGCCGCGCCGAAATGACGCCGTCGTTGGCAACGCGGCCACCGAGCAACGCAGCGAAGCCACCATCGGACACATTGATGCGACCAGCATTGGTGACAACAGCCGACGAGCCGTTGCCGATGAACGTGTACTTGCCCGACAGGAAGTCCTCGTTCCGGATATCCAGGGTCGACGCCGCAAAGGAGCCGGTATTGACCACGCCCGTATTGGTGATCGCAACGCCGTTTGGATTGACCAGCAGTACAGTGCCGGGCGCGTTGATCGTGCCGGCGATGCTGGAGGGCGTGGTACCCGTAACGCGGTTGAGGGTGGCAGCCGCCGCGCTCGGCTGGTTGAAGTTGACGGTGCCACCGGCACCGATCGAGAACGAATTCCAGTTGATGATGGCGCTGTTCGAGGATTGGTTGACGTTCAGCGTCCCGTTCGACGGCGCGGCGATACTCGCGGCGCCATGGGTCACGGTGCCTCCGCCCGGCAGCGTCTGCGCCAGTGCAATGCTGCCACTGAACACCACGCAGCCGAACACCAGCGGTGCGAAAGCCGCCCTCACGCTGCCGCGGATCGGCGTCACGTCATATGTCTGTGTCATGCCCAGCTCCTGTCACCTGCACGGGCGCCGTTGACCGGCGCTCCCGAGGTCGTCTTGTCTGCCCTGTTTAGAATTTGCCGCGCTCGATCCGCGCAATGTCGGGATCGTCGCGTTCAGCGATGTAGTTGATGATCAGCTTCGGCGGCCCCTTCGGGTCCGGCGACGTGGTCTGATTGCCTTCGCGCTGCATCTGGTATTTGACGCCATCGGCGATCAGCCGGACCGCCCCCTTCTTCTCATCCTCGCCGGCGAACAGCACAATCGTATTGTCGCCAACGGGAATGCCGGAGCGGAGCGTGTCCTTCTTCCAGACAAAGCCTGCGAGATAGCGCTCAAGACGCGTGCCGGCAGTGATCATCGCATTGGGATCGACCGGCGGCGTGGAGGCGACCTCGCCCCAGACGACATTGACCTGAATGAGCTTCTTCGACTTGTTGCCGAAGATGTAGGCGACCCGTGCAGCGCCCGGACCAGGATCGAGCGACGGCACAGCGACGGTCAGGACATTCGTGCCCTCGATGCTGTTCACGCTGCTCGCGATGTCGGTCCCCTTGACATTGAATGCCTTCGTCACGATGGCCCGCACCTCCGCCTCCGTCATGCCGAAACGGGCATCGCGGAATCCGGTGACTTCATATTTCGGTGCTTCCTGCTGCGCCCGGGCCGGCAAAACATCGACCACGCCCGCGACAATCGCGGCAACGAGGATCAACCGTGCCATCGCGCGCTTGAGCGCATGCGAAGCGGAATCACAACGAATGGAAGTGCCGAAACGATCTCTCACCTGCTCAACTCCTAAGCGATCAATTGCATCGGTTGAGCGCAGAACCGCCCCGGGCTGCGCAAACGCGGCCGATGCCCATGATACCAGCGTCTTATTAGGGGCTGGATGCAATCAGTTTCGAACACCGTGTGAACGCTCGTTCACATCGGCCATCAACGACCGTTATGGTTGATGCATGCCCAAACTATCCGTGCATATATGCGCCGCGTCGCTGCAGCCTGACGATGCCAGTCGTCGGATTGCGCATGACCGACGGATGCATGCGCACTGCACGTGGGAAGTTCTGGGGCTGTCTTGATGTCTATTCGTTCGACAAAGAAATCCTTGGCGTTGATCGCAATCGCCTTGGGATCGCCGTGCAGCGGCGCGCTCGCTCAATCCCCCGCTCCCGCACCAAGCCTCGTACAACCACCCACGATTGCCACGCCGCCCGCATCGACGCGTATTACCTTGCCGCAAATCGCCGCCGGCTCAACCGTGCCGGACGCTGCCAAAAAGCTGACTTTCATCCTAACCGGGATCGACATCGAAGGCGAATTTGATGAGATCGCCATAGCGAGAAAAGAAGCCGCGGCGACGCTGCTGGGAAGGTCCGTTACGGTCGCAGATCTGTTCGGCCTTGCCGACAAGTTGCAGCAAGCCTATGTGCGCGCAGGCTACCCGCTCGTGCGCGTCGTCATCCTGCCCCAGGAACTTGATCGGCGCGCACGTGTAAAGCTGCGCGTCATTGACGGCTATGTCGAGAAATTCGATACCAGCACCCTGTCCGGAACATCGGCTGTTCGCGTTGCAGCCGTGCTGGCGCCGTTGCTCAACAAGCGACGCCTCACGCAGAGCGAACTCGAACGGCAATTGCTGATTGCGGGCGATACACCGGGTCTCGTTCTCAATGCCACTTTTGCTTCCGGCTCGGCCGTCGGCAGCTCTGTTCTGGTGCTTAGCGGCCGGTACAGGCCAGTCTCGGCGAGCCTCTATCTCGACAATGGCATGCCCAAATCCTTTGGCGAGTGGCAGGCGGCAACGTATTTCTCGCTCAACAATCTGACGGGATTTGGCGAACAGATCTCGATCTCCATCGCCGGACTGCCCGACAATGATTTCGTGACGCCCTATCCTACGCGCCGCTATCTCGGTGCAAACCTCGCCGTCCCACTCGGTATCGACGGCTGGCGGTTCGAACTCGGCGTCACCGATGGTCGCACGACCCCGCGGGTTGATGCGATATTCGCATCACAGGGTGTTTTCCGGCAAGGGCGCGCAAAACTCGCCTACGATATTGTCAAACGCCGCGACACCGAACTGAGCTTCAATGCGCGATTTGATCTCACAGAGGAACAGGTCAGCACGCTGATTACGACACCGGCCACGCCGCTATCGCTTGACCGTACGCGCGTGCCACGCGTCGGCCTCGACGGCATCCTGCGACTACGCGAAAGCGGAACCACCCTCAGCTACACGGCAACCTATTCTCACGGCATCAATGCGCTTGGGGCCCGCTCCATAGCCGATGCAACGCCGTTGCTCCCACTTTCGCGGCAAGGCGCAGACGCCGAATTCAGCAAGCTCGACGGTCGCATCGACGTCATGCAAACGCTTCCCGAGAATCTGTTTCTCTCGGCAGGACTCGCAGGCCAGACATCATTCGGTCGCCCGATGCTCACATCCGAGCAGTTTCCGATCATTGGCACCAACATGCTGTCCGGCTTCGCCGCCGGCACGCTCGCCGGCGATACAGGCTGGGTGGGACGCGGAGAGTTCGGCTGGAGCACCCAGCTCCCGTTCATCGCCGAACCGCATGCAATCGTACCTTACGTCTTTGCAGCTACTGGCGAGCGCCGCTATGAAATGCCGACCGTATTGGAAATCCCCGTCATTCGCGCGAACAACTATGGTGGCGGTATGCGCTTCCAGCTCGCGCCGCAGGCACCCGACGCCCCGTCGCTGTCCGGCTTCGTGGAGCTGAGCGAACGACGCGCCAGCGCTTCCAGCCTCGACGGCTGGATGGTGTTCGCCGGCGGCTCGATCCGCTACTAGACTCCAGAGATGGCAACAACGGACAGATCACTTGCTTTCGGTCAGATGCCATTCCATTGATACGGCAGGAGCACAAGATGTCGGCGCCGGTCCCTTCATTTAACCGAGATTCGCAGCGCCGCGACCGGCTCCTGATCGTCGAGGACGACCCCGTGACGCGGGCCATGCTGGCCGGTTACTTCACCGATCACAACTTTGACGTCGCCGAAGCGGTAAATTGCGCTGAGTGCCGTCAGAAGATCAGGAAGAACGGCGCCGAGCTCGTTTTCATCGACGTTCAGCTTCCGGACGGCGATGGGTTCGAACTCGCGAGAGAGATCCAGAGCGTAAGCCAGGCCGGCATCATATTCGTCACGCGCCGCGATACCGAAGTTGATCGGATCCTTGGCCTCGAGGTGGCTGGCGATCACTACGTCACGAAGCCGATTAACCTGCGCGACCTGCTCGCGCGCGCTCGCTCGGTCCTCAGGCGCCGCGCGATCGAGCGTGACGCCGCGACCGCCGGCACCACGATCGTCTTCGGACGCTGGATCATCGATCTCGTGCGACGCGAACTGTCCACGCTCGGCGGCGAGCTGGTGCATCTCACGCGCGCCGAATTTGATCTGCTCGCAGCGCTGGTCGGCGCCGACGGCAGGCCGCTCAGCCGGGAGTATCTGATCGAAGTCGTCAGCAATCGGCAGACCGATGTCGATATACGTACCGTCGACGCCCTCGTTGCCAGACTCCGACGCAAACTCGCCAGCGGCAGCAACCAGCCCCTGATCACGACCGTGACGGGCATAGGTTACAAACTCATGCTCGAATCAAAGCGCTAGGCCTGTTCGGACTCTCGCAACCGTTCATTGAGCGCAGCGATAGATTCACGGCAGGTTGCCTCCAGCTGGACGGCAACAGCTTCAAGCGCATCTGCCGGCAATCGCGCCGCATCAGCCTCGATCCCGTTGCATTGGAAGAACAGACGTTCGAGACCGAGCGCACTGGCCGCACTGCCGATCCGATGCGCCAGGCGTTGCATGTGATGCCGATCCCCCATGCTGGCCGCTTCCACCATGCTCCGCGTCAGCGGAAGGCAGGTGTCAAGGAAGATGGTGCGCAGACCACGCAACCGGGGCACCCCTAGCAGTTCTTCCTGATCGTTAAAGAAATCGTCATCGATGAGAGAACCAGCGGTTAGCTCGGACGCACCAACCGGGGCGCCTGGCAGATCGTCGACACCCGCCTGCAAGGCTGATTGCAGCGCCTGTAGCGTGATCGGCTTGCCGACGCGCGCGCGGATGCCATTGGCAGTGAGCCGTCCCTGTGTGCGATCCGACAAGTCAGCTGTCAGTGCGATAATCCGTGGCGATCGATCAAGCTGCAGTTTCCGAATGAGCCTGGCCGTGGCAATGCCGTCCATCTCCGGCATATGCACATCCATGAGTACGACGTCGAAGGCACCTGAGCGAACGAGCTCCAGAGCCATGGCCCCACTCGATGCTACGACTGGCTCGTGACCGAGACGAACAAGGAGGGCATGCCCCACGTCGCGATTGACCGGATCGTCATCGACGAGCAGCACGGACAGCTTCGTCGCCGGAGGTCTCGTCTCGACAACGGCCGGCACCAGTTGCGCCCGATCGAGGGGAATGGACAGAGTAAACGTGCTTCCCTTGCCGAGTTCGCTGCGGACCGAGAGATTGCCGGCCATCAGCCGCGCCAACCGGCGGGAAATGGCGAGGCCAAGCCCCGTCCCGCCGAACCGACGCTCGATATCGCTGTCAGCCTGCACGAAGTCTTCGAAGATGCGCTCCTGAATATCCGGCGCGATTCCGATACCCGTATCCGTAACCGACAGATGGAGCATGCGGGGAGCATCCAGTGTATCGAATGCGAGATCGACCTGGACGCTACCTCGCGCGGTGAATTTGACAGCGTTGCCGAGTAAATTGAGCACCAATCGATTCAGCTTGATCGGGTCGCCGGCGACATCCGCGGCCACATCGCCTCGCATCGACAGGCTCAACGTCAATCCCTTCGCCTCCGCCTCCTCCCTCAACAGATCCAGATCTGCTTCGATCAGTTGATCCAGGCGAAAACTGCGGAATTCGAGCTTGTCGGCGCCTGCTTCGAGGCGGGCATAGTCGAGAATCGATTCGATCAGTGCGAGCAGGGTATCGCCCGAGACCTTGGCGGCCGTGAGCAAGCGGATCTGACGCTCGTCCAGGCGGCTATTATCGAGCAATTGCAGCACGCCTATCACGCCGTTGAGTGGAGTCCGCAGTTCATGACTGACGACCGCGAGGAAGCGCGACTTGGTTTCATTGGCCAGTTCGGCCGCCTGTCGCGCGTGATGCGCTTCTGCCCGTTCCTCGATCGCTTGATCGCGCGCCTGCGCGAGCTCGGTTGTCCGCGCCACAACCCGTCCTTCAAGGGTCAGATATGACTCCCGCAGGCGCTCTGCCATCCGGTTGAACTGCTCACCCAAAGTCTGCAGTTCGTCGCCCGTCCGAATGACGAGTTTCTGATCGAGATCGCCGCTTCCGATGCGTTCTGCACCTTCCGTCAACGCACGGATCGGATCGGCCATACGACGGCTGAGCAACAGCGCCGCGATAAACGCACAGAACAGCGAGACAAGCAGCAGCAGCGCCGAATTGAGCATCGACGCGTAGAGCGACGCATAGGCTTCGTGAGTTGGCAGTTCAACGAACACCTTCCAGCCGACCGGCGCGATGGATGTGTGAACCGAAAGAACGCGTTTTCCCGCCAGATCGGTGACGACGGAATCCGCATCGCTGCCTGCGCTTCCCGCGAGCGCGGACGCAACCTGCGAAAGCCCCGACAGGTCGGTGTTCTTGAGCACGAGGCGGAGATCGGGATGGGCAATCAGACGCCCCCTCGTATCGACGACGAAGGCATTGCCCTCATTGCCGACCTTGATCTGCGAGACGAGATCCCACATGAAGCGCAGATTGACATCGGCGATGATCACGCCGCCATCCGCGCCGCTCACGGCAACCGTGATATACGGCTCGGTCTCGCGGAAGAAGAAGATCGGCCCGTAATAGATGCCGCGTGCCTTCGCATCGACGAATGCGGGAGACTGCGAAAGGTCCGTATTGCTGCGGACCATGTCACGCACATAGCGCGACACGCGCAATTGCTCGCGACCTTGCGGATCGAGTTGGGCGATTTCGGAGATCGCCGGCGTCAGGCGCAGCAGGCGAATGCCGGTTATGCGCATTTCCTCCGGCGGAAGCATCTGCAGCGAGAGCTGGGATAACCAGACGAGCTGCCGCTCGATCTCCTTGAGAAACTGATCGATCTTGTCCGCCGCGGCACCGGCCTGCTCGCGTTGCACAGCGATCAGCAGGCGTTGCTGCTCGCGATAGGAGAATATCGCATCGATCACATTGTTGGCGATCAGCGCCGCCGAAACGACCACCAGAAAGGAAACGAGATACTTGCGGAACAGACCGCCGCGTACCGGTGGTCGTGTATCGCGATCGGCGCCGATCGCGCTCATTCGATGATCTTGTCCGCGCGGGCCAGCAGCACCGGCGGCACCGTCAGGTTCAGTGACTTCGCAGTCTTGAGATTGATGATCAGCTGATAGGTGCGCGGCGATCGCACCGGCAGCTCCGCGGGCTTGGCGCCGCGCAAGATCAGGTCGATATATTCGACCATCGCCTCCACCAGCTCCGAGCGCTCCGACGCCGCCGATTCATACTTGAACCCGTAGGAGACCAGGCCACCTTCGGTCATAAAGAAGTGATAGGAATAGACCGCCGGGACCGCATTTGCCGCGACAGCGGATACGATCGCCTTGCGGTTGAGGACGGTGAACGCATCCGGCGTCACGACAAGCCCGCCGGCCGGTGCACCGCCGAGCCGGGCAATCTGCGCCGATATGTTGTCCGGATCCGAAATCGGAAGCGGGATGATGTCAACGCCGAAAGATGATGCCATCTCCCTCAATGGATCGAGATAGTAGTCGCCATTGCGCGGCGCGGAGAGCGGATTGAAGATCACACCGACGCGCTTGACGCGAGGCGCAAGCTCCAAAAGGATCTCCAGCCATTTGCTCCCCATCGACGGATGGCTGGTCGTGAAGCCCGTGGCATTTCCCCCCGGGCGCACCAGGCTCTGCACAAATCCGCTGCTAACCGGATCCGCGGCCGTCGAGAAGACGAGCGGAATGGTCTGGGTCTCACTCAGAATGGCTTGGGCGTCGAGCACGCCACCCGTGATGATGAGATCCGGCGTCCGTGCCACGATCTGCTTGGCCATCGCCTTGCGTTGGACCGGATCGTTCAGACACGACAGCGCTTCATACTCGATCACACGCCCATCGACCCATCCAAGCTCGCCAAGTCGGGCCTTCATCGCTGCCAGGCGTGCAACGGTCATAGGCTCGTCATAGGCGGTGCTCAGTAGGAATGAGACGCGCCGCCGCTCGAGCGCCACCTGCGCGACCGCCAGACGCGGCAGGGCCAAGATCGCAGCAAACGCAAGAACACTTCGTCGATGGAGCGCGATAGTCTTCCGCATGAGGAATTTCCCAGCACAACAGCGAGACGTTCTACCGCGGGGAGCGGACGTCCCACTACTCGCTTTTCTCAAATATCCGAAATGGACGACCTGAGCGAGAACGGTCAAGCGCTCGCCGCCCGACGGGAGAGGGCCTAGACGGTCAAACTCGGCAAGCGTGCCGTGCGATTACGGGAATTACAGTGCTCGCTGGCTTTGCCAGCACCATCGGCTGGCCCGGGACCTTTGGTGCCCAGGGGCGGCTCCGCATTGCAAAGCTATAATATTGACAAGACACATGATTTTTTTGGTTGATCCGAGACGCTACCAACGTCGATACCAACAATTTGCGAATGTTGACTGAGTTTTGCCGGGACAACGAATGCCCGGCCGCCAGCGGGCGGATATCGTCGACCAGCACCACCGGCAGGCAGACTACGGCACCATTCCCGATATGGGTAGGGCGTTGCTTTTCGATGAGACCGATCACCTGGGAGCGTGCTTCGCCAAAAACCGCTTCGATATGGATAGCAGCGAACAGTTAAAGGAGGCCGATCAGGTCACTTGGGACGGCTTCAGTAACAAGGTGGACCAGCACTTCGAAGGGGAGGCGTGGCGCCCCCCGATCACCGCCGCGTCCAGTAGCGCTCGTGGCATACTCGAAGCGTTGGACAGGCTCAGACCCACCAACTGGCTTCGGTAGGATAGCATACTTCGCAGCTTCGGACACGACGGGCCTGTGAACATTGCCCGATATCTTGATCAACTAATACCCATCCTGGCCGAGCACCCGCGACGCTGATTTAAAATAGGCGAGAATCGACCTCTACAAATTTGGCTCTGCCGCGCGAACGAAATCCGTAGCGCCTATACCCACGCCGTCGAATTCTGGCAGGAGCGTGTTCGGATGATGCGTTTTTGGGCCGACGCGCTTGACCTGTTGAGGGAGAACGGTCGCGTCCTCAGAGTGAGAGTGTGAAGGAAAACACGAACCGAAATGTAGCCGCGCCACTTAAGTAGCCTCATCACGTCGACATGTTCGCTTTAAGAAGCGACAGAAGTGATTGTACTGCCACAAGTCGCCGACGTCCGACCGTTGTGGTCGCGAGATGTCCCGCTCCTATCAGTTCGTAAAGCTTCGTGCGCCCCAAACCGGTCGCCTCACATGCTTCGTCGATCGTACAGGTGAACCGCTGGGAGAATGCAATCGTCTGCGGTTCAGCAGATTTTGGAAGGCATGGAGTAGCCTGTGGCTGCTGTCCTCCGTTCTTCTCTCGACGTCTGTATCTCACGAAGCCTCCCAATCGCAAAGCGTTCGACGGCGAGAGTTGACCGCGCGACGAGCAACGTCAATGCGAGCAAGCGAGGGCCCTTGCGTACAACAGCGTGCTTCGACGGACTTTTCGAGCATATCCGGACATCAACGGCGGTGAGGTGAATTTTCACTGACCGCATCAGCCACAACAATGAGTCGCGGCGGGCATGGCGGCTGTCATGCTTGCTTACCGAGATCTATGCTATCTCACAGCCTCCTGTGAAGTTGCGGAGGGCTAGTTGTGACCGATACGGTGCAGGGGCAAACTAAACCTATCGTCGGCAACATCGTGCTTAGCCATAGTCGCAGAACCCGCAGCTTTCAGTTGGCTCAATGTCCCTCAATTGTGCGATGTAATTTGACGCCTCTGGAGCGACGACCGGTCCCGGAGCGCCTCGTCGTCCTCCCTGAGCTTCTATGTGAGGTCTGGAATCCCTTCACGATGCAGTCTATGCCGAGACGCCATTGTCGAGCAGGCTTTTCTCACCCTTCGGCGTGAGCTGATAAAGGTCGCCGTCCTTCTGGACATAGCCGTCCAGCACCAACTCTTCTGCCTTCGCTGTATCGTCAAAAGCAAAGGCGTTATCGATTTCCCGCAGAACCATCAGTTGATCGTCTGTAAGCATGGGAACCTCCATTTCCCTAGCAACTACGGAACGCGCAGCTTGTTCCCATTTGCGATGTCATGCTGAAGACGTTGTGGCTTCCGCCTCTAACGCACGCTGTCGTTTGCGCGTCTCTCGCGTTGTGGGCAAAGAGATCCCCAATCGATTCGCCTGACGTCTGACGGCCTGCACATTACGTTTCATGGCCGCAGCAATTTTGATCGGCGATGCCCCCGCTTCAGCCATGGCTTTAAGTTTTTCACTTTCGTCGGCCGACCAAGGCCGGATTAGTGGCATCATCACTCATACTCCACCAACCGAAGCGGCGTCTTTTCCCTATGGCGCTCGTAGGCTGCAATCGCCTGGTTCGACAGCAGCAGAGGACTGACGACTCCCTGCCCGATCTGGTACGCGACATGCTTTCCAATAAATTCAAACGCTTCTTGCAGGTCGCGCAAGCGGCCAACCCCCGCCAGGTAATCCAGCGCGATCTTTACAGATTGCTCGTGCAGGGATTCCGTTGACTGGCTCAGGCTGCCAACTCCTTGCGAACTGCGGCGGCTGAGTTGCCGACCTTGGCGACCGTCTTCTGCAGCTTGTCTTTATCCACGCCGAGCTCCTTGGTCCAATACTTGACCTCATGCGCCTCGTGCATGTTGATCTTGCTGCGATCCGGCTGCCCCTTGTTATTCAGATCGTCCATGGCATCCTCCAGTGTTTGATGCCTAAAGGAACGCATTTCTGACTTTCTTGTTCCGGCGCGGCCAGTGAGGCAGCCGCCGCGGTAGGTCGCCGCGCCTCTTCGCGGTACTGATGCCGGCCTTCTAAAGGGACGAGGTGTCTTTTTGCCGCCGCTTGATCTGCACGAATGAACTTTGGGTTGAGTGGCGGGTTGAGAAATATGCCCAAACGCACACGGACATCGGCCCCTATGGGCCTTCAACCTTCCCAGTCGGAATCCTGCTCGCAGATGATGCCGGCAATGCCGATGGCAGGAAATTCCAAGACCGGCCCATTTCGTCCGATCAAGAAATCGGCGAGCGACAAGGAACGTGCTCACTCTGCGAAAGCGACGCTCCGTAAATCATTGCAGAAGCAGCGAGCTATGCAGCGCGGCTAGCTGTTGCGCTGAAGATCGTTTTGCCGAAGGAACGAGAGGCCATGCACCGTAAGGCGGTGATGATCGGTCTCCCCCTCATTGTGCAGTTGGTCAAGATGCTGGGCAAGCTGCGCGCGGACGCCCGGTGCTTCCGAATGTCCTGAGAGGGCGCCATAAATATCGATGGCGCGGTCGACGGCCGGGATGTTCATGGCGAGCTTTCTGATGGCCACAGCCACCCGTTCACCGTCGCCATGTGCGACAGTTGTCGAAGTCAAGTCCCGCTACTTCCTATCGTTCCGAAATTTCTCAGTTTTCAGTCGGAGCCAGGTGATCTTACCGGATGATGGATCGAGTTGGCATTCAGCCAGTCCTCGTTGTCTGCAGCTGAGATCCAGTAGTGTGCCATCTGTAAAAGCCGGAGAGCTTCAGCCTGGTCCGTGGCTTCTTTTGCCTGTCTCGCTGCATCGGATGCCATCAACCGAAACGACGTACCTTGGCGCATTTTCGCTCTCCATTTCAGCGAAAACATAAGCCACTGTTGCGCTAAAGGTTTCTTCGACGGGTGGGAGGACTTACGTAGTCCGGCTCCAGTGACGGAGCCGGACATTTAGCCTTAGAGATCTTGCTCTGCTTCGACGTTGACGACAGATTTGGCCAGCGCGGTCAACGCAACGTCGGTGGCCTTCTCTTCCTTCAACGTGGCATCGAGAAGCGAGACAGCTTCAGGCATCCCCAGCTCCTTCGCCCAAGTCGCCAGCGTTCCGTAGCGGGAGATCTCATAGTGCTCCACCGCCTGTGCCGCGGCAGCAAGACCGGCATCGAGAGCAGGCATGCCCTTGTATTCGGTCATGATCTCTGCGCCTTCCTTGGTAATACCCATGATGGCTTCACACTTCTTGGCGGTCGGCTTCTTGCCGAATATCTTGAACACGCCTTCGAGCCGCTTGATCTGACCAACGGTCTCCTTCTGATGCTTCAGAAAGGCGGCCTTGAGTTCTTTCGATTGTGCGGCTTTTGCCATCTTCGGCAGCGTGGCGAGAATCTTCTTCTCGGCGAAATAGACATCCTTGAGCGTGTCATGGAAAAGGTCGGCAAGAAGCTTCGGCTTTTTGGCCATGGGAAATTTCCTCCAGTAGCCCCGGTGAGCTGGGGCGGCTTATCACGCCAGCCCAACAGACCGCTGGAACTTAAGTTCCGATGAGGAGCTGCGCTCTTCTTTCCAAAACGCGATGGCCTCTGTTCAGTTGCCCTTGATAGCGCCCAACGAAAAAGGCCCCCGGGAGGGAGCCTTTTTTTTGAAGAGCAACGCGTTCAGCGATGGCCGTGGTGGATTCCACGATGCATGTGACCATGACCGCGCTTCACGATAACAACCTTGTTGGCACGATGACCGCGATGGTAGCCGCCGTGATGGCCGCCGCCATGCCGCACCACTACGGTCTGAGCATCAGCCTGTGAAGTAGCGGCAGGAACAGCGATGCCGATGGTAGCGAAGGCAGCGATAGCCAAAAGAACTTTGCGCATTATCTTCTCCTTTGAATGAGCGGAGATTGAATGCGCGACTATAGGGGCCGTTCCGTCGTCTCAGGATAAATTTCCTGAATGATTGTTCAGGAAACGCCGTCAAACCTGCTATTGCCTGCGCCGTAGCGTCTCCACTGCCGCCATCCCCGCGGACATCATGCCGCCGAACGTGCGCTCACCCGCATTCACGCGCTTCAGTATTTTCTTGGCGACGAAACAGCGGTTCTTGTGGTTGTCCAACTCGCGCGGCAAGACCTCGCACGCTTTGGTAAGGGCTATCTCCATCTCGAGAATTGTTCGCTTGTCGACCATCTGCGCGACCAATGGCGGTGCGCTGGCGACTGGCCGTCCTGCAATTCCATCTTCCATCAACATGACGACCTCCCTTGTTTTCTCCTATATCGTGCGTTTGGTGTTTTAGTTCCTTCAATGGGAGCTGCGGTGCTTACGGCAGCTACCGAAATGGGCAACCCGCTGTGACGCGCCGCGCTGCAGCGCACCATCAATTCATTCTGGACCCTGCGATCTACCGTCGCTACGCTTTGCACAAGTTCGCCTCAAGATGCGAGCGCCGATGACAGAGATTACAGGGAGAGACCATTGAACGTTCTTCAGAAGATGAATCGGAATACCCCAGATGAAGCCACTATTATTGCGTGGGGGCTTTTTTGCTTCATCTTGGTATCGGCCATTACCATGATTGGTCTCTACGTTGGTTTTCGGCATTAGATAGTGAAAGCCCCCGTGGACGATCCGGCGGGCTTTTAATTTTTCAACCTCTGCCGGCGACGGCCCCATCAGATGAAATACTGGAGAGACGATTTCGAGCTCAACTGGACGCTCCGCGATATCGGTGGCGGCCGGCTGAAGCTGTCCCCGATCACGGAAGACCAACTCAGCGAACTCCTGGAGATGGGCCTCGTCGAAATCGTGGACGACCAGGTCAAACTGACGGAGGCCGGAAATCGGAAGGTGTTCTGATTTGGCTCACACAGAACAAGGGAGCTTGCGATGAACATTCTCCACATTCACTTGGCCTCGATATGGGCTCGTATTGCCGCCCTGGAGTCCCGAACACCTACCAACGGCTTCCCTCGTTCGCGGGCCTTGTTTGCACCGCTGTCGCCGGCCGCCCGAGGGCGGCAGCGGCTCGCAACACCGTTGCGCCGCTGTCGGCAAGGCTGATCAATCGAGCAATGACTTCTGGAGTCCAGGTCCTGTTAATCGGCGTCTTGCCATGGCTCCACTAGTGGATCTTCTGGTATCCCGTCTCGGTGAGCTTCACTTGATCGTTCACTACCTCACGAGGCCCATCTCCAATAGCTCGCTCAGTTGGTCTTCCGTGATCGGTGACAGCTTCAGCCTGCCGCCGTGGATGTCGCGGAGCGTCCAGTCGAGCTCGAAATCGTCCTTCCAGTTTCTCAAAGAACTCTCGCTTCAAGGGATGGCTACCCTGCAGCGTGGAGACATTGTTATCGGTTATTGCCGCAGTCGACTTAGCATATCGGCTGGGATCGGGGTGAGGTTGTGGTGCGGTAAAAACTCGCGCGTGTGGCGAAACGGTGACAGCTTCGAGATGCGCGTGCACATAGGATTGTGATCACCGAACTTTCACAGGGGAGTCCGCATGAAACAGATTCTGATGGCCGCTGTCATTCTAACCTTGGGCGCAGCTTCGGCTTCTGCCGCCGATCTGGCAGCTCGTCCCTACACTAAAGCCCCGCCCGCTCCGATTCCGGTAGGCTACAACTGGTCGGGCTTCTATCTCGGTGTCATGGGTGGTTACGGCTGGTCGGATCGCGTCAACGTCGGCGGTGTCACGACCACGAGCAGCGACCTGCAGGGCGGCTTCGGCGGCGGCACTATAGGCTATAACTGGCAGACGCCCGGTAGCATTTGGGTCTGGGGTCTTGAAGCAGACGCGGCAGCGTCAGACATCTCATATAGCCAGACCGGCTTGTTCGGCATTTTTCCGGTCACGCTTGAGGATAAGATTCGTTCATTCGGGAGTGTCACCGGTCGCATCGGTGTGACGTCAGGCGCAGCGCTGTTCTACGCCAAGGGCGGTTACGCATGGGCCGATAATCGCTTTTCGATCGCCGGCCTGGGCGGCAGCTTCAGCGAGAGCAAAGTGCTGTCGGGCTGGACCGTCGGCGCTGGCGTGGAATACATGTTCGCCCCCAACTGGTCGCTCAAGGGTGAGTACATGTACGCCGACTATGGCAGCGAACGTTATCTGACTGCATTTGCTCCGGGCGGTCTGGAGCTTGGTGCCACCACCCACACTGTGAAGGGCGGCATCAACTATCACTTCAACTGGGGCGGCTCAAACTTCTAAGTCCCAACACTGAATTCAACAGACCGGGGCCCGGCGAAAGCCGGGCCTTTTCCCTGCCTACGCATAATCTCCGCCAATGCCGGGAAGGCGTTACCGGGATTTGGTCAGAGGCTAGTGTCGGTCAGACCGCGACGACCGCCGAGATGCTAAGAACCGTGATCGCGTTGTGCAGCCTCTCTACAAACTCGACAGCGGTCTTGAGATTGGCATAGGTGCCGCTATTGTGCTGTTCGTTGACATTCGCGATGTCAGAACGGCTCGCGTCGCAGATGCAAGTAGCGAGGATTGAACTCGCCGCAGTCCGCCAGACCCGCCCAATTTCTGATGGTGAGAGACCCGCTCTTGAAGTCGGCAAGATCGGTGTCTCGAAGGTTGGCCAAAGCGCGGTTTACGGTAGCTAGCGACAGCCCGAGAGCCTCTCCCAGCTGATTAAGACCTATCGGCAGAATACACGTATCGTCACGCGTCAAGCCGGAAGCCCGCGATCGGTAGAAGAGTTCGCAGAAGAGATGAGCCATGCGGGCAGGGGCGGACCGCGCGCTATTGTTCGTGATCGCTTCACGGAAGATGGCTGCGTCGATCAGGGTTTCACGCCAGATTGCAGCGCCAACCTTTGGTCTACTATCGAATAACTTCATCAAGTCCCGATGCGGGACCGAGGCGACGACGGCCTTGCCGATCGCGCAGACGGCATGATCCATCACCTCGATGAACAGACACTGTGAATCCGGCATGTCGCCAGCGAGATGAAAGGACAAATACTGGCGTGCGCCGTTCGGCAGGAGATGATAGCGAGCCAGCATTCCTTCGACGACGATTGCGGACACCTTGGGTCGATCGCCTTGCCGAATGAAGTCCTCATGACTATCCAATTCGCGGACAGAGCACGGCAGGCGGCGGACCTCCAAAAGGTCCTCTTGGCTCAGGTGCGAGTGCTCTTTCAGTTTTTTTATAAGGACGACTAGAGGGTCGATTGTAGCCTCCTACGCGGCTGAACCTGTTCGGCTGCGCTCAGCATCCTAGTCATCTTGACGGTGGCTTCAACTCGCTCGAAAGCCAACCCTTGCTGCGCTCCATCGGATCGACCTCGCACCTCGCGCATCTAAACTCCGAATCTCCCTTTTCAGATGACGTCATCTTGCGATTGCACTTTGGGCATTTCGGCGCTGAAGACCCAATAACTGTCATTGGGTTTGCTCGCGAGCGCTGATCTCTCGCCGAACTTCTCGAACACTTGCGAAATGCAGGCCAAGTTCACGAGCACGTTTTTTGACGGAAGCCATTGGTCGCTTCATAGCCGCACATGCTCGTAGAAGCGAAGCCCCCTCTGCATGCAACTGTTTGAGCTTCTCCAAGTCCGCATCTTGCCATGCGCGGGTTATCAGCTGACGCTCATTCATGTCGGTTCCTCCAACGGTTCCTCGGGATGGAACCACAAGCCAGGAGGTGACATCGTCTCATTTGAGACGAATTTACCGAGAGCGGATCTCAATGTTTTTTTGCGGTGCACCTTCGCCGTTTTGGCACCCGGATCCTTGCCACCCACGGCGTCGTCTCCACCATGCTGGCGATGTAATCGCGTCTGGTGCCTTCCATGTCAGACTTCCGAAGTGTCATCGACCGAGGCTCAACGCGCAAGTTGAGGCAGCAGAAGCCTGCGATCGAAGATTGACGTCCTTGGGAGCTAGGCAAGTGCGCGTCGGGCCTGACCGGCTTGTCGATACTGGAGGGTGTTGTCTGGTTGCTCGAACAGCAACGTTAGGGAACATTGCTGCTTAAAGGCCTGGCGGGTAGGTCGCTCTACCGCCGGGCCGACCGAAGCGAGGCTTCTGGGGTCAAGATTCGGTCGCTGTCATCCTGCGTTAACTCCGACCGCAAATCCATCAGCCATTAGATTGAGGCAACTCGCTCAATCCTGTTCTCGAAAAGCGTGGAACAACTCTGGAGCGAAGTACGTTCTGATTACCAACTCTGACGTCCATACCAGTCGTCGACTTCCTTCGTGGTCTGGTCCTTGGCGTAGCCATAACGCTCTTGAAGACGACCCTCGAGTTGCTCCCGTTTGCCGTTGATGACGTCGAGGTCATCGTCAGTGAGCTTGCCCCACTGCTCCTTGACCTTGCCCTTCATCTGTTTCCAATTTCCTTCGACCCTGTTCCAATCCATTTTTTCTCTCCCTTGTTAGTGGGATGAACGTCGTGATCAGGTCTTTGTTTCCCGTGCGACACTAAGACAGCGCCCGGCAGTCTGAGAAGCGCCCCGAAAATTTTTAGCGTCACCCCTTGACCGAAAGCAGCGAAAATCTACATCGATAATCGCCTTTAAACGAAAGGAGTTAGGAGGCCCAGCATGACAAGCGCTGCCATGTCGATGAATGAAATCCACGCGAATTCTCTACTCGCCAGCACCTTCTCGCACCCGCGGGAGGTTCTTGCCAATCCCTTCTTAGACACGCTGCAAAAGCGATGCATCCTAGCCGCTTGGGCATCGGATGCGTTTACTGTCGAAGGGAAGCCATGGCTACGCCAAATTCCAGGCTCCCATGAGACTGTTAGGATCGGTGATATTCTCGCAGCTCTCCGATCCCTTGATGAGGATGACGGTCCTCCACCGAAGACGTCGCGAATGCCGTTGCCGGAAGCACCCATACGTGTCCGAGCCGTGGGCCAGACCGTAGGAGAGGATCGACGCCGCCGTTTAGCGGACATCCATCCATAAGACGCGAAACCATTTTCGCAAAGAAGCCGCCCGAGCATATTGCTCGGACGGCTCAATCGTCGACCCATCGAAAAGATGGATGCACGTCCGCCGCAACGTCAATGAGTGTCGGTCCTTTTCCACTTTTCAAGGTCCGGCTTTTCCCGGTCCTGAGCAAACTGTTCCTTTTCCGGCACGCCTTTCCAGGGCTTGTCGGTCTGTTTCGTCGGAGCCCAATCTGACTCCGTGCGGGGATCATCTTTGGGATTTTCTTTGCTCATGGTCCCTCCGAAATGCTACTTGCCGGCGCCGATGTTGCCGCCCTTGATGTTGCCCAGCGAGTTGTCCCCTTGCCCCGAATTGCCGCTGTTGCCCTTCAGAGCGGTATTGCCGCCAGTATATGTGCGGCCGGTACCGGTGGTCATGCCTTGACCGGAGGTGACGCCCTGCTGAGTGTGGTGCCGGCGGGACTTTTCGGCGGACGCCGACGACATCGTGGCACCGACGAGGAGAAGCGCTGTAGCGCTGATCGTTATAATCTTTTGCATTGAACCAAAGCCAATCTGTTCATGAAGCCCTTGTCAGTCGAACGTGGCGCTGCCTGACTCGTTCCGCGCCGGGCCCCCACTAACAGCCTCGTGGCAATCCCCGAACCGGCCCGCCAAGCTCTTCTCGTGGCGGTCAGATAAACTAACGAAAAGCGTGCAGGCAAGGTGAGCTACACAAGAAGGCGCGGCCGAAGAGCATCCTGGCCGTGTACAATCGCTTCTTTATCATTCTGGAGATGCAAAACCAGATCGTAGATGCGCCCCCTCGTCAAAGCGTTTACGCGCCTGGCAAAACCAAGATATCGGGCGATCTGATCTTCCAGTCCGATGCACTTGGTACACATATTGCGCTCCCATTTCAGGCTGGAGCTATGCTCTCATCACTGATTATTAGCCAAAATCCGAGCAGCGATGAAGGTCAAGTAATGCGACCGGCTCTTGTTCCCTGCACTCCTACGCAATGAATAAAGGCCCCGCACCGCGGGGCCTTTATTCATCGAAGCAGCAGGACCAGAATGATCAGCGGCAGTGGAATTCCAAGTAGCCATAGCAGAATAGGCATTGTTCTCTCCTTATCGCGTGCGACGCGCTTTCCAAGTTCCGTCTCGAAGTCCACCGCCCTCGGTCGCCGCCAGGCTCGCAGAAAAGGCGCCAATCAAAAGTGATGCCGTGAGCCAAAAGGCGAGCTGCATTGCAGCCTTTCGAGCATTATCGGCAGCGGCCTTTGCATCATTGGTGACTTCGGTAACGCGCTTGTCAGCATCAGGTTCGCTCAAACCGGTGCGAGCGGCCACGACTTTATTGACGTAAGCGCGATCGGCTGGCTTCAGCTCACCGGCTCGGAGGCTAGAGGCCATTATGCGGGACAGTTCACCGCGCGCGTCAGCACTGTTGCCATCGCCAGATGGTGTCGATGGACGCAATAGTGCGTCGATGAAGCCTTCGACCGGTCCCGCCTGCGCCGCAGACGCCGTCGCACCAGCAGAGACTCCCGACGTCGCGCCGCTTAAAACGGTCGTCGCGGGCGAAGCTAGGAGTACAGCACCGAGCACCGTTGCAAATGCCCATGCCAGAAACCCATGCGCGGTGTCGCGGAAATAGACCTCATCTGCATGAACGCCAATCCAGCGCGACCGCAGACGACCAGCGAGATATCCGCCGATCGACGACGAGATCATGGCGATGACGATCAGATAGATTCCCGTCGTGATTTTGAATGTCGTAGCCGATACGCTGGACGACCAGGGCGACACGACTGACAAACCAAGCCCTGCCCCGAAAGCAATAAGAACGAGTGTCAACGCGAGCGAGACGACGGCACCAGCCGCGACTGCAGCCCACGAGACACCCGCAACCGAAGGCTCGTCTACGCCAGGGGAAGCTGGCTGCACGACAACAGTATCAATCATTCTGAAATTCCCCTTGGAGCGGCTCCGGAATAGATACCGATGCCCACACAATGTGCATTCAATAGTATGGTTCCGCCCGCGAAGGCGAATTCGCCTGTCTTCAGCGATTGCGCAAAGGTGGGCGGACGACGAGCTTGATAGAAAGACGCTAAGCCCCTCGAGCAACGATCAGCCAACTCAAGACGATCGCCCATCATCCAATCCGGTACGGCGACGTTGACGTCGGTACTATCGCTCAGCAGGATTGGGATCCGAACCCGGAGCGGTCTGGCGTCTGGAAATGGCCTTGCGGCTTTTACGCTCAATCCCGACAAATGTTTCAGAGTGGCCCCGGACCTCGACGCAGCACGCGCCGGCTTTTATTCCTTCTACGGGAAATCAATCTGTTTCTGATGTTGGACATTGCCGTCATGCGGCAGAGTGATCCGAGCATCTTGCTGGCGCGTAATATCTTCAGCATCGACTCGGAAGGAAAATTAACTTGAAAACATACGGCATCGCCTATGTCGCGACGGGTCTAGTATTTCTCGCAATCGACGCGATCTGGCTAACGTTTGCGGCGCAGCGTCTGTATCGGCCCCTGATGGGCCAGATGCTGCTTGATAGCTTCCGGCCGGTACCGGCAGTGCTCTTCTATCTGATTTACGTTGCCGGCATCGTGGTGTTCGCCGTTGCCCCGGCGATTGCTAGCCAGCGTTTGACAACGGCCACGTTCTTCGGTGCTTTCCTCGGATTCGTTGCGTATGCGACCTACGATCTGACCAACCAGGCGACGTTGCGGAACTGGCCGGTCGCGGTGACGATCGCAGATCTATGCTGGGGAACGTTTCTGACGGCGTCTGCCGCAACCATCGGCTTTCTGATCACGCGCGCGTTCACAGCTTCATCCTGACGAGCTTAAGGACGTGGCAACATTTCCGATGCGACAAGTCCGACGAAGCAGGCCGAGGAATCAGGCTCATCAAAGGTCTTCTTTGTTGCCGGCGGCGCCAGTGCCGCTCTGCGGGCCAGGCCAGAATGCGTTGACGCGGTGCTGATATTCTCGGAAGGCCTTGCCGCGCGAGCGCAGCATGTGCCCTTCGAGAGGCGGAATGCCGGAGGCGTGGACGAGGAGCCAATACATCAGCAATGGCCCGGCGAAAGCTAGCCACCCCTGCGGATAGGCGCCCGTGCGATCGACCGCGATCACGGCATAAGCCAGCCATCCCAACCATTCAAAAAAATAGTTTGGGTGGCGTGACCTACTCCAAAGCCCGACGTCGCAAACTTTCCCCTGGTTTCCGGGGTCTAGGCGAAAGGTGGACAGCTGGCGATCCGCGATCGTTTCCCCGACAACGGCCGTGATCAGGATGGCAATTCCGAACCAGTCCAGGACCTGTAGGCCAGGCGCCGGATTTTGTGCTGCTATCATGATTGAGAGGACGAGCACCAACGCAGCCAACGCCTGGATTTGCAGGAACCAGAACAGGTGCGATCTGAAGGCACTTCCCCACTGCTCGCGCAAGTGCCGGTAGCGAGGATCATCGCCTTCTCGCGCGGTGCGCGCCACGATGTGGATGCCGAGACGCAGTGCCCACAAGACCGCCAGCACTGCCACGAGTATCTGACGCGATGAAATTTCCCCCCCGGCGAAAGGAAGAAGAGCGGCCGCAGCGCCGAACACGCCAGTGGCAAACGACCATATCGCGTCGATCCATCCTGACTGGCCGGTTCGAAGCGCGACCAACCATGCTCCCGCCATGGTCAGTGAAAGGAAAATCGCAAGCGCAACGACTGCGATAACCAGTGTCATGCGATACTGTCCCGTGCCGTCCAATCTGGCATAATTTTCGCGACGGCTTTCTCGCAAGGCCAATTACACGACCTCATGAAACATCTTCATAGGCCAACCGAGGCTAGCCAAAGGAATCTAATGGCTGTGCCGCCGCCATCGTTCAAAATCCCACGATCGGACGTAGGAGACGCCCCAGAAATCCATGAAGGCGCGTATCTCCTTCCAAAGCAGCGAGACAGACGCAATCCGACTTCTCGCCGACAAGGGGCCGGTGATTGACTTCATCATCTGCTTCGTCGAGATCGCCGGGAAAATATTGACTGCGCTCGTCCGACAGAGATCCAGATAGAATCTGCATAAACTCCATGCCGGTGTGTCCATGGGCAGGCAGATGAAGCCCCGCTTTACCCTTAATCATCATGACTTTGGCATCTGGACTTCCAGCAATTTGGACCTTGCTCCATCTGAAGCCGGGGCCAAGCCATCGCCAGGGACCAATTTCGCAGTGGCGCATCGCATGAGGGAGCTCGATGCCCAGGTCCGGCTGTTTCCTCGGCCTGGGTTCTTTCACTAACGTGGATGGAATGCTTTCCAGCCGCTCCATGGTCCGTCCGAACAAATCCTCAGCAAGCGGAGCCAAGCGCATCTCGTCGAGGATCGCCCCGCCCATAGCCTCGAACCGGGTTAAGCGCTCGCGGCAAACGGCACATCCTTCGAGGTGGACGCGGATGACTAGCGCCGGGCCGGCACCCAACGCTCCGGCCGCAAGACGCAGAAGCGTTTCATCGCTGGGGTGATGATTGATCGTCATATATCGCGGTCCAATAGGGTTCGCAGCCGGTTCAATGCGAGCCGGACGCGGGATTTAACGGTGCCGAGCGGGATGCCCAGCTCACGAGCGATCTCCGCATGCGGCGCTTCGGAGAAGAAAGAGAGTTTCACGATGGTTGCCTGTTCATTTGACAGGGTCGCCAGCGCTTTCCGGACCTCTTCTTCCCGCTCTGCCATGATCACGATATCTTCGCCCGACGGTGGCGTGTCCGGTTCGTCACTCAGATCCAAGAGATGATCGGCCGTCCGGGAACGCGAGCGGCGCAGCCTGTCGATCCTCTGGTTACGAGCAATCGTAAACACCCATGTCGACGCGCCCGCCCGGCTGGGATCGAAATAGGACGCCTTTCTCCATACCGCGATCATGACTTCCTGTGTCACCTCCTCGGCAACCGACTCCGCGAGACCGGTCCGCATAAGGAAGCCTTTCACACGCGGCGCGAAATAGGCGAAGAGCTGCGCGAACGCCTTGCGATCCCGCGCCCGTGCAACGGCATCAATCAGGCGGATCAACTCTACAGGAGAGGGCAGCACCTCTTTTTTAATGCCCTCGCTCAAAACAATGAGCCTCGCCGCCGGACCGACGTCCCGCGTGCGCCTGATGTCGAGATGTAATCTTGCAGCATCCATTTGCCCTTCATACGCACCGTCCCCCCAATTGGATCACGCCTCAAGTGATCCAATGCGCGCTGGGTTCCGTAAATATTGGCAGCTTGGCCCGTGGAGGGAAGTCTTTTGACGAGAAAGATTGCTGGGAGTGATAGAATGAACAGTTTTAACGCCGCGGCACATAGCGGAAGCCTCGACATAGCCGTTGTTGGGAGTGGTATTTCCGGCCTGTCCGCAGCGTGGCTGCTTTCAAAACGACATCGGGTTGTTCTATACGAAGCCGATAGCCGCCTGGGTGGGCATAGCCACACGGTCGATGTGGCGGGTGCCGCGATCGATACGGGCTTTATTGTCTTCAACGAATCCACCTATCCAAACCTGACATCACTCTTTGAGCATATCGGCGTCGCCACGAAGCGATCCGACATGTCATTTGCCGTCTCGCTCGACGATGGCAGGCTCGAATACTCCGGAACCGGCCTTCTGGGCCTGTTCGCGCAGGGTCGAAACGCCATCAGCCCACGATTCTGGCGGATGCTGCGCGACCTCGTGCGCTTCTATCGCGAGGCGCCACGCAATGTGGCGGCCTTGGGCCTGATTACGCTCGATGAGTATCTCGACGCCGCCGGTTATGGAGAAGGATTCCGCAACGATCATCTCTATCCGATGGCGGCGGCCATTTGGTCCACGCCTGCTGCAAAGATCGGGGCCTATCCAGCGGCTTCATTTATCAAATTTTGCGACACCCACGGCCTCCTGAAACTGTCTAGTCGCCCGATCTGGCGCACCGTGTGCGGCGGCAGCCGCTCCTATGTGCGAGTGCTTACTGACGCCATAGCCGAAGTGGTGTCTGACTATCCGATCCGTACAATCGTTCGCACCACGAACGGTTCCGAGGTCGTCGGATATGACGGTGATCGTCGCCGTTTCGATCAGGTGGTGATTGCCACTCACGCGGATCAAGCGCTCCAAGTGCTTGCTGATCCGAGCAGCGAGGAACGGCGATTGCTCGGCGCGTTCGACTATATCGACAACGATGCAGTCCTTCATTCGGACCCTCGCTTGATGCCGCGCCGCCGCCGGGTCTGGTCGAGCTGGAACTACATGGCGAGGGACGACGATGGCGGTCGCAAGCTCGCCGTGACGTATTGGATGAACCGTCTTCAGGAAATCGAAAGCGAGCGACCGCTTTTCGTCACGCTCAATCCCCACCGGGAGATCGCACCCAACGCTATTCTCAGGGAAATGCGCTACAGCCATCCCCGTTTCGATGCGCAGGCGATGCAAGCGCAGAGAGAGCTTTGGTCGTTGCAGGGCAAGCGCAATACATGGTTTTGCGGCGCCTATTTCGGCGCCGGCTTCCACGAGGATGGATTACAAGCCGGGCTTGCCGTCGCTGAAGCCCTCGGGGACCTGCGGCGCCCCTGGACAGTCGCTGACGAATCCGGCCGCATCCATGTTCATGAGACTGTGCTCGCCACGCCTGAAACGGAGGCTGCCTGATGTCGGGCTTTCGTTCGGCCCTCTACTCCGGCTCAGTGATGCATCACCGATTGCGGCCAAGAGAGCATCGGCTGCGCTACAGCATTTTCTACATGCTTCTCGATCTTGATGAAGTCGATATGCTGGCAGGCAGGCTGCACCTCTTCTCGCACAACCGCTTCAACCTCTTCAGCTTCCATGATCGGGATCACGGCGAGGGAGAGACCACGTCGCCGCGGGCCAGGATCGAGCGGCATTTGCAAGAGGCCGGCATCGAAGCCGGCGGCCCGCTCCGGCTTCTCACCATGCCGCGCATCCTGGGATACGCCTTCAATCCGCTGAGCATCTATTTCTGCTACAGGCGAGACAACTCGATTTCGGCGATCTTATACGAGGTCAGCAATACGTTCGGTGAGCGTCACAATTATCTCATTCCCGTTGCCCGCGACACGAAAGTGCCAATCCGCCAGAAAAGCCAGAAGTCCTTCTACGTTTCCCCCTTCATGAGCACCGACATGGTCTATTCGTTTTCTGTCGTCCCTCCGGGAAAGAATTTGACGGTTTCGGTCATCGGTCACGATGCACAAGGGCCGCTGCTCATCGCCAAGCTCGCTGCAACCCGCCAGAATCTGACCGACGCAGCTCTAGCGCACGCCTTCTGCGTTTACCCCCTGCTGACCTTGAAGGTGATCGCAGGCATCCACTGGGAAGCACTGCTGATTTGGCTCAAGGGCATTCGCCGGCATCACCACCCTTCTCCCCCCGATCGACCGATAACACTCGGCCGCGATCTCGAAGCCGCCCCCCATTTGACGAAGGACACGACAAATGTCCTCCGATAGCCAAATCTGGGAGAGCGTCACCTCATCCGCCGAAAGGAAGATGGCGTGAGTTGGCCATGCTACGCTGGGGATGCCGTCGTCGAGCGATGCCTTCTCCAAGAAGGCAAAGGAGCGCACCGACAAGCCGGACGCCTAGGGCAAGCAGTACGCCACCGGGGAATAACTCCGGAAAAAGCCGGACAATGCACTACCAACATTCTGCGACCTGAAAGCAAGCACTGGACGCGATGGCTGGCCGCATGCCCGTTGGTGAGTGGAACGGCACACTCCTGAAGGGCGGGAGTGCCGGAGAGTACACGACCGACCGCGACAAGACGTCTCCGACGGCATCATCGAAATGTACGAGCGCGGCGCCACGTTAATGTGGAAGTCGTCTGAGGCCGGGGAACTGGCGAGAACGCAAGGACTTAACGGTGCATGACTAACAGTTCGGTCGCGTCCTTACTCTGCTCACTTGGGATTTGTTATAGCGTCGCGTTTATCGGCGCTCGGGTTACGACGCCTGAGATTCCGACTTGGTACGCGAGTTTGGCGAAACCATCGTGGACACCACCGCGCATCGCGTTTCCCATCGTCTGGCCCATCCTGTATTTCCTCATGGCGCTGTCCGTGTGGATGTTCTGGGAGGCGCCTCCTTCGCCCGCTCGAACCGCAGCTCTTGGCGCATTCGGCATCCAGCTCGCCCTGAACGCGATATGGTCGCCGATCTTCTTCGGTCGCCACGATCTGCGGTCTGGCATGATTGTTATTTCGCTGTTGTTCGCGGCAATAGGAGTGACCGTCATCATAGGCTTGGGCGTCGACAGTACCGCCGCCTTACTGCTTTTGCCCTATCTCGCTTGGATACTTTTTGCGGCTGCACTCAATGCTCGCATTCTTACAATGAATTAGCGACAACGCGGCATGAGACCGCATTGACGAAAGAGGCCGCCCATTGAGGCCTTACTTTCCCCGCTCGATATCGCGGGCCTGTTGTTCCAATTCGTCAGTAAGCTCGATAATACGTCTGGCCGTTTCAGGATCGGTCGTCATCCGGGCCATGGCCCGATACTTATCTACCTTCTCTCGAAGCTCCCTGACTGTACGTCGTGTATGCATTCCACCCTCCGCCGATATCGTTACGCGGGACGGAGAAATTGGTTCTCTAGAACCTCCGAAATAAGGGCGCAGCCAGAATAGGCCACTGCGGCCAAAAACAGGCCAGCACCAAAACTGGGTTCAAACGAATAGGGGAACGAATTGGCCTGATGTCCCTTCGTACTGCAAATGCCTAACCCGTTTCAGTTGTCGAATGGTTTTTTCATTCTTGTTGCTGCATGTCGGCCAGTTCATCCACCAAAACACGAACATTCTCGCTGTAGTCCACCGGCACCACTACGAGGTGAAGGCCACCGGCCGCGAAGGCCTTCTCCAGTGTCGGTGCCAGACCGCCCGCCTCGGTCACGCGATGACCCTGGGCACCGTAGGACTGCGCGTAGACGACGAAATCCGGATTGCCGAAAGTCATCCCCGCGTCGGCGAAACCGTCGACGGCCTGCTTCCACCTGATCATCCCGTAGGCGTGATCCTCGATGACAAGCACGACCAGATCGAGCTTCAGACGCTGCGCGGTCTCCAGTTCCTGCGAATTCATCATAAAACCGCCGTCGCCGGCGACAACGACCACACGGCGCTTCGGATTCAGCAGCACCGCCATCATGCCCGACGGAAGCCCCGCGCCCATCGTCGCAAGCGCATTGTCGAGCAGCAGCGTGTTGGCGACGTCCGTGCGGTAGTTGCGCGCGAACCATATCTTGTACATCCCGTTGTCCAACGCGACGATGCCGTCGGGTGGCATGACCTGGCGGACGTCGTGGACGATCCTCTGCGGCGTCAGCGGAAAGCGGTCTTCGTTGGCACGGTCGCCGATGTGGCTCAGGATGTCCGCGCGCACGCCGTCCCACTGCGTGGTCTGCTTGAGCTTCCCTTCGAGCTCGGTCGCCAGCATGTCGAGACCTTTCGCAATGTCGCCGATAAGTTCAGCTTGCGGATAGTAAACCTCCTCGACCGTCGCTGGCGTGAAGCCGATGTGAAGCACCTGATGGCGGCCACGCCCCATGATGAATGGCGGCTTTTCGATGGTGTCGTGGCCGATGGTGATGATCAGGTCGGCGCAGTCGATCGCGCGATGGACGTAGTCGCGTTCGCTGAGCGCCGCCGTGCCGACATAGTAGTCGGACGCCCCGCCGACGGCCCCCTTCCCCATCTGCGTGTTGAAGAATGGGATCTTCACCCGGCGGACGAATTCGGAGAGCGCGGGCGCGAGCCTAGGCCTGCTGGCACCGGCACCGAACATGAGCAACGGGCATTTTGCCGAGAGGATGAGCTCGGCGGCCTTCCGGACGGCGTCCATCGAGGGCGCCGGGAGATCGATCGGGTGGACCGGGACGACCGAAACGCCGGACACCTTCTCCGCCGCGACATCTTCCGGAAGCTCCAGGTGCACGGGTCCGGGACGCTCCTCCATCGCAATCCGGAAAGCGTTCCGGACGACGGTCGCGATGGACGACGCACTGACGATCTGCTGCGACAGTTTCGTGAGCGGCTTCATGCTCGCGACGACATCCACGATCTGGAAGTGCGCCTGCCGGCTGGCGTGGATCGCCTTCTGGCCAGTGATCAGGACCATCGGCATGCCTCCCAGGAGCCCATAGGCAGCCCCTGTCGAGAGATTCAGGGCTCCGGGCCCCAAAGTGCTGAGGGCCACACCAGGCCTCCCTGTGAGGCGCCCGTGGGTCGCTGCCATGAAGGCGGCGGGCTGCTCGTGACGCGTGACGACCAGCTCGATGGAAGACTTGCGCAAGCTCTCGACGACGTCGAGGTTCTCCTCGCCGGGGACGCCAAAGATGCGGTCGACGCCCTCGTTTTCGAGAGCCGCCACCAGCAGATCGGAGCCTTTCATTTCCCGGTCCTCACTGTTCATCGTCAAGCTCCTCCATTTGCACAGTACCGTATTGGACAAACAGGTCCATTTAATGAAACGTTTGGTGGAACAGGCGTCTGAAGCGCGCCTTTCCCTTGCCAGGATATGCGCCTCCTCGATAGCACCTGCCAGGAACCGACCGGCAGCCGAGAGGACGATGGTTGCTGACCCGCGTTCGAGACGCCATATCCTCGGCCGTTGACGATCCGATCTGCCTGCCCTGTAAGATCGTAGTCCAAGGCCTGAAGAAGGATGCACCAGATGCGCATAATGTGGATCGCCGTACTTGCCATCATGCTGCCCGCTGCCGCGCTGGCGCAAGACATCACGCAGCGCCCCGTCCGAACCGAACGCATCTCAGGCACTCCAGTGGGCGTCGGCCTCTATGAGGTCGCTCCGGACGGCACCGTTCTGATCGACTGGCGCGCCATCGAGGCGGCGGCCGATGGAGCGGCCGATCGCGCATCCACTCCGGTCGCGAAGGCGATGCTGGCGATCAGAGATGGCAAATGGAAACCGATGGCCCGGTGACGAACGACGTCGCGCCGGAAATCCGACAGCGCAAGATCATCCATATCGACATGGACGCCTTTTACGCGTCGGTCGAACAGCGGGATAATCCGGAGCTTCGCGGCAAGCCTGTGGCCGTCGGCGGCTCTCGGGAGCGCGGGGTCGTGGCTGCGGCGAGTTACGAAGCCCGCAAGTTCGGCGTCCGCTCGGCGATGCCGTCCGTTACCGCCAAACGCCAGTGTCCAGATCTAATCTTCGTGAAACCGCGCTTCGAGGTCTACAAGACTATCAGCCAGCAGATCCGCGAGATCTTCGCCGAGCACACGCCGATCGTCGAACCGCTATCCCTGGACGAGGCTTATCTGGACGTCACCGAAAACCTTCAGGGTATTCGACTAGCGCGCGACATTGCGCTGGCGATCCGCGCTAAAATCAAGGACGAGACCGGGCTTAACGCCTCCGCCGGCATCTCCTACAACAAGTTCCTGGCCAAACTCGCCTCCGACCATCGCAAGCCAAACGGTCAGTATGTCATCTCTCCGGAGATGGGCCCGGCCTTCGTGGAGACGCTGCCCGTCAGCAAGTTCCACGGCATCGGCCCGGCGACTGCGGCCAAATTCAATGGATTGGGTATCCACACAGGCCTCGACATCCGGAACCAGTCGCTGACATTCCTGGAAGCGCACTTCGGCAAAGCCGGGACCTATTACTACTGGATATCACGCGGCATCGACGAGCGTCCTGTCCGCGCCAACCGCATCCGGAAATCCATCGGCGCCGAGAACACTTTCTTCGACGACCTCACCGAGTTCGACGCCATGATTGCCGCGCTGCAGCCCCTCGTCGACAAAGTGTGGCAACACTGTGCGAACACAGGGAACCGCGGGCGAACCGTCACGCTGAAGGTGAAGTTCGCTGACTTCGAGATCATGTCACGAAGCCAATCAATGCCGACAGCCGTATCAAACCGCGAAGAGCTCGAACGGGTCGCGGCATCACTTCTCGAGCGCTCAATGCCACTGCCGAAAGCCGTGCGGCTGCTCGGTGTGTCGCTATCGACACTTCAGACGAAGGGGGACGACGCGCAATCCCAGTTCCAATTACCAATCTAGCAGCGCTAAGCCGATTCAGTCCGTCGATCAGTGATCGCCTTGCGCAGCGTGCGCGACAAAAGCTCAACCGAATACGGCTTCTGGATGAGTTCAAAGCCTGTATGGGCGTTTTCGGCTAGAACGTGGCTGTAGCCACTTGTCAGAACGACCGGCAATCCAGGGTATTGGTCGCGGATAATCGTGGCCATCTCCACCCCGTTCATGCCGGGCATGATGACGTCCGAAAACACGAGGTCGAATGCGAATTCATCCTTGGCTAGAACGTCCAGTGCCGCGGAAGCTGACGTCACCCAGTCGGTTGCGTATCCGAGATCCTGCAGAAGCTCTGTCGAGAATCCCCCGACATCCGTATTATCCTCGACAACAAGAACGCGGTGCCCCCGCCCGCTTGTCGCTGCGCTTGCTAATGGCGGCGCGCTGCTTTCGACTTCGGCGCCAGTTTCGGCCCGCGGCAGATAAATTGTGAACGTCGCGCCCGCTCCAAGCGTGCTGCTGACGCCGATCTCGCCGCCCGTCTGTTTGGCGAACCCGAAGGCCTGACTCAAGCCGAGGCCCGTTCCTTTTCCCACGTCCTTGGTCGTGAAAAATGGTTCGAAGATCGCATCCAGGTACTCGCTAGCTATGCCGACGCCAGAGTCAGTTACGGAAACCGCGATGAAGTCGCCCTCCCTCAAAGGATGAGAACGCATCCCCGGGATCGAACCCACTGCCGCGACACCAATGACGAGGCGCCCTTCGCCGTTCATGGCGTCGCGTGCATTAACAGCGAGATTGACCAACGCGGTTTCGAACTGCGTTATATCGGCCATGGCGAACTGGTCGGCAGTCTGAACTTCCAGATCAATCTGAATCCGGCCGCCGACCAGTGGTCGGATCAGATTCGCCACGCTCGCGACCTGCGTACAAACATTGAAGACGCGCGGAGCAAGCGGCTGTCGGCGAGCGAATGCAAGCAACTGTCCGGTCAGCTTGGCCGCACGGTCAACTGTATCGGAAATCGCGTCGATATACCGCCCTCGTCTCTCCTCTGGAAGATCGCGCCGACGAAGAAAATCTGTGGCTGACCTGATAATCGTCAGGAGGTTATTGAAGTCGTGCGCCACGCCTCCGGTGAGTTGTCCGACCGCCTCCATCTTCTGAGCCTGGCGCAGAGCGTCCTCGTTCCGGCGACGCTCCGTCACATCGACGGCCTCTGCCAAGACGGCTGTAATCCTACCTCCACTGCCGAATACTGGGCGCATGGCGAGGTCGAGATGCCGCTCCGCGCCGGATAGGTTCAATTGAACTTCGGCGCGCCACGCATCGCCGCTCAGAGCGGTTTTAAACGCGCTGAGAACTCGTTCGGGCATACGGTGCGTCGCAGTAAACCAGGGCGTATCCCAGAACGGCATCCCGAGCACCGTCTTCGCTTCCACCGCGATGGCGGCAAGTGCAACCGCATTCGCGAAAACGAGCGTACCATCGAGCGCGAGCAATCCCTGATACTGGTTGGTCGTCTCCAAAATGGCTCGTAAATGAGCCTCGTGGGTATGAAGTTGCGCGGTTCGCTCTTCAACCCACCGTTCAAGCACCTCATTCAACCCACGCAGTTCGATCTCTGCTTCTTTTGCAATCGTGATGTCGTGGGCAACCCCAATAAAGCCGATATGCTTACCCGCTGGGTCCCATCGGGGTTGCGATTCGGATCTGACCCAACGCCACACGCCATCCGCACGTCGATATCTGCTTTCCAGCACGAACGGCTTTAGGGATGCCTCACCTGCAATGCTCTCGCGCACGACGCGCGCCATATCGTCCGGGTGAAGGATGGTCCTCCAATCGAAAGCCAACGCTTCTTCATATTCAAGGCCAAGAAATTCCAGGTAGGCTTTGTTTGCGAAGGACCGCGTCCGATCAAGACGTGTCACCCACATCGGGACTGGCGCACTGTCGGCGATCAATCGGAACCGCTCTTCACTCTCGCGTAGCGCCTCTCTGGCGATCGCACGTTCCGTGATATCGATATGAGCGCCGATCATCCGCAGCGGTCGGCCTTCTGGATCACGCTCGATACGCGCCTCTGCTACGATCCAGCGAATTTCCCCGTCGCTGGGCCGAATGATGCGATACTCCGAAGAATAACGTTCCGTATCGCTATTCAGAAGGTCCAGAAATTGCCGCTCAGCGCGCTCCCGGTCGTCCGGATGAAGCCTGGCGACCCAGTCTTCATGTGTCTCGTTTGCAGCTTCAGGGGGTAACCCGTGTATGGCGAGATATTCAGGTGATCGTCGGTTCTGAAATCCATCGCGCAGGTCGACGATCACACCGCCGACTTTCGCGATCCGTTGGACCTCCGCGAGTTCGCTTTCCCGATCGCGCAGGGCCTGTTCGGACGCTGTCAGTTCTTTCGCCACGGCTTCCTCGCCATCATGCGGCGGTCGGCCGCTCTCACACTGTTTAGCAAGGCGCAAGGGGAAAGTCCGCTAAAACAGCGTGCCCTCGGAGATCGCAACTCAATAACATGACGCAGAGTTCCAACTTCTCGCGGTCTGGCATTTATGCTAAACATTATCTTATGAAGAAAACGACAGTAGCAAAGCAAAAATCAAAAGGCCGACCTGCGACCGGCCAAACGCCAATGCTCGGCTTTCGCGCCGCAGACGAACTACGCGGCAGGATTGTTCATTGGGCCGAGTTTCAGCCGGACACTCCGAAACTCTCAGAAGCTGTGCGCCGCCTTGTCGAACTGGGTCTTACCGTTAAACCGTCTCGCAGAAAGAACGTCGCTCATAGAGCCCGTGCCAGTGAGATGGCCGCCGGCGCAATCGACAAGCTGACGGACAAGGGCGCCAGTGCGGACGATCAGGCCAGTCGGAAGCGGCGCCTGCTCAAAGGGCCCGAGGAATTCCGCGACGTCCGGGTCGATCGGAAAGCAAAAAAGTAAGGCGTAGCGCTACTTCAGCACTATCCACGCTGGAGCATGGTCGCTTGGATCCAGCTTGCCGCGCACCTTTCGGTCGACACCGGCCTGCGCAAGCCGCGGGCTCAGCGCAGGACTGAGAAGCAGATGGTCAATGCGAAGGCCAGCGCCACGCTCGTAGCGGTTCCGCCAATACGACCAGAACGTATACATCGGCTCATCCGGATGCTGTTCGCGCAGTGCATCGATCCACCCCTTCTCGAGGAGCTTGCCGAACGCCGCCCTACTTTCCGGCTGCACGAGCGCATCCTTGTCCCACGACTTGGTCGGGTAGATGTCGAAGGGCGTTGGCACGATGTTGAAGTCGCCGGCGATAACGGCAGGAGCACCGGACTTGAGCAGCTTGCCGGCGTGGGCGTTCAGACGCTTCAGCCAGGTGAGCTTGTAATCGAACTTCGGTCCCGGCTGCGGATTGCCGTTGGGTGCGTAGACGCAGCCAACGAGAACGCCGTCGACGGCAGCCTCGATGTATCGGCTTTGCTCGTCGCTCTCGTCACCAGGCAACCGCCTGCGCGTTACCACGATCTTGGATTCTCTAGCGAGGATTGCGACGCCATTCCAAGTCTTCTGCCCAACCCACTCGGCAAAATAGCCCGCCTTACGCAACGCACTTTCCGGGAATTCGGAATTGGCGGCCTTCAACTCCTGAAGACAGGCCACATCCGGTTTCGACGACTTCAACCATGCCAGCAGATTGGGCAATCGCTTGTTGATATTGTTCACGTTGAAGGTAGCGATCTTCACGCGCTCTCCTGATCCGAGGCTTACGGACATTTAGCTCAGTCATGCAGCGGCCCGGGCTCCAAAGCCGACAAGTGAAGCCCCATCGGCGTATGCCACCGTTGGGTCTGTACGAGATGAACTCAGGAAGGTCGTGGAGCATTCAAAATCTTGTCAATCGTGATGGGAAAATCACGCACCCGCACACCAGTTGCGTGAAAGATCGCATTAGCGACGGCAGACGCGGTTCCCACGATGCCGATCTCGCCCAGGCCCTTGACGCCAAGAGGGCTGACCTTGTCGTCCTTTTCATCGACGAAGATCACTTCAATATCCTCGATGTCGGCATGGGCCGGAACGTGATATTCGCCGAGATTGGCATTCATAATCTTGCCGAGGCGATGATCCGTCATGGCTTCCTCGTGAAGCGCCATGCCGATTCCCATCACCACACCGCCTAGGATCTGGCTGCGGGCCGTCTTGGGATTAAGGATCTTGCCCGCCGCCGCCGCGCACACGACGCGCGTCACGCGAACGACCCCCAGATCTTCATCCACGCGCACTTCCGCGAACACGGCGGAATTCGTGTAGCTGATATATTTCAGCATCTGCCGCAGGTTCGGGCTGACTTTGCCCTGCTCGGTGATTTCCGTGAGCTCGGCGGCGTGCATGACTTCGAAAACGGAAAGCCCGCGCGCCGGATCATCCTTCCGGAAGATGCGTCGATCCCGAACCTCGACGTCTTCGAAACTTGCATCCGCAAGAGGCGAATTGGCCATCTTCCTGGCTTGCTTGAACAGAGAATGCTTGACCGCCTCACATGCGGCCTGAACTGCCGAGCCGTTCGACGCTGCGGTCCACGAACCTCCTTCGACCGGCGACATCGGCAGAGTCGAATCGCCGATCCTGGCCTGAACGTCTTCGAGTGGTAATCCGAACGCTTCGGCGCCGATCTGGGTCAGGATTGTCCAGGTCCCAGTGCCAATATCGGACGCCGCCGTTGCCACCTCCAGCGTCCCGTCCACCTTGAGAGTCGCAGTGGCCTGGGCCTTTTGCAGGAAGGCGTCCCACATTCCCGTTGAGACGCCCCATCCAATCAGCTCGCGACCCTCCTTCATGGCACGCGGCTTGGGGCTTCGCTTCTCCCATCCAAATGCCGCAGCGCCCTCGCTGTAGCATTCCATAAGCGCCTTGGATGTGAACTGCTTGTTGGTGTTTTCGTCCTTCGAGGCGAAATTGATCCGCCGAATTTCGAGCGGACCGATACCGAGTTCGTATGAAAGTTCATCGAGCGCGCATTCGAGCGCTGTCACGCCGATGGCTGCGCCGGGTGCGCGCATGTCACACGGCGTGGCCGTATCGAGCTTGGCAAGCTGATAGGTCAGCTTGACGTTGTCGCAGTGATACATCATGCCCGACCAATTGACGACAGCCTCCTGATAATCCTCGTAACGGGAGGTCGAGGCAACGGCATCATGCATGATCGACTGCAGCCGCCCATCGCGATCGGCGGCGAGCGAGACGGTGTGGTAACTGTCCGGCCGGTAGCCGATATGAAACATCTGAGCACGCGTCAGCGACACCCGCACCGAGCGTTCAAGTTCGAGACTGGCCATGACGGCGAAGAACAATTGGTGCTGCGGCCGCAAGCCGGCGCCGAATGCCCCGCCCACATATTGATTGACCAGGCGGACATCCTTGCTGCGCAGGCCGAACACTGAGGTGACATAGCCCTGCGCATTCTGGGAGCCCTGCGTCTTGTCATAGATCGTCAGCTTGCCGTCGCCCTCGAACACGCAGGTGGTGGCGAACATCTCAATCGGATTGTGGTGCTCGGCATTGATCCGGTAATCGCGGCTGATCTTGACGGGCGCATTTTGAAACGCCTGCTCGGCATCGCCGCGCGGGTCCGGTGGCGGCGGAATACCGCTACGCTTCTTCGGAGGCACATAGGCCTCTGCCCGCTTCGCCTCAAGCTCGGTACAATGCGCATCGACATCATAGGCAATGCGAACCAGGGAGGCCGCATCGCGCGCGGCCTCGAACGTTTCGGCGACAACCAACGCGACCGGCTGACCGTCAAACAGGATACGGTCCGAATTCAGCGGCCGGAACGGATGGCCAGGAGGCGCGACTTCGTCCCGCCAGCTACGATCAAGCCATGCCGCCTTGCTGCGATTTTCGTGCGTGAAGATTTCGACGACGCCTGGAAACTGCCTTGCTGCATCCAAGTCCATCGCCGCGATCCGTCCAGCGGCGGTCGTACTACCAACGATGTAGCCATAGAGCAGATCGTTAGCAGGATACTCCGCCGCGTAGTGCGCTTGGCCTGTCACCTTCAGTTTACCGTCGACCCGGTTGGTCGGACGTCCGATATGCGTGATTTCACCAACTGACATGCGATGGTCCCGTTAACTTTCTAGTGGATCGATTTGTCGGCCTGATCCTGGGGTGTGCCCGCAGCCGCCTGCTCCAGCGCACGAACGATAGCGCGGCGAGCAAGCTCGATCTTGAAGTCGTTGTCGCCCTGCCCCTTCGCATCACGAAGAATGAAATCAGCGACCTGCTTAAAGCTCTGGGTCCCGACTCGCTCGCCTTTCAGCGATCTTTCTGCGTCAAAATCCCGCCACGGCTTATGCGCGACCCCGCCGAGCGCGATCCGGACGTCCTGGATGATGCCCTCCTCCACACGCAGCGCGGCGGCGACGGAGATCAGCGCGAAAGCATAGGAGAGCCGGTCCCGGATCTTGAGATAGGTGTGATGGGCACCGAAGTCGGGCTTGGGGATAATGATCGATGTAATGAGCTCGCCGACCTTCAGCGTGTTGTCGCGTTCGGGCTCTCCGCCGGGGAGGCGGTGGAAACCAGACATCGGAATCGATCGATTGCCGTCCGGCCCCTCGACTTCGACGGATGCATCGAGTGCAGCCATCGCGACGCACATGTCCGACGGATGGACTGCAATGCAGCTATCGCTGGCGCCGAGAATGGCGTGAATGCGATTGACGCCGCCAATGGCGGAGCAGCCACTTCCGGGCTGTCGCTTGTTGCAGGCTGTCGACGGATCATAAAAATAATAACAGCGGGTTCGCTGCATCAGGTTTCCCCCGGCTGTAGCTGCGTTTCGCAATTGCGGCGATGCGCCGGCAAGAATGGCGCTTGACAGTATCGGCCACTTTTCCCGAACGTCTCGATGCCACGCCAGATCGGTATTGGTGACCAGCGCGCCGATGCGCAGCGCTCCACTGGGAGTGATTTCGATCGATTTGAGCGGAAGCCGGTTGATGTCGACCAGCCGCGACGGCTGCGCCACATCATATTTCATGAGGTCGACGAGATTGGTGCCACCCGCCAGCGCGCGCGCTGCAGGTTCATTCAGCGCCGCGATGGCATCGGCCACTGTGGCCGGGCGGATATATTCGAACCGGTTCATTCGGCGGCCTCCTTCGCCGCGATGCGCGGCATCAGCACGTCCTCGACCGCATCGGCGATATTGGTATAGGCGCCGCAGCGGCACAGATTGCCGCTCATATGCTCGCGTATCTCGGCCCGACTACGGGTGTGGCCTTCCGCCAGCAGACCCGCCGCTGAGCAAATTTGGCCAGGCGTACAGTAGCCGCATTGAAACGCGTCGCGCTCGATGAAGGCGACCTGCAGCGAATGCAGTTCGCCATTCTCGGCCAGCCCTTCGATAGTGGTGATCTCGGCGCCGTCGCGCGACACCGCGAGTGCCAGGCACGAATTGACGCGTTTGCCATCGACGAGCACGGTACAGGCGCCGCATTGTCCCTGATCGCATCCCTTCTTAGTCCCGGTGAGCGAGAAGCGCTCGCGCAACAGGTCCAGCAGCGTCACCCACGGTTCTACTTTGAGTTCGTGCAACGTTCCGTTGATCGTCAGGAAAATTGGGATCTGTGGGTGATCTGGGATCTGGTTCACGGGGCGCCTCGCTATGCGTTCGCCATCAGAACCATTCTAATCGTAGGATGTTCCGTTTTCTTCCGCCCTCAGGATCGGCTTGCCCGCACCGATCGGCGAGGCCAACCTTCCCGCTTCTGGCGTCTCACGCGCGCCGTCGGAAGGCCGCCAGGATGACGTCGGGGAACCGCCGCGGGCAAATGGGTGAAGGAGAAGCGAGTGTTGTTCCACTGTTGCGCGATTTCTCGCCAGGAACAACAAGCGAGCAAGTTAATTCATCCAGCTCGGGGCATGACAACGAACGAGGACAATATGAAGAAGACGTTGATAGCAGTTGCGGCAGCGGCACTGATGACTGCTCCTGCCGCATTCGCACAGAGCGGTGCAAATCCGAGCGCGCCTCAGGTCAATTCCGCAGGCAATGGCGTTACACAGCCCGGCACTACCAGTACGGGGACGGCAGTCGATCGCCCGACCTCGAGCACTCCACACGCGGCGCCGCACGCTGCAGGATCGCAGACTGGCAACAATGCCAGCTCCCTTAGTGGATCGAATGCAGCGACTGGAACTACCGGGTCTAACAGCTCTGCCGAAGGTCGCACTTCGGGCGGCGGTGGTGGTGGTGGTGGCGCAGGTGGTGGTGCCGGCGGCAACTAGCCCGTGATGCCAACCAGAGGAGACCCCGATGATCGGGGTCTCCTCTTGGTCGCCCGCGCCGGTGGCGCGCGCGCCAAACACTTCACCCGCCAGCCCTAGCCCTGACCGCCTTCAAGCCTGCGACCATCTTTCAAGGATCTCGGCACAATCTGCCAGTTCGATCTGTAGGTCGAAACGCCGGGCGTACAAGCCAAGTAAGGCATCGTGAGTTTCGTCAGCTGAGCTGCACATCGCATCTTGCGCAACGACGATGCGATAGCCCAGATCAACAGCACTCAAGATGGTTGAGAGAACGCAGACGTCAGTCTCCGCGCCGCTCACAATCAAGGTATTAACGTTACCGTCTTGCAGAATATCGTGAAGCCTTCCGTTCGAGAACGCAGAATACGCAGACTTGTCGAAGACAATCGCCGGTGGGACATGTCGCTGCAAAGGCGGCATAAGCTCGAGGAGGTGCGGGTCCAGACGTTCGCGCGTGACCAACCGCCATTTTCGGAAGTAGCTCTGCCACATCCCATTTGCATGCTCGGGCGACGCCGGGGGAATAAAGCGCGTAAAGACAGTCCGTGCCGGGTCACGTTGGACGAGGCTTTCCACCGCCGGCATGACACGTTCGAGCCAAGGTGTCGGCCAAGGCCCTTCGGGACCGAACAGCCTCTGCATGTCCAGACACAAGTGCATTGCCCGACTGGTGTCTATTCTTGATCGGAGCTCGCCCATCTCAGGTCCACGTCCTGCGAAGTCTCTTGTAAGTCCACCAGCAAGAACCTGCGGTCGCCGCCCATACCAGAGATGCCAGCGCCAAGCTGCTCCAGGGAGCCGCGGCATTTACGAGGAAGACTGTGAGAGCGAACGCAACGAGGCCCATGCTTCCCAGAGCCGCTCCAGCGGCCTCGAGCGCAGCGGCGTCTTCACCACGTCTCTTGCCCTGCAGGCCAATTTCCCTTTTGCGGCGCCTTTCGTGCGCCTCGACCAGCGTGGCACTGGCGCAGAGCATGGCTGGAAATGCCAGGAACAGACCTCCGACGCCCGGACCCCAACGTGTGCCGATCAGGCCAGTTATTGCAGTCGATGCTCCGCCCAGCAGGAACCGGACGATGTATTCGTACCAGCGACCATCGCTCAACGACGAGAATGAGGCTCGAACAAGCATTCAGCCCACCATCCCATAGAGGCCAAACGCGACTACCAGCCACAGGGGAAACCCGAGCAGGGTAACAGATAGAACTGACAACCCCGTGCGTTTGAGTAAACGGCACGTCACGAAGCTGAGCACGAGAAGAGCGGTCGCGCCGGCCATCATCGAAGCAGCCAGCGTAGAGACGTAGTCCGGTCCGTGCCTGGAGATTGCGAGCGCGAGCGAAACCAGGGCCACCGATGGCGCGGCGCCGAAGAGTCCCGCGAAGGACTTAGGCCGTAACACGTCTCCGAGCAGCGCGAATATCGAGACGACTGCCCCTCCAACGAAAAATCGGACGGCGTAATCCGTCATGGCGTCGTCGTCCCATTGCCGTAGCCGGTCCAGCGTCTCAATAGCCGATCAATCAGATATCCGCTGGCGAAGCCCGCGACCACATCGCTCGTCCAGTGCGCGAGAACATAGATCCTCGTCAGCGAGATACCGACCGCAGCCGTCCAGGTCAGCTCGCGATACGACCGATCGAATGAGGATGCTGCGCTCGCGAGAGCCCCCATATGCATCGCGTGCCCCGAGGGGAACGCATCATTCGCGCGGCCTGAGATCGGTACTCCGTGTAGATGGCCAAGAATGGTGAGCCTATCCGGTCGACGTTGATTGAAAACATGCTTCAGTGCATGCGGCACAACGGCCGTGGCCACCGAGGCCGCCAGAAAATGCGTACCGACAGTTCGCTTCCGGGGGGAGCCGCTACGCGACAGGAGCCAGAAGGCCGCTGCAGCAACAACGAGAACATGCTCGTCCGCGCCCCACGTCAGAGCTTCGGCCACTTGTTCGCTTGCGGCACGTGCGTGCCGAACGGCGGTTGCTGCGACCTCGCGATCAAGGAGAGTGGGTGGTACCATTATTGGCCGCATGGCATCTCCGTATGACACCTAGATAACGGCACTCTAAACCCTGATCATGCAGCCAGGTTCCGCCCCCTATGCAGAGTCCTCCCCGCGAATGTCTCGTATTTTACAGCCGAGCACGGTTGCTGTCAGCGCACAGCCGATACTGTTCGCCAGAACGATGATCCAGTCGCCCTTGAGTAGACCGTAGCCGATCCAGAGACCCAGGCCTGATGTCAGCACCACAAGCATCTTGAGCGACAGATCTTTGGTTGAGCTCCGGGGCAATGCTTTCCGGACCTGTGGAATGTACGACAGCGAAGTCAGGACAGCGGCGAACCCTCCCACCCACGGCAAAATGCTGGACACCGATGAGACCCCACTGCTTTGCCCCGAAACGCTCGATCCGATTAGATGAAAGGTTTGCCGCCTGTAACGGCGATCGTGGCCCCGGAAACGTAGCTTGAGAGTGGATCTGCGAGCATCACGTAGGCGGTTGCAAGCTCTGCGGGCTGTCCGGGACGTTGCATCGGCGTCTGCTTGCCGAAATTTCTAACGGCTTCGTCTGGCATAGTGGATGGAATGAGCGGCGTCCAAATCGGTCCCGGTGCCACCGCGTTTGCGCGGATGCCCTTATCGGCCAACATCTGCGCCAAGCCGCCGGTGAAATTCTGAATGGCCCCCTTCGTCGTTGCATAGGCCAGCAAGGTGGGGTTCGGCATATCCGAATTGACCGACGCGGTATTGATGATCGCACTTCCGGGCTTCATGTGAGGCACGGCGGCCCTTGTCAGGTAGAACATTGCATAGATATTTGTCCTAAACGTCAAATCCCACTCGTCATCGGAAATGTCGCCGATGTCCTTGAAGGTCGCTTGATGCGCGGCGTTGTTAACGAGGATGTCGATCCCGCCCAATTCCCTTACCGCCTTATCGATAATCACGTCGCAATGGCGCCGATGCTGGATGTCACCTGGGACCATTATGGCCTTGCGGCCTTCGCGCTCGATTAAAGCTTTAGCTTCGAGGGCATCCTCGGTCTCATCGAGATAAGAAATCAAGACGTCGGCACCTTCGCGTGCGTAGGCCAACGCGACAGCGCGGCCGATCCCGCTGTCGCCACCGGTAATTACCGCTCTCATGCCCTGCAATCGACCACCCCCCTTGTAGCTGCTCTCGCCATGATCGGGACGAGGCTGCATGGCCTCCGTTCGGCCGGGCATCGGTTGTTTCTGGGAAGCAAACGGAGGCGCGGGATAAGAATGGGGCATGAACCAGCTCCTAGATAAGTGCCAATCGAAAACGCTTGATTGGATGCAGCGTTCCGCCGGTGGCGACATCGCCCGCCCAATGACGAAGGGGCGCTTGGGCAGCGCTTTTTCCTACTCTGGCATCGGTTTCGGGTCTTCGTCGCCAGGCGCATCGCTTTCGAGCTCGCTTTTGGCCTGGTGCCAGAAGTCATCGGCCTTACCTTCCGGGCGACCTTCCCTTTCCCAAAGTTTGTGAGCGTACTCTCGGATCTGTTCTTCAGAGTATCGGGGCATCGGCCTCTCCTCAAAAACGGATAATTGCGGCGGCGAATCGCTTTGGTACAGTCATGCAGGCGAGCGCATCGATCGCTATAATTGCTTGTGCGCTTAAGACGCCACTATGCGACCAGTTCCCCGTCCAAGAATATTCCGTTAGGACTGTCGCTCCCGAATGAACCTTTCTCTCGTCCGCGCAGCAAAGCGCTGTCACGAAAAAAGGGGACTCGCATGGCTTTTCGCGAATCCATCAGCCGGCTTTTTGGCCGCCCCCTCACACCGGAAGCTGCCGAGCGTACCAACAGTTAATGCCTCGATGGACGAGTTCATCCGGCTACTGCATACCAACGGCTATGACAGCAAAAGCTCCGCCACGTTTGGAGCGATGGCAGGGCCATCGGAATGGCCACCATGCGAACAGGACGCTCAACCTCAAAAGAGGAAGGAATGTAAGTCGTTTCTAAGTAACAGGCGGCAACCTGATCGGCGTCTCCAAGCGGGTACGTCGCCACCAGCTGACGGTCGGCTAGGTTCTGAAAAACAGGAAATATACAACGGCAAAGGCGGCCACAACTAAGCCAAGGCTCCAAATTAAAACGTTGCGAACCGACGGCCCTGGCTCGGCGCCGCGTGCTTTGCGCGCTGACTTTACTTCGGCGCCATCATCATCTCGTCCCAATTCATATCCTTTCACGCAGCTTGAGCCCCCGTCAATTTGTTGGACCGCCAAGCGCTGTCTTGTTTCCGGCTTCGCTGCTCGGGGCGCTGACATGGACTTCGTGTCCCTGGCGGATCGCAAGAGACGCTGCAGCCACGGCTGCTTCGAAAGCAGACTCTTTGGTCAGGAATTTCCCTTCCACGTCTCCATCGTGCAGAACGCCCCAGCCATCGTTAGATTCGATGACGGCATAAGTTGCTAAACCCATAGTGTCCTCCGGAATAACTGTCGGTCACAAGCCACTGCTAGATTCATGTTTCCCAAAAGCGTCACGCTCGACGATCTCAAAAGGCAACCGGCCTAATCATTGCCGCCGTGCCAGTGCCCGGCCAATGAGAAATGCTGCCAACAACATACCGAGCGGAGCTTCACGCGTAAGCTTGCTTAGTATGTCGAGCGGCTTGCCGGGCTTTTTGCCTTCCTCGATTGCTTCTCCTATTGTTGATGCGACGGCTTTGACACCATCCGCCACGGTGGCCTTCAGATCAGACCATTGGTCACTTACACATGGCGTCTCTTGATCGGTCATGGCGCGTCCTCATCGGGTCGTTGCACAAGCACTCACTATGAGTATTGTTCCGGGCAAGACGGTTCTTCCCGGTCCAAGATCATTCCCGTTGCGCTTTGAAAACCTGGTCGGGCGGTTCGCGCGAGCCGGCGTCACGCAGAATAAGCGCTCTGCCGGGTAGCAACGGCAGGGCTACAGCGCCGAGAATGTTGGGCCTAGGGAGCATCGCCTTACTTCTTCACGACTGGCGGGGACGCTTTAAGAAGATCGCAACCGACGCGTGGCATTTAAAAACCAAGTCAGCGATTATCGACGGCGAATCGTCCCGTTGGGGACGGCACAACAGATTTGTCCGTGCAGCAAAAGGCACTGCGAGCGGGCCGCCCTTCAGACCAACTAGCTGAACTGAGCGCCGTTCTCAGACCCAAGCCTGATCCTCATCGACAGAGCCCGCGCCCGCACAAGGTCGCGGCTTAGGCGATCCTCCGGCCGGCCGCCTTGCCCTCTTCTAGAAATTTGAATTTATCGCCGTAACGAGCGGCTAATCTGAGAAGGCAGAGACAATCCTTAAAGCAAACTTTGGTTCCAAATCTGACGGTAAAAGTGTTCTTGTGCCGCGTATGTGGGGGAGCCTACTCTGACCTGCGACTCCCGTGCCGCTAAACGATGGCAGTTATCGCCTCTACCAGAGGGATTGGTTCGCGGAAAGTGAATGATGCCAAAAACAAAAAACGACCGCAATCTTTTAGAAAGCGAACGCGCCTTCCGACTTCTCGTTCAAGGCGTCACAGATTATGCGATTTATCTGCTCGACCCCAACGGCATCGTATCAAACTGGAATGCAGGCGCCGAGACGATCAAAGGGTATGGCGCCGACGAAATCGTGGGCCAGCACTTCTCGGTGTTCTATCCGCCGGAGGATCGCGAAGCCGGACTTCCCGCCACCGCATTGGAGGCCGCACGCCGGAATAAGCGCTTCGAAGCGGAAGGCTGGCGGATGCGGAAAGACGGTACGCGGTTTTTCGCGTCCGTGGTTATCGACGCCATCTATGAAAACGATGTCCTTGTCGGCTTTGCCAAGATCACGCGGGACATCACCGAACGGATGCAAGCCCGCTCCGCATTGAGCGAAAGCGAAAATCTTTTTCGCCTGTTGGTGAGCAATGTCACGGACTATGCGTTATACATGCTTGATCCGGAAGGTCATGTCACCAGCTGGAACCTCGGCGGTCAGCGGATCAAAGGCTATCTTCCTGACGAGATTATCGGTCAGCACTTTTCGCGCTTTTATACCCCCGGCGACCGGGACGCTGGAAAACCAGCGCGTGCTCTCAGCATTGCACGTGAAAAGGGCCGTTACGAAGAAGAAGGCTTACGCGTCCGCAAAGACGGCACGTTCTTTTGGGCGAGTGTGGTCATTGATCCCGTCCGCAATGACGCAGGCGAGCTGATCGGGTTTGCCAAGATCACGCGCGACATCACAGAGCGACGTCAAGCAACGCAGCAACTTGAACGTATGCAAAAGCAGCTGGCGGAAGCGCAGAAAATGGATGCGCTCGGTCAGCTGACCGGCGGAGTGGCTCATGACTTCAACAACCTCCTTATGGCAATCACGGGTAACGTTCGGCTGATCAAACGGCATGCCATTGTCCCCCGCGTGATCGAGGCAGCAGGAGCGATTGAGGCAAGCGTTCGTCGCGGCGCGGCACTTACTCGTCAGTTGCTGACGTTTGCGCGGCGTCAGCAAGTCGCTCCGACGCTGCTCAATCTTGAAGAGACCGTGCAAGCTGTACGCGAGGTCTTGGCTACCGTTCTGGGTAGCGCGATCAAGCTCGAAATCTCCGTACCGGCCGGAGTTTGGCCAATCTTCGCGGATCCAACCGAACTCGAAACTGCACTCATCAATCTCAGCATCAACTCTCGTGACGCCATGCCCGACGGGGGCACCTTGACGATTACGGCAGCAAATTACCGGGTCAGGGATGGAGAGGATAAAGGCGAGTACGTGCAGATCAAGGTGGCTGATACCGGCGCAGGTATTCCCGAGGACGTCATTGCGAAGGTGTTCGATCCGTTTTTCACGACCAAACCCGTCGGCAAAGGAACAGGATTGGGACTCTCACAGGTGCATGGCTTTGCCAACCAGGCCGGCGGTCGTGTCGAAATCCAAAGCAAGCTCGGCGCTGGTACGGAAATCACCATTCGGCTTCCGCGTGGCGAAGGCCATGCAGGTGCGCACGAAGCAGAGGTTCTGGCCAAAGGCGCCGGCAATGTCCTTCTTGTTGAAGACAATCCGGATGTTGCCACCGCCAGCGCCGTATTTCTGGAAGAGTTGGGATATCGCGTGAAATGCGTACCGGACGCGGAGTCCGCATTGCGCGAGATCGAGCACGACGGCATCGACCTCGTTTTCAGCGATGTCGTGATGCCTGGAAAAATGGATGGTCTCGGCCTGGCCCGCCATCTTAGGCAGAATTACCCGAACATCCCCGTCGTTCTCGCAACGGGCTACAGTGAGGCAGCGCGGAAACTGGGCTCTGAATTTTTGCTGTTGCGAAAACCTTACGAGCTTCATGAGCTGAGTAGTGCCTTACAGACAGCCCTTCACCAAAGATCGAAGGGCGCTCTATTAAATTGAACCACAAACAATGCACCGGATCTTACGCCCACCTGTCTTGACTAGCGTCAGCCTCATCGGCTCATGACACTTTGCCTGCCATGGCGAGAGCCGATGGAGCAAGGCGAAGGTCCCTCATGGGTTCGCGATGCGACGATGCCTTCGATTGCGTGGCCGTAATTTTATCTAAATGCGGAATGTTGAGAACGCAATTTAGATTGGAACGCATCTGCGAAATGAACGTAGTAAGGGCGCCATGTCCCTTCTGTCAGACTCCACGTTGCAGATCGTCTTGCTTGCCGCCTTGTTCGTTGTCCTTGAGGGCCGCGGCGCCGTTTCGCGCCAGCTTTGGAACGTGCTTTTGAAGATCAAACTGTTTTCGCGTTCATCAGCGTGGAAGTGTTTGCCATGGTCACAAGGGACGGAACCACAATCCCCGGGATAGACGCCGAGCAGGTGGCCAAGCTTGAAATTGCACGTCGGATTTTGGAGCAGGCACGGGCTATCCTAGCAAAGGCGGCGAAGGACTAGGCCTCGCTTCCTCCTTCACGGCCTGCCCGGTTGCGCTCATCTTGCGGCCGGCGGTCGGCAACGGGACGCCAGCGGGCCCAGCGGATCGCCTTAATGGGGCGGGACTTCGGATCTTGGTGACGTTGACGCTGTCGGCCTGATTGCCGCCGCGGCAGTAGTAATAATTCGCATGGCAGGCGGCTCTGCTCGGTGGATGGACCAATGTCAGCGGTACATCTTGGGAACAACGCTAACAATTTTCACTTGGTCATACAGTGAAGTCGCCGGACGCTTGAACTCGCTTTCGCAGTCTCAACGATCAAGGTCGCCTAGCTCTCCGCGCCTTGAGCCTTGGCTATCTAACCTTTTCCGGCGTGCTTGCGCCTGGGCGATGACTCGCTTGGATCTCTTTGGAGGCAGCGTCTTTGCCCACGATTCACCAGCAAAGGCCGTTAAGCGGCCGCGGAGCGTTTCATGAAGACTGCACTAGGAAGTGATCCGAGACTTAACGGCGATGGTCTCGTCGATCGTTTCAAAGATCAGTTGCTGATCGTCATGTTGAAGCGGCTTGGCGGCGGTCCATTACGGATTCCAATCGAGGAAATGGACCGGACTGGAACGGACCTAGCGTCGTTTCGCCTTGTCGGCGACGACTTCGTCGTGAGTTTATTCAAACCGCATTAGGATGGCCGCGGCCCGCTGGCGCCTACGGCCCTTCGCATGTGCGGTTGGTCCTTCGAACGATCGACTAGATAATGCTTAAAAAGAAAGGCCGCATCGCCCATGACGACGTGGCCTTTGTCCTATCTGCTTATTGTAGGACAGTGCCCTACCGGTTTCCGAAATACGCCTGAGCCTGCTTCAGAGCCTCGGACGGGTCGTCGAACTTGTCGCCGGCGAAACTCTTCATGGGGCTCCAGTGCGGTCCGTGAGCGGTGATATGGAACCACCCATCCTCCCCCCGTCGGACGCGTCCGACGATCTCCTGACGCTCGGCCCAGACGAGCAGCCACGTCTGGGAGTTCTCGTTGTGTGGCTGCAGCTCGATGGTCGCCATATAGTTCGTCCAAAAGGAGTGCCCGAGGACAACGCCAAGATTAGGAGTCGTTCCAGCAGATCGGAACTATCGGTGCGCTGCGGACTTCATCGCATGCTCGCCAACTGTCGTGAGGACACCGTCATTCTCGCCCCTTCCGAATGTCATAAGCTGCTGGAGAATGCGCAGGCCTTCGCCGCGAAGCTCTCAAGCCGCGCCTTTGATACGGACAGAACTGCTCACATCGCACCGGACGTCTGGACGGACTTCCGCTTCAGCGGATTGGCCATGAGCCCACTGCCTCATGAGCTCGGCGGCAGCAGTCTCTGGGACCCGCGGTTCGGCGCCGAACTCTGCACCATCCTGCGTCTACTCGGCGCAGCGGACCTCTCGCTTGCCCGTATATTTGAGGGCCACGTCAACGCGGTGGGGCTGGTCTGCCGTTACGGAACACAAGCGCAGATCGAAGGTCTCGCGGGAAGCGTGCGTGATGGTGCGCTGTCCGCAGTATGGGGCGCCGACGACGCGCAGGGCCTGAGGATCACCCCGGAGCGGGATGGCAACGTCCTCAAAGGCCGCAAGATCCTGGCGTCCGGCGCCGGGTTCGTGACGCGTCCCCTGGTTACCGCATCAGCACCGGAGGGGCAGCAGATGTGCCTGCTCGACCTCGAGATCGGATATGCGCACGACACGTCCAGCTGGCAGGCGCAAGGCATGCGCGCGACGGCGACCGGGACGGTCGACTTCACCGGGCGACGCATCACGGATCGTGAGCGGATCGGCGCTCCCGGCGACTTCATGCGACAGCCGCACTTCTCGGGCGGCGCATGGCGCTTCTGCGCCGTCCATACCGGCGCAACGGAACGGCTAGTCGACCTGTTCCGAGAGCACCTTAATTCCTCAGCAAGGGGCGAAGACGCGTATCAGCTCGAGCGCCTTGCGACTTGTGTCGCCGACGCGACGACGGCGCGCTTTTGGGTGGAGGACGCCGCGCGCCGTCTGGCGGTCGAAGATGATCCAGAGAGCATCGTGGCTTTCGCCAACCTCACCCGGATGGTTGTCGAACGATCCGCCCTGACTGTCATGGAGACCGTCCAGAGGGGCATCGGGCTTCGGGCGTTTGTGCGTCCTCACGACGTTGAGCGCATCTGCCGCGACCTGGCGACGTATCTGCGGCAACCGGTGCCGGACCGCGCCATGAGCGATGGGGCTCAGGTCTTTCTGAGTTCGTCGCGGTCGGCAGGAGACTTTTAGTGAAGGTTTCGGAATATCTCGAAGTGACGAAGGCGCTTCCTATCATCTCGCGCGAGGCGCTGACGGAGGGTGCGCCCTTCTTAATTCTCTCGCCGCACCCGGACGACGAGACGTTAGGTCTTGGCGGTCTGATCGCTCAGGCCTGCCAAGCAGGCCAGAAGGTTCACGTCGTGGTTTTGACCGATGGTGCGGGTTCGCACCCCCGGTCGGTCCAGTACCCTCCGGAACGGCTGGTCGATCTCCGGAAGGCGGAAGTCAGGGCGGCAGGCGAAATTCTGGGCCTCCATCCGGCGTTCGTACGCCATCTCGACCTCCCCGACACGCAAGCCCCTCTGGAGGGACCCCAGTTCGACGCGGCGGTCCGCGCCGTGTCCGACCTTCTTCAGGAGACGGGCGCAAAGGCCTTGTTTGTGACGTGGGATCGGGATCCGCATTGCGATCATCAGGCGGCCGCTGCCATCGCCAAGGCGGCCGGAGTCGCCAACCCAGCTGTCAGGCTCTGGGCCTACCCCATCTGGGGGTGGCACCTCGATCAGGACGACGATGTCCCAGGCTTCCCGCGGGGCCACCGGCTGGATATCGCTGGAGAACGTGATCTCAAGCACCGTGCTATCGCGGCCCACGCTTCGCAGATGTCCACGCTTATCGAAGACGATCCAACGGGCTTCCGGTTCACCGAAGAGACGTTGGCGCCGTTCCTTGGCGAGCACGAGTACGTTTACGAGGTCTCCCGATGACGAGGCACATAGAGAGTTTGCCCGCTTCATACTTCGAGGAACGGTACCGGCAGGATATCGACCCCTGGGGATTCCGAACCAGCGCCTACGAGCGGGAGAAATATGACCGCACTCTGTCGGCTCTTACGCGCGCCCATTACGATCGTATCCTCGAAGTTGGCTGCTCGATCGGGGTCCTGACGGCAAGGCTCGCGCAGCGAGGCGGAGAACTGCTGGCGATCGACGCGTCCCGCACGGCGCTGGAAGCTGCGCGAAAGGACGCGCCGCCGAACGTCGCCTTCGAGGAATGTGTGCTGCCGACCGAATTCCCGGACGGCGCCTTCGACCTCATCGTGCTATCTGAAGTGTTGTACTACTTCAGCCGGGCCGATCTCCATTCGGTGGCCGAAAACTGCTGCAGGGTCCTCGCTCCCGACGGAGAGATCGTCCTCTGCCACTGGCTGGGCGAGACTGACTATCCGCTGAGGGGAACGGAGGCCAGCGACGCTTTCGCCGACGCCGTCGTCAAGCGAGTTCCGGCTCGCCGGATCCTTCGCGATGAAGTCTACCGCCTGGAGCGGCTGTCCGCGTGATTGCGGCGGCCCTCAGGCTTGCGACGATCATTCTGGCGATCGCGATCTGCCGAGGCAGCTCCGAGGGGCGTAGCGCCCGGTGAACCGTGAGAACAGGACTTCTGCCCGATACGGCTTCCCATGCCTCACGAAGCGTCGCCTCCTCGGCACGGAGGTGACGAACGAAGTCGGAGGGAATGCACAACCGGGCCGACATCGGCCCGTCTTCGAGCGCACTCTGCCACGCCCGGCGGAAAAGCGATCGGTACATGGCGCGACGGGCGATCTGCAAGGCGGGCTCAAGATCGTCGTCGCAAGGAGCATTCAAATCGGCGAGCCGGCGTTGCATGGTGTCGGCCGCTCCGCCATGCGCCCGCCCCAAGATCCGACAGGACGTCTGGACGACGACGTCGAGCGAGTGACGAACCTTGAATCCCGCCTCGTCCAACGCAGCCGTAAGGGCGGCGTCTTCGCCGAGAGCGCGTGCAGGAAGTCCTCCGATGGCCCGATAGGCCACCACGGTTACGGCCAGGCTCGCGCCCGAAGAGACACGATGGTTCGGCCAGGGATCATGGGCTCGCGGATCACAGCGCGCGATGATTTCCGCGGCAAGGCTGAGGTAAGTATCTTCGAGCCTACCGCGGGACAGGAAATCCCGTCCAAGCGAAACGATCTCGAGCGGTTCTGCATCGACGTAGCCTGCCACGCACTCCACACCGTTCGCCAACTCATGGAGGTTAGACGAAAACCACGCGGGGCCGACGCAGCTATCGGCATCCGTGCTCATAATTACACCGCCCGGGCCGAGCGCATCGAGGCGGTCGGCCGCAAGGTCCATTGCACGCTTCCGCGCCCAGCCGGCGTTGGCCATCTCCGACGGCAATTCCTCCTCTATGACCACCACCCTCTGCGGGACCGAGCCGGCGAAACGTCTGGCGACTCCCGAGGTACCGTCAGTGCAATTGTTGGCGAACACCAGGATCTCGAACGCGTCCGCGGCAAGGGGCGCGCCGAAACGGTCGCGCTGGACGGCCAGCGCAGCGATACACCGCTCGATCCGGTCGGCTTCGTTGCATGCCGGAATGGTGACGATCGCGAAAGGCTCGATGTTCGTATTCATAAGGCGGAGCGTCCTGGCGTAGGTGCGCCTGCTAATCGCCAGGTTCGATGCATGTTCCCTCAGCTGGGCCGCAGCGGCTACTCTATCAAGAGACTGGCGCGAAGGCCTGTCCATGTTCCAGGTCGTATCGCTCTCCAGGTTTTAGAGCGAAGCTTCTTCATCTGCCTTCCGCTGATGTCGGCGTACTTGCTGATCGCCGCAGGCTTGGTCCCGCGATCCGGGCGCAGGCACCCTCACGCCGGATGCGCATCCGTATCACTGTCGATGTCACTGCGCCGGAGCAGATAATCTAGACCGCCGACGCGGTACCAGCGATAGGCATATGCTTCCAGCATCAGGTGGTGCTTGCCCTGGGCATCGGCGCGGTTATGGTCTTCCGTCAGAAGATTGATCAGGTGGTCGCCCTGCTTGCCATCGAGGCCGAGTGCAAATGACACTTCGCGTGGCTGTTCGTCGAGATTATGCACGAACAGCACGGAGTTGTTGCGCCAGTCGTAGCGGATCGCCAGCACGGCAGGGTTGCGCGTGGCGATGATGGTGAAGTCGCCCCAGCCAATTTCGGGGACCTCCTTGCGCATCCGGATCATGCGCTCGGTCCAGTTCAGCATCGAATTGGGATCGCGGCGCTGCTTGGCGACATTGACGTGATTGTAGCCGTAGGGGCCCTTGTCGATCACAGGATTCTTTGACTTCTCGCTCTTGGTGAAGCCGGCACGGGGTTCGTTCGACCATTGCATCGGCGTCCGCGCGCAGTTGCGTTCAGGCAGCGTGAGATCATCACCCATGGCGATCTCGTCGCCATAGCGCAGCACCGGCGTACCCGGCAGCGTGTACATCAGACTGTAAGCAAGCTCGAGCCTGCGTCGGTCGCCGCCGAGCATTGGCGCCAGCCGACGTCGGATGCCGCGATCGTAAAGCTGCATGTCCTTGTCCGGGCCGAATTTCGCGAACACCGTCTGGCGTTGCTCCTCGGTCAGCCGGCCGAGATCGAGCTCGTCATGATTGCGCAGGAACAGGCCCCATTGCGCCGTCGCCGGGCGTGGCTTGGTCACCTTCATCGCCGCAGCCAGTGGGCGCACGTCGCCGGAGGCCAGCGCATAGAACAGGTTCTGGTTGACGTGAAAGTTGAACATCATCTGCATGCGGTCGCCGTCGCTGCCGAAATATTCCATGTCGGTTTCCGGCAGCACATTGGCTTCGGCGAGAATGATGGCGTCGCCCTTGCGCCATTGCAGGAATTCGCGGAAGGCGCGCAGCATGTCGTATTGTTCGGTGGGCTTGTTGACCTTCGGTCCCTTGGTGGCGATCACGAAGGGCACCGCATCCATGCGGAAGCCGGAGACGCCAAGCTGCAGCCAGAACCCCATGATCTTCAGGATCTCGGCCTGCACATAAGGATTGGATGTGTTGAGGTCCGGCTGGAAGTCATAGAACCGGTGGAAGAACCAGGACTTCGAGGTCGTGTCATGCGTCCAGGTCGATTTCTGAACGCCGGGAAACACCATACCCTTGTTGGCATTGGGCGGCTTCTTGTCCGACCACACATACCAGTCGCGATAGCGCGAATCCCTGGCGCTGCGCGCGTCCTTGAACCAGGCGTGCTGGTCCGAGGTGTGATTGACCACAAGGTCGATGATGACGCGGATGCCGCGCTGGTGGCAGCCATGGGTGAATTCGACGAAGTCGCCTAGCGTGCCGTAGCGCGGATCGACGCCGTAGTAGTCGGAGATGTCGTAGCCGTCGTCCTTGCCGGGCGAGGGCTGGAAGGGCATCAGCCAGATCGCGGTGATGCCGAGGCCGTGAATGTAGTCGAGCCGCCGCGTCAGGCCCTTGAAGTCGCCGCAACCGTCGCCATCAGCATCCATGAAACTGCCTACGGAGAGGCAGTAGAAGACGGCGTTCTTGTACCAGAGGTCGTCGATCATGTGGCCCTTTGGTCCGTGGTTGTGTCGCGACCGGGTCGCGTCGATCAGCCGGGACTCACTCGGAATCGTTGGAGCTTGCCGACGGCGCACACGTCCAAAATCGCAACGCCATTTTCAGTCCTGAACCATGAGAGCTCGACGCGAAGAAAAGATCCATCGCCTACATGAGCCGCAATTACTTTGGCCGTGCGGATGAAGTCGATTAAACTGCTGGTGCTATCAATGGTTCCCGTCAACACAGCGATCCTTATAAACAGCATGTGCGAATAAAGCGGAGTTGTCGTTTGGTGTCAGTGTCGACTATGACAGAATGCTAGCAACTGGACGGCGCGGAAGTCGACGAGTTTCAGCCCCGCGGCATCCGGGACGTCGCGGCGCGCCGGCAAAGATTGCCGACCGGGCAAAAAAACCTGGGATGCACGCCGTGCAGCATGGCACCGGCCGTTACCCACAACAGTCCGATCGTGTCGAGGATTCCAATTCGGGAACAAGCGGCAATTTATAATGCCCTTTGCTGACGCTTATTTTATTTCTGGGTTGAGTGAACGAACTCAATGAAACGTCACGAGGATTCCCTATGAAGTGGGTGCCACTGACGCGCAACTTCTGATCAGACGTTTGAAAGGCTATTAAAACGCAGGCTCAACCAATCAAGCGTCGCGAACATCCGATGTGAACTTGTAGAAGGGACCCGACGAATCAACGGTATGTTTCTCGCATCTGATCTGCTCATCCGACCGGAGGAGGAAAGGTTTTTATTACCGATCCATTTTGAGCAGTTCCGGTAGCCGCCGCGCGAAAATGCGGGCGGTTTTTTATGCGCGAGCCCGCGACGATTTCGAACAAGCTAACGGGGACGCAGAACGCGGCGCCCATCAGCACGTGACGCCCTCCCCGCCATCGGATAAAATGGGGATATGCAGGACCATATTTTCGATCTTCTAATGTTGGGCATCTTACTCTTCGGCATAGCGCTGATCCTTCAGACACACCAGGAGCCAAATGACGGCTCGTTCTGATGCGCGAGGGCGACACCCACCGGCCATCGTCTAAAGAGGTAGGAGCCGCGTTTTGATTTGGCGCGATCCGCAGACGTCGCATCGAGTCATAATGAAAGAGGCCGCCAACTGAGGCGGCCGCTCAAATACTACCTACTGCCCAATAAAGCAGTAGGAGGACCAAAACCACGAATGCAGTAATCAGCCCGGCTATGCCTAACGCGAGAAGGACTCGGTAGAGTCTGTCTTCCATTGTGTTGCAATGCCAATTCGCGCCTATTGTTCCGCTTGCCCATCCCGACGCTCATCGAAATCGTCGCCGCCCGGACGGCGGCACGCCACAAAGGCGCTGTGATGCCCGCCCGAACTCTCCCGCCATCGCTCTCCCGCCCTGCTCGAGACATGGACATCCGGTACGGCGACGTAGACGTCGGCACCATCGCTCAGCAAGACTGGAATGCGAACCCGGAAAGGTCTGGCATCTGAAAATGGACCTGCGGCTTCTATGGGACTACATCGAGCCTAGGCGTCGCCACCCGCAGTCGGTTCTCCAGTGCATGCCTGAAATACCTGACCGTGACGATGCAAATCGCCGCTCTGGAGAGTTTGCAGAAGGGTTATGGCCAGTTGAGGATCGTAAACGAAGCCCCGGTCGTTGAGCGAACGGCTTCGATCACGACGTGAAAAGCTTCGACTTAACAGTGGGTCCGTCCCCGAGACATTTACCCGGCCCCGTCTTGCCGCCAGACAACGAGCGCGCGCTTATTTCGCGGATTTTCCAGCGGAGGCATACATGACGATGATTGAGCATTACCGGCCGGTTGCTGATGACCGCATTGAATTTCACAATGCGAACGTTGCCAACAGCCGGCTAAGTTACGCGGGAGACCCGTCCTTTATTTTGGCTTTGAAATGATGCAAGACGAACAGACGGACGGCCGAGGTTAAGTTCACCTGAGGCCCGTTGCGGTCGACCAGTCTGACAAGGGCTGCTGGGCTCGTCCCTCGTTCACTGGCAATTTCCTTTAAAGCGCTCCAAAACTCAGGCTCAAGGCTGACGCTCGACTTCGATCCGTCGGCTTTAACGAGTCCCTGCTTTCTCCTTTTCGGCTGAGGCACGCTATTTCACCGTTTTGGTTTGCTGATCGACAGGTGCCTTACCTTCGTTTCTGATGACCGAGACCGCGCCTCCAATGAGACCCAGCAACAAGATGAAGCCGAGCGCGTAGCCGTAAATCGGTCGGATGGATCGTCGCGGACTCTTCAACATAGAGGCTACTTTCAAGGGTCCCCCGGTGTTCGAGGCGCCGCGGCGAGGCAACCAGAAAATTGAACGCCTTACGAAGACACACTCATGCGAGGCATTCTGAGAAATGCGAGAACCAGAAATTGTTCCCATCTAAAAGTGAAGTCGTTCGGAACAGGTTTTGTTAGTTTGCATTTCTCGGTTGGGGCGTCACGAGAGGAAACGACATGCGAAAACTTCTTATTGCAAGTGCAGCACTGACACTTATTGCAGCGCCGGCGCTCGCCCAGACGACGCCGAGCTCGCCCACTGCACCAACAACGTCGGACCGGACGACCGGCGCAGTTGGCTCGGAACGCGGCAACAACGCCAGCTCTCTCAGCGGTTCGAACGCAGCTGCAGGAAAAGCCGGCGGCGCCAACTCAATGAACAACGTTGACCAAGGCCGCACTAGCGGCGGCGGCGCGGGCGGTGGTGCAGGCGGCGCAGGTGGTGGCGCAGGCGGCGGTGCCGGGGGTGGCGCGGGCGGCGGGAACTAATTGTCCAGCTGGACGGATGTACTCTACTGGACAGCTGGGGCCCCGGAACAAGTGCCGGGGCCCTTCGCCTGAGCACGCCTATTGGCCATGCTTCAATAACACTTGCCGACATGCTTTCGAAATGCGCGGCCTATTCTGCTGAAGGCAGGAAAGCACCATCATATCCCCGCCCTGAATCGCTTGTGCGCAATAGCGCTGCACGCTGGCACGGCACGCAGCCTGCTCCTCCGGCGTTCCGCTGCTTTGCGCAAGGGCTGTGCCGGAGAATACGATTGCCGCAGCTATTAACAGGATCGAACGTGTCATCAGTAACTCCTATTTGCCCTTGATAACAGCTCTTCGCCTTGCTCTGTTCCTCCACGGCTCACCAATTGGAAACATCATCTGGCTGGCCACTTGGTCGGATCGCACCGCACCATCGAGCGCGATGGGATTGGAACACCATTCGCACGTGCGAGTTGGACGGGCCCCCTGCTCGTGAAGAACATGAAACGTATTGCATCGATGAGCGTCTTCGCTCTCTACTTTCTAAGGAGCCCGCCTGGCAGAAAAGCGGCTGGACTGGCTACGATCCTGCGAGCAAACCTTCGATGCGGACGAGATGCGCAGAGAGCGCCAGCTGTATGGTTCTCTCTGATTGAGAAAAGGCCCGCTTCGGCGGGCTTTTTTTTTGTTAGCGTATACTTCGTCAGCAATCTGCCTCGCCTGTCGATCGGCCAGCCCGGAACGAATTATTCCGCCGGCTCTTAAAATCCCGGTCCGTGCGTGTGTCAGCGATGAATGCGGAGCCGAGAATGTTCCTGATGGGCCTTGGCGCGCTGCTAGTCCTAGGCGGCGTCTTGTACATGGCACGCGCCGCTATTTGGCGGGGATCGCTTAGCGGCCCAGATTCCTCCCGGCCAGTTCGCGACACTCTGGAGCCACCGCGGCGGGGCATGAGATTCTTGGGGCTCGGAACCAACTGGCCGGGCATTCTCCTAATGGTAATTGGTGCGGTTCTGTTGGTGTCGGGGGCCAGTTTCTAGACCGCAAATGTTCGCTCGGCTTGGCTCGATGCAAACCTTTTCCGATGGATGAACCCGTCTATCACTAGGGCAAGAAGGAGCCGGCGTGGCGCGACCAAGCTGGCGAGGGACCAATGAGTGAGCGAGATGAGATCGATCATCTGATACGTTCTGTGACCGCGGCGAGAAATCTTTTGAAAGACTACATCGGGCCGGGCTCGCGAAGTGCCGTTGATCTAGTCGATCGGCTGATCGACGTGCTCGACGATCGGGACTTCGTTGCCACGCTGGATCGGCTCAATCGGCGCAAAGTGATCCGATTGATCGAATGACGAAAAAGCCGCCCGGGCATGACACCGGCCGGCATCCTGATGGGGCTGCCGGCTCCCCGTCCGGTGCCGCCGCATTCTTGGATAGGCTGATCGAGCTTGGTTAGCGCATCGTTAATGCGCTCGCTCGTGCTGTCGATCCGACCATGGAGCAATCCCCAGATTCCAAAGTGCTAAGAGGACGGCGATCACCAAACACCACTAACATACTGGTATACCGTCCACGGTGGGTTTCAGGCCACTTCCCTGAATAAACCATTCAGGACGCATTCATTAGACTACTTCTAAATCGCTTGTTAGACGCATACGTTTGGCAAGTAGGTGAGAAAATGTCCTTTGACCCGATGGCCGCGGTAGTTGATTGGCTAGATGCCTATCGCTCAGGCGACCTTGAAAGTATTCTCGGCCTTTATGCCGAAGCCGCTACGATCGAATGTGGTTGCGGCGGCGCCACGACGATAAATGGTCGCGAGGCTTTACGTGCATATTGGGAGCAGCGCCTAAGAGATTCTCCGGCCGCGGACTTGGACAATCTCGAACCGGCCCGTGATGGCGTTGCCATTACTTACGTTTGCCACGGCTCAAATATCCGGGCTGACTTTGAATTTGATGATGCTGGCCAGATCACCTTCCAAAAATGCGGCCCGCCAAATTAGGGCCACTTGACCGCGCAAACGCGCTGAGGGTCATCAGGCTAGTCGAATAAAAAGCCCGGTCACCGGCGCCGAGCAAGAGCGGCTGCAGGCTAATCGCGGGTACCTACCCGACTTCATCATCTGGCGGTTTTTTTTCGCTGCGCCAATCGGTGTTTGCCGTGTCGTCGTAGCCGCTTCTATTACTGTAGAACATCAAGGCCATCAGGCCGCATCCAATAACGAGTGAGAAAACCGTCCCGAGCGCCAAGGCGATCCAACCATGGATCGACATCTCAGCGTCCTCAGCTGACGTCCATGCCATCATCGACCAGACAATTGCAAAGAGCAGCATGGCGAACAGAACGATTAAAACGATGGCCTGACCAAAGTTAATCGTCCGGGATGGATTTTGCTCGCGCATTGCAACCTCCCTGTCGGCACCGTGCCTGTCCGGCTATTAGACACTCCATCGCGACGGATTACAAAAAGCCCGGCCTCCGTTCGACAGCCGGGCAAGTTCCGGAGGCAAACACGACCGGGTCACCCGCTCGTGGGGCTACCCGGACGGTGACGCGCGCGATACCACCCACGCCGATTGCATTGGCTGCTGCTCGAGACAGATCGATGCAACGACCCTTGATAAACGGGCCGCGAGCCGTGATCCGAACTTTTACCGACCGATCATTGGCGTTATCATCGTGACGTGGCTGCCGAAGCGCGTGGTGCGGTGTGCGGCCGCCAGGGCGTAAGTCGAACCGTTCGCCCGAGGCCGTCCCGCGGCCGTGATAGCCATCTCCTACGCCGTATGGCTAGCGATGCAGTTTCCTCCTTGGTCATGGTGAGGTTGAGGGATACGACGCCTTCGAGGAAGTTCTGAGCAGCAGCAGGCCTGACGGAGAGCACGCACAGCCAGGCTGCCGCTAAAAGGCGGGTCATTGAGTTTCCATTTGTGTTGATGCTAGATTTTCCCGGCCGGAGCGATCCCAGGAAGCACACGCGACGGTCGGCCCGCCGCTCAAGGATTCGGCTGAGCGTCGGGCCATTTCATTGGCTGCTATTTGAGGGAACGAAATCTATTATTGCCGCTTTTTCCTGCGGTCGGCAGTTGTGTGGTGCTGTCGGCCGGGCTCGGCGGCTTCCCCACCCCCAAAACCCAACGCCGCCGAGCCTCCTATGATTGTACTCAGCTGATGTGCCCTGCGCCGCCGGTGACAGGCGATGGCGAAATCCGCTCCGCAAGCCGTGAGAAGCAGCTAACGAATTTCGCCGGTAAGGTTGAGTAGTTAGGTTAAGGAGCGGCTTGTGTTGTGCACATGAACGAAGGGCTTAGCGTCAAAAGTGTCGCGTGACGTTGCCGGACTTGTCGTTCGTACCGGCAACATTTCAATTGCGTGGCACGGGGTCGCTCAATTGCAATATGAGCGGCCCCACTAAGCTAGGCGGATGTTGACCGGAACGTTGTCGATCAGATCTGATTATTTGAGGAACCGATGGTCGTTCTTCCAAGGTCATACACTCCGGTTTCCGTCGGCCCAGGAAGGATTCCAAGAAGTTTGTTCTTTCCGGCAGCTGGCAGATGATCCCTTAAGCTGTCGCCGGGCTCGGCGGCTCACCATGTCCCTCAACCTCAGGCGGCCGGGCCTTCCATTATATTATTGGGGGCTTGATGAAGCGCCGCCGGAACGAAACCATTTGATCCAATTTTCACGAGCCGGCAGCTTTTGCAGAAGCTGTTGGCCGAGCTGAGCGGCATTCCGCACCGAGTTCAGTGAGGCGGCCGGCGGCGAAATCCCTCCGCCGCCGGGCCGATCCTTCCCGAGGAACGAATTAGTTTGTGCTGACTTTTCACGGAGCCGGAAGCTTTCCTCGGCCCCTCGTCGAACGGCATTCCCATCTCATCTGGGCGATAGGATTCCGGATACTGCGGTACAAAAGCGTCGCCGCTCTCCATTTCGGTTGGGACGCTATGATCCCGAGGAGCGCCGAGACGCATTCGGTTCGGTTGAGCCAGCCCGAGCGTTGCGTGAGCTTGGCCTCGACGTTGAATGAGGGCCCATCCAACGAGCGTTGCGGCCAGAATGAGCGCAGACTTGGCCTGAGGACTTAGCCGGGGATCTCCCAGTTGGCGAAGGCCAAGTCGGCGTCAAACCTTCGGCGACGCGCGAAGGTAGGACCGGTAAAACTCCACGCTAGCCCGCTGAGCGCTTGACATCCCTTGGCGGGCCATTGGCCGCCCGGGATCGATATGCCGCGATAGCCCGATTGGACAACAGAAGGCGGCTCGTGATGCCCTCTCGCATCAGTCTGGCTACGTGAAATGTGAGGAACTGGTTAGCCTCACGAACATCTTCCAAGTCTCCCGAGCGCCGCAGAAAATCGAAAGCGATATCGACGGACTCATCAAGAAGCGCAGCGAGCGTAGTCAGGGTCGCCTCCCGTTATGAAATTGCGAGCTCTTTACGCACGGTCGCGGCAGAGTTGCCAACTTTTTCGACCACGCTTTGCAACTCCTCCTTCGTAACCTTGAGGTGCTTGGTCCAGTATCGAACTCTTGCTGCGACCTTGCGGAGTTTTTTTTAAGATCGTCCATAACAGCCTCGATTCGCGTGTTAAACGGCGGACAGCGGCATCAAGTTCCCGCCAAGACCGCTACAGACACATCTGGCGCCAGTCGCGCAGGTTAGCGCTCTGTAAAACGTTACGATCACATAAAGGAGCCGCGCCAACCCAAAGGCCCGCGCGGCGAGTTCGTCTATGCAAGAGTTTGCGTGCATGCAAGGACGTGGGATCAAGAGCTCTAATTGAGCGTTGTTCCAAGCGACTGGTGGTGGGAAAGGTATGCAATTGCGACCCCGCTGCGGACCGGCTGAAGGTCGTCTAATTCCGAAGCCGGGTAGTCGTTGAGACGCCGTTCCCGGTAGGCCCGCAATGCGTCCCGCCTACAAATAATTTTGGTCCCGCTAAAACACCATACGGTTCCCGTCACGTTGCGAGCGTCGCGGGTGCGCCGCGAGCATGTGTCTGCCTTGACGTACTCCCCAATTACAATGGTTGCTTGATTGCCGGAGCAGTCCGGCGAATTTTGCGAGAATACAAGGAGGGAGCCGGTTAGCAGACTTGAACTCGCAGGGACGGCGTTGAGCAGAACGATGCCGCAGCTCGCATTAAGATCAGCAGGCGCCGTGCAATTGCACCAGGCCCTCGCTCTCCGGCTCTGCCACGCGGCCATCAGTGCCTACGCGACCGAGAAGAGACCCCTTGTCATTAGAATTTGCCACTTATTCCCGACCTCTATCGGAACTACCGTGTGTCTCCCTCGTTCACGATGACTACAAAAAATGGAGGAATTGATCATGAAGGCGCGTTTCTTATTTAGCACGGCGGTCGGCTTGGTGTTCGCCACCGCAGCAATTGCTCAGTCGCCAAGCGCGACAGCAACCTCCCCTAGCACACAACAAACGCAGTCTCCGAGCACCTCTTCGCCTACGACTCAGAAGGCGCCCGATACGACCAACGATCGGTCCACGTCCACCTCACCAAGCACATCCACCAGCTCTTCGCAGGCGCAGACGACTGCTCCATCGTCGGCGGCCGGGTCTTCGACATCGCAGCCCCCGCAGGCGCAGACCAACACGCCGCCCGCAACGGCCGGCGGCCAGATGCAGGCTCCGACCAGCGGCGGTACTAACGCTGCAGCGCAGCCAACGACAACGAGTAATACGGCCCAGTCTCCTTCTAACAACGCGGCGCAAGCTCCCTCGACGAACAACAATGCGCAGTCGCAATCGACCAGCGTCAATGCTTCCGTCAATATCAATGACCAGCAGCGCACGCGTGTTACCCAGTCGATTTCTCGACTCAACGTGCAGCCTCTTAACAACGTTAATTTTTCCCTGACCGTGGGCACCTCTGTTCCCCGCGACACCCGTCTGCAGACGCTTCCCTCTGAGGTCGTCGAAGTCGTACCGCAATATCGAGGCTACAGCTTCTTTGTGGTGCGCGACGAAATCGTCATCGTCGAACCTTCGACCTTGCAAATCGTAACTGTGCTGCCGCGCTCCGGTGGATCAACGGCCGCCGCGCCTGCACCGGCCCGCTCCAAGGTCTCGTTTACCGACAAGGACCGGGACGTTGTGCGCAAGCACGTCAAAACGAGGACAACCGAGCGCCAAACGACCGGCAGTACGGCCAAGACGGTTATCCGCCGCGGCGAGCGTCTACCGGAAACGGTCGAGATTGAAGAATTTCCCGACGTCGTTTACCGAGAAGCTCCTTCACTGCGCGACTACCGCTACATCCACCGCGAAAATCGCACCTATCTGGTCGACCCCGGAGAGCGCGTGGTGATCGACGAAATTGACTGACACGACTTCACAAAGTGAATCGAGGCGGCCAGTGGGCCGCCTCTTTTTCGCAATGTCATTACAAAGGCCGAAACCTCGGGTGCGATGGCTGTCATATGGGGGCTCGCGCACTTTTCCGTATTATATTTTGGCAGGTCCTACTCAGACTTCGTGGCGTGTGCCTTATCGGGCAGTGCAGCCAATTGCTGAAGCGCGACCCGACTGTTCAGCGCCGCAAAAGTCTCGCGCGTACTGAAAAAACTGACGGCTTCGTCAAAATCCTCAGCTTCTACAATTTTTGCTCGCGCGATGGCGAGGTCGGAATCGATCTGGCCACGGCTGCGTGGCTCATCAACCAGCGATCTCAAATGGGCCGCGCACAGATCCATGTCCTTACGCAATTCGTGCAGCGAGCTTGCGCCGTAGATCGGTGCCGCCAAGGCCAACTCTTTTGCGCGAATCAGTACTTTCGGCGGTAGATTCTGTTCGGGAGTTCCGAATAAGCCGGCGTGCTGGCCTGGCTGCAGAGCGCGCGACGACACGATGGCCAGCGGCATCGACAGCCACAGACCTACGATTACCGGCGTCATCCACAGGAATAGCGGTAGCGACACCGCATAAGCGCTAATCGCCATCAGTACACCGAACACGGTCGGTACCGCGTACTTTCTGACCACTTCGCGGATCGGGACGACGCCGTCGTCGCGGCGCTGGACCTGCCAGCCGGCATCCCGACCAAGCAGAATCTCGCCTACCGCCGACGATTGGAAGATCATCATCACTGGCGCGATCAGGCCGGACAGCAAAGTCTCGACGATGATGCCGGACAAAGCAAGAAAGCCGCCGCCGAACCGCGCTCGATTTTCGGCCTGGGTGAGCAGCAAAACGTAGGCAAGCAGTTTTGGTACGATCAGAAGACCCATCGTGCCGGCGAAGACCCAGGCCGCGCGAACCGGATCTTGGGCTGGCCACTGCGGAAACAGCGAAAATCCCTTTGCGAAATATTCCGGACGCACGAACTGGGCCTGCAGCGAGATGAGAATCCCGAGCACCAGAAACATGAGCCACAGCGGCGCAGTTAAATAAGAACCGATGCCGGTCAGGAGATGCAACCGCGAGACCCAATGAAGCCGCGGCGCTGCCAGCACAGCCAGGTGCTGCAGATTGCCCTGACACCATCGGCGGTCGCGCGCTGCAAAATCGAGGAGCGACGGCGGACATTCCTCGAAACTGCCGCCCAGTTTCGGAGCCATGTGGATCGCCCATCCGGCGCGCCGCATGAAAGCTGCTTCAATGAAGTCATGGCTGAGAATATGGCCGCCGAACGGCTTGCGCCCGGGAAGTTCGGGCAGGCTGGCATGTTCTGCGAAGGCGCGCACGCGGATGATGGCGTTGTGTCCCCAGTAATTGCCTTCCGAGCCGTGCCACCAAGCGATTCCGGAGGCGATTACCGGGCCGTAAAGCCTGCCAGCGAATTGCTGCATCCGTGCGAATAGCGACCGCGCATTGACAACGATAGGCAGCGTCTGGATCAGACCGACGCCGGGATGCTGCTCCATGCCGGCGACCAGGCGCACGATCGTGTCACCAGTCATGAGGCTGTCGGCGTCCAGGATGATCATGTGATCATACCCAGCGCCGAACCGCTTGACCCAATCCTCAATATTTCCCGATTTGCGCGCGGTGTTGCGCATCCTATGGCGATAAAAGATGCGATCGCTGGCAGTCTCGCGGCGCAGTTTCAAAATGGCTTTTTCCTCGGCCACCCAGATTGCAGGGTCAGTGCTGTCACTCAGCACGTACCAGTCGAACTGCGCGGCGTAACCGGTCTCCGATATAGATTCCCACATCGCCCGCAACCGCGCCGTGATCTGATGGGGATCTTCGTTATAGGTCGGTAACAGCATCGCGTTGCGGCTTGAGATCATCGCAAGTGGCGTAAGCGGTTCTATGGCGAGCGGATCCCGTGCGCGCATCAACAGTAGGACGAAGCCGGCCAGTGCCGACATGAACGAGAACGCGACCCAGGCGAACAGCAGTACGAAGAGCGCCAGTACCATGCCTTCGAGGATGGTCACGCCGCCGACCTTCAGCACCTCGAACATCTCGTAGCCGCCGGCCGCGGTCAGGGCCACGGTGCCGAGGAGGATGTAAGCGCGCCGCAGAACAGTCGGCATGGGCCTGAACTGCGCGCGTCGTTGGGAGGAAGCTGGCCCTGCGAGCCCATCCGATATCATCGTCAGCGGCATCTCTGGCGGTAGAAACCTCTCGCCCGCGCCGGCCGGCAACGTAGCCGCAGGCACGGTAACCAACGGCATTTGGTTCTTCACATTCATGGTGTCCATCGATAGACCCAAACTTCGGAGATCGCCTGATCGTCCTGCATCAAAGAAGCGCGCAATTCGACCGGCGCCTTACTCTTGACCGGCATCTCGAAACTCAGGCGCCAGCCGCCGTTTTGCGGATTCCGCTGTGTTACGATATTGCGGATTTCAGCCTTTTCGGCCGTGACAACACCTTTGATCTTGGTGGGATCGATGGATTTGAGCTTGTCGCCAATCAGATCGAGCACAAATAGCTTGGTATCGTCCCCGCGCGCACCGATGCCGCTGCGTGAAAAGATCGCCAGCGCCGACGGCTTCGGTTGATCGGGCCCCCAATGCAGGCGGTAGGTAAACGCGAGTTCGCCCTTTGCTGGAAGCGGGTTTTTCGGACGCCAAAAGGTACCGATATTGTCGTGAATCTCTTCCTTGGTCGGAATTTCCAGCAGTTGCACCGATCCCTCGCCCCAATCGCCAATCGGCTCCACCCAGAGACTGGGGCGCCGTTCGAAACTTGATTCGAGATCCTGGTAGTCGGAGAAGTCCTTCTGCCGTTGCATCAGTCCAAAGCCGCGCGGATTTCGGTCTCCGAAAGAGCTGATCTGCAGATCGCGCGGGTTATGCAGGGGTCGCCAGAGCTGCTCGCCTCGCCCGTTGAAAATTGCCAGACCGTCGGAATCGTGCACGGCAGGGCGGAAATCGTCCACTTCCTTGCGGTCGTTCGGACCGAAGAAGAACATGCTCGTGATCGCCGCGAGGCCAGTGTTTTTTATTTCCACCCGCGGGTAAATGACCATTTCTACATCGAAAATGGTCGTATCGCCTGGCCGGATGGTGAACCGATAGGCGGCCGCGGCACTTTCACTGTCGAGCAACGCATGCACTACGATCGAGTTGGCGTTGGACGCCGGCTTCTCGATCCAGAAGGACTTGAACTGTGGGAATTCCTCGCCGGCCGCCTCGCCGGTGTTGATGGACAGGCCCCGCGCGGACAAGCCGTATACTTGGCCTTTGGCCACCGCGCGGAAATAGCTGGCGCCGAGAAAAACGCAGACCTCGTCATAGTAATCGGGCTTGTTGATCGGGGCATGCAGCCGGAAGCCGCCGAAGCCTAAGTCGGCGCCGGCCGGCGGGGGCGGCGTAGCGCCAAAGGAGAAATGCTCAGGTTGATAAGGGACTTGGGTCGCCTGGCCATTGGCCACTTCATAGATATCGACGCGATTGGTGTAGAACGAGCCACGATGAAAGAACTGCACCTCGAAGGGCAGCTTCTCGCCGCGCCACAAAGCCTTCTCCGGATTAAAGCGCAGCGCGCGGTATCGGTCGTAGTCCAGATCCTTGAGGGAGTCTGGCAGCTTGTTGTCTGGCGCCTTGAACGCCTTGGCGGCGGCTTCCCGCGCCATTTGCCGCACCACGGCGGCGTCGAACGGCACAGGCCCGGGAGCTGCGCGGGCGCTGCGCGGGATAATCGTCATCAATGGCAAAGCGGCCGAAGCGCCGAGAAGTTGTCTGCGGTTCAAGGTGTCTCCAAACGCCAGAGTGATATGCAATAACACGCGCTGCACCATCGAGTTCCGCGAGCTGGAACATGCAGCGCTCTGCGCTTGCCTTGATTGCCGGTGTTTCCCGACTCTACCTCACCGGTGTCAAATGCCAGTCGACGGCGCGCGAACTGACCATAGACGAGTAAAAATAGCGCTGTCCGGTTGTCGATAGACGTTGAATCACTCGGTCCACGCCGTGCGACGGCGCTAAGTCACCATTCAATGCGGTAGCCAATACGCCCCCTGCCGGATGACTCACGAAAACCCACAAGATCAGCTTTCAACGACGGACGCAGCGCTTCGACGATGCTGCATTGATCCGCATTAGTGCTGCCAATTTATCCCGCCGGTTGTTCATAATTCCCCGTCGCGTAGCCCGGTTTCTCGCATCGGCCGCCTGACACGCCACACCACTCCGCCCTGACTGCTGAGCTTGACCTCCGGTGAAAAAAATGGCCCGCCGAAGCGGGCCATCGTTGTTATCGGGAACGACCGTACAATTCTCGCTCCTTGCGCACCTGCCCCGCATCGTAGGGCGGGCTTGCCGGGTCATACCCGCTCCAGCCCGACTTCTCCCAGGCCACACGGCGATCATTGAGATTGACTGACGATGGGCTCATCAGCGCCTCGAGGCGCGCGCGATCGGCCTCGTTGACCTTTGCCGAGACCAACGTGCCGCCGCGGCGAACGCCTTCCGCGTAAAGCGGTGCATCTTCCTTGGAGACGCCAGCCTCGGTCAGAGCACCAACAATGCCGCCGGTTGCTGCTCCGGCGGCAGCGCCGACTGCCGTGGCGGCAAGCCATCCTGCCGCGACAACTGGTCCAAGGCCAGGAATTGCAAGCAGCCCTAGTCCGGCTAGAAGGCCCGCAGCGCCGCCGATCCCTGCACCGATTCCGGCACCGGTGCCGGCTGCTTCGGCGCGATCATCGACGCCATCACCGTCGCGGTCCTTCTTGCCGTCGAACCAGCCCTCGGAGTTGTTGGCCACGATACTGATGTCCCCATGAGGAACGCCGGCGGCCTCAAGGCTTCCGACAGCTTTCTGCGCTTCCGTATACGAGTCGTACAAACGTGAAATGGTCACGGTCATGAGATTACCTTCCGGTTACTTTGCTGCGTTGACGTTGCCCTGGAAATCGACGCTGATCGCACTGGTCGAGCCACCCTTGGTCGCTTTGCCGCGCCATACGCCGTTGTCGTCTTTTTTCAGTTCGGTGACGTTCGTGTAGCCAGCCTTTTCGATGGCACTCTTGGCCTGCCCCTCGGTGAAGGAGTTGCGTCCGGCGACCGGCGCATTGGAGTTCTTCTGCTCGCTGTTGACGGCATTGTTGCCCGGACGATCTTTTGCCGCCGGGCTCTGGGCATGGGCTACTCCCGAGATCAGGAGAGCGGCGACACAAATAGTCGAAACGCGTTTCATAGGTCCCTCATAGGTTGGTGTTTGGGATCCTCCAACAAGCTGTTAGCTGACGCGTTCCATTGATTGCCGAAAAAAGGCCTAGACCTACGATAGCGGCGCGACATCCCTTGCTTATGCCATTCTTTCCCGCAACGGCGGATCATATGGCCGGCTTGCGTGCCTTTTCTTGACTCACCGCCAAACCATGATCGGGAACTTTCGGCAATTGCGCGGATTGATTGACGCGTTTGCGTCTCGCAAATTTTGCAATTGGAGGATACGCCATGAAAACACTTTATCTCGCCGGTGCGCTAGCTGCTTTCGCTTGTACCTCGGCCTTCGCTCAAACGACGACGGTTTCCAGCGACTACTACGTGGTGCGCGATGCCACCACCAAGAAGTGCACAATCGTAGATAAGAAGCCAACGACCACGACAACGACGGTTGTCGACAACGGAACGTTCAAGACCAGAACGGAAGCCGAAACCGGCATGAAGACCATGAAGGTCTGCACAGAGAACTGACGCGCGTCAGCACCCGTCACCTCGATCGGTGACGGGTGCTTGTGCCGACCGGTCACGGTATCGCGGTTCCGATTAGCGAGAGTCGACGCGACTAATCGCAAGGATGCGCAATCGCATGTCCAGCACACGTCTCGCGCTTGCAGCACGTGTCGGCGCGGCTCGCGCCTTAGCGAATGACAGTGCCAGCCGCCTTCGCGCGTAGCGGAAAGCGGGACACGCATGAATCGATCACTCAATGGGTCCCGTTGCCGAAGTGCTAATCGAGTGAGCATCACGCCTCTGTTGCAATTTCAGGAGCACATCGATCGATTAAGGGAACCTTCGTCCGCGTGACACATCCCTCGCAGCGAGCGCCAACGCTAAGCGTCGTTCTAAGTTAAGCCTGCGATCTTCTATTGGCGGCTTGAAAATATTATCGCGAGCGACCACGCCTCGATGCTCGTCGGCTTGGATTGCATCGATGTTGCAATCTTCGAACGTGCAGTACGTGAAAGCGACGCTGGTGGTCCCCTCATCGAGCAGTATCTGGCATTTGACGAACTCACAGCAGTCGTATCTCAGGAAAACGGGACGCCCGCGAAAATCCAGTACCCTTCCCTGAAATCTCGTTTGGTAGATGACGTGTTCGTCCGCACCATTGTCTGTGTTCATTTCGCGCCTAGGATTTCTGTTTATAGTTCGGTCATGCATTAGTCGGCTATCGATCCCACTATTTTCTAACGTCAGAAAATCTGACCTTCCACCAGCTCATAGCGGTCAATCCCGGCATGGAGCGTCAGCCGCCTCGGCGATGTCGACAAACAATTCCTCCGACGCCGGATGCGCGTCCAAATCCCCGCGCTCTATATGCAGCTGTCTTCCTCCTCGGCAGCAATCGAGATACCAGGATTTCCCGCTCGTCTATTTCCGCCAGGGCTCATAATAGTCAGCACCACGCTTTCTGAATCACATCCAATAGTTATGATAGGTCATATAAGTCAATGTACTAACGGGTACAAACGTGGCGCGCGGTCCTCGATCACTCGGTTAGAAGCCGTTTCCCCGCCTTCCACACGGTCGATGGAAAATGTCGGGATAAAGCGGCAATTCGACGGAACGACCTTAAGCGTTGGCAGTTTTCACTCCGCCAACACCCCAGGAGGACGATCATGAAATTCATTTCCACGGCTGCCATTGCAATCGCTTCGCTGGCCTACTTCTCGCCTGCCCTCGCTCAGAATGGAGCGGCGGGCGGAGCCGTCGGCGGCGCAATCGTCGGTGGCGCCGTCGGCGGCCCTGTCGGTGCCGCCGTTGGCGCTGCCGCCGGCGCCACGGCAGGCGGCATTTCCGAGGCCAACCGTCCCCGCTTCCACAGCTACGTCACCGAGCGTCGTCACCCGTCATACCGGTATGACCGCGAGCTACGCGTCGGTGCCGTATTGCCCGACAGCGGCGTCACCTATTATGAAGTTCCGCGAGAGTACGGTTCCACTGCCTATCGCTACACGGTGGTCAACGATCGGACCGTACTGGTCGACCCGGGCACCCATCGTATTGTCGAAGTGATCGACTAAGCGCGCTTTTCGAGGCGGGCCGAAAGGGCCGCCTCGACCAGTTCGATGCGTCTTTGTGGGAGGATCATCTTGCCCATATTTCAATATTTCGTGTGGGTCGGCGCCGTACTGCTGGGAGTTCTATTTGCCATCGGCGAAAGCGACAGCTCTCCGACAAAAAGCTCCTCCGCAAAGGGCTGGAGGCCCACCGATTCACTGCGCAGCATGGCGCATCATCGTCAGCCGGAAGACCCGCCACGTGCCCGGGACGCGGCGTTTCGCATCGTCAAGTAATAGATCGGAGGCCCCAAGCCCTGTCTATTCAACGTGCCGTTCCTAGAGACTTAAGCAGGTCGTTGCTTTGTTCAGGAGTTGCTAGAGGTGGATGACTTCCAGCTAATGACGATCATAGCCGAGGCTATTAGCACTTGTGCTATCGAGAACCGCAACGGAGAAAAATTGCCGATAACGAGCGAGCAAGCGACCTGCGTCGCAAAGGTAGTGATCACGGCTCTCTCGCTGGCCGGTTTTGAGATCACGCCGATGGCAAAGACGGCCGGTCCAACCTAATCCGGCGCTGCCAGCGGTAGGCTGCACCGGATTGTTGTCCATCCGTCGGCACGGATGTAGTCAAACTTTCCTTCTAAGGCGCGGAGGCGCTCCTGCATCCCCGTCAGGCCCCGGCCGAATTTCGGCTCTAGGGGCGCCCTCGCACCATTATCGGCAACCTCGACCAGAATAGCTTCGTTCGTCACCTCGGTCTTCACGCTCATCTTAGACGCACCGGCATGTTTCAGGACGTTGGTGATGCCTTCCTGCAGCAAACGGTATACGGTCTGAGCGACCACACTGTCCGCCGTGACGATCCGGGGATCGATCTCGAATGTCACGGCCATTTCAGGCACCTGCGTGTGTACGTCACGCAAAAGCTTTTGGATGCTAGCATCGAGACCCAGCTCTTCGATGAGCATTGGTCGCAGCCGCTCAAGAATGCGGCGGTTGGCGATTTGCAAAGCCTCCACCGCCTGCAGCGCACGCTCCTCTCCCATGGACCGGTTGGTGCCGCTGCCGCAGTCGTCGATCATAGCAGTAACGTTAGCCCGGATAGCAAACAGAAGCGGACCAAGTTCATCGTGCAACTCACGCGAGATGTCACGTCGCTCCTCATCTTGGATGGAGATCATCCTTCGTAATAGACTTCGGTTCTCTGAACTGAGGCGACCGAGAGTCAAAGCAAGCTCGTTCACGGACAAGCAGCTTTCCCGAACTTCAGGGGGGCCGGAACAATCGACTTTCTTCGAGAAGTCACCAGTGCGGAGCCGTGCCAGCCCCTCAGTGAGATCGCGTAAGGGCTGCAGCGCTGCGCCAATCGTCACAAACGACAAGAGGCCGGCAAGCAATGCCATGCCGACGAGTGACCCGAGAAGCGAGAGAAAGCCGATCCATTTCTCGTAGACCTGCGCAGAGAGATCTGGTTCGAAAATAAGATCGCCGACCCGGCGACCTTGGACCAGGACGGGAATATGCTGCGCAAGGTCAGGCACGAACAGCGCTTTCACGAACCATTCCGGGACCCTGCCGGACGTCTTGCCCTGCTCCGGTGCATGCACCTCGCCATCACGGCGAAACCGGATCGCGTCCGCAGGTGTCGAACCGAGCTGATCGACGAACGCCGCAAGGATTGCGTCGGGTCTTGTGGAAGCCGCGAGAGCGGCGTTCAAACCCGCCGCGACGGTGATCGCCGACCGCGCCGATGGCTCGTTTTCCTCCAAAATTTGATCCGAGGAGAAAATCCATAGCAAAGCGAGGCCGGCAATCAGGGCGCTCAGAAACATGCCGCCCAGCAGCACGCAAATGCGTGCACGCAGCGACAAAGTCGTCCACATTGGAATCATTAAATTGGTCAACCCGGCACCATTCCTCTGGTCAAAGCGTTGAAATCCAATATGCATAGCATAATTGCGAGATTGTCCCGCCGATGGCACAGCCTGTGAAGCTCCTGATTGTCGATGACCACCCCGTCGTGGTGTCGGGCTGCCGTTCGCTGTTTGCGTCGGACCCTACAATATCCATCGATGAGGCGGTCGATGAGAAATCGGGGCACCGCGCCTATCTATCTAAACGGCCCGACGTGACGATCATCGACATCAATCTGCCGGATCTTTCCGGCTTCGAGTTGATGCGTCGTATCCGCAAGGATGATCCCGACGCGCGTATTATCATGTTCAGCATGAATGACGATCCAGCCTTTGTGGTCCGAGCCATCGAGCTCGGTGCCCAAGGCTATGTCTCTAAGGGCGACGATCCGCGCCTGCTCATCAAGGCAGTACGCAAAGTGGCTGCGGGTGAGAACTTCATTTCTCCGCATCTCGCAAAGACAGTAACGTTCTCAGGCGCTGCTATCCGGGCAAATCCGGCCACCAGCATGTCGGCCCGGGAACTGGAAATTCTTCGGCTCCTCGGCCGGGGCGACAAGATCGTTGAGGTCGCCGACGCGCTCGGCATCTCCTACAAGACGGTAGCAAATACCACGTCCCTACTGAAGCAGAAGCTGGGCGCACGGAACCACTCCGATCTTATCCGTATAGCCGTCGAGATGGGCTTAAATTAGAGTTCTTCACGATCAAGTCTTGGCCGCTTCTTTCGGCACAGCTCCCATCAGCCGCAGGCTTAAAGCCTAAGGACGAGGATCGACAAGTGGCTAGCGTTCCTATGACATGGGAGAACGTGCCGCCACAGTCTTGGGGAGGCGCGACGCCTGTCGCCGGATCCGCGCGAAATTCCCTGCGGAAACGCTGCTGCATTGCGTCGTGAGCGCAGCGCAGCGCAACAACAGCGCCAGGCGCGGAACGAGTGGCGGACGCTTAATCGCGTCCGCCGGACTTATCACCAATGATGACGATGACCGCGGCCGCGGCTCCAGCCGTAATGATGCCCGCGCCCGCGGGACCAGCCGTAATGATGTCCGCGTCCACCACGATGCATGTGGCCATGACCATGACCGTGGCCGCCCTTTATCTCGATCGCATCGCCCGAAGCTGTCATCGGCGCTAGCGGCATAGCGGCCACGGCCGCTCCACTTCCCGCCGTCAGCAAAAGGGCCGCGACCCCGGCGATCATCATCCGTTTCATATTGCTCTCCTTTGACCGCACCATGCGGCCGTTGACACAAATTCCCGGGCTGCGATGGGTTCCTGAGCTCGGCGTTACGAAGACAACTGCTGGCATCAGCGCGTCTTTTGGAATATGGCGCCGCCCGTATTGCTTCTTTTACCCGGAATCGTCATCCAAGAACGGAACCAAGAAACTGCTTTCGCTGTTGTTGCGCAAGACCGAATGAGCGGTCTCGACAGTGGAGGTCATAAAATGAATAGGAGATTGATGGGATCGGCTGCGGCCATTGCCTTGATTGCCACGACTGCTTTCGCTCTGGCGCAGGGCGGCGGCGCGAGCGGATCAAAGGGCGGCGATGCACCTGCCGCATCAGCACCGCGGGCCGGCGAGGCTCCTTCGACCAACATGCCCGCTGCAAAGGGGACGGCAAGTGACGGCAAGTCGATGACCGATACCAGGTCTGCACCTGATGCCAAGGCCGCCTCCGACCAGAAGGCAGCGCCTGCCAAACCAGCAACGACCGCCCAGGATAAGTCTGCCGTCGCTCCGTCGGATAAAGCCGGGACCTCTGCGCAAGAGCGCACCGACACCAAGGGCGCGAAGTCCGCGACGGACACCAAGTCGACAACTGATACCAAGGCTGCCACTGACGCGAAGACCGGCGACGGCAAGGCCGGCTCCGCGTCTACGACGGGCAATGCCGCGACGTCTGCAACCGTTGCCCTTCCTGCTGAAAAGCGCACGCAGATCACAAGTGCGATCCGGCAAGAAAAGGTCGAGGAAGTTCGCAATGTGAACTTCAACATCTCAGTAGGCGTGACGGTACCGTCTACAGTGCGCGTGCACCCGCTCCCAACGCGAGTGATCGAAATCTATCCAGAATGGCGCGGATACGACTTCATTCTGGTCAATGGTCGTTACGTTATCCTTCGACCGCAGACACATGAGATCGTCTACATCATCGAAGGTTAGGCCCGGCGCCGCCTTGTGGCGCTAGACACTCGTTCCTCGTTCACTCTACTGCCCCGGGTCCACATCCGCGGGCAGTTTTTTTTGACCTTGTGCGGATCAATGCAGCTACAGCGGAACGATTGCCACTTTATCCCGTTGGCGTCTCGGTTGAACAAGGGAGCTTGAAGATGAAGTTATCAACTTACGCATTTGCCGCTGCCGTCGTGGCGACCATAACTACCCCGACCTTTGCAAGTGCGCAGGACGTGCGCGTTCGCATCGGCGAGGATCACGGAATGTCCCGCGACTATGACCGCGGCTACCGCGGCCCTCGCGCGGAATATCGCCGCGATCATGGATGGCACCGCGGCTGGCGCAATCGCGACCGGGTGGTAGTGATTAAGCAGCGCCGTCATCGTTGGGATTGATCCTAGGAAGTGGCCCGCATGGGCCACCTCCTCCTTTTCTGACAAGGTTATCCGCATGACTTTTCTAAAGACATTCGATCGACGTGCAGCTGGCTTAATCATCTTCGCTGGTTTCATCACGTTAACATTTGCGACTCAGGGCTCCGCGGTGCCTAATGCCCCCGCAGGAGCTTCTGACGCGCTAATCGCATCAGGCAGAGCGCCTATGGACCAAGACGCCGCACGGGTTTCGCAAACTGCTGCCGATAGCGTGTGCGAAAAGCAAAACTGGCCATACTACTCCGAAGAATGCCTGCGCGGCGAAGGCGGCGGATCCACTCCGCGTCAAGTTCACCTACAACCGGCTGCTGTCGAGCCGGCGAAGCCGACACCTATCCTCGCCTCTACAAACACCGCCGAGCGCAAGCCAACTGAGTTCCGCCAAGTCACAGAAACGCCCCGCCGGCGTAAGATGCGCCAGACGCCGCACTATGCAAGCCGGCGCATTTCAAGGCCACAAGTGATGCAACGTGAGGATTCCGAGCAACTACCCTTGACCTGGTGAGCTTGCTACAGCGTTTGCGCGTAATGATTGTTGGGCTATTGAGCGTCACGTCATCCATGGGTGCCAAGAAATGTCGCGCCTGGCGCGCCCAAGCGCTCGAGCAATAAACTACCATCGCCTTGAATTTGCACGGCATGTTGTGGAAGGTCGCACCGGCAAATGGATTCAATAGTGTCAAACAACGAACGTCGAAGCGGATTTTCCCGTTTTTTTGGAGACCTTGCTAACAAGACTTCTCAACTCGCGGGTCGAGCCACGACGTTCATCGTCGCAGCCGCCGTCGTGATCATCTGGGCCGTGACCGGTCCTCTGTTCGGTTACTCGGACACGTGGCAGCTTGTCATCAACACTGGGACGACGATCGTGACGTTCTTGATGGTCTTTCTCATCCAGAACTCTCAGAACCGAGACAGCGCCGCCATTCAGGTGAAGCTAGACGAACTCATCCGAACGAGTGCCGCTCATAACTCATTCGTCGGCATCGAGCATCTGACCGACGAGGAATTAGAGGATATCCGGACCAAGTGCGAGGCACGCGCTGCTGCCGAGAAGGTCGGTGAAAGGACTGTGCAACGCATGGGCGAGAAAGCTCGCGAAGCCGCGGACGCCGCCGGGTCCTGATGGACGGATGATGCGGGTTCCGTCCTGGCTTCGCACCCCCTCATCGTAACTTTCGTCGTCGCCATGTCCATGCGCCGGCTCAGGACTAGACGACGCTCGGCATCCTGCCGACCCGTTCACGGGCCGGGGTGTCAAGTTCGCCGCAACCTACAACGAAGCAAGTTGGTCAATCCGCATCGGCTAGCCTCCGAACACGAACCGCAGGACTGTCACGATGGTCGCGGAAATGAGGAATGAAATCGCGAGCAGTGTCCAATTCGGCCTTGTGCTTCCTTGAGCCCATCCAGCGAGCATTTTCATGCCCGTCAACATTCGTCTTGGGGAAGCCGACGCAGGTGCGCTATGCCGAAGCTGGCGAGTTCTTCGGTATCGCTTTCTCGCGTTTCACCCCTCCTGTGCAGATAGCGCTCCAGCAGGCAGCGGCGGCTGTCCTGTGTATCGACGTCGGGATGCGCCGCCCTGTACACCGTCCATGCTGTCTCTGCCGCCCTTCTCACCGCCACTTCGTCAACCATTCTCGCTCCGGCGATTGCTTACAGTCGGTGCCAACTCAGCACGACGGCGAAAGTTGCCAGTTCTTCCCGAAACGTCGGCCATAGCGGAGAAGCGCGCGGTGTGTCGCCGTAAATTGACGTTCAATAGATCAGTACATTTTTGTCCCGCAGCCCGGACTGGGCATCCATTTGAAAGATGGTAGCTCATCGTTTTGCTCCTCGACGGCCCGGAAGCGCCGCCGTGGCGCTGGAGGCTAAGGACCGCCGCGAACGATCAATCAAGGAGACAGCAGGCCGATTCGCCGTTTGGACGCGAGGTCGTTTTTACCGCCCGAAGGCCATCCCGACGGGCGCCTTCGGCCACAATCATCTTTTTCCCGGTTGGGGAATACGTTGGAGGCCGAGAAGACACAAGCGAGCGATGAGGATGCGCCGCAGCCCCTGGCGGCAGGTAGAGCCACCGTCACTTAAGGCCGCGAGCCTCAACGCGTCGGGAACAATAAGCAATATTCGAGAGTTTGAAAACGCAGGGCAAAAAAGTCGATTCATGCAGCAGACGGCCGAGCGATGCTTTTGAATACAGCGGTGAGGACTGCAGGCTCTGACGGTAACAAAACGAGGAGAAGAACGATGAATGGTTTGATTTATCTGGTGGGATTAATCGTCGTCATCTTGGCCGTGTTGTCATTTTTCGGGCTGCGCTGAGATGGTTAAATCGATTGAACCTGCCGAAGCTTCCATTGAAGTCCCCTCAAGGTATTTGAGCTGGACGCCCGTAATCCTCGGTGCCCTCATAGCGACCGCGCTTTCGTCAATTCTGCTGGCCTTTGGCGTAGCGCTCGGACTTGGCGTTTCATCCACGGCTCCGACTTGGCGGGACGCCTCCGCTGCGCTTTGGATATTGTCGGGACTTTATCTCATTCTCCAAGCCGCGCTGAGTTTCGGAGTGGGAGGCTATATTGCCGGGCGGACAAATGTCGGTCTCGCTGCTTTGGATACCGCCGAAATTGAACAGCGCGATGGTCTACATGGACTCGCTGCGTGGGCGCTTGCCGTTGTTCTTGGCGTGGCGCTTGCGGCCTTCATTGGAAGCGCGACACTAACGCGGCCGAACAGTAACGGATCGTCAGCACGCACCAGCGCTGCGGAGCCTTTGCTAAGCTACGAGATCGACCGCCTGTTCAGGCCCTTGCGTCGCGCCGCAAACGTAGACCTTCTGCAGGAACGTGCGGAGGCGGGAAGAATTCTCTTGACCTCGTCGAGCCACTTGGGAATGAGCAGCGAGGATCGATCTTATCTTGCTCAACTCGTTGCCGCGAACACCGGTCTCGCCGGCGCAGAGGCGGAAAAACGGGTCGATGCCGCGATTGCAACCTCTCAAGCGTCGATAGCCAAATCTCGACGGAGTTCAGTGATCCTGGCCTTCTCCGTCGCGGCGGCCATATTGCTGGGCGCTGTGATCGCGGTGGCCGCCGGCAGCGTCGGCGGCAGCCACCGCGACGGCGCAGCGATGCCGCATTGGATGGGTGCTCGCGGATCTGGAGCTGCCTATCGACGTGAGGTCGCGTGAGTTAGGTGGAACGTAGTAGATCGAATTGAATGCGCCGATCTTCTCGCTAACCTTGCCTCGCAAGTCTTGTACTGAACAGCGGCTAAGGCGGACGACGGGGACTTTAGATTTCGCTTGGATTTATTAGGCCAAGCCGTTCGATGACGCGTATGACGCCTGTGGGCGAAACCTGAAGCAAGCCGTCTACGCGAGCCACATGCGGGCTGGAGGTCACTCACAGCAAGGCACTCAACCTCACAATGGCCGTGCGCCAAGACCGGCCGTTTCGCCGGTCGGGTGTTATAAGACGACGAGTTGCCTTTCGTTGCCGCGCGGATTCGCCACTGCTGACGGGCGCGATCTGGTGAACCCTCTAGTCGAGTAATTCTTGCTTAGACGCGGCTAGACCCATTATTTCGTTGCCTGCGGGCGAGCTACGCGGCGCTGAAGGTGAACTACATCAATGCCGGGGATTGGCTTGAGAAATTAATAAATTCCGCGCAGAACGCCTTGACTTAAAGCTGATGTCTGCTGTGTGGGCCCCTCCCCGCGGGCCACGATCTTTGGACCATTACAGATGTTGTGACGGCAAAGGCACCTCATTGTTTGTTAGTTGCTAGCGTAGTTCATATGGAAATCTTTCATTTTGCGGAGCTCTTCAAGAAGGATCACAAAGTTACTGCGGCACTGGCCGGAAGATCCACTCGCGCCACACGGTCAGTAGTGCTGCCATAATGACAGGCCCTAGGAATAAGCCGAACAGGCCAAATGCAGCAATACCTCCAAAGATACCAACAAATGCTAGAAGAAAGGGAAGTCGCGCCGAACCACCGACCAGAGTGGGCCATACGAAGTGATCGCCAGCAAGCATAACGATCGCACCCCATAGAAACACCCCAGCGGCCGCAAACCCACTGCCTTCGCCGGAGACCAAAACTAATGCCGCCGCGGTGAAAGCCAACCAGGCTCCGAACGGTAACATCGCGAATGCTATGGTTATTATAGTAAATATCACGGGGGTCGGTACGCCGGCGACCAAGAATCCGACACCAATAAGCAATCCTTCGCCCACAGCGACGAGAATTGTGCCGTTGACCGTGCCGCGCGTCGCTTCGACCATTTTCTCGACGAGTCCCTCTCCTGGATCGCCGATAAGGCGGTCGCACGTCTCGAGGAAACGGCTCGTGACAGCGCGACCATTACGGAGGAGGAAATACAAGGTCAGAAGTGAGAACAGCAACAGAAAAAGACGATGAAGCAGCTGTGAGCCGAATGTTTTAAACAACTCCGACGCATTATCCGCGTTAACAGTTTGAAGCCATGCCGCTGCAGCTTTTGGATCCGAGAGGTTGGCGCGCCACCAAGTTTGCAGAGTTTCCGCAACGAGCGGTAGACGCGCGACCCAATCCGGCACCTCAACACCGCTCTCGCGGGCTTGCTTTAGCCACCTCACAAGAACGTCGCCTTGCTGCGCGATTTGGTAGATGGCAAGTGACAGTGGGGTGAACAGCACCAAAGCCACGATTGCGGTGAAGATGAACGCTGCCAGACTTGAATGACCTGACGAAAAGCGCCCCGCAAACTTAAGGTACAGCGGCCACAGGGCAACTGCGAGAATGGTGGCCCATATCAGGGCCGGCAGAAAAGCTGAGGCGGTCCATGTCCCGAGGCCGAAAAGGACCAGGGCAAGCACGACCCGGGAGTTCCTACGCGCGTCAGCTCCTAAAGGTAGCGGCTTTCGCTCTGCTTTGGGTGACGCTTGTTCGATGTGCACCATCCGTCGCTTGCGCAACGCTTCCGTTCCGGCCTTTTCTACCATCCATCACGCCCCCGTTTATCGGGGAAGAACAAAAAAGACTGTCGTTCAGTTCCAATCGGGAAAATGTTGCAATGCCATGAACGAGCACCGGATTTCGATTCTGAGGGGCGGACGTTCGAACCGCTCCGAGGCCAACATGAATTGCCCAACAAAATTCAGCTACTTCGCTCGGTATCGGCTTCGTTCTTTTGCGGATTTACGTGCTGCATCTCGTATTTGCTAAACCCCTTCGATTTCGGGCTTTCCCTTTTAGTCACGATGAGTGCACGCAATACGGTATTAGCGAATCGCTCTATGCGCGGTAACGTCGTCGATGCGGCAAAATGCTGTGACGACACCTCCTGAAAACCAATCCATCCTGAGGTTCGCCGAACGGCCCGATGCCCCCAGGGCTAGGGTTCGAGCGCGTGGCGGGGCCGTCTTCGTGGTTGTCGACGGTCCCGCTGTTCGTGCGCGGCCGCTATCGTCTCGTCAGCAAAATAGAACTGAACCTCTGCGACAGCTCGCCGCACCTATGAAGGCCAGCAACACAGGAGGCCATCATGCCAGTCGCACTGAAGCAGCCAACGCCCTCGATCGTCACAGCACCCACAACGTCGCCTTGGATGCATCTTGTCTGGTTCGGGGCGGCCGGACTGTTCGTATCGATCCTTGCAATGACCTACGGCTTGGATCTCAGCCCGGGTTTCTTCTGAGCAAAGGAGAACCGCCGGGGGACTGGGAAACCGGCGGATCGATATTTCAGTCAGTTCGCCGCAATCAGCCGACGCGCAGGTTTTCTGCCGACGTCTTTCCGCGGTTTTCCTGCTCTTCATAGCTGACCTTGGCACCCTCGTTGAGCGTGCTCAGCCCCGCCCGTTCCACGGCCGAAATATGCACAAACACGTCCTTGCCACCTGTGTCCGGCTGAATGAAGCCGAAGCCCTTGGTCGCGTTAAACCACTTTACGGTACCAGTCGCCACATCGCTCTCCCTACGGCTATCGGCACAACGTCGCATGAAGCCACCGAGAGTCAAGAAGAGCACGCACGAGAGACTAGGACGGCGAGTTATCGAATGTGGCCACGCCTGCCTCTATGACCTCGATTTCATTCTCGACAGCATCCAGCGGCACGCGAAAATCGAAACCGGTCCGGCTTCGCAGGTCCTTAGCGATGCGCTTTCGATGATCCAGCAGACCGACCAGCGCCGCCCGATCACCAACCTGGATGTATGCGCTGACGATAAGCTCGATTTGCTGATGCCACTGCCGCCTCCAAAGAAAACCCGCCGGGTCGCTCCGGCGGCTCTGTCGTTTCGTCTACCAGCTAGCAGTAGGCATTACAGTGCCGCTTGAGATGAAGCTATCGGAGGAACCTTAAAGAAGGATCCCGACCGCAGTGCGGTGATGATGCGGTCGATGGTTTGGACCGCGCGTTTCGCGACACAGGCCGGCTGTGGTATTCGCCATCCGCTACCATGCAGTTGTCCTGATCGACGCCTTCTTGCATCGGCAAGAATTGCTGGAGTGACGCCCGGCCCAAGCAACGGAAGCCGAGAGGCTTCCGCGCTCCTGACCAAAAGGTGGTGAGTTCACGATGCCTACTATCGTCGGAGCACTTGTTTTCTGGAACACGGCATTGCTCATAGGGCTTAATGCCGCTCGGAGAGCCGATCGTAATTTTCTTTCACTATCGCTCTGAGGTCAGAGTAGACGTCTGATCGGGATGACCCAGCCGCAAGATCACGGAACGCCTGACTGAAGGCTTTCGTCTTTTCACGGACCATCAGATCAGCCTCATTCCATGCGGCCGTCCCGCCCAGCATAAAAACTTGCATACGCAATGCGACGACCCGGCTTGCTTCGAAGCCGAGAAGGGAAGCTTCGGTCATTGCGACGAGAGTAGATGCAAACATGTTGGCTCCCAGCTTATGAGCTCCCGTTCAAACGGGACGGGACTACGTTGGAACATCTCCTATTCAGCATCGTTCCCTGCAGTTGCACCGGTGGTCGTGCGGCCGGCGCCGCGCGCCGCATTCAGCGCTGTGACGGCGATTTCTCGAAGTCGATCCCGGGGAAAGTTCAGCCGAAGCATAGCCTGGAAGCCGAGTTCGTAGTTGCCAAGGATCTCCCGCTCGAGCGCTAGCGCAATCGCTTCAATCTGAGCGGGGGAAGGCGGCGGATCTGGAACGTCATCGGCTGGCAACGTTTTGGTGTAACCACCCGCAGCGAGGAGCGCCTCAGCCATCAAGACACCTATCTGGACGCTCAGCGCGCCTAGTTTCAACAAACCGTCGACAATATTGCGAGCAGGATCGTAACTCATCTGTCTACCAATGGCGCCGCCGCGCCATTGCTGCTCCGAAAAGAAAAGCAACTAAGAGGGCCCCCAATGGCGCGTCCCGTGTGACCTTTGCCAGAATGTCTAACGGTCTGCCGGGCTTGCGACCCTCGTCGATCGCTGTGCTGACCCGGTCGGCGGCGTCTTTGACGCCGTCGATGACGACATCTTTCAAATCTTCGGCCGGCTCTGCAGGTGGTAGCGTTTTGTCAGTCATGTCGTGATCTCCTCGCTGCAGCAGCACAAGCTTGCGATCCGGCATATCGTTCCAAACAGTCTCGGAACTGTTCTCCAACATTCGCTTTGAACCGGCTCAACAGGGAGCTCGATCATGTCATCCACAGCCGTCGCGATATTAATCTCGGCAATTGTCGCAATTTCAGCGCCTGCTTTCGCCCAAGGTGGTGGAGGTGGCGGCGGGGGAGGATCTAGCGGCGGCTCGGCGGGTGGCAGCGCGTCTTCAGCTGGCGGCGCAGGATCGTCTGGCGCTGGTGCCGGCGGAGCTACGGGCGCTGCCAACTCCGGCAACATCGGGACCGGCAACATCAACAGCGTCACCGCGGCGCCATCGTCCTCAACCAGCTCGCAAACCTACGGACAGTCGCCGGCTGGCGCGGCTGCGACGAACTCGCTGAGCAGCACCAACACGGGCGTGATGGCCAATCCGAACGCTGGGCCGCCTTCTTTGAGAAATAGCGGCGCCAGCGTCGCTCCGGCCGGCCGGGTTGGGGACAAAACTCCGAGCCAAGATGCGAAGTGAGGCCGCGCACCAGCAGCCGCCTGTTTCCGAAGTTTCAGTTCAGACCATGCGCGGTAGCAGTCATACCCAGCGCTTAATCGACGTGGTGATTGCAGTCGGCCGCTAGCAGGCGAAATTCCCAGCGCCGACCAGGATTCACCAGCAAACATTCACGGGCACAATCCGCCAACCCCAACGGGTCCAAACCTGTCGATGACGAAGACACGGGTCACGCCAACCCGGACCCCAACCGCCAATGCCCCAGCCAGCGCTCGCCAGGCCCAGACCAAATCCCGCGCCGACGAACGCCGGCCCCCCCAGCCGCCGCGCCATCCACCGCCGCGCCACTCACCTCCATGCCATTCACCTCCGTGCCAGCCGCCGCCACCATGAAACCCACCGCCGCCGAAACCGCCGCGAGCCGAAGCATCGGTTAGTGGAAGCAGGCTCATGGCGGCAACAGCAACTGCAAGGATTACTGTTTTCCGTAACATCGCCTGTCCTTTCCCGGTCATGGTCGCTCCCGGGACAATGACGCAGTTCGGGCTGTTTTGTTTCAGGTGACGGCGGAAGCGATGGCCTGGTTTCCAAGGGCGGCGGTAGCAGAAAGAGCCGGTGAATGTGATCGCTTCTCCCCGGTCCTGCACCGGGCGCTCGGCTGTGTCGGTGACAATTGCGGACTGGTTCGGCGTCGGTGCCTATCCGGCGTCTTGCGGAAGATCGCTTTTGCGACGGATCAAAACTGCCCCAGCTGAGTTTTTTATGGCTAACAGCACAGGAGATGAATATGAGCGTGGAAGGTAAAATCAAAGAAGGTGCCGGCTTCGTCAAGGAAGAGCTGAACGAACACGGCAAGGACGCGGAGAGCAAGAAGAAGGCCCAGCAAGGTCGCGACCTCCGCAACGAAGGCCGTGTCGAAGATGGCAAGGCTCCGAAGACGACACCGCCCGGCTCCGGTCATCCGGAAAAATAATGTCGGCAATTATCGAGAAAGCCCGCCCTCTCCGGGGCGGGCTTTTTGCTGCCTATCCGCATCGGCGCCAGTTGCCGAGCGGTATTTAGCAATAAAACGCTCCACAACAGAAACTCGGATAGCTGACGTAAGGTTGGAGTGGACTCGGTCGCGATCTATCCGCCTAGTCAGTGTTAACCGAGAGATACCTTCTTCGCTCGCAATCTCTGTCAACGCGTCCCAAAAGGCATCCTCGAGGCTAACGCTCGTTGACGTCCCGTTAGTTCGGGTGAAAGTTTGCTTTCGTGGCTTTATAGGTTTCCCCAGGTTAGCCATAGCGATTGATCCCCTTAGTGCGCGCAAAGCGGAGCTACGCCCTTCAGCTCCAACATCTCTCCATCGATCGCACCGCACTCCGGCTTTCTGGCTGCCTATCGCCGACCTCAATTGCCATGAGACGGGAGGACGGCGACACGCCCGAGTAATGCAACCAGCTCCGCCTGCCGCCTTGTTTGAGTTTTGACGAACAGAGAGGCCAGGTGTGAGCGGATTGTCGTCCGGCTCAGACGCCGGGAGCGAGAAATATCAAGCAAATTATGACCACGCGCCAATTCGACTGCAAGCTGGCTTTCCGCGGCTGTAAGGCCGAACAAGCGCCGCAGCGCCTCAGGCGTCGGCTCTGGATGAGCGTCAAGATCGAGCAGAATGATGGTGCTGGTTTCATCGGTCCAAACATTGATCATCTGGCTTACAAGCCTGGTGACGCCTTCCCTGAAGGAAGTCGCGAGCCATGATGTCGAGCCAACGGGAATTTGCGCTCCCGCGCGATTCACGAGTTGCTTGACGGCGCGATAGAGTGTTTCCCCGCTCGCGGCGCCACATTCGCGTTCCAATATCGCACGACCGATTGCGCTCACGTCAAGCAAACCGCCTCGTTTGAGTAGAACTTGCCCGCAGCCAATTCGCGCCAGGACCGCGTGTAGTACGTCACGTTGTCCAGCTAGGTCAGGCTTCTTGTCTGGATCAGCATCCGACCTGACGAGGGATGCGCGATTGGAAATGTTGAAGATTGATTCCCTGCATGGATGAAGGGATGCAATTGCGGCAGGCAATGCGGCACTCTGGGTCAAGTTCAACATTGCGTTTTCCCTTTGCCTATTACGTCGTTTGAATGACAAGGCTTGATCGAGCCAAGAGCATTCCGACGTCAACGAGCCGTGTAAATGCTCCGCACGGAGTAATCCGACTGCACACCTCCCCGAAGCCTCGCAATCTAGTGCTCCGACTGACACAGAAAAATAGGAAGAGCGATGCAGAACCTTGCTCCCTTCTGCGCTAGGCGTCGGGCTAGAAGGCTCATGCACACTCGTACCCCATTGTGGCTACCCCCTGTGCCACGGGCGGTGCGACGTTTTCGCAAAGCGAACTAAATCTCAATAGAAGTATTGTACGCGGTTATTGGATGATGGGATGTGTTATGCGTATGCTCATTTTCGGTATCGCATTGTTGTTTGACGCGGACGCGTCGGCTCAGCCCATCCTTGCCCGTGAGCCCCACACCCTGCCCCCCTTTGCTGTCGTCTATGTCCAGAACAACAGCTGTAGTTACGGCAAGGTGCTGAGGGTCGTCGGCTCCCTCAAAGGCCTCCAGCGCAAACGTACTTGCGTTTCTGTGAGCTCCGCTCATGCAGAATTCTAATGCCCACCTCAAGGATCGCGCCAATCGCTGTGCTGGTTGCCTGGATCATCGCCGTCGCGGCTGCTGGCATTTTTCTAGTACGACTATGAGCATTACGCTTCTGCCGCGAACCGAGCGAAGTACTTAAGCGCATATGCCGGGAACGGGTTAGATGGCCGCGCGTACCAATGCGTTGCTGTCGTGACGAGAAACCGGCAAAACCGCCGCGTCCATCATCCCCGTTTTGGCCGGTTGTCACCCGGCGTATGCGTCAGACAATTCAGCCAAAGTAGAATAGTTTCTTGCTTTAAGATCAAAGAGCCACGACTTACCGCGATCGAGGAGCTAGACCCAAGGAGTGCCGTAGTAATCATTGAGCGAGGCAACTGCCATGCCGACGAAGGTCCGCTCTCCCTCATTGACGCGGTGCAGAATCCGCTTGGCGATGACGCATCGGTTTTCGTGACTGTCAAGGCAACGAGGTAAGGTCTCGCACGCTTTGGCATGCCAGTGGAGCAAGTGATTGCGAAGGTGCTGCAGTCCGGCTACTCGCTGATTTCCAAGCTCGAGGCCGACGATGGCCGATGGGAAGTTGAAGGCATCAAGAACGGCAAGAGGACGAACTTTCACGCCGACCCGAAGAGTGACGTAATCATTGCCAGAAGCTGGCCGACTAATCTCCGCTGCTGTTCTTCGCTTTCCCTTTCTTTTTAGGTTTCAGCGCCTCAGCTTGAGCTCGGAACGCTTCGGCTAGATTGTGCATGCGTTCAGCGTGCTCGGTGTCTTCCGAGCGCAGAGCTACAGCCTCGGCTTTCTTAGCCTGCTTCCTGAGCGACTTCGTTGGTTTCATCCCACATTATATCGCGGCGCGCCCTTTAAGGAACGATGTTCCCTGACGTTGCTTGTTGGAGCAGCCGGACACCATCTCTCCAAGGTCGATAATCCGGTGAGGCCCGACGACATTGCCCCCGATGACGTCGGGCCGAATTATTGCGAGGTACCCCCGCTGCTCGATTGATCTCAAGCGCAATTCACTTTTCAGACTGACCATTTCTGATAATTTGTCACCGCTATGCCACAGACCCAAACGCCGATCTGTCCGAAATGCGGATCTGTCACTGCTTGGCTGCGGTCTACTCCGGCGGACAAGGGCATGGTCATCCATGCCTACGAATGTCCAAAGTGCAGCTTCATCCATGCCGCTGTTGGGCCAGATCCAGTGATCCAGGCCGAGGGCTGGTTGAACGGCGAGCTGCGACCGCTGGAGAAATAACCGTGACAAGGCGCCTGCTTGCGAAACCATGGGATACGGAAGACGTCGCCAAGCTGAAAGAGCTAGTCGACAGCGGAGCGTCTGCTCTACGTGCCGCAGCGGCGCTCGGCCGGCCCATTACGTCAGTCAAAAGGAAGGCGTGCGATCTGGGGATTTCGCTGCCAAGCGTCCGCAAGGTAAGGGCGGACCTGCGAGCCAAAGGCGCTATCGAAGACCTTCGACACCGATAGTCTGTGGGAGAAGCCTGAGCGCTTGACCGGAACTAATCCGCAACAGGACGTTTGAATCTGCCGTTCAGTTGCGGATTTGAGTTATGCCATGGTCGACGCGTTTTCCAGACCCCATTGCCCTCCCCGCTGGCGGTAAACTGGCCACCCTGCAGGATGCCGGCGAATACATCACCCGCCTGCCGAAGCAGATGCACGACGCCCCACCGTGGCAGAACGCAATGCACGTGTTGATACAGGCCGCCGAGTACGACGGGCCGATCGAGTTCGCACGCCTCGGCATGTTGCAAGCACTCTTTCCAGGAGGCACGCCGGTTTACCACTCCGTCGACAAGGATCCGAAGTGGCGCAACCGCTACAAGCTCGTGAGGGATCAATGATGCGCGACATCGACACCATCAACGACGCCATGGATGACGCTCGGGCCGTCTTACACAGCTCATGTGGCCGGGACCGCGGAGCCCGCAATTCGTCTTACAACGCATGCTCGAAATACTTGACCACGAAGACGTGAGCGCTGCACAGGAGCGGCTGCGCAAGGGCTACGGGCGCCTTCGGCTCGTGGAATAAAAATGGCCAGCTGTCCCTCAGGATAAGTCCGGCCATAGTAAACTAAAGTCTAGGTGAACGTTCCTGCGGCTGCTTATACCAATTTCGTGGAAGTCCTGCATTTGCAGGCCTACGCATTGAAATACCAAGCAGGTGAGCTTTGCACACAGTTGCCGCTCGCGTCCGTCCCAACTCTCTGGAAATATCGTCAGGAGATCGGCTGCCAGCCGGATCTCGTAACTTTGCAATATCATCATCGGTCCACACCCGATATTCGTGCGGCATTTCCATCCTCCATACCGACGCTACCTTCCCGGCAAAAAAAGATTATGCGCCGCAACATGGCGGTTCAATCATATTTTCGGTCTTGCTTGCTGAGGGCCAGACTCACGTCTGCCAAAGGTGGAGAGCGCATCGAATTGCGCAAAAGACCACTTTCGAGATTGTGGATCGATTAGTAGCGCTGTGCCGAGTGCGTCGATGGCTCTGACGACGCCCCAACGAGAAGCGATCGCAACGGCTGCACGACTGAGAGCGATATCTCGAAGGTGCGAAGAGTTTGCGAAATTCGGCGGGTATCGATCAGTGTCCGACCGGCTAAATGCTCTGGCGGTGAAATACCAGGAACGAGCGCGGAGAGTTGAGGAACGCGCCGGAGTGTACTTAAATGGGGGCACGCCTGACGACAGGCCGTCGTTCAGTTTGCGGAGAAGGCGCCGCCGTTGTCCTGAATGACTGCCGACTGACCTTCTGCGATCGGCCACCGTCTGTCCAACAACTCTCGCACCTCTTGCCGGACCACTTCCGTACCCGAGTAGTAACCAAGGCAGAGGCCCGCATATCCGCCGATCAGAAAACAAGCGAAGCAAGCCATTAATGTTATCCACATCGCAGGGCCTCCATGCTTCATGGACCTTAGCTCTTCGCCGCATGTACACGAGCTTCGACGTCGAAACGGTATTCTCCCCGCCCGCAGCCGGCGACGTCAATGATAACCGGATTTCTGTCTCAAGTCGCTTAGTTTCTCGCCGGCTGAGAATCGCTCCGTAAACAAGACCGGGTCATCCGGGTCGCCCTCTCGGGCCTCGTGGGCTACTGAACGGTTACGCGCGCGATCCCGCCCATGCCGATTGCGTTGGCTGCTGCTCGAGACGGGTCGATGCAGCCCCTCGATGAACGGGCCGGTCCGTGATGCGGACCCGCACCGATCTGCCGTTGTTCTTGTTCGTGACCGTGACGTGGCTACCGAAGCGCCGGCTCTTGTGCGCGGCCATCGTTCGCCCGAAGCCGTCCTACCGCCGTGGTAGCCATCCCCAACGCCGTACTGGCTGGCGACGCACGTTTCTTCCTTGGTCAACTTGACGCCAATCGAGACAACGCCTTCGAGAAAATTCTGGGCAAACGCCGGCGAATTGAAAAAAATGCGCACAGCAAAACGCACGCGGAGAACAGGCGGATCAATGAGTTTCCTTGGGTTGCGATGCTAGAGGTCGATGGTCGGCGTGACCCTAGAAGCCACGCTTAGGCCAGGCCCGGCGCTCATGGATTCGGTTGAGCGTCGGGCCATTTCGCTGCCGGGCTTGGTTGGAACTAAATCCGTTTTTGCCAATTTTTTCCGCGGTCGGCAGTTTCTGTCGTGGGCTGCCTTCCGGGCTCGGCGGCGTACCCTTGCACCCAACTCGACCGCCGCCGGGCCTCTCTAAATTTCCATCACCGGGCTCGGGATCATTCCGCACCGAGTTCAGTGAGGCGGCCCGGCGGTCGATCCCATCCGCCGTCGGGCCGATCTTCCCCGAGGAACGAATTAGGTTTGCGTTGATTTTTTACGAAGCCGGCAGCTTTCCTCAGCGGCTGTTGGTTAGGCTCGGCGCCTGAGTCCAAACGGGCGCTGGGCCGCCTCTTTAAGCGTGCGCGCTCGGACGAATTCGGCTCTCCAAAAACCTGTCAAGGCGAACGTGATGCCAGTCCCAATAGCGGCGCACGATCTCGGGGCCTTCTCCTCGATGATGAAGGATTTGTTCTTCGAGGACGGCGCTTCCTTTGTGGCGGTGATGGCGCACAAGGCCTGATGTTAGATTTGCGCTCCGGTTCGACCCCGCGTTTGCCTTTTCCACGAAGAGACCCGACCGGGGCCCTAAACATCTGGACTTACAGCGCGCCGATTCCCTAAGCTATCTTATCCCAACTGGTTTGGAATCCGATGAAACAACATCCTTCGAGGATGGGGCTAGGCATTGCGTTAGGGGTGTGCCTTGGAGCTGTCCTCGGCATTGCCATCAGGAACGTGACCGCTGGCATCATTATCGGCATCGCCGTAGGGGCCGTGATTGCTGGTTACGCAGATCATCGATCCCGGTAGCAAGCGCACGCCCGGCTGCTCCCCATCTCTCCAAGGAACATGGCGCGCTGGTTGTCGTTTTCCCCTTATGTCCGACGAAGACGAGCCCGTCACCGAGATCGCCGCTCCGCCCGTTTTGGTCCCCGAAACCAATCGATTGTGGCGGTTAACGCCTGCATTGAATCTGCTTGAGAAGAGCAGACAGATTGCCATCGTCCCCGCCGAGACCGAGGGGGTGGCTCGCGCCATTGCGACGAGAGCAGATCCCATGGGACGGGATTGGCGTGATCGCGTCTCGTTCGCAGCGGATAGCATCGAGACGACCGAGCGGCACGTCATCGGCGACGTAATATTTCGATCTATCCCGCAGCAGCCTCCTCCAAAGCCGAAACGAACCAAGAAGGCCTAACCATGCCCAAGAGAAAGACTGAGCATGAACTCGAGATGTGGGCCGCAGATCTACTGATGGAAGCGCACGCGATCGCTCCATGCCCCACCACGGCTATATGCGCTTGCGACACAGCCATCACGCTGTGGACTACGCTCTGTCGCTGGCAGAACACCGAACATTCTCGGGCAAAAAGGAGCGGATCGCGGCGGTCGAGAGCGTGCTCGATGGGCTGAGTGATGAGTGTCCCGCATGCTGACACCCAGCTTGCCAGATCTCATCGACTTTCCAAATGTCGTACTGCGCTCGGGTAAGCTCAAAGCATGACAAAGAAACCCGCGGCTTCCCTGCATGACAAACCACTCAACATGCCCGCCGAGGATGACCTCGAAGCGCTGCTGGCCCTCGATGTGGGCGTGATGTCGATACACGATTCCCCGCTCCTTGGTACTCTGACGTTAGTCACCCGAGATGGGCACTACGATTTTCTGATCAACGAACAGATCGCCAACGAACTGGTCCAAGAAGCACGAGCTCTTCTCCGAGGCGATAGCCCGTCTCTGGTCGAACGTAACGAATAGTCAGATTGCCATTGGTCAGTAGAGCTTGTTGCCCACATTCCGAAGAAACGGACTTCGAGTGCATCCAGGTGCGGATCGCCGACACTCGCAACAACAGGACATGATCGCTGCAGCGCGAAAATCGAGGACGATAGACAGAAGAACGAGAGTACGGGTTAGAAAAATGCTCCGCAGCGACATCACTCGCCCATTGAATGCGAAACCCGCCTCGCTCCGGGTGCAGCGGGCGGACAGCTTCAATACCGAAGTCTGGATACCGGCGGTGTCCCGCCTCGATCCGTGCCCATGATCAGGCCTGTCACGCCGGCATGTTCCATCAAGGCTTGCTTGATCAGCTGGATGCTCAACGTCGCTCTTCCTGCGTATGGAACCAGACGGTAGCGGGTGCCGCACGCTTTAATTTGTTCCCGCCTGCCGCTCACAACTTCGGCGCGATCGTCCCCGTGTGTGCCTTTTGAGAGACGGTAGTGGGGCGTATTAGTTCATACGATCTCGCTACAGATTCAAAATGGAGCGACACATGAAAAAGTATTTACTCGCAACGGCCGCGCTACTTTTCGCTGCAACGTCGGCCTCGGCTGCCGACATGGCTGCACGTCCCTATACCAAGGCGCCCGCAATGGCGCCCGCGATAATCTACAATTGGACCGGCTTCTATATCGGCGGTCACGTCGGCGGCGCCTTCCGCGGCAATTCGAACAACGTTCTCGGCGGCGGTGACGACGGTCGCTTCATGGGCGGCGGTCAGATCGGTTGGGACACGCAGTTCGCGCCTAACTGGGTGTTTGGTCTGGAAGCGAACTACAGCTTCATCGACACCAGCAGCAGCTTTGCAAACCGCGGTCTCGGTTCGGTTACCGGCCGTCTCGGTTACACATGGGGCCCGTCCCTTCTTTACGTAAAGGGCGGTTACGCCTGGGCCGACTCGCGCTTCACCAACGGCTTCACCGGCGATGGTGGCCGGGATGGCTACACAGTTGGCGGCGGTCTCGAATATCTGTTCAGCCAGAATTGGTCGGGCAAGGTGGAATATCAGTACTACGATTTCGGGACGACCAGTTTCGTCACTCCGACGTTTGCTATCGGCGGCTTCCGAAACGACGAGCACACGATCAAAGCGGGCCTGAACTACCGCTTCAATCTGGGCAACTTCGGCACCGGCACCTTCTAAACACTGACGTCAGTGAGAGGCCGGCAAATGAATGCCGGCCTTTTCTATTTGCCAGACGATTGGCGAGACAATCAGAACAATTACGGCCGCCGCGGACATCTCCGTGGCGGGCGCATTTCTTCAATCAAGGTGAGAGTTGTCAGTCAATATACCCTCAGCCAGCGCACATCGTTGATCGCCCTATCCAGACCTGCCCCTGGTTCTGACACCTCATCTCGGAGTCGCCGAGCGCATCGAGCACGATGATTGCACGTTTGATGACCACCTTAAGGGCGGCGTGAAACATGGCGACAGAGTGATCATTCATTGCTGAACCTTCGCGACCGGGAACGATCCGCCACAGCGGCTGTTTTCTGGAAAACTCGCCGGAGCCAATCGATGAAAGTGATACTTTCTAAAAAGGAGCTGGAGCGCGAAGCCCTCGCGGAGATGAGAAAACGCCCAGGTTGCGAGACGCTGAAGGCAGTCGACGTCCAATACAGTGACCTTCGAGCCGATACGAATTGGACTCTGTATGCCTTCACAGAAGGCCGAATTGATCCAGGTGCTTTGCATAGCGCGCTGGAAATGACAGTAAACAAACTGCGCCATCAATATGAATTGCACGCCCCGGAGTGATCCCTTACAGGAAGTCAGACTCCCACCTTGTCCTGAAGTCTGACCTCCATGCTTAAAAAGAAAGCGACCGCCAACGAGCTGATCTGGCTCTTTCACGAGAAGCTTGCAGGCTCCAACTTTCCCAATGCCGGGATTGCGATTATTCCAATCGGTAACGGCAATTGGTCCGCGCTGACGAATGCCACCGAACGCCGGCACTATCCCGATCTGGCAAAGACTGTGGTGCGAATAGAGAAACAACTCCGCGCTCGCTACCTCCTGAAAGAAGTTTGATCTCCCTTCACGGGCGGGAACTAAGCCGGCGATTGCCTGTTCTACGGTCCCATCGACCAAGGCTGCATCTTGAACAAGACCAACCAGTTTGACCTTCCTACGCTGCCACATGCCCAAGCCGCCGAGCGCTCTCGAATGAGCGACGACCAAAGCCTGATCAAGGCCCGTTACTGCAGATCGATCCTGAAGGTCGCCGCGATCAGCACCGAGCAGGAAGCCCGCATTTTGCTGAACGGCCTGGCCACCGAGCAGGTTACCACGAACACCTCTCCCGCGATGGCCGAGGCTGAACGAGTAGCTTTGACTGCGATCCGCGATCTGGCTGGATATCAGCACAGCCGAAGCGTCCCCCAAAGCTCCAGCGAGTGGATGCGTGCCGCGCGAGCAATCCAGTTGTGGCTAAACGTTCACGATCAATAGGCATCGTGCGCGCGGAATGCGGAGAAACGGACGCGTCCGATAGAAAACAGCAAAAGACATCTCGTGAGCTGTAGCTTCTGTATCGGAACGGCCTTTTTCGAAGCTCGTCTTAAAAACTTCATTAAAGGCACGCGCCGCTAAGGCATCCGGCGCCAGACCTTTACCCTACGGTACGCAGTACGCAGATGCGTATCTGTGATGCGTACCTCGCCGTCCGAAAAATAGCTCAAGTGGCGGATGTCGTTGAGGTTTCCGCCTACTCGTTTTGTGATACGCAGTATGCATTTTCCCCAGACAGGAAAAAATCTGCGCGTGAGGAGAGCGCCGGTCCTTGGCGATTGCGCCTAAAATGCTTTCAGACTTTCCCCTACGATTAGACAAAGCTGGTTTAGCTCCCCGAAAAACCGGCGGCCGGTCTTGAGGCAGCGCTCATTTCCGGCGCAGCATTTTCGCGATTCAGGCGCTCGCGCATTTCCTTTCCGGCCTTGAAGAACGGAAGGCTCTTTTGGTGCACGGTAACATGTTTTCCAGTACGTGGGTTGCGGCCTGCACGAGCGGGGCGATGCCTTACCGAGAATGCGCCGAAACCGCGAAGCTCAGCCCGATCACCGCGTGCCAGCGCAGCGACGATCTCATCGAGAATCGCGTTCACGATGTTCTCAAGGTCCCGCTGGTAGAGGCGCGGGTTATGTTTAGCGATGCGTTGAACAAGTTCGGATTTGACCATCGTGACGTCGGAAATTTGGCGGGAGGCCGCATTTCCTCGATCTGACTTGCACTGTCAAGATGCAATAAATTGGGGAATCGTCGAAAAACCTGACGCGGCGAGACCTGTTGATCTGCACTCATCAATCTTGGAGCGGAACCAAATCAACCACTTCTGTTTTCATAATCCAAGTGCGATATCCCAATCGATTTCCTGTCTGTTCCCGATATTGAGGCTTCCGTGCACCTTCGATCTGGCCGATGGGCATTAGCCGAGGAGCGTCAATTGATCGCGTCGATCGAGGGGAATACGTCGGCTGCCAGAGCTCCTGTATCTGTTGTTTTCGTTCAGCTTAAGGCGCCGCAGCTTTGGTTTTAGAGGCCGTCAAGCAACGCCCTGACCTTTTCTGCAAGATCGTTGATTGTATAAGGCTTTGAGATGAGATGCGTACCCGCATCCAGAACGCCATTATGGACTATGGCGTTTCGCGTATAGCCCGTGGTGAACAAAATCTTGGCGTCGGGCAACAGCGGTTGGAGGACTTTTGCGAGCTCACTGCCTGTCATTTCGGGCATCACAACGTCCGTGAAAACCAAATCGGGCCGTGAGCCGTTCTCAATGAGGTGAATGGCTTCTCGCGCGCTTGCAGCTTCTATGACCGAATAGCCAAGTTCTCGAAGCGTCTCGACAGAGATCGCTCGCACGCGTTCTTCGTCCTCAACCACCAGGACCAGCTCTTGATGCTGCCCCACGTCTGCGCGCACCGCGCCAGTCGAAGCATCGGTCGTAACCTCGCCGTAGAAACGCGGCAGGTAGATTTTTACGGTGGTGCCAACATCAGGTTCCGAATAAATCTTCACATGACCGCCCGACTGACGCACGAAGCCGTATACTTGACTAAGGCCAAGGCCCGTGCCTTTTCCGACTTCTTTGGTCGTGTAGAACGGATCAAAAACTTTGCTCAGCACATCGCTGTTGATACCGGTACCGCTGTCGGTCACTGCGATGAGAACGAACTGTCCCGGTTCAATTGAGTATTGTCGGGCATACGCCGCATCCACGGACGCGTTCATCGTTTCGATCGTGAGTTTTCCTCCTTGAGGCATCGCGTCCCGCGCATTGACCGCGAGGTTGAGTAAAGCGCTCTCAAGTTGAGCCGGATCGGCTTGGACGTTCCACACCCCCGCTGCGAGCACTGTCTCGATTGCAATGGTCTCGCCCAGCGACCGATCGAGAAGCTCGCTCATACCCGCGATCATACGATTCACTACGATGACTTCTGGAGCTAAGGGCTGCAGGCGGGAGAAAGCCAGCAAGCGCTGGGTTAAGGTAGCGGCCCGGTTAGCGCCGTCCAAGGCTCCGTCAATGAAGCGGGTGATGTCAATGTCACCCTTTGCCAGCTTCCGGCGGGCTAGATTCAAGCCTCCGATGATCACGGCGAGCATGTTGTTAAAGTCGTGAGCTATCCCGCCAGTCAATTGGCCAACCGCCTCCATCTTTTGGGCCTGTCGCAGCTGCTCCTCCGCCTTCGAACGTTCGGCAATCTCCGTGGCCACACGTTGCTCGAGATCGATATTGAGCGCCTGCAGCTCCGCCTCGGCCCGTTTCCGCTCGGCGAGCTCCCTTTCGACAGCCGCAAACAGCCTCGCATTGTCGATGGCCGTCGCCGCGTGTCCCGCAATTCCCAAGAGAGCAGCCTCATGCTCTTCTTGGAACTTGCCGGTTTCCTGATGGCCGAAGAACAGCCCTCCCAAAACGTCACCGGTGCGTGAGATGACCGGTACCGCAAGGTACGAGCGCACCGGAAGGTGGCCTTCGGGCATTCCTTTGCGGGGAGCGTTCTTGCCGTATCGCGGGTCGGCGAGGATGTTTTCTGATCGTACAACCGCCGTGCCAAGAAACGTCGGCTCAAACACTGCTGTATTCCGCGGCATCGGAAAATTCGCGAATGCAGACCGGGGCGCGCCGGAGAGCGCGTAGAGCATGTAGCTCTCGCCCTCGGGCGAGAGAACATTGTAGAAGAACGCGCCAAATTCCGCACCGCAGAGCTCCAGGCCGGCATCCGTAACGGTCTGGACGATGGTCTCGAGATTGCGTTCCCTGGCGACGGTTGCCCCCGTGTCATTCAAGATCCTGAGATGTCGTTCGGATTTCTTGCGCGCCGTGATATCGATGACAGTGCCAACAAAGCGCACTGCGTTGTGATTGACGAATATTGCGTCACCCGTTGCGGCGAGCCATCGTTCGATCCGGTCCTCGATTCCAATCGTCCGATACTCGATGCGATATGCAGCCGAGGAGGAGGGGTCCAAGGCGTTGGTCACCGCGCGATGAACGCGTTCGCGATCGTCAGGATGCAGCCCCGCAAGAAACGATTTTTCATATGAAATCTCGGCTTCGGATGAAAGGCCAAACAGAGCTTTGCATCTCGCGTCCCAGCGAAGGACGTTATTTACCGGGTCAAAGTCCCACGTTCCGATACCGGCTGCGTTGTTAGCTAGGCTGAGGCGCTCTGCGGCTTCTCGCGCGGCTTCTTCTGAACGGACTCGCTCGATATGAGCCCACGACCTTTCGGTAACCTCCGCAAGCAGGGCCAGCTCGCCAGCCGCCCAGCGATGGGCGGCCTGATGATGTATTGCCATCAATGCCGTTAAGCGGTCCTCTTTCACGAAGGGCATGCAAATAGTGGATCCGATCCCAATATCTTGGAAGGTTCGGGCTTCTTCCGGCTCCAATTCTTCAAGATTGTCATTGATGATCAGCGGTCGGCCGTTACCCAGCTCCTGAACAGCTTTTCTGCCGAAGTCAGCAAGGCTGTAGTGACCTAAGATGTGTTTCGCGCCAGGTGCTGCCCAGTCGCCGCGAATAGTAAAGCCATCCTGATCTTCATCCATGTCGGCATAGGCGCAGTTAGACACGTTGAGGTGCTGGCCTAGCATCCGGGTCGTGACTGATAGAATCTCGTCGGCCCTCCGGCACTTCGCAGTTTCTTTGCCGAGGTCATCCAGAAAGACAAGACGGGCTTCATTCGCCCGAATAGTTGCCTCTGCCCTACGCCGTTCTACCGCAGTCCGGGTCCGGTCAGCGACCTCCCGCATGAGGTCAAGTTCGGCGTCTGACCATTCTCGTGCTTCGGCATTGTTGAGATAGAGCAATGCCACCACGCCGTTTGGCTCAAGGATGGGCATGTTCACCAAGGCGCGTGCCGAAATAAGCTCAAGGGCCTTCGCCTGATGTCCTACCCGACCATCTTTTTCGGCGTCGGCGAACACCACGGTTACGCCGCGCTTCAAGTCCTCAATGTAGCTGCCGTAATCCCGGAATTGCAGAACCCCAGCCAGGCTTTTTATGCCCGGCGCATTCCAGTCCCGGCTTATCGTAATGGTTTCAGCGGAAAGGTCGATCGTGCCGTAACCCGCGCGGCTGACACCGAGAGCCCGCCCCAAGGTCTCCGCGGCGGAGTACGCAAGATCGTCAGGGTCTGATATCTGGCGGATATGATCGCCCAATGCGGATAGCACATCACTGCGCAGCCCCGAAGCCATCATTGCCGTCATGCGAAGGCCTCAGCTGGCGGCAGCTGTACAAGGTCGCGACGACTCGAAGCGTTTCGAACGGGACTGAGAAAAAGGCTCACGTGACCCCATAAATTCAATAAAATTCGGAATTTGGTCAATTCGTTGCCGGCCGTCAGGTTCCAATTATCCGTTTGGCCAGGTTAGCTGACCGCCGCGATTGCCAAATATTCAGCTGATAGGGTTTGCGGCTGTCAGAGAGTTGAGGAGTCCGTTCATCCCAGACAAGGAATGCGTTCATACCGCTTGGGCATCGGATGGCATTGCCGTCGAAGAAGGAAAGCCAGTGGTGAAACGCCCCCGTCGGCGCTAGGAGCCCGCCGCATCTGGCGGGATCAGTCGTCTCGACCGCGATCGGCTAATCGCCCCTTACTAGGCGTCATGGATCGACGTAAGCTTAGTGGTCGCCTCCTTCACTCCTTTCTGTTTGAGACGGCGATCAGCGATGTAGAGCGGTCGACTGGGCGGTCAAGAATTCGCCCGCGCGGAAGCCAAAAAAATTTGCCCCACCCCCCTTGAAACTTTCCGCCAATTTTTTTTATTTTAGGTGCGCTGGACGCCAGAGGTTGGGTCCAGCGTGAGGCGGACGCCGGGGGTGTCCGGCGCCCGCTCATACCCATCTTGCTCATTGGAGGATTTGGCTATGAAGACTTACGACTTTGCTCCGCTTTGGCGCTCAAGCATTGGCTTCGACCGCCTGTTTGATCTTGTGGATGCCGCACAACGCGCCAACGAGGACAGTTTTCCCCCATACAATATCGAGCGTGTCGGTGACGACCGATACCTCATCTCCCTGGCTCTGGCGGGTTTCTCGCCGGACGAGATCAGCTTGACGGCAGAGCAGAACGTTCTGACTGTCGAGGGCCGCAAAGGTGAACAGAAGCGTGACTTCCTTTTCCAGGGCATCTCCGGTCGCGCGTTCAAGCGGCAGTTCAACCTCGCCGACCACGTCCAGGTAACCAGCGCGACTTTCGAGAACGGCCTTCTGCAGATCAACCTGATCCGCGAGATTCCCGAGGCCATGAAGCCGCGAAAGATCGCCATCAACGCTGGCCCGCGCTCAAACGTCGAGCAACTTGAAGCCAAGGCGGCCTGACGCCTATTCGATCACTTTGTGCAATCGTTCCGCGACGGCTTCGGCCGTCGCGGATACGCGCGATATTCGAATGGTGCGCTGATCGTTCGTGAAATCGCCAGGAGACAGGCATGACGCAGTTCGCATTTCCAGCCTTGGCCGCTGGAGAGGGCCTCACAAATTATCTTACCGCGATCAAGCAGTTTCCTCTCCTCAAACCTGAAGAGGAGCTCGCCTACGCCAGGCGCTTACGCGAAGACGGCGACAGGGACGCTGCCTATCATCTTGTGACAAGTCATCTCCGTCTGGTCGCCAAATTGGCGATGCGCTATCGCGGCTATGGGCTGCCCATCGCTGATGTCATTTCGGAAGGCAACATCGGCCTGATGCAAGCCGTGAAGCGATTTGATCCGTCTAAAGGTTTCAAGCTTGCGACCTACGCCACCTGGTGGATCAAGGCAACGATCCAAGATTACATCCTGCGGTCGTGGTCGATCGTCCAGATTAGCGCCAAGTCCACCCAAAAGCGGCTGTTCTTTAACCTGCGTCGCTTGAAGAGCAAGATCGCAGCGCTCGAAGAAGGCGATATGCAGCCCGACCACGTAGCAACGATAGCGCGCCGCTTGAATGTGCCTGAACGCGAGGTCATTGAGATGAACCGGCGGTTCCTCGGAGACATGTCGCTCAATGCGGCTTCACGAGTGGACGAAGAAGAAGGCGCTGAGTGGCAGGAGCGCTTGGCCGACCCAACGTCGAATTTTGAAGACGACGTCGCGGAACGCAGCGAACTTAACTGGAGGCGGCAGATCCTCGGGCAAGCGCTCGCCCATCTGAAACCGAGAGAGCAGCGTATCATCGAAGCACGATGGCTGTCGGATACCCCTCTTACACTTGACGACCTGGCCGCAGAACTGGGCGTGTCACGCGAACGTGTGCGGCAGGTGGAAGTCAGGGCACTCGAAAAGGCCCGCGCGTATGCAGCTTTGCTGGCCGGAGACATGGGCGCGAAGTAATTCGATCCGAGCGGGCTCGACGGGGGCGACATTAGCTTTCCAAGCGCTCCACCCATTGGGAGATGGTGAGCGCAATTTCCGCCACTACGTCCTGGTCGGTCCGTCCGCTGCGGGCCGGGATATGAAAGCCGTGATCGGCGCCATCGATTAGGTGAGAGGTTGCCCTCGATCTCAGTCCCTTGCAAACTTGGCGAAGGAGCACGGGCTCCGCCAACTTATCACGCGTTCCCTGGATGAAGAGCATGGGGATCCGAATGCCTGCAAGGTGTTCGGCCCTTGTGATCGAAGGTTTACCGGTCGGATGTAGGGGGAAACCGACAAAGGCCAGCCCGCGCACATCTTCGATCGGATCTTCTGCTTGCGCCTGCGAGGTCATGCGCCCGCCGAATGACTTGCCACCCGCGATAATAGGCATGCCGCGGCATCGACGGCGGGCGTCCGCCACGGCCAATCGTATGGCCGCATGCGCAACAGCCGGAGTGTCGGGGCGTTTGCTGCCCTTCTCCATGAACGGGAACTGGAAGCGCAAGGTCGCGATGCCATGGCCATAAAGCTTTGCAGCGACATCTTCCATGAACGGGTGCGTCATGCCTGCGCCTGCACCGTGGGCGAAGACGAAACAGGCTTGCGCGTTCCGCGGCTTCATCAGGAGGGCTGAAAGCGCGAGCGCGTCCTTGCTCTTCAGCGTCAGGGGCGTTACGCGCGGCAGCCGGGTGTTCATTTCGCTGTCGAGCGCTCGCCGAATCGCTCCTCCTCCAAGCCGAAGACCGAGCGACCGCCGAGCGCGGAGGATGCCTGTAATTCGCCATCCACGAAATCCTCGAAGGACGGACCGCTTGCCGTTTGTTCGAGGCGGCGAGCCTGGTCGTCGAGCCGTTTCAGAGTCTGCATCTCCTCGTCTCGGCCGAGCTTGGCGTTCTGGACGGCTGTCTTCAGCACGCGGATGGTCTCGTCGTAGACCTTGATCGGCACCGGGTACGGGTGACGATCCTTGCCTCCATGGGCGAGTGAAAACCGCGCCGGGTCGCGGAAGCGGTACGGCGCGCCATGGACGACCTCGGCCACCATCGCAAGCGAGCGGACCGTCCGTGCGCCGACGCCCGGCGTGAGCAGTAGCTCGGGAAAGTCGAGCGGCCCGCGCTCGGAAGCCGCGGCGAGCGTGCCATGAAGGCGCCGGGTGAACACATCGCTCGAGCGGACATCGTGATGCGCCGGCATGACGAGATGCGGCAGGAGGGGCTGGGCAGGCGCGCTGCCAGTCAGCGCCGCGAACTCGTCGACGATGCCGTCGGGCCCCAAAGCCATCAGCAGGTCCAGTTGCGCTGTTCGGGAAGGCGCGGCGCGCCCATCCGTCAGATTGACGACGTTTCCTTGAAACGGACCATCGATGGCGCTGTGCGGTTCATCGACGAAACTCGTCAGGTTCTCGGAATGCCAATGATAGCGACGGGCCTGTTTCTTGTCGCCGTTCATGCCCTGCTGGACCACCGTCCATTTGCCCTCGTCGGTGACGAAGAAGCCGTGCAGGTAGAGATCGAAGCCATCCTGGACCGCTGCGCTATCGACCTTGGCGACGAGACGGCTCGCGCGCGTCAGGGCGGCCCCGTCGAATCCGATGCGGTCGCCGAGCGCGTGAAGTTCGTCAGGAGTTTTCCGCGAATGCTGGCCCCGACCTCCGCAGACGTGGATGCCGAGTTCGTCCTGCAGCGGACCTAGGCCGCGCTTGAGAGCACCGATGACGCTGGTCGTGATCCCGGACGAATGCCAGTCCATTCCCATCACGGCACCGAAGGATTGAAACCAGAACGGATGGGACAGCCGCCGCAAAAATTCGTCGCGACCGTAATGGTGGACGATCGCCTGGGTGACGATGGCACCGAGCGCTGACATGCGCGAGGCCAGCCATGGCGGAACCCGTCCACCATGCAAAGGAAGATCGGCGCTGCCGGTCCGTTTCGCCATTCGTCCTCGATATCCGATTCTTTGCCATTTAGGGGCTACGCTCGACCATCGTCCGGAAGGTGATGGAGTAGCGTTTGGCTTCGACGGCCGGAATGCTGTGTTCCCATACCGACCGCGCCTCGCCGGACATCATGTAGATCGAACGAGACTTCGCTTCGAGGGTGAAACGCTCGAACTTGGTCGAAGCGGGCCTGCGAAATCCGAACTTGCATATCGCGCCCAGCGACAGGCCGAAGATCCGGTCGAAGTGCGGCTTGTCCCTGTGCCAACCGATCCCGACGCCGACGTCGTATTCGGTGAAGAGGACTTGCTGTATTCGCGTACTGGGTCCACCGAAAGTCTCGACGCGATGTGAGACATCGGAGAGCCATTGAGGAATTGGCTCGGCTTCAACGAGGTGGCGTGCCGTATAGTCGTAGCTGAACCCGAAGGAGGCTACGCGACGCTTGCCCTCATACTGGCCGAACTGAAACGGCTGGAGGGGCAAGTCGGCCACTTGGGCTATAAGGTCGAGCGCTTCCGCTGCCGAAACGAAGTCTTCGGCATACCGGAGTCCATCGGGACCTGGCGTGTTTTCCGCAAACAAACTGAATTGGTCGGACAGTGGATTCTACCAAGGCTGTGGATCTACGACCCACTTATGGAGCCGCAGCGCAAAGTCAAAGGTCAGGGGGATCCCGCACATCATAACCAACCAAATAAGAACGGGGCGTACGCGATCGCGAGGAGAATAAGCGCCAGTGGAAAAGCCGTTGCAATGAAGATTGTATCCATGTTGCGAGGCTGCATGGTTACGAAACCGAACAATCTGAGTTCCGTTCCAATTCCCGCCTCAGTCGCCGCCCTTCTTGGCCCGACGTAGCGCGGCGCCCAGCTTCTCCCGTTGCTGCTCCCAGCGCCGTCGTTCGGCCTCCGTGCGATTGTCGATTTCGTCGCGTTCCGCCTGTATCGCGGCATCTCTCGCGTCGTGCTCCTGTTCAGCGGCATCAAAGGCTACTTGTGCGCTTGCAACCTGCGCTGCTTTCCGGTCTCGCTCCTTGATCCTGGCTCGCTCTTCCTTGCGCTGGTCGGCTTCGCGTTTCCGCTGCTGTTTGTCGAAGATGGCCGCGGCTCTACGTGCTTCCGCGTTGTCGACTTTGGTCGCTTTGGCCTGAGGAGCCACCCGCTTCCGCGGAATTGACACTTTCTTGCCGGCCGCAAGGCCTTTCGGAAGTTCGCTCGTCTCCTTGAACGCGCCATTGGTGCCGACTGCTCTCCGCAAAACGATGCCGGGATGCGCGATTGTTGCCGAGACGATTGCAGGGTCGTCGGTCTCCTCGGCGAAGCCCTGGTGAAACAGGTTGCTGTCGGCGCCCCAGATCTCGAGCGCGGCCTTCATGGACGGCGCGGCAACGGCCAGGTCGAAAAAGCCGATCGATGTCTGGTAGGTCTTGAGCTTCCGGGCCATCACTCGCAGGCCGGACAGGTGTCCGCTAGGCCATCGAGTACTTTCTCGATGGCTTTCACCCGTTGCTCCTTGTTCTTACCGGAGAACTTTCGATGTTCGGCGATCGATCTTGCATAATCCACGGCATGGTGGCTGTGACGAAGGCGCAGATAGCCGTGATCCGGACAGGGCGCGATGGCGTGGGCCTCAAGGAGGATATCCGTCGCCCATATGGATAGAGTCTCGGCGTCGTTCGTGTTCTTCGACATAGTCGCGTCTCTCTAGGGAATTTCGTCCCGAGAATGGGATTTGGCGTTGACCGGAAATCAGACATGCCGTTTCGGTGTTTTGACATTCGAGAATGTTGTCATCGTCGGGCACGGCTTGAAAACAGCTAAGCTATTCTTGAGTTCCTTCTCGGTCGGAAAGGCATTCACCATGCCTTGCGTCAGAGCTTCCGCCACCAATCGGCGATACCGGCGGTCGCCGGACTTTCGAAGGCGTGTTCTAAAGCCTCGGGTCGATGGAACCAGACAGCGAGTTGAGCGATTGCAAGTAGCTATCCACCGCGGCCAAAGGGCGTAGGTCGTTGCTACAAAATGGGCTCTATAGCATTGCGTTCAATGCCGGTCTCGGTGGGTCCGGAGGTGCCGGCGTCGTCGTGCTCTGTGACGGCGTTTTGCTTGGGGGCGATTCTTCTCTGCTGTACAAAGGCGCTTACTCGCAACGAGACGGGAAGTTCGAAGCGACTGTGCGGACATCGCGTCACGCCAACGAAATCCCGTCCCTGTTCGGGCTGGACGAGGCGACGCTGAGCTTCGCCGGGACCATCATTCGTGGAGACGCACGCGGCTTCGGCGCTTCCCCTCAGGTGCCAGACATCAGGTTGGAGGTCCATCTCAAGTTCAGGGCGCCCATCTGAGGGATTGTTTAGGTCTGGTTTTGGCTGCACGCCAACAGGAAATCCAGAGCCGACATAGCATCTAGATATCGCAATTTCACACGGCCGTTCAACCCAACGGCCTCGTTAACTAATGTCTGATCCGGCACCCGCTTGAAGCCCATTGCCCAGTTCGGAAACAGTCGATCACCATATGCAAGGCCGCGCTGGAGCAAGCTGATATCTCGATGCCGCGGATCGACGCTGATGCGGCTGTAAACTTCGATTACATTATCCGGCTCTCCCTCAAGCACCTGAAGAAAGTCGCCGTCCGAATGGACAAGCATGCCTGTTATATGCGCCGCATCATTCCGGGCCCTTGCCTTTTGCAGTAGCTCGGAAAGATCCCCGGATGAAAATGGCTCATTTGCAGTGCTAAGATACAAAATTCGAAACACGAACGACCTCCATACCCGTCAACGCCGGGTTCCAAAGAGAGTTCAATCGTGCCGTAGACGATCACGCCTCCCCTGACCGGCCGCGCCCCTGAGCTCACCGGAACAGGTGTCATCAAGTTTGACGGTTGGCCCGCCGACTTGTCCATGACCACGGCGGCTTCAATGCCCGCATCACCCCATTTTACGGTACGATCCCGGTGACGTTGCGATAAGCCATGTCTGGCGCCGGCTTCTTCAGAAAGACGGGAGTAAGTTGATCGGGTCTCTAACCGATTGAGGCTTCCAGAAATTTGGCCGTGCGGCTTTCGGCGTTGCGCGCAACATGTTGCGGTTCGCCAGCGGTCACGACGGATCCGCCCTCATTGCCTGCGCCGGGGCCCATATCGATTACCCAATCACTTTCGGCGACCACTGCCATATCGTGTTCGACGACGACCACCGTGTTACCGGCATCCACCAGGCCTTGAAGCTGCAGCATTAGCTTTTCGATGTCTGAGGGATGCAATCCAGTCGTCGGCTCATCCAGTACATATAGTGCCGCCCCCCGCTGAGCTCGTTGCAATTCGGTAGCGAGCTTGATCCGTTGGGCTTCGCCGCCACTGAGTTCCGTTGCGGACTGACCGAGTTTGATATAACCGAGGCCGACCTCTCGAATGACACCGAGCGAACGTGCGAGTAGCGCATCTTTCTCGAAAAACGCGAGCGCATCGTCCACCGTCATGCCCAACACGTCGGCAATGGATTTGTCCCGGATCTTGATTTCCAACGTCTTCGCGTTGTAGCGCGACCCATGACAGGTCGGACATGGCGCGTAGACTGACGGGAGGAAAAGCAATTCGACGGTGACGAAGCCTTCCCCCTGACAGGTTTCGCAACGTCCTTTGGCGACATTGAAAGAAAAGCGGCCGGCATCATAGTGCCGTGTCTTGGCCTGCTTCGTGGCCGCGAACAGCTTTCTGACGTGATCGAAAAGCCCTGTATAGGTGGCGAGATTCGACCGCGGGGTGCGCCCGATCGGCTTTTGATCGACGACAACGAGACGTTTTACGTGCTCCATGCCCCCGACGATGTTGCCGCCAAGCGTTTGAATGGCGGTTTCCAGAAGGTCTCCTTCGTCCGGAGCGCCCCGATCCTCTTCGCCGCTCTTGTGCCCCAATATTTCCCCAACCTTCTCGACCAGAAATTGAGTGATCAAGCTGGACTTGCCCGACCCCGAGATGCCGGTCACCGCGGTAAACACACCGACAGGAATGTCGACGTCGAGGTCGTTGAGATTGTTGCGGGTGACACCGCGAAGTTGTAGCTGACCTCGCGGGAGACGGCGCGTGCGGTCGATGGCCGTCGCGTTTCCGAACAGATGGCGCCTTGTTTGAGACGCCTCGACGCCGGCAAGTCCTTTAGGGATACCGCTGTAAAGCACCTCGCCCCCGTGAACGCCCGCGGCGGGGCCGACATCGACTATCCAGTCCGCGTGGCGGACGACATCCAATTCATGTTCGACGACGAAAAGCGAATTGCCTGCTGCCTTGAGCCGGTCCAGCGCTCGCAGGAGAGCTTCGGTGTCGGCTGGATGAAGCCCAGCGGAGGGCTCATCCAGAACATACACCACGCCAAACAGGTTCGACCTGACTTGGGTCGCCAGCCGGAGCCGCTGCAATTCGCCGGGGGACAGTGTCGGCGTGCTGCGCTCGAGGGCGAGATATCCCAGGCCGAGATCGAGCAGAACCGCCAATCTCCCGTTCAGATCTTCCAGGATGCGCTGGACCACGAGAGCTTTTTCCGGATGGTCTTTGGGCGTATGAGCTTTGCCTTCGAGATACGGCACGATCAACTCGCGAACGCCCCTTAAAGGAAGCTCAGACAGTTCCGCAATATCCAAGCCTGCGAATTTGACCGAGAGAGCTTCGGGCTTAAGCCGTTTTCCCCGACATACCGGGCAACGGCCGCTCAGCATGAATTGCGAAACCCGCCTCTTCATCATCGCGCTCTGCGTTGTTGCGAACGTCTGCAAGACGTATTTGCGCGCGCCGGTGAAGGTGCCGTGATAACTCGGCTCTTCCTTGCGTTTGAGGGCTCGCCTCACCTCAGCTGGCGTGTAGCCTGCATATACCGGGACGGTGGGCTGTTCCTCGGTAAAGAGTATCCAGTCGCGGGTCTTCTTCGGCAGTTTGCGCCAGGGCGTGTCTACGTCATGACCGAGAGTTACCAGGATGTCCCTCAGATTTTGTCCCTGCCAGGCACTCGGCCAAGCCGCCACGGCTCGCTCCCGTATGGTGAGCTTGTCATCGGGGACCATCGAGGCCTCGGTAATATCGTGGATCCGACCGATTCCGTGACAGTGAGGACAAGCTCCTTCGGGAGTGTTGGGCGAAAATGACTCGGCATAGAGCAGTGGTTGTCCACGCGGGTAGTCGCCGGCGCGCGAATACAGCATGCGCAGCAGGTTCGACAATGTCGTCACGCTGCCGACCGACGAGCGTGTCGTCGGAGATCCGCGTTGCTGCTGTAAAGCCACGGCTGGTGGTAGACCTTCGATTTCGTCCACCTCAGGAATGGACATCTGATTGAACAATCTTCTCGCGTAAGGGGACACCGACTCAAGATAACGCCGCTGCGCCTCGGCATAGAGCGTGCCGAAGGCCAGCGAGGACTTGCCCGATCCCGACACCCCTGTAAAAACGACAAGTGCATTGCGGGGAATGTCGACGTCGATATTCTTCAGATTGTGCTCGCGAGCTCCGCGAACACGCACGAAGCCCTCATCGACGGCCGAGTCGGCACCGTACGAACCACCTCTTCCTGCGTGCATCTTGCCCTTCCGCGCAAATTGGCGTGTGATATCAACCGCAGATGAAACTTTGGCGGACGAGTTCCGTTCCCCACACGGAGCTTCCGGCCGGTAGCATTGTTTGTCATAGCGACTACATACTTCATCGCCCCGGAGTTGATCCTTATTCAAGCCTTTGCAATTGGTCGGGCGTGGCCATCCTGCGCGCCATCGTGGTCGATCGGTTGCTGGCGCCATTCCGCTTTAACCGACTGAGGCTTCTTCTTCGCCCCTTTCGAAAACATCGCCTTTGACGCCAGCTAATTCGCACCTGCGAGAAGCGAGTCCGGTAGTGGATAATAGGAGGAAGAATTCGCAGAGGTTAAGGCCTTCGATCGACGCCTTAGTCGTCAGCGTGGCTCCGTATGTCGATACATCCCTCATGACGCATGAGCGGCGCCACGAACCATTGATCGCCGTCATTTGGACGTAGACACCGCGCTCGAAACGAACGCTGCCGAAACTGGTAGCGGTCTTAGGAGCACTGGAGGCTCTATCTCCTCAGGATATTGAGCACCACTAACCCAAATACGGACGGGGAAAAAACATAAACGTCAGACCCGGCGGAGCTTCTCCATTTAAAAATTAGGCGACGCGAGCCACCAGACGGATTTGGCCGGAGCGGCCTATCGCGTGGTGAAATAGAAGTCCTCGCTCCCCGACAGCGAGCCCTATGAACGGCGGCTTTGCGCCAGAAGCGGACGGTTGCGGAGCGGCCAACAAACATTGTTCAGCTGACGGAGTTGGCGCGCGTTTGGCCAACGGCACGGAACACACGTTGGCTTGTGGAAGTTAGGATCCAATCACACCTTTGAGTCCGGTATAAAGAGACCCAGCCACGCCGGCACCTGCGCCGAGCAGTGGTCCCGCGGTCTGCGCAAACTCCTGAATCAATCTTGCACGACGTCTCATCTGCTCTCCGCCAACGTGCTCTCCGAGCAGGCGGGCAGCCTTAAAGGCAATGGCATTGGGTTTGCCACCCTGCGCCAATGTGTTCGGCAAAATTCGAAAAATAACCATCCCGAGGACATTGCCGGACAGGAATGCCAAACTGATGCTGGCTACATATTCTCCGACCTCACGCCACTCGACGACCGATGCCGGGACAATCGGCACGCTGTCGTTGATTCCGGTAACAACCAACATGCACCCTACACTCAGGATGGCCGTGATCAACCCCACCAGCCAAGCGCCGAGTGGCCCAAGCTTATTGAAGGGCATCGAAGCAATTCCGAACAGCAACGGGATCACGATCGATGCAAGACGCAGATATAGCGGTGCAACATTGAGGACGATGGTGATTACAATGTGGGCGGCTACAAGTAACACGGCTGGCAGCAGTACATAGACCGCAAAGTGAATTACGTAGTAGCGGAGCGGACTGGTCAGCCGCGCCAGCGCAACCTCGGCCCGATCCAGCGCGTGCGTTAGATTGTCGATTTCACTGACAAGGTCCTGGACCTCGAGCAGGATCGGACGGACGAAACGCAGGTCACGCGAGCAGTTCTTGCACGCGATGGCTTCATCCCTGATTGTCTCTGTGCAGAACGGGCATTCCATAAGACGCCTCAGCCCTTCCGCTTCGCACGGATGGACGCGATCTCGGTTCTGATCCGGGAAAGTTTAGCCACTGCTGCATCACGCTTGGCAATCAGGTCCTTGCGTTCCCTCGCCAGTGCTTCGGGAACGGCGATGTCTCTGGAACACCAGCCACAGACCAGTACGAGATCGCTGTTCTCTCGAAGACAGTACGGACAAATGATTGCCATCGCGTCAGCGCGCGACCTTGAGGACGAAACTCGTGCTGCCGGGGCGCCCATCAGAATCCTTGAGATCCACGCGCAGCATGTGCTCGCCGGGAGGTAGAGACGCATCCGGCATATCGATGCCAGCCGGTTGAACGAACACCTTCAACCGTTCCGTCAAGTCCACATTCGGCGTACGAAGATAAATGACCTTTACGGAGGTAACATCGATCGTCGCTCCACCAAATGACAGGAACTTGAGCTGAAAGTGAGTCGGCGATTGGATGTTATCGCTGCCGGAAAGGAGCTCGATCTTCGGGCCACGCGTGACACCGCGCCGATCGACGACCACTGCACCTTTCGGCGGCGGCAAGGAGGCCTCCTCTTGTGTGATTAATACCCCCGCGGCCCGCGACGGCACGGATTGACACAGCACGATCAGGCAGGCGAACGTAAAGCAAATTCCTATACGACGTCGCATCATTCCCCCCAACGCGATCTATAAACTTATCTGGTGCCCCCATCCCCTATAATGGAGTAGGGCGCCCAGAATAACGGATGTGCGTAAGCGAACTCTGTCTTTCCATCGGCATTCAGATAGCCGGGTCCGTCAGCCAAAGCCATCATGGCCTGACGCTGAGCTTCGCCGCGTGCCAGCTTTGGATCGTCGGCCTGCCGCTTAAACAGATCTGTCATCAACTCTCGCGCGGACTGTGAATGCACCGACCAGTTGGTGACCAGAAGAGCGCGGGTGCCCGCGTAAAAGAACGCCCGGCCAAGGCCCGAGGCGGCTTCTGCGCCGGCGCCGGCGCCCGCACCGGTGTTGCAGGCCGAAAGAATGACCCAGTCCGCGTCGAGTTTGAGACCGAGTATCTCCTCCATCGTCAATAGGCCGTCGCCCTCTTCACCGGTCACAGTCGGCGAGGACAATGCAAGCGCCGGCTGGGTCAGCCCATTCAATTCGCCAGGCACGAGGCCATGCGTTGCAAACGCGATAATCTTGAAGCCGGACAGATTTATCGACTTAACGGCTTTCTCCGTCGCTCCCTTGCCTAGATTCAAGACTTTCGACGGGTCGGCCCGCAGCGCCAAGGCGATCGAGCGCAGCTCGTCCGCCGTATCCGGAAGCCGCGGCAACAAGCCAAGCTCCGCGCTATCCACGCCGTCAAGCTTCGGACTGTTGCGCCGCTTCAGCGGCACACCGCGCATGGTATTGGCGTCGGCGGCATCGGCGATTCGTATTTTTGCATCGATCTGCTCGGCCTCGGCCTGCTGCTCGGTGTTGAAATACGGATCTCCGAACGCGATTATCTCGCTACGGTCGGACTTGCCGGGCGGTAGCTGCCGCAAAGTGCGCAATGCGGCTGCGGACGGAACCATGGCGACCGCATGGGTGCGCGCCAGCCAGGGCACATCCCTGTAGCTCGCAAACAGAACGTCTTCATCCTTCTTGATCGTCGATGGCTGCGTTGGCAAAAGAGAGAGCGGCAGCAGGCCCAGCGCGCCGTTGGTGACGACGACCAATGTCTTGGCCGACTTCCAGCCGACCTCGACGGGCTTAAGGAGCGACGAATACAGGTCATATCCCAATGCCACATCGAAAGCGGGAATATCGGAAATCATAGCCGCCTGCGGCTCGAGCGCTTCGCGCAACTGAGCTACCTTGGTCTGGACATCCGCTGCATTGGACCCGATTGAAGCAAAGGCAACCGCACCGGTCTTCGGAACCGCCCAGACGAAACTCGCGTCCTGACCAAAGTAAAATGATAGCATCGCCTCGTCGGGCGCCAGCGTATCGCGAATCTCGTCCACGGATGGCGCTCTTGGCGCGACCAGATCTGCATAAGCCGGAAAAAGCCGATTGATCTCTTGTCGCGCCGTGGTCCGCGCGCTGCGCAGATTGGCGATCGACACATTCAGCGTCTGCACGCCCTTCTCATCTCGCTCAGCCGATGACAAGGACAACACATTGTTCAGCGTACCGATTTGCGCATTGATCTGTTTCGACAGATCCTGCTCCTTGCGCACCAGCTCGGCCAGCGCGGGATCCTTGACTGAACTACGCGCGCTCGAAGCCGCCAAGGCCTGCTGCACCGAGCTGCCACGGACGGCGTCCGCCAAGCTGAATGTTTCGACACCGATATCTGCGGACCGGCTCTTCTGCCTGGCCAACATTCTGAAATAGGCTTCTATGATCGCCTGGAAGCGTTGATTCTTGGCCGCAACGACGGTTGTGTCGTCACCGTCTGCATTCTCTCGCGACGATGCGACTAGGATTGGTATTGCGGTCTTGAATTCGCGGATAGCTTCCTCATCGCGTCCTGCTCGCATCAAGCCGATAGCAAGGGTTCCGCGCGCCGACGCCGTATCAAAATGGCTCTCGCCGACGCGTGCGATCTGCTTCTTGACCAACTGGTCAGCCGCGGAAATGCCCGCCTCGATCTGGCCCGAAGCATAGAGCGATGCGATACGCGAGCCGTTCAGTTCGAATACCTGACGCCGCATCGGCTCCCAGTTGGCGATTGCCCTATCGATCTGAGCATAAACCGCGACGGCGTCACGGCTCTTGCGCTGCAAGTTGAGGACGCCGCCAAGCTGTGAAAGCATCTGCACGCTTTGTGGCGCTTCATCCGGAACGCCCGTTGTCTTGCCGATATCGAGTGCCACGCGCAGCAGCTTTTCGCCGTCGGAATGGCGCCCCTGTTCGACCAGGATGCCCGCAAGACCTGCAATGAAACGCGGCGTCGCGTAGTGATATTTGCCTTGGTCCTTCAACCGGGACAACAGCGCGCGACGTGCATCGGATTCGGCCTCCGCAAGACGGCCCTGCCGGGCCTTCGTCCGTGCAAGACTGAGCGTGATAAAATCGATGGATTGAAGCAATGCCGACTCCGTCGGCGGATTCTCGCCACTGAGAAGGCCCTTCATGCCTGCACGCTTGCGGGCTTCCGCAATGCGAAGCGAAGCCTCAGCCTCCTTAAACTGTCCACGTGCCTCGAAAATGGCAGCATTCCCGAGCTCGATCTCCGCCTCCCAATTCTGCCCGTAACGCGCATACGCTGCGCGCATGGAAGGATGGCCACTCGTTCGCGCCTCCTCGATCGCCGGGCGGCTGCGGCGCATGTAGCCTTCTGCCTGAACGATATCGCCCATCTGGATCAGCGAATTGGCAATCGAGCGATTAGCTGTATGTACGAACCCCTTCGCACCCGGCGTGTTCGCGGTGTCGCGCAGTAGCCGCTGATATGTTTCGAGCGCCTTCTTCGGATCGCCCGCACTGCCGTACTGGACAGCCGCTAGTTGAACCAGGCGCGCCATCAGTCCGGGCGGAGCAGCACCGCGGCCCGCCTCAATCCCTTTTTCAAGATCGGAGATGGAATCCGTTAGCCGACCGAGCTGGCTTCTTGCGCCCGCACGGTCGAGATAGAACTGCGCAAGCGAGACGCGCGAAGCTCCGCCGGGAGGCTTCACGTCTGCGTCGGCCCTTAGTTGCTCGATCTTTTTCTCGTCCGGCTTTTCGGTATCGAGGATCGCCGTGATATCGGAGATCGAGCGCGGCGGTGCGACAAAGCCGACCGGCAATGCCGTTTCCGGTGCGATCTTCGGCGTGACATCGGCGGGGACGGCGACGGCGACATTGGCACGCCCGTTTGCCGCGTTCAGTCTCGACATCACACAAGAGCGTACTGCGGGAGTGGCCTTCGTCCGGCATGCCTCCAGGCTGCCGCCGCCACCGCGCATGCAGGACATCACAATTGGCTTTCCAACCGACATCCGGCACTGCTCGATCGCAGCTTCCTGCGTGAGCGCAAATGCCGCCTGCGACAACAGCGCGAGCGCTGCGCTGATGAAGAGCGTCGCCGATGCGCATAAAGCCACATGCCGAATTATCAATCGCTTGGAAATGACCGCTTGCATGATCACGGCTCCAAAATAACTTATCAAAATATGACGTGATCCTAGCCGCAAACCAATTTGATCGACAAGCGCGTTGAGACAGGTTCCGCATGGAACCAGGTTCATTGTAGTAACGCTCGGAGACGAGATGGCGACCATTTGCCGAGTGTCTTACGTTGCACTAGTGTTGATCGCAGGTACCGCCGGGCTGTTGACGAGCTCTCTGGCGGAAGATTTTGTCCCGCCGTTACGTATGCTTCCTTCTGAAATCGCCAGCCGCGCCGCGTCATTCGCGAAGGAGCTCACCTATCCGCAGCCGGTCAAGGCGGGAGATGAACTGACCTCGTCCCAAGCTGCGTTTCTGAAGCCTGACGGCGATGGCCCGTTTCCTGCGCTGGTGATGGTCCATCAGTGCGCAGGCGTGAACCAAGCGATCGTCCTCTGGGCGCGTGAAGCTGTCAGCCTTGGCTATGTCGTTCTCCTGATCGACAGTCTGACGCCTCGGCAGGTTAGCACGTTGTGCTTCGGGCCGCGAAACGGCGTCAATCTATTCCGCGGAGCAAAAGACGCATTTCAAGCGGCGGACTATCTCCGTCAATATCCGTTCGTGGACCCGACTCGGCTATCATTCGTCGGGTTCTCTTGGGGAGCGATGGTTGGCCTTATCGTCTCCAGCGCAAGGTACGCGGAAGCGCTGGGCGGTCGCCCGTTCGCATCCGTTGCAAGTTTCTATCCCGGGTGCTTCCGCGTTTCGCGGCCAAATACGCCGAGCTTTGACATCGTCAGCGATGACATGAAGCAGCCAACACTGGTTCTCATGGGCGCCACCGACAATGAAACCCCCGCCAGCGAATGCGTTGAAAAACTACATGAAGCCAAGTCGGCTGGCTCAGCCGTAGAATGGCATGTCTACCCTGACACTGGCCACTGCTGGGACTGCCGGCAACTCGACGGTCGTAGCAAGACGGATTTACGCGGGAACCTAGTTTCTTATAAGTTTAGACAGGACGTCACGACAGACTCATCCAAGCGGTTATTTCAATTCCTAGCCGCTCCGCACCGGGGCAAATAACTGTGGTGACAGACTCTCTCCACAGGAATAGACCCCCGCTCCTCCGACACTGAAGGACTTGCATCTGCGAGGCGCCCTGACTGCAACCGTTCAGGATTGGCGAGAGGCGGTAGTTCGAACGATTTCCTTTTCAATACAACCGGATCTTAAAGGACCCTACCCGCTCTGGCGGGGCAGTTCCGGTACGGTAAATTACAGCGGTATCTGGTTAATCTCATTAGCGGCGATCGCCACGGAGGTTGATGGTGAACGCAGAAACGACCGTCGCTATCTTTTTTGTTGCCTGCCAGGTAGTCCAAGCTAACCAGACGAATTTTACGCTACCCAACAGGGGGCTTCTGTAGCAATCTAAGTTATACTTTTTGGAATTTTGATAGTGACCGTCATACGCCTTTTGATCGCGGCTGGGCTCTACTGCACGTTGGTTACAGCGGCGGCGGCAGAAAAACGAGTCGCGTTGATCGTGGGAAACTCCGCCTACAGTCATGTCGGAAGACTTGCGAATCCGGCGAATGACGCGGCCGCCATCGAAACAGTGTTGAGAAAAGCCGGTTTCGATACGGTCGATTCGCGTCGTGATCTTTCCATAAGTGACACGAGAAAAGTACTGCGGGACTTCACGGCAAAGACGCGTGATGCAGACGTAGCCGTTATCTATTACGCGGGACACGGTATTGAAGTCGACGGAATCAATTACATTATTCCGATCGACGCGACTCTTGAGCAGGACACGGATATCTACGATGAAGCGGTTTCGCTCGACCGTATCCTTGTCGCTGTTGAGCCCGCCAAAAAGCTGCGGCTGGTAATCCTTGATGCTTGTCGCGACAACCCGTTCGCCAAGACCATGAAGCGTACGTTGGGTTCTCGCGCGATTGGCCGAGGCTTGGCAAAGGTTGAGCCTACCACGCCCAATACCATGATTGCGTTCGCCGCCAAAGCAGGTTCGACCGCTTCAGACGGCACGAGCCGCAATAGCCCCTTCGCCACCGCACTCGTGGATCACCTGCCTAAACCCGGACTGGACCTGCGTAAGGCTTTCGGCTTCATTCGCGACGATGTGATGAAAGCTACCGACAACAAGCAAGAGCCCTATGTTTACGGGTCCCTCGGCGGCAACGACGTGTCGCTAGTGCCGTCGGGTGCGGTTCTATCACCGACTGTAGTTGCCCCCCCATCTTCATTGCCAGGCTCCACCAATGCCGATGCCCGGCGTGACTACGACGCCGCAGTGACGATCGGTACCCAAGCGGTTTGGGAGGCGTTTATTGTCGATTATCCGAGAGGCCTATACACGGAGCTCGCCAAGGCGCAGCGCGCAAAGTTATTGGCCGAGGAAGCTCGCAGCGCCGCGGCCGAGCGATCACGTATCGCTGACGAAGAGAAAGCCCGGCTCGCTGCCGACGGTGCGCGTGCTGCGGAACAAGCGAAAGCAGCGAAAGCCGCGAAGGCAGCCGACGAGGTTCGGATCGCTGCAGAAAAGAAAAAAGCAGCGGAAGACGCCAAGCTAGCCGAAGCAGAGCGTGCCAAGACCGCCGCCGTAGCGAAGGCTGCAGAAGAGGCGCGCGTTGCAGCGGAAAAGAAAAAAGCGGCGGAAGACGCCAAGCTGGCCCAAGCAGAGCGCGCCAAGATCGCCGCGGTAGCGAAGGCTGCGGAAGAAGCACGCGTTGCGGCGGAGAAGAAAAACGCTACCGATGGCCCAAATCTACCGGAGAGGAAGCGCGAAGCTGACGGACGCCAGGCGATCTCGCCGAATTTGGATACGGACAGACCTACTGGGCCGGTGGCCAGCGTTGCATCCGATTCGAAGTTCGAAACTTCATCACGATCTGCCGAAAATGCAATTGATATACCTCGTCAAGTACAAGCAGAGCTGCGTAGAGTTGGTTGCAACACCGGAGCCGTTACCAGCGAGTGGAACGGCGCCGCCCAGCGCGCACTCGGTCTCTTTAACAAGCACGCCGGCACCACCCTAGATGTGAAACTTGCAAGTCTTGATGCGCTCGATCTAGTCAAAAGTAAAACCGGCCGCATCTGCCCGTTGGTCTGCGAAAGCGGCTACAAGGCCGATGGCGATCGCTGCACGAAAGTAACATGCCGCGCCGGCTATGAGGTTGGAAACAACAACGCTTGCGAAAAAATCGAAGTCAAGAAGCCGCCAACTAAGCGCGCCCCTTCAACGACCCAGGTGGCGGCGCCCGCAGCGCCGTCCGCGCAAATCATTTGTGGTAATGGTGGCTGCCGCCCAATCGGCAAGGGATGCAAACTAGTGCAGACGCGCAATGGATACGCCGGAAACTTCGAAGTCTGTAACTGAGCACAAATCCGAAATTCCTGTACGCGCCGCGCCGGCGCTGGAGATGTGTCAATCGCTTCGCCGCAGGAGGTGTTCACAATTCACACACGAGCGCGAGCATGAACGTCCGTTTTGCGCCATAAGCGGTCATGGAAATCTTGCATTCGTTCCGTGCGAGACGCGCGCCGCCGACGCTCTGGCCAACAGATTGCGCGTCTCTCTACTATCTCTTATCAGGCAATATTATAGCGCGGAGCTGGCTTGCCGGTTTGAGTCGCGGCGAAAAGTGCCGAGCGTGCCTCGTCGTACCTATCCCAGAGAGTCGCGTCGGCGACCGACGGCCAAGTAACCTTCTCGCCGTTGTCTAGGCCCGACAATGCCGCATCAACCATGTTCTCAGTCGTCATCACCGCTTCCTGGTTGAGTGCCGAGAGAGGAATTCCGGAGTTGTCCCATATCTCAGTTGCGGTCGTAGCCGGGTTGACCAACTGAACCCTGACACCGGTGCTGGCGAGCTCTTCTTGAAGGCCGCGCGTAAAATTTATAACAAAGCCCTTCGTGCCGCTGTAAACAGCGCTGACCGGCAGCGCGTGAATCCCGAGCACCGAAGCAATGTTGATGATCAAGCCGTCATTCGCCTTCACGAAGGCCGGCAGAACGGCATGGGTGAGGCGCGTCAAAGACGTCATGTTGAGCGCAATCTGCGCGAGCGAGTCTTGAAGGAGAGACTGTGCAAGCGGTTTCAGCCGAGCCAAACCAGCATTGTTTACCAGGATTCGGACTGTCGGATTGGTTGATAGAACGCGCTCAACCTTGGCGATGTCATTATCCTTTTCGAGGTCAGCTTGAAGCGCTTCGACGTTTACGCCGTGAGCTTTCCGGATCTGGTCGGCTACATCCTCAAGGCGATCAACGCGCCGCGCGACGAGCACAAGGTCGTAGCCGCGCTTGGCAAAACGATCGGCGTAGACGGCGCCGATACCCGAGGACGCTCCTGTGATAACAGCGGTTTTCGGTGCGGACATGGCATTTCTCCATAAACTTTGGCACCCAATTGTTGGGTACCCAAGTATTTAGGTGATGGTCAGGGCTTTTCAATGCTACGGTGCCCAACTATCTTGAGGATATGAGAAACCGGAAAAACAGCGAGATTTCGTCGGCTTATGAGTTGGACGAGCTTCCCTGCACGCATACAGCGCTTCGTCAGGCTGCCCGACGGCTCGGCCATCTCTATGACGAGGCTGTGGCACCAACTGGCCTGAAGGCTACGCAAGTTGGCCTACTTTTCCAGGCCGATCGTCTCGGCGGGGTGGATGGCCCTACTCTAAATACGCTTGCCGAACGTCTCGCACTCAGCATCTCATCATTGACATATGCGCTGCGTCCATTGGTGCGCGATGGCTTGATGAAGCTTGAGCAGGACAAACACGACAAACGAACGAAACACGCATCACTCACAGCGCTGGGCAGAAAGCGTTTGGCCGAAGGGATCAAGTTGTGGACCACTGCAAATCGTCGCACCGAGCTGGTACTCGGACACGATTCGGCCACTCAACTTCGGGAGCTTGCAGATGGCGTCTCGTCCAGAAAATTTCTTGACGCTTATAGGGCCGGGCGGCCTGCTGGTTCAAAGCGATCAGAGCGTGACGCTTAGCTTCGGCAGGAACTGGTCACCGGAAAACGCTTTATGTCCGCTAATGGGATGGACCGGCTGCTTCTCCCGCGCGGCAGTCGGCCTAGACTGCTGCATTTCAACCGGAGAAGCAGCCCATGGATACAACCATTGCGCCCCTCGACTCGATCGGCATCGATATTGGCAAGGAAGTCTTCCACCTCGTCGGCTTCGGCACCGACGGCAAGATCGCGTTCCGTCGCAAGATCAAGCGACTAGCCCTTGTGGAAACGTTCAAGAAGCTACCGCCATGCATCGTTGGCATGGAAGCTTCCCTCAGCGCCCACTTCGTCAGTCGCGCTTTGCGACAGCTTGGCCATGAGCCGCGGATCATTCCGGCGATCTATGTGAAGCCATTCGTGAAGGGGCAGAAGAACGACTACAACGACGCTGAGGCAATTGCCGAAGCCGCTTTAAGGCCTAACCTGCCTACCGTCCGGGAGAAAAGTCAGGATCAGCTTGATCTGCAGGCCTGCCACCGGGTTCGCTCTCGGCTGGTCTCCCGCCGAACAGCGACCATCAACCAGATTCGAGCCTTCCTCATCGAACAGGGCATTGCCGTGCGAACCGGCTCGCGCGCCTTGCGCACCTCACTATTCGAGATTCTGAAGAACCGCAAAGACGAGATATCGCCGCGCATGAGCGATCTGATCATCGGGCTCCATGAGGACTGGCTCCGGCTCGACGAGCGCATAGAGACGACCACGCGCGAGATCGAGGAGATCAGCGAGCACGAGGAGAACTGCACCCGCCTCATGAGTGTGCCTGGCGTTGGGCCATTAATCTCGACGGCCATTGTCGGAGCGATCGGCACGGGTGAGGCTTTCAACCGAGGCCGGGATTTTGGCGCCTGGCTTGGGCTGGTGCCGCGACAGTACAGCACCGGAGGGCGCTCGATCCTGGGCGGCATCTCCAAGCGCGGCAGCCGATACCTGCGAACCCTCTTCATCCAGGCTGCCAAGGTCCTTTTGATGCGACCTCAAAACTGGGCGAAGTTCAGCTTCGGAGAGTGGCTGACCAATGCCGCGCCGAGGATGCATCGCAACAAGCTCGCCGCCGCTCTGGCCAACAAGCTCGCCCGCATTGCCTGGAGCGTGCTCTATAGCGGAAAGGCCTTCGACACCCACAGACTTGAGGCCGAAACCATCTAGGCTCTCGACCTCCAAATCAGTTCGCGATTGAAAAGCTGCATGGACCGGATCGATCGACGTGCTCAGAGCCTGGTGGCGCAAATGGTTACTCGAAAACCTGTCCGCTAATGAGGCCAAAGGTGCGTGCGTATCCCCATCAAGGCCACGGCCCGCGAGCCGATCAACAGGCCGGATACATATCAGCGACTTCCGCTATCCACGCAAACTTTCACTTGCGATCAGCTGCCGGTCCATACATTTGCGCCATGAGCTACCAGCCAAGCGTGGTTCAGACTGTATAGAAAATTCATGTTTCTTATACAGTCGTCGTCTGGATAGCTTTTGCGTATTTCTTATACAGTCAGAAACCGGGTAGATCTTCCATATTCTCCATAACAGTCGGCCTGCCCCCAGCACAGGCACCGATCTTTCGCCATCGGCATCGAGATTATTTAGAAGTCCGCTTTGCGCCAAGAGCCGCCCTCACGTCACACTTCTAGTCCTTTAGGCCGTATGACCTGAGCCGGCCAATTTGCGGCGCTCGAAGCCCAAATTTCCCCGCGGGAAGAAATGTGCGGCCGCGCGCCAACTTGGAGGAAGCGCGCGACCGCGGCGCCGCGAGAGCTACGACAGCCTCGTGGCGGACTACTTGCGGCGAACCGCTATCGTGTTTTGGGGCGAAGTCGGATTCGCTACCCAATGATCGCTTTGACCTCCAGATATTCTTCGAAGCCGAAAACCCCGAACTCGCGTCCATTACCGGACTGCTTGTATCCTCCGAACGGAAGGCTGCGGTCGAATGCAGCGCCGTTGAGGTAAACGCGTCCTGCGCGGATGCGATTGGCGACGGTGCGCGCCCGGTTGCGGTCACGCGATTGCACGAAGCCCGCCAGTCCGAACGGCGTATCATTCGCGATCTCGATGGCCTCGTCCTCGCTGTCATAGCTCATGATGGACAGCACGGGACCGAACACCTCCTCGCGCGCAATTCTCATTTGCGATGTCACGTCGCCGAACACGGTGGGGCGAACGTAGTATCCGCGATTGAGCCCCGCCGGCCGGCCCGTTCCGCCCGTGATCAGGGTCGCGCCCTCGTCAATGCCGGACTGGATCAGATCTTGTACTTTCCCGAACTGTGACTGGCTCACCAAGGGCCCCATGGTAGACGCCGGATCGAGCGGATCACCGAGACGGATGCTGCCAACGGCCTCGCTTGCGGCAGCGAAGGCTTCGTCGCGCTGCGCGCGCGGAATCAGCATGCGCGTGGGCGACTGGCAGTTCTGGCCTGCATTTGTGTAGCAGGCGTGAACGCCCTGTATCACGGCAGCTTTCAAATCGGCATCAGGAAGGATGATGTTGGCGGACTTGCCGCCCAGCTCTTGCGCGACGCGCTTGACGGTGTCCGCCGCCAGCTTGGCCACCCGGACGCCGGCCGTTGTCGATCCGGTAAACGACACCATGTCGATCTCGGGATGGGCGGCGATCGCCTCGCCCACCGTCGGACCATCGCCATTCACCACGTTGAACACACCCGGCGGGATGCCGGCCTCGTGCACGATCTCGGCGAACAGCATGGAGCTGAGTGGCGCGATCTCGCTGGGCTTGAGAATAACCGTGCAGCCGGCCGCCAGCGCTGGCGCGACCTTCGAAGCCACCTGGTTCAACGGCCAGTTCCAAGGCGTGATCAGGCCGCAGACGCCGATCGGCTCGCGACGAACGACCCCGCCTCCCATCGGTTCTTCGAACCTGTAGTCCGCAAGCACGCGCGCAGCTTCCTCGAAATGAAACAGCGCAACGGTCGCCTGGCGCTCCATCGCAAAGGTGATCGGTGATCCCATTTCCAGCGTCATCATCCGCGCCAGTTCCGGCAGACGTGCCCTGAATCCCTCGATGATCTTCTGAAGATAGACGAAGCGATCTTTCACGCTCACTTCGGAATATGTCGCGAAGGCGCGGCGGGCGGCCTGCGCAGCCCGGTCCACATCCCGGCGAGAGCCCAGGCTAATCCGCGCGAAGGCCTCCTCCGTCGCAGGATTGAAAACTTCAAGAGTTGACGGTGTGACGGGATCCACCCAGGCGCCGTCGATATAGAATTTCAGCTTGTCCATCTTCTCCATCCGTAACGCCTACATAGCCATTGTGTTTGGAGCTCGCGGCCCCGCCGTCGCTATCTCGCCGCAACTCCCGCCGCCGAGTGCTTTAGAGGTGCCTGCCCTCGTCCACGGGCACGACGATCCCCGTCGAGCTCGTCAGGCTGACGATGCAGGCCATCACCGCTCTTGCGACATCGTCGGGCGTCGTGATGCGGGCAAGCGGGAGTTTTTCGGCGACCCGCTGCAACTGTTCCCGCGTCCGGCCAGCGACGAAATCCGTATCCACGCCGGCCGGCGAAATGGAAAACACCCGGATTTTCGGTGCGAGCACTTTCGCGAGCGCGATCGTCAACGCGTCGACGCCCGCCTTGGCGGAGAGATAAGCGAGGCTGCTTCCCAGCCCCGTGCGGGCGGCAATGGACGAAATGTTCACAATGGCAGCGCCGCTGCCGCGCTCCAGCAATGGACGGAAAGCGCGCACCATGGCGAAAGGCCCCCGCAAGTTGACAGTCACGGTCCGGTCGAAGATCTCGTCGGTCAGTGCGTCAAGATCGTTGGCGGGCACTGGCGTCGTGGCGCCTCCACAATTGACCAGTACATCGAGCCGGCCGTACTCCTTCTCCACCTGCGCCGCGGCTTCGGCGATAGAGGATGGATCGTCGATCGCGATGCGCAGAGCGAGATGCCCGGTACCCTGCAGCCCGCTCACGACATCTTCCGCCAGCTCCTTGCGGCTGTTGTAGCCGACCACAACAGCCGATCCGCTGGCGGCGAGCCGCGCCGCTGTCGCCTTGCCAATCCCGCTGCCACCGCCCGTGACGAGCGCCACTGTGGGAGTCGATAGCGCGGGAACATCGATGCGGATCATGTGGGTCACTCAATCACTCCCGATCGTCAGACGACGAGCCCGGACCAGCGCAAGCAGGATAACGCTGCACTGCGCGGTGCCGGCCTCGCCCTTGCTACATTGCAATTTTTGCCGCTTCGATGACCGGCCGCCACTTGGCGAGTTCGGCCGCGACGAATGCCTTGAGATCGTCCGGCGATCCACCGACGCCCAGCAATGCATTCTGCCCGAGAATAGCCTTTCCCTTTTCACTCTGAAGAAAGCCGTTCACGATGCTGTTCAACTTGGCGACGATCTCTGGCGACGTCCCGGTCGGCGCGACCATGGCGTACCACGCTGATGCCTCGAAGCCCTTGAAGCCCGTCTCCTGCACTGTCGGTACGGCCGGCAGTTGCGCGGCCCGCTGGCTGGTCGTGACGGCAAGCGCCTGAACTTTTCCCGAAGTGACCAGCGGCACATAGGTCGGCATGAAGTCGATGACGATGTCGATCTGACCGCCGAGCAAATCCGTCATCAGCGGTGATGTGCCGCGATACGGCACGTTGGTCATCTTGACGCCGACGGACCTCTGCACCAGTTCCGACGTGATGTGCCCGAGCGTGCCGTTGCCGGGATGTCCCACATTGACCTTGTCAGGGTTCTGTTTCGCATAAGCGATCAACTCTTCGAATGTCTTCGCTGGAAAGTCGGCGCGCGCCGTTACAATGAGCGGGGACTTGGCGACGAGAACGACCGGCGTGAAATCCTTTTCGGAATCATAGGCCAGCCCCTTATACATCAGCTTGTTGAGTGCAATCGGCGCAGGGGTCCCAAACAGGAGCGTGTAGCCGTCAGCGCTCGCCTTGGCCACGGCCGCACCGCCAATGCTGCCGCCTGCCCCCGCACGATTGTCGACGATGAACTGCTTGCCGAGCGCCTCGCTCAGCGCCTGGCCGACCGCGCGCGCGAGCGTATCGACGGCGGATCCTGCCGGAAACGGCACGATCATAGTGACGGTCCGTTCCGGCCATCCTTGCGCGGCGGCGTTGTGAATGGGCGTCAGGGCGAGCACGAGACCGCACAGGCCGACTAGCAATGCACGCATGTTTCCTCCGATTTTTACGATGCAGGCTGTGCCCGCTTGTTCAGCGCCATCTTCCGCAGCGCTTTCCCTGTTCGATGTCCTACAATCAAACCGCTATCGAAGTTGCGGAATGTGCCGCCGTTCCGCTGTACGGCATGGCTCGCTCACGCGCTTGCGTGAACAGTCCCCCGGCACGTCTGCCGGGGGCTCTTGTTTTCAACACCGCCCCAGTGGTCGATCAGGCTCAGAACGATCGCAGGATCTGAACCGCGCCGTTGTAGAGGTTCTGATCGCGCACGGCGTAGGATGTGCCCGCCGGCTTGCCCACGACGTTGCCGGTGTAGGTGCCACCCAGGCTCTGATCCATGCGGCTGTAGATGAATTCCGCCGAGAGCGTCAGATTTTGAACGGGCGTCCAGGCTGTTCTGGTGCCGACCTGCGTGGTGGCAAAGTCGAAGTTGTTGCTGGTCCCGGACAGAACGCCGGCGGACGAAGCCGCTGCCGAGGACGAACTGGTGCCGAAGCCCCGCGTGGTCGAGGCGAATGCCCCTGCCAACAGAGCATTGCCCGCGTCGCCGTAGGAGATGTGGCTGTAGTTGGCGAAGAGAGAGGTGCGCCACGCTGGGTTCCAGTAATGCTCGAAGAAGCCACTGACTTCCCAAGCCGAACTCTGCACGATCTGGCCGCCGGGCGCATAGACACCATCGAGAACGTAGCCGAAGCCGACCGTGTTGCCATCGAACTTGGCGAACCGCCCGCCACCCAGCGTATCCACCGTCCCAGCGAAAACGTATTTCGCGGCGCCCTTGGCGTAGGAGGCTTCCAGCTTGAGGCTGTCGCCCGCGCCCGTCGGCAGGTTCTTGAACTCGACAGCGCCGCTTACGGCGAAGCCATAGGCATCGTCAGGGTGGCCGGAGGGTTCATTGGTGTAGTATTGCGCCGTCGCCTGATGAAGGGCTGCAGCGAAATGCAGCGTGCCCCATGCCTGATCTAGGCGCAGGTTGCCGACGACGTCCGGCATATGGTTGCCGCCGGCGGCATTACCGAGGAACGTGTTCGACGACGAGCCATAGAATGCACCGGTGAACTGCGAGGCACCGGGCGCCACGATGAACGTGTTCACGTTCCACAGGCCGGCATTGCGATAGGGCGACGCGTTCTCGAGCGAGATGGTGCCGGAGACGCCGTTGCCGAAGGAGGCCGTATAGGCCAGCTGCGGGATGCCGGTCGCGTTGTTGGAGCCCGCGAAAAAGCCGGAGGCGATCGTCGGCTTGGCGAGCGCCCATTGCGGGTCGAACTGCGAGACGGCCTTGCCGAAGGTGAAGCCTGCGAACTGGATGAACGCGAAATCCACTTCGACGTAGCCACCGGCGATGCTTTCACGTCCTTGCGCGAAATCGAAATGAATGTTGGAGAATGTGCGGAGCAGACCGTATTCGGTCGCTGTGCGCGTATCGGTGGTCAGCGTCAGGCGCGGCTTGGTGTTGAAATAGTCCTTCGTGTAGAGATTGTTGCCGCCGGCGCCGCCGAACCAGTACGGCACGTCATAATTGCTCGCAGCATTGAAGGCGGTATCGATGCGAAGTGCACCGCCGATCTTGATGCAGGTGTCGGTGCCCGGGATGTAATAGAAGCCCGCGCCGTAAAGCGAACAGATCTTCACATACTCGACCGCCTTGGCCTTCACCGGAAGATCGGCTGCGTATGCACCGCCGATCGCGAGAATCCCTGCCGCCGAGCCGAGAACAAGAGTCTTGATAGTCGTCGTCATTATAGCCCTCCGAATTGCCGTCGTTTCCTCAGTGAAATGTTACTTGGCCGCCCACCGCCGGCTCGCGTTCGTTGTACGCGAGGGCGTAACGCTGTTTTGATATAGGATATTGATGGAGAGATCGGCCTGTCAACGATGGCGGCGAATTTCGGGCCAATGATGAACGGAGTGTGTCATTCGCGTTGCATTGACGCACAAACGAAGGGTACCGTTTCGTCATCGCGAACAACTATCGAAACGCATGCGCGCCGCACGTCGAGAACGATGATAGCGAGCCCGCCAATAGAACTCGTATCGCCTCGCTGCGAACTGCCGGCGATCGATTTAGTGAGTCGCTCCGCAAGATGCCGCGCGCTGCGGCTCGCGCGCGCGGCGATATCATTGGGCGTGTAGGGCAGCGCATCCATGGTCGGCGTATGAATGCCGCCGAACTATTGTCGAACCGGCGTCGTTCGATCCCGCAGCGGATGCGGACTGCTGTTTGGCGCGCTCCGTCAGCTCACGCCGCCATCGGCGATGATCGTACGCCCGGTGAGCCATTTCGCCTCCGGCGACGCGTGGAATAGCGCAACACCGGCGATGTCGTCGGTCTGCCCGACGCGACCGAGCGGCGTCATCGCCGCGATCCCTGCGCCGCGCTCGGCCAGGATCTGCGTCGTCATGTCGGTCTCGATCACGCCGGGCGCGATCGTGTTGACTGTGATCCCGCGCGGGCCGAATTCCTTGGCGAGCGCATGCGACAGGGCAGCAACCGCCGCCTTGGAGGCCGCATAGATCGAGGTGGTCGGGATCGGCCGGGTAGCGAGTGCGGAGGAGAAATTGATGATCCGTCCTCCCGGCGCGGTCAGATGCGGGAGCGCCGCCTGAATAACAGCGATCGTGCCGAGGACATTGGTATCGAAGGTGGCGCGGAACAGCTCGGGGTCGACCGCCTCGAACGGCCGATATTCCGCGATACCGGCGCAGTTGACCAGAATGTCGAGATGCCCGAACCGCGCAATGACCTGTGCGACCATCGTCCGCGCCTCGTGCGGATTGGAAATGTCACCAGCAACGCCGATGCCTTGTGCCCCCAACTCGGCGATATCACCGAGTACCGCATGCGCCGCCGCGGACTCATTGCGGTAGCCGATCGCCACACGACAGCCCGCGCCGGCAAAACGCCGTGCGATCGCAGCTCCCATCCCGCGCGACCCGCCCGTGACCAGCACGACCTTGTTGCTCAACGAATCCCGGTCGGGCCGCCCTTGATCGCTGGTGCTCATGACCTGCCTCTTTCCGTGGGAGTGACTACTGCGATGCCGGCGTGCGGCGCCATGTCTTCGACTGCCTTTTGCAATCGCAGGCTCCATTGCCTCAGATACACTTCGCGGCCTTCGGCATCGACGCGCGGCGCGGCGTAAGCGACGAACGGTTCAAGAGCTGTCATGCCAAGATACTCGATCATCAGGCGCTGTGCCGGCCACAGCACAGTCTGGATATCGCCATAAGCGTCGCCAGCCGAGAACCGTTGCCGGGTGCCGCCGGTGCTGAGGCACAGCAGACCGCGCTTGTCGGGAAAGAAGCCGCTGTCGAAGCGGCGGCCATCGGCATAGGCGAAGCCAAAGGCAAGGACGCGGTCGAACCAGCCCTTCAGAATGGCCGGCATGCCGCCCCACCAGATCGGATAGAGCCAGACGACAAGATCGGCGTCGCGAAGGCGCTGCTGCTCACGCACGAGGTCGGCCGCGAAACCGCCGGTGCCATGCGCATGGGCCTGTTCGGTCTGATAGTGAAAACGTCCCGCGTCCGCCACGGCATTGAAGTCGTGTCGGCCGGCGACCGGATCGAACCGTTCGGCATACAGATCGGACACCACCACCGCGTGGCCGGCCTGCCGCAATGTCGCGACACCGGCATCCTTCAGGGCACCCGTGAAGGAGGTCGGCTCGGGATGCGCATAGATCATCAGGACGTTCATCGCGATACTCTCGCAAGCGACATCATTGGATCAGGCGCTCTTAGCCCGGCCGGCGAACAACCCACTGGGGAAAAACAGCAGCACGATGAGCAGCACCGTCAGCGCCACGATGTTCTTGAAGCCCGCGCCGAAGAACACGATGGCACCGGACTGGATGACGCCAAGGAAGATGCCGCCGATCAGCGCCGCCGGCGCACTGCCGAAGCCCCCGATGATCGCCGCGATGAAGCCGTTGATGCCGAACGGCCCGCCGACGCTGTACGCCGTATATTGCGTTGGCGTGATGAGAATGCCGGCTGCGGCGCCCAGCGCTGCACTGAGTGCGAAGGACACGATCAGCATGCGCTCGACGGGAATGCCGAGCAATGCGGCGGCCTCGCGGTTCTGCGAACAGGCCCGCAAAGCGCGTCCCATCCGCGTGCGGTTGAAGAATTGCGTCAGAGCGAACACCATCAGGGCGCCGCAGCCGAGCACCCAGAACAACTGATAGCCGATCGCGATCGGCCCGATCTTCAACGGCCCGCCGGATGTGAATTCAGGGTAGGTCCGCGGCTGATCGCCCAGCGTGAGAATGACGACCTGTTCGATCAGAAGCTGGATAGCCAGAGTCGCGAGAATGATCGCGAACAGCGGCGCTTTGCGACGCCACATCGGATTGATGATGGTGATCTGGACGAGAACACCGATGCCCGCGACCAGGATTGTCGACAGCACCGCCGAGACATAGATCGGCAGGCCGAATTGCGTCAGCAGCGTATGTGCGAACATGCCGCCGAGCATGACGAACACGCCCTGCGCGAAATTGACGATACCGCTGGCGTTGTAGATGACGCAAAATCCGATCGCGACCAGTCCGTAGATTAGTCCGATACCGACGCCGTTGACCAGACTCTGAACGAGTTCGACTGCGCTAGGCATTGGCTGCCTCCTCTACGCCGAGATAGGCGGCAATGACTTCGGGATGGACCTTGATTTCGTCCGGCGTGCCTTCGGCGATCTTTCGTCCGAAATCGAGCACCGCGATCCGGTGCGCGATCCGTGTGACCAGTCCGACATCGTGTTCGATCAGCAGCACCGTGGTGCCTTGGCGGTTGATCTTCTGGATGATGTGCGCGAGCGCGTCGGTCTCCTGCGTATTGAGACCGGCGGCGGGCTCGTCGAGCAGTAGCAGCCGCGGCTTGGATGCGAGCGCGCGTGCGACTTCGAGCAGTCGTTGTTGACCATAGGGCAGCAATTCGGCATCGAGATCGGCCTGCGCGCCAAGCCCGACGAAATCGAGCAGTTCGCGCGCCCGCTCGTGAACCTCGGCTTCCTGCCGGCGAAACCAGGATGGCCGCAGCAGTGCCGCGGCGACGCCGCCGCGGGTCGCGAGGTGGCAACCGACCTCGACATTCTCGGCGACGGACATGCCCTTGAACAGCTGCACGAGCTGAAACGTCCGGATCAACCCCATAGCGGCGATCTGATCCTGGCGCATGCGGGTGGTGTCGCGGCCATCGAATGCGATGCTTCCCGAGGTCGAACTCAGGAAACCGGAGATCATGCTGAAGAACGTCGTCTTGCCCGCACCGTTCGGGCCGATGACCGCGAACAGGCTGCCTTGCGGCACGTCGAGATCGATCTCGTTATTGGCGAGCAGCCCGCCGAAACGCTTGGTCAGACCCTTGACCTTGAGGAGCGCCATGGTCACGCCTCCCCTTTGTCTTTGCGCGGGCGAAACAGTCCACCGAGCGCCGACAGGCCCTTGGGCGCATAGATCAGCATCAGCAGCAGCACCAGCGCATAGGCGATGTCCTGGAAGCGGCCGGTGCTGCGGAAGATCTCCGGCAGCAGAGATGCAACAATGGCGCCGACGACCGGACCGATCAGCGTGCCGACGCCTCCGACATAGAGCATCGTAAAGGTCACGATGACCATCTGCGGGCCGAACACTTCGGGACTGATGAAGCCAACCGTATGCGCGAACAGCGATCCGGCGGCCGACGCATACAATCCGGCGATGACGAAGGCGATAAGCTTGAAGCGCGAAATCCGAATGCCGAGCGCAGCGGCGCCGTTCTCGCTTCCGGAAATGGCGCGCAGTCCGCGGCCGAAACGGGAATCGCGCAGGCGCTGCGAGATCCAGAAACCGACCAGCAGCAGCCCACCGAGGCAGAGCAGCTTCAGCCGTTCGTCCTCGACGGTCAGGCTGCCGATGCCGAGCGGTGGAATGCCAGCATAGCCCATATAGCCCTGGGTCAGGCTGGTCCACTGGACCGAGATGTCATAAGTAATGAGGCCCAGCGCGAAGGTCGCCATCGCGAGATAGTGGCCGCGCAGACGCAGCGTCGGATAGCCAATCACCAGCGCGGCTATTCCCGCCACGCCCATCGAGGCGATCAGGGCAAGCACAGGCTCCCAGTTGTACTGCACACAGAGAATGGCGCTGCCATAGCCGCCGATGCAGGCGAAGGCGTTCTGGCCGAACGAGGCCTGCCCCGTATAGCCCATGAAGAAATTCAATCCGAGGCAGAAGATGCCATAGATCATCGCGAGCTGCATCACCGTCAGCAGATAGCCGCCATAGATCAGCACGGCGACAAACAGCAGCGCGCCTGCCCCAAGCAGGCCGATGGAGAACCGGTCGAGACGCGCAACCGGCTTAGGTGAAGTAATAGCGAGCAAGGTCATGGTGCGATTCAATCTCGTGCGTCGGCAACTCGGCCCGAACGCTTCCAGAGGCAAGAATGTAAACGCGCTGGGCGAGTTTGAGCGCCAGCGGCGCTTTCTGCTCGACCAGCAAGATACCCAGACCCTCCTTGTTGAGGGCGCCGAGCGTCGACAGGATTTCGGAAGCGACGCGCGGCGCAAGGCCGAGCGACGGCTCGTCGAGAATGAGCAGTTTTGGATCGGCCATCAGTGCCCGGCCGACAGCCAGCATCTGCTGCTCACCGCCGGACATGGACGATGCGGTCTGGTCGATACGCTCGCGCAGCCGTGGAAACAGGGAGAACACCTTCTCCAGCTGCCGCTCGCTGTGGGCCTGCGGTCCGGACAGTTTGTAGGCGCCGAGTTGCAGATTCTCCCGCACGCTCATGTCACCGAACAGGCCCCGCCCTTCCTGCACCATGATGATACCGAGCCCGGCCAGCTCATGGGTGCGTAGATGAGTGACATCCCGGCCGTTGAACACAATCTGCCCGGTGCTGGCGATCAGCCGCGTGATGGCGCGAAGCAAGGTGGTCTTGCCGGCTCCGTTCGGTCCCAGAATGGTCACGAACTCACCGGGCGCCACATGGAGCGCGGTCGACCGCAGCGCTTCGATATGACCGTAGCGGGCCGTCAGATCGCGGACAGCGATCAGGGGGACAATGTCCGCCATCGCCGTCACTTCTTGAGAACCAGAACGCCGTCCTTCACGAAGGCGATCACGTAGGGATTCTTGATAATCCCGATATGGTTCTCCGCGCTGAAGTCGTAGGACGCGCCCGCACCGTCGTAATGGCCGAGTTTCTCGAATGCATCGCGTACGGCCGTCCCATCGGTCGAATTCGCCTTCTTCATGGCGGCAGCCATCATCATGATCGAGTCCCAGGCGCGCGAGGCCTGTGCGTTGTCGGACTTGCCGAACTTCGCCTTCATCGCCCTGACGAACGGCTCCGCAGCCGCGCGGGCGGTGGGATCTGTGATAACGTTGATGTCGTCGGCTGCCACCTGAATAAGCGGCGACGGGACCAGATACTGGTCGCCAAGCACCTTGCCCGCCGAGAGCAGAATATCGAGCTCGTTGATACTGCCCAACATCAGCATCTTGGTCAGGCCGAGGCTGCGGATGTTGTTGACGACGGTTACCACCGCATTGCCTTGCCCCAGCATGATGATCGCCCCGGCGCCAGCCGCATTGATGCGCCCGATCTGAACGCTGAAGTCGGCGTCGTCCTGCTGGTAGGACTCGTTGGCCACGACGGTCAGTCCGAATTCCTCGGCGCCCTTTTCCGCTAGGCCGCGCATCAACAGGCTGTACGGGCTCGGATCGGAGAGGATTCCGACCTTACGGATATCGGTCTTGTCCTTGAGATACCGATAGCGCGCATCCACCTCGAATTTGGGTGGCGGCAGGAACTGGAAGGCCCACTTCTGCTCATCCGGCTGGCGCGGCAGAATGGAACAGAGAAACATCGGCAACTTGGCTCTGGAGACGAAGCTCGCGGCGGCAAAGTTGCCGGCCGAGATGCAGCCGCTGTCGAAGGCGGCGACCTTGTCGTCTGTCATCATTTTCCGATAGACGACCACTGCCTGCTGCGGCGTCGACTTGTTGTCTTCGATCACCAGTTCGAGCTTCTTGCCCAGGACGCCGCCTTGCGCATTGACCGCCTCAATGGCGATCTGCATCCCGTCACGCCAGTGACCGTCGGTCGCCGACCCGTATCCCGTCAAACCCAGCGACGATCCGATCTTGATCGTCTGCTGCGCTGACGCCGGCAGTGCCAGCGCGAGCGCGAACAGCGTGGCGCAAATTGACGCCTTGTGTGGTCTCATGTCTCCGTCCCCCTGTCTGTTTTTTCAGCTTGAGCGCTGATTGCAGATTGATCGATCTAACGCGTGCTCATCCAACCTTGTCCCGGACATCGCGCAGGGCGGCAGTCGCCGCCTGGCGCAGAAAGCCCTGATCCGACGAGAGCACGAAGACGTTGGCGCCGAGCGAATTCAACCAGGCGGCCTCGCTCGCATTGCCAACATAGACGCTGATCGGCTTGTTGGCCTTGCGTGCTGCCTCCGAGATGCGTTCGACTGCGCGCAACACATCGGGCGGATCTTTCGATTCATCGCCAAAGGCCGCGGTCAGGTCGCCCCGCCCAATAAACAGCGAGTCAACGCCGTCGACGGCGGCGATGGCGTCAATCTCGTCCAGCGCCACCGGATCCTCGATCTGGGCTACGAACACCATCCGGGCATCCGAATCCGCAATGTGCCGCCACATCGGTATGCCGGAATAGCGACCCGCACGTGTGCTGGTCGCAAAGCCGCGGCTGCCGCCACGATACCGCAACATTGCCGCCACCTCGCGCGCATAGGCCGCGCTCTTCACATGGGGGACCAGGACGCCGGTGGCGCCGCAATCCAGCACCGAGAGAATGGCCTCCGGTCCCGGCACCCGAACCAGCGCCGGCGTGTCGGTTGCCCGCGCAGCCATCAGCGCGATGTCGCTGCTGGTGCGATCGAATGGACCGTGCTCCTGATCGATCACGACGAAATCATAGCCGATATCGCCGAGGATTTCGGTGCCGTGACCGGTCGGTGTCTTCAGAAACGTGCCGACAAGTTTCTGGCCACCAAGCATGCGTTGCCGGAATGTGGAAGCAGTTGTCATCTTTGATAATCCTGTTGCCGTTGCTGGGTGGACTGCCGGTTACGGCATCGGATATTCATCGGCGTTCAGAATCCAGCCGGGCTTCTGCGAGAAGTCGAGCCGCGGCGGACAGAAGATGTCGACGAGCTGGTTGAAGTCACTTCCACAGGCCTCGGTGGTGTGAATCGAGGGCGGCGGAATGACGGCGATGGACGGCGTCTTGCACAGTTCGTGATCGTCCTTGCGCCAGTTCTTCTTGTTGATCGTCCAGGGCCAGCGCAAATGGTGAATGAACTCCCCCTCAACCGCGAGCGAGCACTGCTCGAAGTCGTCGTGATGGTGCGGCGACAGTTTGCTGGGATCGCGGGGGCCGTTATAGCCGTCGAGATAGTTCACCATGATGGTGGTGCAGCGCCAGATACGACCGAAGCGGCCCGGCTCCGGCGGCACGTCGAGGCTGTAGACGCGCAGACGAAAGCCATCTTTCGGCGCGGGCCACGGCTCCAGCGGTGCGACGTAGGGCTTGGCCGTGGCATATGATGCTGCATTGGCGCATTTCGCCGCAAGATCCTCCGACCGCGTGGTGAAGATGCGAACGATCTTGCCGGCTTCAATGATCTTGATGCTTGACCGTCCTGGCGGCACGAAGGCCAGCGACCGGCCGTTGACACGCTTGGTGCCCTCCGCCGTGGTGATCTCCACGACCACCTTGGGGTCGGACAACAGCACGGCGTATTCGTCCGGCTGCTCCTCACGCGCCAGCACACCGCCGGCTTTTCCCTCCGTATGCACGAGTAGGAAGTTCTGCCCGCGCCCATACCAGCTCCTGCCTGACGGCCCATCCTCCTGCGGCGGCTCGTCGTAGAAGCGGAGATATTCGGCCTGACCGAAAGGACCTGCCGGCGCGGCGCCTGCGGCTGCGGGCGCAAGCTTGGCCCTCGGATCGGTGGTGTCGTACATGTGGAATCTCCCTTGGTGTCAATTCTGGGAGCCGGCGTTTCACGATGCGCCGGCCTGAGCCTGTATCTTGTCCGGAAGGCTAACTGGCCCGCGCCGCAGCTACATCCGCTTCGATGCCAAGCGCGCGCGCGGTGTTGCCGGAGACCATCTTGCGGATCTGATCGTCGTCGTAGCCCAGATCCATACAGAGCCTGATGCCGCGGCGGAATCCGTCGAGCGGGCTGAAGGTTCCGGTCTGGCCAAGGTCGGAGCACAGCATCGTCTGCTCCACGCCCGCGGCCTCAATCTGGTCGCGCAGATCCTCGGCCTCACGGCTCTTAAACTTGCAGCCGTCGAGGAACATGCAGAGCGAGTGCTCGACGAAGGCCCCCATCGCCGCGATGCCTTTAACGTCGTTCAACGACGCGTCGACGATGTCCTCCGGATGAGTGAACACCAGACGCTTGACACCGCGGCGCTGCGCTTCTTCGAAGATCAGCCAGGTCTCGCTGACGTGCAGGTGACCGCTGGCCAGCACCATGTCGTTGCGCGCGACGATATCGAGAATTTCCTTCATGTCGTCGCGTACCGACTTGTCGTCGTCCAGCACCGGAATGGCGGTAACCGGTCGCATCCGCTCGGTGGAAGCCGGGTGCACCCATTGAGCAGACGCCTGCCATCGCAGATGGTTTGCGGCGGCCAGCGTGGGAAGCCAGACGATCCTGCCACCCAACGCAGCGGTGTGCTCAACCGCGTAGGGGTTGAGACCGCCCACCACATTATTGAGCACGATGCTGGAATAGATCTTCGTCTTCAGCTCGGGAAAGTGCTGCCGGATCAGCTCGGCCGTCATGACACCGCTGTAGTCGTGATCCTTGGTAACGACCGCGGCGAAACCCGCCTGCGAGGCCTGCCGAAGCAACGTGACGTGGTCGATGCCGCGCGGCGCGATGGACGGCCCGCTATGCACATGCGGATCAATCGCGCCTTTCAACAACGCGGCGATGCGCGCCTCGACCTTGGGATCAGCTAACTCTGTCATTCCCTCACCGCATTTTGTCCCGATTGCCTTGAAGACCGTCGATCTCGTTAACGTTCTCGAGCGCGGAACGCTGTTTCATTTAAAGATAGTGGTCGGCGCACGGTCGTGTCAATAGTTTCGGGGCATATGTCCGCGACGCTCAACGCATCAATCACATTGCACTTGCATTCCAGTTCGCTACGTTGTTCAGCACAGGCGAACACGAATTTGAGAAACGATGAGCGATTCAGCATCAACCGGCGTCCACTCCGTGCAACTGGCCATCGACGTACTGGAAGCCGTTGCATTCTCGGACGATGAACTGGGCGTGACGCAGATCGCCGACCGTCTGGGCATGACGAAGGGATCGGTGCATCGGCATCTGCAGACGCTGGTCGACCGCGGGTATCTCACGCAGAACTCCAGCACCTCGCGCTACAGCATCGGTCCGAAGGGCCGGTTGCTCGCCCGGCACGCGCCTGATGCGGATCTCATTCAGCTCGCGGAAGGACCGATGCGGCAGTTGCGCGATGCCCTTGGCCATTTCGTCGTTCTTTCCGAGATGACGCCGCGCGGCGCATTGATCCTGCACAAACTGTCGGGCACGGCGGCGATTGAACTCGGCGTTCGCCCGGGGAGCGAATTGACCTTCCATGCGTCGGCGCAGGGAAAGGTCCTGCTGGCTTTCGCCCCCAGCCCCATGAGGGCGCGCGTCCTCGCGCAGCCCTTGCAGCGTTTCACCGACAAGACCATTGTTAGCGTCCGCAAGCTCGAACAGGAATATCTGGAGATCGTGCGTCTTGGTTTTGCCACGGCCCCAGAGCAGAGCTTGATCGGGATGAATGCGGTGGCCGCGCCGATCTTCGACGCGCAGGATGCCTGCATCGCCTCGGTCGCCATCGTGGCATCGATTCAGGTCCTGCCGGAGAAGACACGGCCGTCCGACGTCGCCCAGCTCATCGAGGCGGCACGCCAGATCTCGCACAAGCTCGGGCACGGCCGCGGCGCTCATCAGCCACCACCCGTCAAGCGCAGCGCGCGGACGGCGCGCCCGCGTTAAAGCTGATCGGCAATGTATTTTCTCCAGTTGTCGGTGCGCAGCGGCATGTCGGCAAATGTCTTGCGCTGGTCTGCAGCCCTGCCAACCAGTTCGGCAGCGGTCATCCGCTTGCCGCGCAGGTAAGCGTCGAGTTCATCCAGCGCGGATGACAGCACGGCCGCGCCGCGCAGCATCACGGCCGATGCCATCTCCACCGCGCTGGCGCCAGCGAGCATCATGCGCGCGACATCGAGACCGTTGCGTGCGCCATTGGTCGCAATCAGCGGCTTGTCGGCGCCAAGCTGTTGCCGCGACACAGCCAGCCAGTGACACGTCAGCGGCAGATTCCAGTATCCTCCGACGCCCAGCGTCGTTCCCAGAAACGGCTGCATCGTCTCGACGTCAGGCACGAAGCCGAGCAGCCGCCCGGCCATCACCACGGTTTCGCCGCCCGCGAGACATGCGGCATCCGCCAGGTCCGGCACGCGCTCGCTCTGTCCGGTGATCTTGACCCATAGCGGGATGCCGATCGCCTGCCTTACCGCAGACACGATCATGGACACCCGCTCGGGATCGAGTTCGGTGGACACCACACCTTTTGCCTGGCTGGCATAGGGCGTGCCGATATTCAGCTCGAGGACGCGCAGGCCCGCCTGCTCGACCTGCCTGGCCATCTCGACCGTTCGCGCGAGGTCCGCAACGATCAGGCTCGCGACCGCATAGGATTCGACCTGGCTGGCCTCGCGATCGAGCTGGACCGTCTGATCGAGCCACGCATCGAAGCTCTGCGGCGTCAGGCCAGAGCGACAGGCGATGAATGCCGTGTCAGGCGCGTTCGGCGTCCACGCCATTTCGCGCCACTCGCTGTCGAGCAGCATGTATTCGGCGCGCTGCAGCTGGTCACGGCCGCGCTCGGATTCGTTGATGGACTTGACCACCACCGCGCCAACGCCGGCGCGCAGCGCACGACGTACGCCTTCGGGGTCGATATGGTGCTCCGCGGATCCGGCGATCAGCGGATTCTTGAGGGCCGTTCGGCCGACGGTAACGTTGAGACGCGTCATCCAGCAGACCTCCGTCAGCTTGCCGCTAGGCGAGTGGGAAGGCCGATGATCTCCCGCGCCTCGCGTGGCGATGCGATCGCTCCGCCGAGTTCCTCGACGATGCGACGGGCCTTCTCCACCATGGCAGCATTCGATGGCGCGAGTTGTCCGCGCGACAGATAGACGGCGTCTTCCAGACCAACGCGAACGTGTCCGCCGCACAGATAGGATTGCGCGACATTGTGGAATGACGTCTTGCCGATGCCGATGGCGGTGAACTGAGCATCCGGCGGCAGCATGTTGCGGGCGTAGATGACCGTCTCGGGACTTGGCTGGAAGCCATAACGAACCCCCATGACGAAGGAACAGAGTACGGGCCCGTCGAGTGTGTTGTCCTTCAGCAGATCATTCATCAGCGCAATATCGCCGGAATCGAACAGCTCGATCTCCGGCTTTACCCCGGCCTCACGGATCACCTTCGCCATCCGCCTAACATTGCCGGGCGTATTGATGACGACTTCCCTGCCCGAATTCATGGTGTTGAGATCGAGGGTACAGATATCCGGGCGAAGCGCGGCGATGTGCTCGACACGTTTTTCAGGTGCAATCAGCGTCGTTCCCGCCGCTGCGACGCGTGGCTGGTCCGTGGATGGAACGAAACGGCCGCCGGGGCCCGTGGTGATGTTGAGGATCAGCTGGGTGTTTTTCGCGCGTATCCGGTCGACCACGTCCCGGTAATATTCGAGCTCCATCGAAGGCTTCCCGGTGGAAGGCTCCCTCACATGGATATGCACGATGGCGGCGCCGGCCTCGGCCGCCCCGAGACAGGCCTCGGCGATTTCCGCCGGCGTGATCGGCAGATGCGGTGTCTGCTCCGGCGTGGTCAGATTGCCGGTGACGGCGCAAGTGATGAAAACCTTTTGACGCGGCGCCTGCATCGCCCGTGCTCCTGTTCATTCTGCGGCCGTCGACATGACGGCCGGTCTCATTTTAATTCTTACGGTGATGCTCTTTGGCAGCGCGTACCGTTAAGACGGCAGACGCTCTGGCGATCCGATTTCCTCTGCCAGCGCGTTCAACGTCGCGGACAGTGCGCGTGGAATATCTATCCGGCCGCCATCGCTCTGGCGCTTCGTCCAACTGCGTTCACCCGGCGTACGCGGCGGCGCCTGCGCGCGCGACGCGCGAATTTTCGCGAGCTCGGCGGACGCTTCATTGCGGAAGTCTTCGACCGAACGGAAGTGTTCGATATCGATCGCCAGAAACAGCAGCGAACACAGAAACGGCTTCGAAAGGTCGCCATAGAGCGGCGCAACCTCGTCGCCGCCGGGCCCCTGCGACAGCAGGCTGCACATCAGATTGATCGCCAGCGACAGGCCGAAGCCCTTCGCGCCGCCCGACGGCAACAGCATGCCGTCGATAGCGGCCTTGGCATCCGTCGTAGGCTCCCCGTTGCGGTCGACGGCCCATGTCGGCGGGAGCGGCTTCCCTTCCCGCTCATAGACACGGATCTTGCCGAGCGCAGCTTCACTCAGCGCCATGTCCAGCACAAACTCGGGCCCGTCGGACACCGGAAGAGCGATCGAGAGAGGATTGTTACCGACCAGTTTCTCCAGACCGCCAGGAACCGGCATCATCGGCTTGGTGTTGCACATGGCGATGCCGATGCAATCACGGGCACTTGCCTGGCGTGTATACCGGGCCGCCGCGCCGAAGTGAAAACTGTTGCGAACCGCCACGACACCGACACCCATCTCTTTACTGCGCTCAATGGCCATCTGCATGGCCGCGTCACCCGCCAGATGGCCGAACATGCCCCGCGCATCCAGCACAGCCATTGCCGCGCGACTCTCAACCACGATCGGCTTCACAACGGACGACACACTCCCGAGGCGAAGCCGGCGAATATACATGTCGGCCTGCGACAGACCGTGCGACGGCAGGCCGGCCACATCGGCATCGACCAGCGCGCACGCCATCTGCCCGGACGCCAGCGACGGAAGACCGGCGCGCTCGAACAGATCGGCGAGAAACTCCTCGGCCGCCGCGACCGGCATTGACAGGACATCACTCATCACGTCGTCTTTCGTGCTCTAGTTCGGTCGACCGTCCGGCACCACATAGGCAAGGGCCGGATCGACGATCAGCACGACCTTGCCGATCTGCTCATTGGCATCCATCAGGGCATGCGCCTTGGCCATGTCCTCCAGCGGAAATGCCGCACAGATGCTGAGCCGCATCCGCCGATCCTCGAGCAATGGCCAGACTTCGCGCATCAGGGCCTTGGCAATCCAGCCCTTGTATTCCGGCGGACGCGGCCGGATCGTCGACCCCGTCAGCGTCAGCCGGCGGCGCACGATCTGCCGGACATTGATGTCGGCGCGTTCACCGAGGTGGCTCGCGATCAGGACAAGGCGACCATCGAAGGCCAGCAGTTCCAGCTCCAGATTGGTGTAAGGACCAGCCTGCGAGTCGAGGATGACGTTGATGCCCTGCCCCTGCGTCGCTTCCACCAGCGGCTTGACCCAATCGCAGCGATAGTCGAGCGCGATCTCCGCGCCGAGATCGCGACAGATCTGACGCTTGGTTTCCGACCCGGCCGTGGCGAAGACACGCGCCGATCGCAGCAGCTTTGCGATCTGGATGGTCGCCATGCCGACACCGCTGGTGCCGCCCTGTACGAGGATGCTCTCACCCTCCGCCAGCTTGCCGAGAAGAATGACGTTGTTCCAGCAGGCGAACAGCACCTCGGGAAGTACCGCCGCTTGTGCGAAGTCGTATCCCCGAGGGACCGACATGCATTGCACGGCAGGCACGCTGCAATACTCCGCATAGCCGCCGCCGGTGACGAGCGCGCAGACCGCACTGCCGACCCGCGGCCAGTTCACATCCGGCGCTGTCGCGACCACAATACCGGCAATATCGAGGCCTGGAATCTCCGTTGCGCCGGGCGGCGGCGGATAGAGTCCGCGGCGCTGCTGGATGTCTGGCCGGTTCACGCCGGCCGCCACCACACGCACCAGCACTTCGCCGCGCGCCAGAGTCGGCAAGGCCTCTTCGCCAAGCGCCAGCACCTCGGGACCGCCGAAGCGGGCGATCCTGACCGCCCGCATGTCCGACGGAAGCGCCGTCATGACACGACCTGCCGGCGAGCGGCAGCAGCCGCAACAGTGACCTCACTCTCGCCGTCCGTCTTCGGCAGGACGCGCCATGTCAGCAACATCGCGAATGCGCTGGCGGCCAGCAGACCCAGGCTGAGGGCGGGTACCGACATCGCAGCCAGCGCACTGCCCGACAAGCCCGCGACCCAGGGCATGAGATTCTGCGCGGCAAAGCCCCCGAGACTGCCGATCGTGCTGATGGCTGCAATCGCCGCCGCCGCATGCGCTCCCTTGAAGATCTGCGACGGCAAATACCAGAAGCATGGAAACATGAGCGAGACGCATGGGGTGCCAACCGCGAGCGCCACATAACGCATCCAGTTCTCGGTCAGCAGGGTCGAGGTGAAGAACGCCCCCATCCCGCACAAAGCGATCACCGCCATGCCGATCAGCACTGTGCGGTGCTCGCGCAGATGGCGCGGGAGCCAGACCAGGACCGCGGCAGCCACAGCCCATGGCAGTGCATTCAAGATACCATTCTGCGTGCCGGTCGTGCCGAATCCTTTGACGACCGTTGGCAACCAATAGATGATTCCGTAGAGTGACAGCGTGATCAGCGTGTAGACGAACGAAAACCACCACACCCTCGCGTCGATCAGGACGCGGAGCGGACTGGTATGCATGGTGGTGGCGATTTCATCGCGGCCGAGCGCGGCCGCCAGCCGCTCCTTCTCCTCGGACGACAGGAAACCGGCCGTCTGCGGATTGTCGGGGAGATAGCGCATCACCAAAACGAACAGGATGGCCGCGGGCGCACCGGTGGCGATGAAGACCCACTGCCAGCCGGCGAGGCCAAGCATGCCATCGAAATCCAGCAGGATGCCGCCAAACAGCGAGCCGAACATGTTGCCGAGCGGACTGCCGATGGTGAGAAGCGCCACGGCCTGCACGCGGTAGCGCTTGGGAAACCAGAGCGTGAGGTAGAAGATGATGCCCGGATACGCCCCCGCCTCGGCCACGCCGACCAGAAAGCGCACCGCCGCAAACATCGAGCCGGTCATGCTGAAACCCAGCAGCACCGTCAGCATGCCCCATGTCAGCAGGATACGCGCAAACCAGAGCCGCGCGCCGAACTTATGCGCGGCCAAGGCGCTCGGGATTTCAAAGAACGAATAACCGATAAAGAACAGCGAGGACGCCAGTCCGTACATGGTCTCGGACATGCCCAGGCTGCTGGCCATCTGCAGTTTGGCGTAGCCGACATTCGACCGGTCGATCACGGCCAGCATCATCATCGCCATCACAAGCGGCATGACCCGCCACATGATGCGATTCATCAGGGCTTCTTCGCTTTCGCGATCCACGTTCATGGTTTCCTCGTCGATCTTGTTGGCCGACCTTCCCCGGTCGTTCTTGTCAGGATTCTATTGAGCGGCGCGCTTCGCCGGCAGATCGAGAAATGCCGCCGCGTTCTCGCTGATCAGTTTCTTGATCGTGGCGCGCGGCATCTGCAGATCGAGCAGCATCTGCGTGATGCTACGGAAACCATCCACCGGACGCTGCGAACCGAGCAGGCCCAGATCGGACGACAGAATGGTGCTCTCCACGCCGGCGACCTCGATGAGGTGGGCCAGATCGTCTCCGCTGAACTTCTTCGACTTGCCTTCGATGAACATGCAGATGGAATGTTCCATCGTCACGCCGAGCGCGACCAACTGGCGGATATCGCTATCGGCAAAGCCGACCACGTAGGTCGGATGATTGACCATCATCTTCTTGACGCCGCGGCGTTTGGCCTCCTCGAAGAGGACGTGCTGTTCCGAGACGTGGAGGTGACCGCCAGCCAGGATGATGTTTGCCTCCGCGATCAGATCGATGACCTTCTTCGTGTCATCCGTGAGCTTGCCGTTGGCGTCCAGCGCCGTGAGCGGGATCGGATCCAGCATCTTCTGGGATGTCTTCGGGAATGTCTTGGCCTGACCGCTGGCCTGAACGTTGATATGGTTCGCCGCCGAAAGCGTCGGCATCCAGACGATCTTGCCGCCGAGCTTGATCGCATGATCGACCGCGTGCGGGTTGATGCCGCCCGACGCATTGTTCAGCGCCACGCCCGAATACAGGCGGACGCCGGACTGCGGAAACAGTTTTTCCAGAATGATGGCATGCGCCATCCCGGGATAGAAGTGATCCTTGTACAGCACCGCGCGAAAACCCGCCGCGGCAGCGTCCTGCATCTCCTCATAGTGATCAAGTATCCGCGGCATCGCGGCAGGCCCGCTGTGGCAATGCAGATCGATCGCATCGACCAGCAGCTCCTCGACCTCCTTCGGACGCGAGAGCGGCGGGAGCGCGACAGTGTCAGGATATGAAACGGAATTCTCGGCCATGATGGCTGCCCTTCAGTGGATGCTGGTTCTGAGAAAATGGCGATCTGCCGATGAATGGCGGGGCCGCAGCCCACGCCTCATCGAGCGGCACTCCCGCGTCGGCGCGTACGCGAAAGATCGCAATAGCGCCCGACGTTTTCCGGATATGGCAGGTGAACTAATTGCCACGCGATACTGGTGGGGCGCGACGACGCCATTGGCGCGCTGACCTCTCCGCAAGACACGGCACTTCCTCCCACGACACGGTTGCGCTTCGGTGGCCTGAACGACACCGGCACATTCTGTTGGGCCGATATTGCAACCAGCCGGGCCATTTGCCATATCTATTCGCCAGCGTTCCGCAGAGTGGAATCTTGGTATGGCCCCCCGTTCACCGAAGGTCGAAGCAGCAGCCCGCACGCTCATCCTGCTGGAGGAGTTGAACCGGCATCGCGTCGCCTCGATCCAGATCCTTCATCTCGCGACCGGCCTGCCTAAATCGACCATCGTTCGGCTGATGAAATCGCTGTGCGCCATGGGCTATGCCGCCAATGACCGCAGGCAAGGCGGCTACACGGTGGCGTCGCGCGTCAAATCCCTGAGCAACGGCTTTCACGGCGACCCACTGGTGGTCGAAGCCGCGCGACCCTGGGCGCTGTCCTTTACGTCACAGCATCAGTGGCCGTTGGCGATTGGCGTTCTCGACCACACGTCCGTGGTCGTGCGCTTCAGCACTATTGCGGACAGTCCGGTGTCGCCGTTCCACGGAACGATCAACATGCATCTCAGCCTGCTGCGCCGCGCGCTCGGTCGTGCCTATCTGGCATTCTGCCCCATCGGGGAGCGCCTGATGCTGCTCGACCTACTTTCACGATCGACGATTGATGAAGATCAACTCATCGGCGATCGTGCTCAGACATTGTTGATGCTGAGATCAATCCGGAAGCAAGGCTATGCCGAGCGGGATCGCGCCGTCGACCCTCGCTCATCCGGGACGATCGCCATCCCGATCATGAGTGGCGACAAGGTGCTTGCGACGGTTGGTATGACTTATTTCATCTCTGCAATCGATCGACGTGAGTTGCTCAAAACCTTCCTGCCCAGCCTTCAGACCTTGGCAGAGAACATTTCTCGAAGCGCAGCTGCCCTCAAGTGAATACGATCAATAGCACCGAGATTTCCACGAAGGTCGCTGGACCCGATGATGGCGACGCCACGTCAAGTACGGGTCAGATCAAATAGGTCAAATTTGCATCTCGACGTCAGCTTTGCGCCAAGAGCGGTCCAGTTGGGTTTCTGAGAGCTTCGACTAGCTTTTCATGGGCTAATCATTCCGCATATTAACGTTGTCTTGAGCCAAAATTTCTTCGTTCTCGGCTATCCCGGTCCAGGCTAGTGCATCCCGAAAGCAGAAGTGCCGATTTATCGGGCTCAGGCTCGGCTTGGGCCTGCCGCGCCAGTTGCGCGGCTTTATATCGAAAGGCGAAGGATTGCTTCGTGGTCTGCACGCGCAACATTCTGTTTGTTCGGGTACCTAGGCTTTTTCGGCGATGACATGATTATGCAGCACACCGATTCCGCTGATCTCTACTTCAACAGTGTCGCCGTCTTTCATCCACAGCGGCGGAAAGCGCTTCGCACCCACACCGCCGGGCGTGCCGGTGACGATCACGTCGCCCGGCTCGAGAGTCATGATCGTGGAACAATATTTAATCAGCGCTGGGATGCCCGTGATCAGCAGATCCGTCGTTGATCTCTGAACGACCTCGCCGTTGAGCCGGGTCTGCAATGACAGTTTCGACGGGTCGGGAATCTCGTCGGCCGTCACTAGCCACGGTCCGAACGACCCGGTTCGCGCGAACGTTTTTCCTGCAATGAATTGCGACGTATGGCGCTGCCAGTCCCGGATGCTGCCTTCATTGTAGCAAGCGTATCCGGCAATCGCGGCCAACGCGAGATCTTCTGCGATGCGACGACCTCCGCTGCCTATCACCACGGCCAATTCGCCCTCGTAATCGAAATGATCGGATTCCAGCGGCTTCACGATCGGTTGCAGATGACCGACCTGGCTTTCGGGGAAACGGACGAAGATCGACGGATTTTCAGTGACCGTACGCCCGGTTTCCGCGACATGATCGCGATAGTTGAGACCGATGCAGATGATCTTACCCGGGTCGGGGATCACTGGAAGGAAGGCGACATCATCGAGTTTCCAGTTCGGCGCAGCCTGCTCGACAATGCGCTTCGCTTCGCCGAGCGCATCCGCCGCGAGTAGCTGCCGTAACGACGCGATGCCGCGCTCCCTGAAATGCGGGCCGAGTTCGACGATGCCCTGGTTCTTTATGCCGCCGAAGCGAGTGACGTTGTCGGCTTGGAACGATACGAGTTTCATGATCGGTCTCTCTGAGTTGAATGAAAAAATGATCTGGAGCGCTCATGCGGCGCAGGATTCCCGGTGCAGTGAAGGCGGAAGGTGGAGCGCGTGGGTGAGCAGGCTTGCTGCATCACCCGGAGTCGCGGCCACGGCGAGCACGTATCGATCCGGCCGGATGAGCGCGGCGCTGATATTGCCCTGATCCAGCCAGTCCCGAAGCGGACCGTCGTCATCGGCCGCCACGAATGCCACGCCCTGCTGCCGGCATCGCCGCCGCAGCGTTTCCTCGGCGCCGATGTCGCCGGCACGCGCGATCAGGGCGAATCCATATCCGACGTGATCGTCGAGAAGGCGGCCGTCCGACATGCGCGGTTGCGGCCCGGGCATCCCGATCGGGCAAACGCCGTCCGGCGCCAGACCCGGGCCCAGACGGGGCTTGATCGAACTCATGCGGACCGGCTCGGCGGTGGCCGACGCGCCCGGCAACGCGCGCTCGACGGCGCGGGTATTGATCAATCCGCCGAGACGCACGGCAAGCTCGATATATTCGGTGACATGCGGCACGCGTTCGCTGGCGTAGGTATCGAGCAACGCATCGTCAGCGCAGCCCCCGATCACTGCGATCAGTTTCCACGCCAGATTGCTCACATCGCGGATCCCCGCACAAAGCCCCTGACCAAGAAACGGCGGCGTCTGATGGGCGGAATCGCCGGCAATCAGCAAGCGGTCCCGTCGCCACCTGCGCGCCACCACCGAATGGAACATGTACACGGCGGCGCGTTCGATGTCGGCATCGTCCGGCGTGATCCAGCGCGACAGCAGTTGCCAGATCTTTGCGGGCTCGATCAGCGCGGCGTTGCTTTCGTCATCGCGCGCCGTGATCTCCCAGCGGCGGCGTTGTCCCACACCGCGCACATAGGTCGCGGGCCGCTCCGGTTCACAAAACTGGATGCTGTGATCGCCGAGATCCGGCCTGTCGCGCTTCAACAGGCAATCCACCACCAGCCAGCGCTCGTGAAAACCCAGATCGGTCGATGTCGAACCGATCAGACGCCGAACCAACGAGCGCGCCCCGTCGCAGCCGACCACATAGCGCGCACGGATTTGTTCAAGTTGGCCCGAGGCAAGATCCTCGAAGCGCAACGTTGCGCCGTCCGCGTCCTGATCGATCGCGAACACATCGCGACGGGTGAGCACCGTCGCCTCGGGCAGCGTCTCAAGCTTGTGGCGCAGCACGCGCTCGAGGTCCGGCTGATGAAAGCGGTAGCTTTCGTGCCAACCCTGCGGCCCGATCGTCGCCGGCCGAGACCAATCGAGCATGCACCGGCCATCGGCATCGACGAACAGCATGCCGGGGGACAGGCAGGTGGACGGCAGGACGTCGGCGGCGATGCCGATCGTCTGAAAGACACGCATCACTTCGTCGTCGAAGTGAACCGCGCGCGGCAGCGGATACGGTTCGGCCTCGCGTTCCAGCACGGTGATGGAGAGACCGGCCTGGGTTAGCAGCAGCGCAAGCGTGGCGCCGACCGGCCCGAGGCCAACGATTGCCACATCGACGGTTTTATCGCTGACGGACATTCCGCTACTCCGCCCGCACCACGGAGTCGAGCCAGGCGCAGTTTGCCGGGTTGGGAACGCGGACGCCGCGGCGGGCAGCATCCAGCCGCATGTCCCGCATGCGCTTGCGTTGTTCCTCCGCCATGTAGAGCCGCTCGTGGCCCCACAGGCTCGGGCCGTCATGGGTCTCGAACGGCTCCCAGGTGTTGGGATCGATGACCTGCGCGCCCCAGCCGTATTCGACAAAAAAGTCCGACGGCGAGTGCGCATAGAACGACGTCATGTGATCGTTGGTGTGGCGTCCCAGCGTATAGGCGACGCGGCCCTCGTCGAGTTGGGCCAGATCGTAGCCCTGCCCGACATCGTCGAGGCTCTGCAGTTCAACCATGAAATGGTGGAAGCTCTGCCTGCCGGACCCGACCATCGCAAAGGAGTGATGGCGCCCGTTGATGTGGAAGAAATATAGCGGATAGGGCTTCAAGCCATAGTCCGTCACACTGAAACCGAGGACATCGCGATAGAACAACATCGCCTGCTCGATATTGTCGACGTTCAGGACCACGTGGCCCATGCCCAGCGGTCCGGTCTTGAACCCGGAAATCGGCCGGCCGGGACTGAACGGGTCGCTCGCGATCTCTGGCGTGTGGAAGATCTCGACGCGGTGCCCGTTGGGATCGGTGAAGACGATCAAGTCGGCGACGCGGCGTTCGTCCGCGAGCGCCCGCGTGCCGCGCCTGACCCGGACGCCATGCGCATCAAGCCGCGTAGCCATCGCTTCCAGGTCGTCGTGATGATCGACCTCCCAGCCCATGAAGCCGAGCCCTTCGTTGTCCGCTCCGGTCACCACAAGTCGCTGCTTGCGATCGTCCATCCTGAAGGTTCGCACGGCCCCGCCCCGGTCGACCGGCTGCATGCCTAGAAGACTGGTGGCAAAGCCACTCCAGTCCTCGAGTTTGGTGGACTGAATGCCGATATAGCCGAGAGACTTGAGAGCCATTGAATATCTCCTGTCGGAAATGCGGTCGGTACCGCTACTGACGCTCGATGCCCCGGGCATCGATGACCTTGTTAAATTCTGCGATCTCCCGCCTCACGCGACCGGCGAATTCGGGCGCGGTGCTCGGCGTCGCATTGGCCCCCAGAGCCCGCATCTCCTTCTGGAAGTCCTCTGATTTGACGATCGCGACGACTTCCTGCCGCAGACGGTCAGCGGCCTCGGATGGGATGCCTTTCTTAGCCGCGATACCGAGCCACGATTCGTATTCCAGCCCCGGCACGACGTCCCCAGAGAAGGCAACGTTTTTCATCTCCGCGGGGACGTCGCGCGTCGTCACCGCGAGCGGCCGAACGGTGCCGGCCAGCGACTGCGGATAAGCGAAGGTCATCGTATCGATCATCACGTCGACACGCCCGCCGAGAAAATCGGTCAGTGCGGGCGTGCTTCCACGATACGGCACGTGGAGCAGTCCTGCACCGGTGGCGGCATTGATCCATTCGCCCACCAGGTGGTGTCCCGTATCGAATCCCACCGAATAAAAACTGATCGACCCCGGCTTTGCCTTGGCCGCCGCGATCAGCTCGGCCAGCGAGTTGTAGGGTGACGCCGGTCGAACGCCGACCACCATGCCGTAGGTCGACACCGTGGAGATCCATTCCAGATCTGCGACGGGATCGAACGGGAGCTTGGCGCGCATCGCAGCTGCCACAGAATGCGCACTCGCCAGCAGCAGCAGCGAATAGCCGTCCGCCGGCTCGTTCATGACCTGCGTTGTCGCGAGCATGCCGCCGGCACCGGGCTTGTTCTCGACCACCACGGTCTGGCCAAGCCGCCTGGACAGCCGTTCGCCGACCAACCGCGCCGCCGTATCGGAACTACCGCCGGGCGCAAACCCCACCACGATGCGGACCGGCTTATTCGGATACTCGTCCGCGGCCTGCCCGCCCGCCGTCGAAAGAACAGTGGCAAGTACGGCCGCGACCGACCCAATCCATCGTCTTGACGGACAGCGCCACGTCATAGCGCGATCCCCTCTTCCGCGAACACGCGCGTCGCTGCTTCGGTCGACTTCAAGGTGGCGTAGCGCTCGGCGCAGGCGCGCGGGACTTCGAGCTTGACGCGGTCGATGGCCCAGAAAAGCACGTAGAACAGGGCCGCATCCGCGAAGGTCGCCTCGCCGTGCAAAGCGCCGCCCGGTTTCAATTCGTTTTCTACAACCGCGAGCCCGGAAGTGACCACGTCGCGCCCCTGCCGCTGGATGGCATCGTGCGTCGTCGGATCTTCGCAAAATTTTGCCGGACGAAAGATGCGCGAGAAACCCTGCATATGCAGGGTCGAGACCAAGTAGTCTGTCATTTCGGCCGCTCGCAATGCACACTCAGGATCGGACGGCGACAAACCAGTGCCCGGCGCCGACGCAGCGATGTGCTGCGCGATCACCGGAAATTCCGTCAGCACCGATCCGTCGTCACGCTGCAGCGTGGGCACCTTGGCCTTCGGGTTGAGAGCTAGATACCAGGGCTGGCGGTTCTCGCCCGTCTTGATGTCGATCTTCTGCCGGTCGTAGGGGTCTCCCATGGTCTCTAGCAGATAGTGGATGCCGATCGAACACGCGCCGGGTGCGTAAAACAGTTTCATGCTCGTCCTCTAATGAAGAGTTTGATCTGCGTTGTCGGGACGCCAGGCTAGGGCACGGCGCTGAAACAGGCGCAGCACGGCGTCGGCGAGCAGCACCAGTGCTGCGGTAATGACCATGCCGGCATAAACACCGGTGATATCGGCAACGTTGTAGGAATGGTGGATGTAGTAACCGATGCCGTTTTCGGCCGCGAGGAATTCACCGACCAGCGCCGCATTGATCGCCCACGGCAGCGCCGCCCGCAGCGCCGCCCATACGAAGGGCTGGGACGAATTCCACAAAACCTCGCGCGCGATCTCGCGCTTGCCGGCGCCGAAAATCGCGACCGTCCGGATCAGGTTCGGTCCGACCGACCGAATGCCGATAAAGGTGGCGACGAAGACAAGGAAGAACGTCATCAGCGCCACAAGCACGATCTTCGACGTCAGGCCGATCCCGAACCACATGATCAGGATCGGGCTTAGCGCGAGTTTCGGAATCCCGACCGTGGCCTTGGCAAACGGCTCAATGACCGATGACAGCCGCGGCGACATCTGCACGACAAACGGCAGCACAACACCGAGGCCTGCGCCGATCAGAAGTCCGCCGATGGCCTCCAGCGTCGTCGTCCACAACATCCAGACGATCTCACCGGTCCGAACCAGATCGATCACACGTAGTAGGGTCGGCAGCGGGCCCGCAATCAAATCCGGCACCCAGCGTGCGGATGCTTCCCACACCGTCAGCAACACGATGGCGACGCCACCGCGGGCCAGCGCAAGCCACGGCATTGCAGAGCGACGCAACAGCGGCTGCGCGATCTCGGGGACGATGTGGCTGATGGACTGGCTCATCAGACCTCCGCCCGGATGCGGCTGAAAATGCCAGGATAGTTCGGCTCGGTGACCAGACTGTCGACCGAGCGCGGGCGGGAAATGTCAATCAGGTGTTCGCCGCGAATACAGGCCGGCGATTTCGTCAGCGTCAGCGTCCGATCGCCGAGCGCGATGGCCTCGGTGATGTCGTGCGTTACGAAGAGGATGGTCTTGCGACCAAGCTCCCACAGCCGGACCAGATCCTTCTGAATGTGCAGGCGCGACTCCGCATCGAGCGCGCCGAATGGTTCGTCCATCAGGATCACAGGCGGATCGTAGGCCAGCGTGCGGATGATCGATGCGCGTTTGCGCATGCCGCCCGACAATTCGTGCGGATAGTGGTTCTCAAAACCGTTCAGGCCGACAGCGGCGATCAACTCATCGACCCGCTTGCGAAACGAGGCATCGAGCCGGCCCTGGATCTGCAGCGGGTATTCGACATTGGCGCGCAGCGTGCGCCACGGCAGCAGGTTGTCGTCCTGCATGATGTAGCCGATGCGTCCATTTGCGCCCGCGCTCTGACCCGGCCGCGACGGCGCGCTTATGACCTCGCCGTGGAGCCGGATCTCTCCCGCCGAAGGCCTATCGATCTGGGCGAGCAGATTCAGAAGCGTCGACTTTCCCGATCCCGATGGGCCAACCAGCGTGACGAACTCGCCTTCGTGCAGCGCAAATGAGAGCCCCTTGATGATCCAACGCTCGCTCTGCGTCGCTCTGTCGCTAAAGAACCTGCCAAGATCGCGGGCTTCGAGAACGGGTTCACAAGTCATGTCAAGCCGCCTTCGGAGTGCTGGGGTTCGTCTGCGGACGCCATGCCAGTAGCTGCGCTTCTGCAGCGGCCACGGCGATATTGGTCAGCGCCACGATCAGCGTCAGCGCCGCGACGGCGGCCAGCGCGCCCGTGATCTCGAAGTTGCCGGCCGAGGACTGGATCAAGTAACCGAGGCCGCGGTTTGAGGAGATCAATTCGGCGATCGCCGCACCGCCGATCGACAGCGGCAGGGCAATCTGGACCGCCTGAAAGACGAACGGCGTCGCCGAGGGCAGCACGATGGTGCGCAGTAATTGCGCTTCGCTGGCGCCGGCGACCTTTGCCATCCGCAGCAGGCGTGGATCGACGGCTCGCACTCCCTCAGAAGTACTGAAGAAAACCAGGAAGAAACTAACGCTCGCGACCAGCGCGACCTTGCTCCAAATACCGATCCCGAACCAGACGATGAAAAGCGGAATGAACGCGATTTTTGGCAGCCCGTAGCCGATCATGATGAAGGGATCGAGCACGGCGGCGAGGAACACGTGTCGCCGCAGCACCAACGGCAGCAGCAAGCCGGGCACCGCTCCGATTAAGAAGCCGAGCGCCGCCTCGAGCACGGTGTAGCCGACATGACCGAGCAGCACGCCGGATGCGATCCAGACATAGATCTGGTGCACCACCAGGACCGGAGAGCTTATCTGCTCTGGCCCGGCCCAGGCGCTTCCTGCCTGCCAGACGGCAGCCAGTGCAGCCGCAAAGATGATGCGATCCCACATCTCTCAGCTCCAGATGGCGTTAGTTGGCGGATGCCGGCGAGTACAGCTCGCCGGCAGGTGGAACTTTGGCATCCTCCGGGATGATGCCGCTGATCCTGTCGAAGGAGACGACGTTACGATACATGTCGTCGGTCAGTTCGAGGTCGGACCGCGCATATTTCGCGAAGATCTCGAACGACTGCTTCAGCGCTCCGGGCTCCATCTTGTCGAAGGTCTTGCCGAGCGCCGCGAGGCTCGCGGTCGGATCGCTCTTCATCAAGGCGACGGCCTTCCTCAGCGCCGCGACGAAACCACGGCAGATCGCCGCCTGGGCCTGGCAATGATCCGGACGCACCAGAACGACGTTGTAGGGAAACGTCTTCATCTCCGGCAGGTCGACGTCGGGACCCGACACCCACATCACGCCGCCGTCGGCGACCGCCGTCAGGGAGAACGGCGGCGAGAACGCCATCGCGTCGATCGTCCCGCTCTTCATTGCGGCGACCATCGCCTGCGGCTGCAGAGCCGTGATGGTGAAGTCTGTTTCGGGATTCATGCCCGCCTTGCGGGCAAGATAACGCAGGAAGCTGTGCGGCAGACCGTTCACCGCATCGATACCGATGGTCAGTCCCTTGAGCGCCTTGACCTTGTCGAGGGCGCCTGCGGAGGCCATCGACCCGAGTTTGTCGGCGACCGGCTTGCGCACGATGATATCGGTCGTGAAGCGATCCTGGGTATTGGCAATCGCGACAAGCTTCTGGTTGCGCGCGGCTGCCGCGATCTGAATGCCGCCGGAGATCAGCGTAAAATCGGCGCTCTTGCCGAGCACAGCCGGAATGACACCGGGCCCGGCGACATAGATGATCTTGGGGTCGATCCCCTGTTCGCGAAACAGCCCCCGCTCGACGGCGATGTAAGCCGGCGCGAACAGCAGCGACTGCGCCGGCAGCGCCATCGTCACGGCGGTCTGCGCCTTCACGGCGCTGCCGCCCGACGCGAACATCAGACAGGAAACTAGCGCTGCAAACCGCGCTTTCTTTACCGAGTAGCTCATGACGTCCCTCCCCTTGATGTTCAGCTACCTGTCTTTTGCAGATATGCTTCGTGTTCCGGATGTCGTCTCGGCGTCCGACAGAGCGCGACGTCCAATGCTTCATCGACAATGTCGGGCAGCTCCGCGTGCGGGTCTGTAGTCCGGAAGGTCACGTAACCATCGGGCCGAACCAGCACGGCGCCGCCCTGCGCGAGCCCGTACAGCGCACGGAATTGTTCGGACGGATCGTCCAGGTCACCGCTTGCGCCGATCGACCAGGCGCCGCCCCGCAACTGCCGAGCGTCGATGGCCTGCATGAATGGAGCGTGCCAGGCCTTGAACTCCGGCGTCGTGAACAACGTGAACTGCCCGTAGCCGATCAGATCGATGGTCGAAACGGGCTGTCCGCCGCGCTCCAGCCAGATGTGCGGCGCGCGATGACCGGGGCGGCCATCCGGCGTGTAGTCGATTACCGAAAACGGCGGAGCCGACGTCCCGTCGCTGACGAAGGCTCCCCTTGGATAGACGTGGCCAAAAGTCTGGCCAAGATAATCGAAATGCTCCCGAAGGCTCGGCACGACGTTGCGAATATGAGCTTCCGCCGCGTCGCGGCCATCGCCGTCGAGGCTCCTCGCCATCGCGCTGTCAGCCGTCGCCATACCGGACAAGCCAAGCTCCGCCATCTTCAAGGCATTGGCGACACTTTGCTCGATGTTGATCTGCGCAATCGGCCGCCGCTCCGTATTGTAGCTGTCGAGCAGTGCGCCCGGCGCCCGTTCGCGCAACACCAGCGCCAATTTCCAGGCGAGATTCTGAACGTCTGCGATCCCTGTATTCATACCTTGCCCGCCCGTCGGCGGGAGCGGATGGGCCGCATCGCCCGCCAGGAAAATCGGTCCCGCATTCATGCGGTCGGCCAGCCGCGCTTGCATCCGCCATGGCATGATCGAATGGATTTTGATGTCGATGCTGTCGAGGCCGATTACTTCGTGCAGGATGTCGGCGCAGCGATCCGGCGTGAAATCAGCTGCCGTTTCCTTCTGCTCATCGAAAGCGAAATTATAGGTCCAGCGACGGCGCCCATCGAGCGCGATCAGGACCCCGCACGTCTGTGCATTATAGATCCACCACAATAGATACGGGCGATCCTCGACCAGCGACCACAAGTCGGCTTCGAAATAGATGCCGATCTGGCGTCCGATCCGGCCGCGCCCGGACATTTCGATGCCGGCCTGTCGGCGAACCAGGCTGCGCGCGCCGTCGGCACCAACCACGAAGGGAACGGCGATTTCGAACGCGCCATCCGGACCGATGCCGACCAGACGCACGCCATCGCCTTCACGCGCAACGCTTTGGATCTCGGTTTCGAAGCGGAGCTCGATATTCGGATCGTTGCGGACCGCTTGCAGCAGGATCGGCTCGAGGCGATCCTGCGGACACGATGCGCGCAAGCTGGGACTAGCGGCGCGATGGGCTGCATCGCGTTCCGTTACACCGCGCGTGCGCAGCACCGCAACTGCAGGCTCGGCGAGCCGTCGCAGGAAAGCAACGCCCTGGTTTCGGTCGGCTGGAAGGCTTTGGGCCACGATGGATTCTTCCAGCCCCAAAGAGCGAAAGATCTCCATGCTGCGCGCATTGACGACATGACCACGGGGATGCGTGGACGTCGTTGCATTCTGTTCGTAGACGATCGTCGCTATGCCCTCATGGGAGAGCAACAAGGCGCACGTCAGCCCCACAGGACCCGCGCCGATAACCGCAACGTCAGGCATCGCTTCCTCCGGCATGACGCGTTCTAAGCCGCATCACCTTCATTGACTGACAGTCAATCGTTAGATTGACTAGCAGTCAAGCCGTATCTCATAGGCTTTGCGGTGCATCATCTGCGCCGAGGACGTGCGCTTGCGCCATTACGACGGGAAACAGCTGCAGGGATGCGGTGATCACACCATCGGGCAGCACACGCCGCCCCTGAATCCACTCCAGGACCAGTTCGTCGTAGAATCCAAGCCACGCCCTCGTGGCGACGACAAGCGGCTCTGAAGGCTCTTCGATGTTGAAAAAGCCGAGAACCAAGTGGATGGCATTGCTGCGGGATTTTTCCCAGATAGCCTGAATGGCGGGCGTGCCTCCGCCGCGCGAGTGAAACACATAGTCCGCCCGCCGCTGGCTGACGGCGTCCATATGGCTTACCAAGAAAGCGCGAAGTTTCGCGTTCGGTGTCTTCGGCCGCCGCGTCGCTTCGATGTGAAGCAGATCGAGGCGATCGGCGGCGACCTGCGAAACTGCCTCATAGAGCTTCGCCTTTGTCCCGAAATAGTGAAAGACAAGACCGTGCGCGACCCCGGCCCGGCGGGCGACTTCCTCAACGGGTACATCTTGAAACGAGGTCTTCGTAAAAAGACTCGTCGCGGCGTCGATGATCTTCCTTCTGGATTCGATACTTCCGGCCTTACTGCTTATTTGCTTCATTGATTTGACCGCCCGTATCACTCCGACATCGCCTATCTCGACCGCATCTACAATGCGAAGTATTTGCTCTAACAGAAAGCAACGGAAGACTAGATCAGCCCAGCTGTTTCTTAAACGTCCAAATGGCGCCAATGACTTGCCTTTCGCTCTTATCGATACCATGTTCGATTGCCGACAAAAATAGTGTCGAACTCACGCTACTTCCCGGTATCGGGCCCTACCCTCCACCCTATGGAATCCCAAGCAGACCATCGACGTGGTTCGCGCCGGGAAGCGCCACGCGTCTGCCTATGGAAAATTCAGATCAACGATAGCTGCTCTGATCTGCGAACTTAACTTCACGAGCGGCTCTAGTAATGGCTCCACCCATCTGCTTGCGGGTTCAGCCGAGGTAGCGCTAACATTGACGACTTAGATCGGACGTCCTTCGACGACGATAGGGGTTGAAGGTGCCGTCACGTCGGGCTGCCACGTCGCAAAACAATAGTTGTGCCGTTCAATACTCGCGGCGGCCTCCATTATTTCCCGCTCTATTGCTGGCCAGCGTTCTCGCCCCTTTGCGACCAGCGAAGGTGTGAGACTAGGAGCCAGGAGAAAGTGTAGTCGACCCAAATCCCGGCGGCGCGAAACCTGGCGGCCGCAGCTAAGCCGGGGATCGCGATCCCGCCGATCGGATAAGGATACGAAACTTGCGGATCTGTTATGCGCGACTACGTCTCGCGCCACTCGAGTTGCAATATCTTCCGAGGGATCAGGTGCCCCCGTAGCCCGCGTCATGATTTCCAAATCCGTCGCTACGAACACGAAGCGACCGTTCAAACTTGGCGTTTGCGAGATACGCGCGCGTCGCCAAAAGTTGAGAAAACAGCGGGGCCACACGTCATCTCTTCTGCCACTTTCGCGAAGAGGCGGTCGTGCTCGTTTTGGCAGTAGCGCTCGCGCCTAAGACAGCTTCCTTACGTCGTGCGCGTTTCTGAAACCATCATCCCTCACGCTCGGCTTTTATTCCGGGATGATGGTTATGATTTTCGACTTCGTCCATCTGGCGTCGCGTTCTATGTTGGCCGCCACCAAAGGCGCTTGCTCGGCTGCGATAGGCGGAGAGAAGACGTAGCCCTGCACGAAATCGCAATCGAACGCGGCGAGCAAGTCCACCTCCGTCGCCATTTCGGCCCCTTCGGCGACGACACTCATTCCCAGCCCATGCGATAGAGCGATCATCCCACCGAGCAGCTTACGTTTCTCGGGCACGGTTGCAATGCCGTCCACGAATGTCCGATCAATCTTCAGACAATTGAATGGAAGACGCGTCAAATAGCCGAGCGAAGAATAGCCGGAGCCGAAATCATCAAGCGCCAGCTGGACGCCCAATTTCGATAAGGCTGCAAGCGTGCTACTGACTTTCTGCTTGGTATGATCGACAAACAAATTTTCAGTCAGTTCCAGGCAGAGCAGTTCTGAAGGAAGGCCGGTCTCTGCGAGCACAGTTGAAACTACTGCCTCAAAATCCCCACTGCAGATTTGAGCCGGAGAAACGTTCACCGAAATGGATCGTGGCGGCAATCCGGCATCTAGCCAACTGCGCATTTGCTTGCAGGCGTTGCGTAGCACCCAATGGCCGAGATCAACAATGAGACCAGTACTTTCCGCAATGGGAATGAGCTCCGAAGGTGCAATCGGCCCCCGCTCAGGATGATCCCAGCGCAGTAGCGCTTCGAAACCACTTACGCGGCCGGTCTTCAAATCGACTTGTGGCTGGTAATGTGCTTCGAGGCCCCCAGTCTCTACGGCGTGGCGGAGGCGTCGGCCGAGGTCTAGCCTTTGATCAGCCGCCTGAGCGTAAATAGGCTCAAAAAGCTGCGCTCGGCCGCGTCCTGCCTCTTTGGCCATGTAAAGCGCAAGGTCTGCGTTGCGAGAAGCTTTCTCCGCCGTTGCCCCATGTTCTGGCAAGACAGCAATGCCGATGGTGGCGCCAATGCAGGCCTCGCCTTCGGCGAGTTCGACGGGGACCGATAACTTAGCGATAAGCCGATTTGCTAGGATGAGCAGCGCTTTGGCAGACGTGGAGGGCTCGTCCGTCAGCACGGCAAATTCGTCGCCGCCGATCCGGGCAACGAAAGCTTGCGGACCCAGCTCTTGTCTCAGGACATTCGCGACGTGGATCAGCAAGCTGTCGCCAGCGGAATGACCGAGGGAATCGTTGATCTCTTTAAATCGATCAAGGTCTATTAGTAACAGAGCGTCGTGTCCGTTTTCCGAGATCGGCTTCTCGAAAAGACCGGCGAGTTTACGCTTAAAGAGAGCGCGATTGGCAAGTCCTGTCAAAGGATCGGTATAAGCAAGCAGCTCGAGCTTGCGCTCAGCTTCTTTGCGATCGGTGACATCTTGAGCAGTGCCAACTATGCCGACAATCTCTCCGTGAATAATCTCCGCTTTGCATATGACGGCCAGATCGCGCGTCGTGCCGTCAGCGTGCACAATTCGTATGTCTGTGGCTTCCGTCTTGCTGCTGCGAAGAATGCGCTTCTGCATGTTCAGAAGACGATCGGCATCGTTTTCTAGAAAATAAGGCCTGGTACTCTCATCGGTTGGTTCAAAGGTGGTAGGGTCCAGGCCAAGCATTTGATAGAGTTCAAGCGACCATACCGTTCGGCGGGTGTCCAGTCGGTGATTCCAGGTTCCTATTTTGCCCAGGCGATGAGCATCTTCCAGAGCGTGGGTTCGCTGGTCGAGCAACGCGCGGGCTGTTCTGAGCTGTGTGATATCGCTCGCCGTGCCGCGATAGCCTAGGAATGTCCCGTCATCGGCGAAGATCGGCTTGCCGCTCGTGCAAATACTGATCCGCGAGCCATCATTCCCAATCGATGTGTAGACAAAGTCACGGAAGGGGCGCTGGGCTTCCATGTCCGCCCTGTGCAAGGCCATGGAGCCTTCTTCTTCGGGTGCATAAGATAGCTCCCAGCGCGCCTTTCCGCCGGAAGCTACATTTTGTAAGGCTGCATTTCCATCAAGTGACTTAGGATAGGGAAGCAGCCGATGGTCGGGGCCAGTCTCCCAACACCAGTCCGAAGCGGTACTGACGAAATCCGCGAGCCGCTGTTCGCTCTCTGCCAAAAGTCGTAGGGCAGAAGTTTCCGGGGTTACGTCCCGGACAACGCCGAACACCCGCTGAACCTGACCGTTCGGGGCGAACTCTGGTTCGCCATGCACTACGCAATCAAGCTGAGTGCCATCGGATCTGAGAAGTTTCGTCTGTATCGCAAATGGCTGACCCTCCGCCCAACATGCTGAGTAATGGGCCGCTAAAACATCGCGGCTTTCGGGTAGGTAACGCTCTCGCATTGCAGCAATGGGAGCGGAACCATCGGGAGTTTGGAAGTCGTAAAGGGAAGCGAATTCTGCTGATTCCCAGAAATTGGCCGCAGTGGCGCTGTGCGACTCCCAATACCATACGCGAGCCATCCTCATCGCGCGATGCAGCGACCGCTCCTCATGCCAGCGCCTCCGCGCTTCTGGTGCGGGAGGCTGCCCCAATGACAATCTTCGAACGGCCATCTTTCCCCACCAAGACGAACGCGCACAATAATAGAACTAGCTTGGTAGCATGCAGCCTTAAACGATTTGAGCGGATGATGCGTCGGTAGGGGCGCGCCCTGCATCTTGGTATAATTTGGGTAAATAGCAGCTGAGAACGTCGAACTGGATTCGGCACCACCTTCCGACCGAACGGGTGTTGCGCCGGTACGTGTGCAAGAAGATATTCCGCAGTGAAGGTTTTGCGACTCTCAGAGAGTTAGGTGTCCGTTTATCCCGCACGTCACGACAAGGCTTCTCGCCGCTTGCGCATCGGATGCCATGCTTTCGAAGGGAAGGGGTACCCATCGCTGCTCCAGATCCTATTGGTGCAGCGCCCCTGGCCGAGGTTTGAGCCCGCCGCACCCACGGCGGGCTCGTCATCAAGCGTCTCGACCGCAATCGAGATGAATGTCCCTAACTACGTCATGGCTCGACGTTAGCCTAAAAGCCGACCGCCAATTTGGGCTCTTCCAAAATGGGAAGCCGCGCCGCCGGCGCACCGCTCAGAGGGGGAGGATCATCCTCCTCATCGAGGTCTCTCAAAGCACTCAGGATGCGTCCCACCGGGATAGCGGTCGGTGAACCGGGAAGTTGCCTGAGCCACGGACTATTCTCGACGGCAAATGCGTCGGACGCCCATGCCGCCAGCACGCAGCGCTTTTCTAGGCTTGAGAGGACCGGGTTAGCGAGCACCTCTGACGGGTCGCTGTAGGTTGCTGCCAGAAGTGAATTTGCATGAATGTCGAAGAGTGTCTGGTTCGATTTCATGGTCGCCTCCTTTACTCCTTTCTGTTTAAGACGGCGACGAGCGATGTAGAGCGGTCGGCCGGCAGGTCAAGAACATCGCCCTGGCAGAAGCCCAAAAAAATTTGCGACGCCCCCTTGAAACTTTCTCGCAGTTTTTTTTATTTTAGTGCTGCTGGACGCCAGAGGTCGGGTCCAGTGTGAGGCGGACGCCGGGGGTGTCCGGCGCCTGCTCATACCCATCTTGCTCATTGGAGGATTTGGCTATGAAGACTTATGACTTTGCTCCGCTTTGGCGCTCAAGCATTGGCTTCGACCGCCTGTTTGATCTTGTGGATGCCGCACAACGCGCCAACGAGGACAGTTTTCCCCCATACAATATCGAGCGTGTCGGTGACGACCGATACCTCATCTCCCTGGCTCTGGCGGGTTTCTCGCCGGACGAGATCAGCTTGACGGCAGAGCAGAACGTTCTGACTGTCGAGGGCCGCAAAGGTGAACAGAAGCGTGACTTCCTTTTCCAGGGCATCTCCGGTCGCGCGTTCAAGCGGCAGTTCAACCTCGCCGACCACGTCCAGGTAACCAGCGCGACTTTCGAGAACGGCCTTCTGCAGATCAACCTGATCCGCGAGATTCCCGAGGCCATGAAGCCGCGAAAGATCGCCATCAACGCTGGCCCGCGCTCAAACGTCGAGCAACTTGAAGCCAAGGCGGCCTGACGCCTATTCGATCACTTTGTGCAATCGTTCCGCGACGGCTTCGGCCGTCGCGGATACGCGCGATATTCGAATGGTGCGCTGATCGTTCGTGAAATCGCCAGGAGACAGGCATGACGCAGTTCGCATTTCCAGCCTTGGCCGCTGGAGAGGGCCTCACAAATTATCTTACCGCGATTAAGCAGTTTCCTCTCCTCAAACCTGAAGAGGAGCTCGCCTACGCCAGGCGCTTACGCGAAGACGGCGACAGGGACGCTGCCTATCATCTTGTGACAAGTCATCTCCGTCTGGTCGCCAAATTGGCGATGCGCTATCGCGGCTATGGGCTGCCTATCGCCGACGTCATTTCGGAAGGCAACATCGGCCTGATGCAAGCCGTGAAACGATTTGATCCGGCCAAAGGGTTCAAACTTGCGACCTACGCCACCTGGTGGATCAAGGCGACGATCCAAGATTACATCCTGCGTTCCTGGTCGATCGTCCACATAAGCGCCACTTCGACCCAAAAGCGGCTGTTCTTCAACTTGCGTCGTCTAAAGAGCAAGATCGCAGCTCTTGAAGACGCCGACATGCAGCCCGACCACGTCGCAACGATTGCGCATCGCTTGAACGTGCCCGAGAGCGAGGTGATCGATATGAATCGTCGGTTCCTCGGGGACATGTCGCTCAACGCAACGTCAAGAGAGAATGACGAAGAGGGAGCCGAGTGGCAGGAGCGCCTGCCTGATCCCACGTCTAATTTTGAAGAGGATGTCGCGGAACGCAGCGAGCTAAACTGGAGGCGGCAGATCCTCAGGCGAGCACTCGACCAGCTGAAACCGAGGGAGCAGCGAATTATCGAAGCACGATGGCTATCGGACGCCCCGCTTACACTTGATGAGCTGGCCGCAGAATTGAGCGTGTCACGGGAGCGGGTACGTCAGGTAGAAGCCAGAGCGCTGGAAAAGGCCCGAACATATGCAGCATCGCTCTTGAGTGTTGACTCGTAGTGAACGTCGATGTGCGCAGGCTCGCCACACTCCACATGTTCATGCCGATCAATCACAACCAATGAGAGGGAGCAGGGCGCGAGTTACTGCACCATCAGCATGAAATCCGTCTCTCCTACGATGCGGATGGTCGCGCCATTGGCGATCATGCTTTCCGCCTTGCGGTGTTTCGATCTCTTTTCCTGCCCCTTCGTCAACCGCAGATCCTGGTCTCCGACCACGAGAATCGTCGTTTTCTTGGTCACGCTGTCGGCGACATCGCAGCCGGCCGACGCGGCGGCGCTGGCAGCTTGCTGTCGCGCGATCTGAAGAGCGCCCGTGAAAACGACCGTTTCGCCTGCAAGCGGGCCATCAGACAGGCCGGACTGAGCGACTTTTTTGCCGGCATAAGCAGGCGCCTGAATGCGACGCGGAGATGTATCGACCGTCGACGCGTAACCTATGTCATCAACCCATCGATGCAGCGGTGTTCCGCTGGCCTCTATCGCGAGCAACATCAACATTCCAGATGCTCGTGCGTCATCGACGGCCTGATGATGCGTAAACTCGATCCCGAACGATTTGGTAAGGTTCGCAAGACCGTAGCCGCCGTTCCCTCGAAACTGATCCCAAGTCCGTTTCGCGGCTTGGCAGGAATCCACCCAGGTGCACGGTAGCCCGCCCGTCCGGTATCGCCCAGCAGCGCGCGCAAGCGCTGTGCGATCGAAAGGGCTGTGGTGGACTATCACTGCGTTCTTCCACTTTCCGTTCCCGGGCCTCGGCCGGCTGCTGAAGACCGATGGCGCCTACGCCTGGGTGCCCGCCAACTGGCAGTTCTGACGCTCAGGAAAGAGGAGGCCCTCGTGGACCAATCGAAGATCAATCGACGCACTTTCCTCGGCACGATGGGCGCGGCGGCAACGGGGCTCGGTCTCGCCACCCAGGCGACGGCACAGGCCCAGGTGACGACGCAGGCCCAGCGGACGGAGGTGGCTTCGCCCGCTTCGGGGACCAGTCCAGATGTGCTGACCCGCACCTTGCGGCGCACCCGTGAGCGGCTCACCGCTCTCGGCCTCGGCACCTTCCTGACATTCGATCTGAAGCCCGGCGCGCGCCGCGACGGTCTCCGGCAGGTCTTCGAGCGATATGTTGCCGCGGGCGGCCGCGTCGTCGACACCTCGCCGCTTTATGGCTCGGCTGAGGTCAGCGTCAGCCAGTTCATGGGCGAGTATGCGGGATCTGACGGGATGTTCCTCGCCAACAAGGTCTGGGCCACCGGAGAATATCTCGGTGATGAGAGCCACGCCGAGGAAAGCTTTCGACAGTCGCGGCTGCGCACCTGGCGCGCGACGATCAATCTCATGCAATGCCACAGCATCACCAATGCGCCCGTCATCATCCCGCTCATGAAGTCCTGGAAGCGCGAAGGCCTCATACGCCATGTGGGCGTGACCCACCATGAGTCGGCGGCGCAGGATCAGTTGACGACCATCGTGGAACGCGACGGTGTGGACTTCGTCCAGACCAACTACTCGATATTCAATCGCGATGCCGAGCGCCGCCTGCTCCCAGCGGCCGCCGACAAGGGCGTCGGCGTGCTCATCAACCTGCCGCTTGAGAAAGCACGCCTGATGAAGGTGGTCGAGGGACGGGCACTACCGGGCTTCGCGCAGGAGTTCGGAGCGACCAGTTGGGCGCAGTTCTTCCTGAAATGGGTCATGGCGCACCCGGCCGTAGTATCGCTCGCTGAATCGACGCCCCTTGTCTTCCGATTCCGACTTCTTCTCGCCCGAGATAGAAAGGACGCCGTCAGCGATTTCTGCCCCCCGTTAGGTCTCATCTGCCTAATGTGGCCCGAATGATGCATCCTCACACCCATGACCGATCAAAGGACGCAACGCGGCGCTCGACAAAATCGCAGCGAAAATTTGGTAACACCGATTCACACAGTCTGAGTCTCGTCGATACACCGATCATTACCGCACATACACGCTGCGGCTCGTGTTAACACTGGCACCAGGTGATCTCAGATAAGGCGGTCGCCGACTCGGAAAGCATTTGCCTTGCGGACTTTCTCACTCACCCTCGCTACATCACGCACATAGATTGTATTGAATCTATCCATGCCCATTGTCGGTTCCAGTACGCGCGTGAATCCATCGTACTTCGCTGTAACGAAACCATTACTGAGAATCGTCTCATGCATCGCGCGATCGTCGAGATTGTAGTCGGAGGCCAGCCCGAGCGTCTCAACGATGACGATCTCAAGCTTGGAATCAGCAAGAAGCCGTTTCGCTCCCGCGATTACCGCGGGTTCAAATCCCTCCACATCGATAACCAGCATGTTCGGAGTCTCGGGGAGCACGTCGTCAAGTGCTCGGACGGGAATTGATAGCCCCGAACCATCCAAGACGATCCGGTCGTTTCCCCCGCGGTCGGTGGAGAAATTCAGATCGGAAGCCTCCTTTCCCGCCCCCATGTTGAGCGTGGTCACCAGGTTCGATACCTCATTGATCGCGACATTGTCGCGCAGAGCTTTGAATGTCGACGGCACCGGTTCCATGGCGATCACGCGTGCTTTTGCTACGCTGCTTGCCGCAATCGAAAGTGCGCCGATATTGGCGCCGACATCTCCCAAAAGATCACCTTCTCTAAGGAAGTGAAGCGCGAGCGAGACCTCTTCGACCTCAGGCAAGCCGAAGTAATAATTCACCGCAGCACCCGGCATCTGTTTGGATATAATAAGCCGGGAATCTCCGACGAAGGGTAAAACGATGGGCTGTTGAATGGCGCGGCTGGCAACCTGCCATCGCATGAACCTTAAGAACGTGCGACGTTTATTCTCGCGCGCCAGCGGATGACGGTTTGCGAAGCGCGACAGATGGTAGAGATCGGCCAGATTTCCCATAAAGGATGCCTTCTGAAGATTGCCTGATACCAAACATGAACTGCAGTGCAGGATATTGAGGGAGCAAATGGCGCCACCCATCCCTTGGAAGCCGTAAAACTCCGGAAGTACTTCCAATTTTAATCTAATCGTCAGGTTCGCAGCATTTGCCTCAGCCGCCACCGAGGACCGAACAGCTATTATCGGTACTTGTCTACAGCAATCGCGGGGAGTTCTGATTAACGTAAACGGTCTCTAGGAGACCGCCATCTCTCACCTAAAGCCTCCCAACGATCGCGGACAGTCTGCTGTATTGGGCGCGACAAGACAGGGACGCAGACTTCAATTTGACGGCGCCCCTGTGGGTAACGCTTCAACGACGGGGCTCTCCGCAGGCTGCCCCGGCGCTCCGCCAAAGTTTGCCCTGAAGGATGATAGCGGGCTCTCGAGAGCAAAATACGAGAGAACAGAAAGCGCAAGGGTAATCGCGAAGGCGAGGGCCACCTGCATCAATGGCGCTTTATTGCCGTTTAGCGCACCGTCGTTCAAGCCCAAATAGAACAACACCGGGAGATGGACAACGTACATCGCGTAGGAGATGTGGCCGAAGCCGCGCAAGATCGGCATCGACAGAAATGTGGTCAGCCCACGCTTCACGATGCCATCATCGAAAACCATCGTGCTGACGAAGGATACACTGATCATAGCGTAGGCAGCCAGGGCCACCGTCCAATATGCCGCTTGAGACGTGATGATGCCAGTGTCCCGGCCGACCCGATCGACAATCAGCAGTAAGATCGCGACAGCCAGCAACAGCACGCAATGCAGTCCATGCAGCGAGCGTTTTTCAAACTCGCGCACCGCCAACCAACCGCCAAGCGATAGCGACAGCATGCGCGTAAAGATCGACATATAAACGAGATCGCCGGACAAAACATTATCCCGGCTGCCATAAATTGCAGCGATCACGAGCCCGCTGACAATTGCAAGTGCTGGAATCACGCGCCCCGTAACAACGCTCAACAGGCGCTGCGGCACCAACAGGACCAGCAGCGGCCAGAAGAAATAAAACTGCTCCTCGACGGAGAGCGACCATGTTTGCTCGAGCGGATGCGGCGCAGGATGAAAAGGGTGGTAGAAATTGGACGTGTAGGACAGCAGACTGAGCGTATCCCACGCCCCAAAATGAAAAACGAAGTAGCAAGAGACTACGGCCATATAATAGACCGGGAAAATGCGCAGGGCGCGGCGCCCATAAAAGTTAGAGAAGGAAATACGGCCGGTCTTGGCGCGTTCCCGCAGCAACAGCCGGGTAATGAAGAAGCCGCTGATGGCAAAGAAAATGTCCAGCGCCACATAACCTGTCCGCGGCGCCTGATTGAGCTTCCAAGCGACGTTATATAGCTCACTGTCAACAACTTGCGGCAAGTGGCTGAAGACGACAACGAGCACCGCGACGCCACGAAAGCCGTCAAACGCCGGAAATTTTGTCAGCCGTTGAGAGCTGACCTCTGAGTCAGACATAATGGCCCTCCTCCACAAGGTCTATAGGGTTAAGCTTCATCTAATCGTACGCAGATAAGCGACATGAACACGTTTCCATAAGGCTCCTCAGCCCGAGGACAAGACGAAGCAGTCAAGGAACGTTAACGGCGCAAAAGAGATCTCAAGGGAAACCTGGATGCCTGTCGGCGCTGTTCGCGAGATGGCGGTGACGAAGGTGCCGCAAGCACGTCGCACAAGGCGTTCGTTAGTCGCGCACGCGCCGCCGAATGGGTGAAATCGTGGTCGGCATCAGGTATTATCGAAAACGAAGCCTTCGTATAGCGGCGTAGCCGCGCGCCCCTTCTTCCCATATACGTGCGGAATTCGCCCAGCGCGTGATCTCCTTCCGAAAAAAACATCGCTAGACAAACGCCGCGACTTTCGAGAATTTGGAAGCGGCGATGACCCTCGCTGTAGAGCTTCTGGCCGGCCCCGCCCGGGATGTGGCTGGCTATTAATGAGACAGTTCGAACAAGGCGTCTTGAGAGAGAAATAACCGGAGCTTTGACGCGCAAATTGCCTGACAGCAGTCGTCTCAGGCTTCGCTTGCTAAACAACATCGCAAGGGACCCGCCGATGGTGCGATGGGCCGATAACAAGGCTTCAGCGACGGTTTCCCGTGGGTCCCAGACAAAACGCATGATATTGATGGCGACGACATTGCGAACGCGCACATCTTGCACCGCTGCAAGGAATGCGGCGTAAGCACCGCTGCAGCGTCCGACCAAGGCGATCGGGCCGGCATCGAGCTTCTCTACATAGTCGATCGCGTGACGCAGGTCAGCAGTTTGCTCTTCCGAATAAAGCACTTCGGCCGGCGCGCCTGCCGACGCCGCACTGTCGCCTATACCGCCGGCGTCGATTCTCAACGAAGCGATCCCGCGCTCCGCGAGGGCCCGAGCCTGTTCTACTGCCGCGCGACCCCAGCCGATGTGATAGTCGCGCCCCGAATTAGCGAGCACTGCGATAGCTGTAGGCCTTCGACCGAGCGGCAGACACAGGACTCCGAAGAGCCGCTCGTCTGGCCCAAACCGAACCGGCAACTCGTCATAGTGAGGTCCGGCGATTGGCCGCGCGGGCCCTACCACTTTGGCAGAACAGTTGGCGCCCGCGATTGGAAGATGCCCGAGATTGTCGATCCATGACACAATGCGTGTCAGCGTGCCGAGCTGTGGACCGGCCAAGCTTGGATTTTGCAGGATATTTTCGTATCCCTCGTAGTCGATGGACGAAACATCGGCTCCGAGCGTCTTCAGGTGGCTGCCGATTGAGCTGTCGCGGGACATTTGACTGCGCTCGACCAACAGGACCCGTGCGGCGGGAGGCTCAGTTGTCCGAGTAAGATCGATAGTTTTGATGGCTGCGGCACGGCCGCTTGCCAGAGGAATACCAGCGACGCTGTAGCCGTTGTCGGAAGGGTCGGGCCCGATACCCATCCGGTCGGTCAACATGCGTGACCAGGCCTGGAGTTCACGAAGATAGGCGCGGCCTTTGACGACCGGCGCCATCAGGACCGTTGCTGCGACGTCCGGTAATTCGGTTGCGAGTTGGACGGCCAGACTCGCGCCAAGGCCTTGTCCGACCAGAACGAGTTCGATGCCGGGATTGTATTCCCGCAAGAATGCAACGCACTCACGGGCAGCAACAAACCAGTCAGAGATGCCTTCGGGGTCGCCGGCGAGATCGATAGCATCTGCCGTGCCGGGATAATCGAATCTGAGGCATGCATGACCTGCCGCCGCGATGTACTCGGCCAAAGCACTCCATGTGGCGCGGGTACACAATTCCTCATATCCGATCGGTGCAAGCAACAGCACCGCCTTGCGTCCGCACCGGTCAATGCAGCCCGTGTGATAAAAGCCGCCGAAAGTATCGAACGTTACAGGTGCGCCATATCGGGATGTCATGATCTTGAAACTATCACAGTTTGCCGAATCCAATTCGTCGGCCGAACGGCGTCAGCATATCGATATTTTCGCTGCTTAGCAGCCGCCCTTGCCGGATGCCAATTTATTAACTCAGGGGCGACGAAGGTGTCATTCGATATCGCGTTCCATCATTAACGTGTACCCGGCGCGATACGTTGCCGCCGATAGTTAGCTATTTCCTAATCATGGTGCATTATCTCGCGCTATCGACTTGAAGCCGCTGATCCTGCCATCAGCGCCGTGGCTCAAAAGCACCCGACTGATAATCGCGACCGCAGCAACCCGCGCCAGGATTGACGAAAGCGTCCATTTTGCGTGATTGCATCTTCATTTTGTTAATCTTGACGCCGGAACGGTCTGTTGCATTTGAGGCTTATTACGATTCTCTCTACCTTTGATTGGTATCTGGTCCATATCACTATGAGCCGCTCGCATCCCTGGCGAAGCAATGGACTTTTTGTAGCGTTGGAGAAACTTCATGCGTGACCGTGTCCGCACCATTGTCGGATCGCTGAACCTACTTCCCGTTCCAGTCGATGGCTTATCCGACCAGGACAATCTGTTCGATGCGGGCATGACGTCGTTCGGTTCAGTTCAGCTGATGATGGCCATCGAGGAAGAATTCGATATAGAATTTCCCAACAGTCTGCTGACTCGCAAGACATTTGCGACGCTTGGTGGGTTGATTTCTGCCGTCGAACAGCTCGTCTCTGAGAAAGTCTAGGGTCGTGATCCCGAACGCGGTGAAGCAAGGCATTGACGTGCCCGAAGCCGTGTCCTGGCGTGACGCGATGCGGCGGGTTGCCATCGACGTTGCTTCGCCAAATGCCGCTCTTGCGGACCTAACCGCGACGTTTCCAGCGCAGACATTCGAAGCTCTTCGTCGTAACAAGATGCTCGGCTTGATGGTACCTAGAAGCCTTGGTGGTCAGGAATTGGAATTGCGCAAGATTGCCAATCTTTGCGCGATTCTCGCGGGCGCGTGCGGCGCCAGCGGCATGATTTACGCCATGCATCAGATCAAGCTATCGAGCCTGGTCGCCCATGGTATGCAAACCGAATATCATCGCGGGCTCATGCGCGATGTAGCTGTCGAGCAGCTGCTGATCGCGTCGTCGACCACGGAGGCTGGTATCGGCGGCGATCTGCGGATATCGAATTGCGCGATCGAGACGACGGGTGATCGGGTTTCGCTGACAAAGCAGGCAAGTGTCCTGTCCTATGCCGCAGAAGCCGATATCATCATGGCGACCGCGCGGCGCGCTCCGGCGTCCGTCGGGTCCGATCAGGTCCTGATCGCGCTGCGGCGTAGCGACTACCAACTTCAGCGCACCGCTGAGTGGAATACGCTCGGCATGCGCGCCACCTGCTCCGAGGGTTTCCTGCTGACGGCAACAGCCGGAGCCGATCAGATCTTTCCGAAGCCGTTCCACGAGATCGCGGTGCAATCCATGCTGGCCACCGCGCATGTTCTGTGGGCGAGCGTCTGGTTCGGGATCGCGACCGATGCTTTGTCGCGCGGGCATGCCTCGGTTCGAGCAACGGCGCGGCGCGTGCCGTCCGATTTCGCGGGGCCGCTCCCAGGCGCGGCTCGACTGGCCGAGGCCACCGCCAAATTGCAGACGTTCAAGTCCACGCTCGTCGCCCATATTGAGCGGTTCGAGACTGCGAAGCGCAACGAAGACGATCTCAGCTCGATCAATTTCGCGATCGAAATGAACAATCTCAAGGTCATGGCTTCGACCATGGCCGTCGACATCGTACGTGAAGCGCTGATGGTGACGGGCATCGCCGGCTATCGCAACGACGGTCCATTCTCGGTCGGCCGCCATCTCAGGGATGTGCTGTCGGCGCCGCTGATGGTGGCTAACGATCGCATCCTCGCCAACACCGCTGGCCTCGTGGTCGCGAGCCGATTTGACTCAGATCTGGAGTGATAGCGATGAACGCGCCTGTTAAAGTCGTGCAAAGTCCGGAAGCATTTCTCGACGCCCTGTTCGACGAGTCGATCCTGATCAGGACCGGCGTCGACGGGCTCTATGGCCGCGCCGGTGTGTTCGAAGAGGTCATCGACGGGTTCGAAGCCGCGGTGACGAAAATAGCCGTCGGCGATCAGGCGACGCGGATTCATTTTCCGCCAGGCATGCCGCGCAAAAATCTTGTGAAAGCCGGTTACCTGAAGAGCTTTCCGCAATTGGCCGGCTGCGTCCACTCTTTCATGGGCGATAACGCCGACCATGCCAAGCTCGTCGGCATGATCGAGCGGGGCGAAGACTGGACCGAGATGCAGGATGCGACGGAAGTCGCGCTGACGCCAGCTGCCTGCTACCCGCTTTATCCTACTGTCGCGGCGGAAGGTCCGGTGCCGGAAGGCGGTCGGCTGTTCGATCTCAAGTCATACTGCTTCCGCCATGAGCCCTCGAAGGATCCGGCGCGGATGCAGCTGTTCCGGATGCGCGAATTCGTCCGCATCGGCACGGCCGACGAAGTGATATCTTTCCGGGCCACTTGGCTCGAGCGCGGCGAAAAGCTGATCGCTTCGTTGGGCCTGCCTTGCGTTATCGATGTGGCCAACGATCCCTTCTTCGGGCGCACTGGCCGCGTCATGGCGTCGAGCCAGCGCGACCAAGGTCTGAAATTTGAGTTGCTGATCCCGGTCGCCAGCGATGAAAATCCGACCGCGTGTCTGTCATTCAACTATCATCAGAGCCATTTCGGCAGCCTGTGGGGCGTGCATTTCGCAGGCGGCGAAGTCGCACATTCGGCCTGCGTCGGCTTCGGCCTGGAGCGGACGGCGCTGGCGCTATTCCGTCACCACGGCACCAAGGTCGACGCGTGGCCCGCGGATGTCCGCCGCGTGCTGTGGGGCTAGGCCTTGCAAACCGCCTGCGCCATCGATGGACTGGATCCCGCAACCTATGTGCGTCACGGGCTGCATGATCCCGCGCGCAACTGGCCCGAGACCAACTGCTACGTCGATCTGCTGATCGAGGTGCTGGCCCAGCGCGGGCATGATCCCCGCGCCGCGCTGGCTTTCACGGTCGCGCAGGATTACGAGGGCGACCAGTTCACGTTTTTCAAGATTCCGGCCGCCGATCTCGCGCTGCTGTACGGGGTCGAGATTCTGGAGCTCGCGATCTTCGATCAGCTGGAAGAGCACGCCCGCGTGCAGCTGGCAAGCGGCCGTCTGCCGCTGATCGAGGTCGATTCCTACTATCTGCCGGATACCCGCGGCATCACCTATCGCCACAGCCACAGCAAAACGACCATCGGCGTCAACGTCCTGGATTCGGTCGACCGCCGGCTCGATTACTTTCATAACGGCGGATACTTCCGTCTCGAAGGCGAGGATTTCGAGGCGCTGTTGCGGCCCGTGCGTGACAACGGCCTGCCGCTTTTCCCTTACGTCGAATTCATCAAGTTTGGTCCGGCGTCTTCTGCTCATAAGCAGATCGAAATGTCTCGCACGTTGCTGGCGCAACATCTGTGTCGTCGTCCGGCGCGGAATCCATTTACCGCATGGGGCGGCGTGATCGGTGCCGACATAGGCCGGCTGATGGAACGGCCTCCTGAGTGGTTTCACGCCTACGCTTTCAGTACATTACGTCAGGCCGGCGCGAATTTCGAACTGCTCGCGACCTATCTGGCGTGGTTGCAGGAGCACGGTGACCCGACGCTTGAGCGCGCCAGGCTGGCCGCGGAGGCGATCGCCGGCGGCACCAAGATCATGCAGTTTCAATTCGCCCGTGCCTCGGCCCGCGGCAAGGTTCCGGATGTGGCGGATGCCATCCGCCAGCTCGCGACCGATTACGATATCGCCCTCGACAGCCTCATGAACGGTTTCGCGGCTCGCGGCGCCGCGGCATGATTTCCCTGTGACCTGATCGGCCTGTTGATTGCCATGACCGACATCCGCGCCATGACGGGACGCCAGGTGCAGCCGCTCGACAGCGGCTGGGAACTGGCGCTGTCTCTCCCTCACGCATGGCAGGAGCCCGGCGGGTTGAGTGAAGCCGTCTGGTTGCCCGCGATCGTCCCTGGAACGGTCTCGGGTGCGCTGCGGGCCCTCGGACAATGGAGCCTCACCGACCCTCAGCCGCTGCACGACAAGGACGTCTGGTACCGGGTCCAAATCAGTGGACGCGGCAAGCGCAAGCTGCGGTTCGAGGGGCTCGCGACATTCGCCGAGGTTTTCCTCGATGGCAGACTCATCCTGACCGGGAGCTCGATGTTCGAGCCGTGTGAGGCCGAGATTGTGCTCGGCGGTGAGCATTGGATGCATATCGCCTTCAGGAGCCTCCGCGGCGTGCTGGCAGGAACGAAAGGCCCTCGGCCACGCTGGAAGACGATGATGATCGAGGAGCCACGGCTGCGGTTCCTGCGAACCACGCTGATCGGGCACATGCCCGGATGGTGCCCGCCCGTCGATGTGGCCGGCCCATACCGGTCTGTGCTGCTGATCGAAGAGGGAATTGGTCGCGCCGACAATGTCGATCTGCGCAGCCGGCTCGACGACACCGAAGGCGTTTTGACGCTCTCGCTCGATCTGTCGGGAGTGGCCGAAGGCGTGACGCCGGTCCTGCACTGCGCCGGGGCGGAGGCGCTGCTGATACCGCTCGACGCGGAAACACCGCTGACCGAAACGGTGCGCTGGCAGGGCACACTGCGGATCCCCGATGTGGATCTGTGGTGGCCTCACACGCATGGTAGCCCGACGCTCCATGCGGTGACCATCGACATCGGTACCGTCCGGATCGATTTGGGAGAGGTTGGATTTCGCCGGATCGCGGTCGATCGCGGGCCGGACGGACATGGCTTCACCCTGCATGTGAACGGCGTCCGCATTTTTTGCCGCGGCGCATGCTGGACGCCGATCGACGTGGTCGGCCTGCAGGCATCCGAGGCGGATTACGCGCGGGACCTTAGCCTGGTGCAAGGTGCTGGCCTCAACATGGTCCGTCTCAGCGGGACCATGGTCTATGAGACCCGGAGTTTCCACCGCCTCTGCGACCGGCTCGGCATCATGGTCTGGCAGGACGTCATGATGGCCAATTTTGATTACCCGTCGGATGTGGCCTTTGCTGAAGTCATCCACAGCGAAGTCACGACAGTCGTTAGCCGCTTGAACGCGTCGCCGTCATTGGTCGTGATATCAGGGGGCAGTGAGGTTGGTCAGCAAGCTGCGATGATGGGCCTGCCGCGCGAAATGCGCGACGTCCCGCTGGCCGAAACCGTCATTCCCGAGGCTCTGGCAGGCTTCAGCGACGTCGCCTATGTGCCGGGTTCTCCGTCGGGCGGCGCCCTGCCCTTCGTGGCCGAGGCAGGCCCGTCGCATTATTACGGGGTTGGCGCATATTTGCGGCCCCTCGACGATGCGCGCCGCGCCAATGTCCGCTTTGCCTCCGAGTGTCTCGCTTTCGCCAACCTGCCGGACGATCGTCACTTCGCTAGCCATCGGCTCGATCCTGTCAGCAATTCGGAACGCTGGCTCGCCGGCGTCCCGCGCGACGGAGGCGCGTCTTGGGATTTCGACGATGTGCGCGAGCATTATCTTCAGGCGCTGTGGAACGAAGACGGCCGCAGCCTGCGCTCCAGCGAACCCAAGCGCTGGCGCCAGCTATCGCGCGCGATCACAGCCGAGGTCATCGAACGGACGATCGACGAATGGCGCCGTCCAGCCTCCACTACGGCTGGCGCGCTGATATGGCTGTGGCGCGATCTGCGGCCCGGAGCAGGCTGGGGCTTGCTGGATTCCGACGGCCGCCCGAAATCGGCCTTCTACGCCCTGCGCCGCGCCTCGCAGCCGCTGCGCTTGTCGATCACTGACGAAGGCACCAACGGGCTCTATCTGCATCTCGTCAACGACACGCCGCGGGCCGCCTCAGGCAAACTGACTTTGCGTTGCCTGAGAGACGGCAAGACGCCGGTGATCGAAGCGGTGCGCAATGTGACCATCGCACCGCATGCCGGGCTTTCAATCGGAGCGTTCGAGATGTTCGACCGGTTCTTCGACGCCGGTCACTGCTATCGCTTTGGGCCAGCCGCGCATAACACCGTGCATGCAACGTTCGCAGCCGAGGACTCCGATCAACCTCGAGAGGCCTTTCATTTTCTTTGCCCCCCGACGTCGGCGGTTGACCAGACGATTGGCGCGGTGCTTGGTGAAGACGACGCCGGTTTCTTTCTCGACCTGCGAGCCGTCACGGCGACGCGTTTTGTTGAAATCGTGGACAACGAATTCTTGCCCGACGACAATTATTTCCATTTAGCGTTCGGCCATCGCAAGATCGTGCGTTTGGCACCGCGTCTGCATTCGGCCCACCATTTGCGCCCATCGGGGAGGGTTTCTGCGCTCACTCTGCGAACTGAAGTCGAATACTGACTTCGCAGTGGTCCATTGGTGTCGGCATGCAGTTCTCAGCCAAGAGGTTTCATCCGATAATTTGTACCGCCAGCAGCCGCCAGGTGCTCCTTCAAGCCTCGACCGGCCGCGAGCGGAAATGTTATTCAGGAACTGAGCATCTGTGCGAATGAAATCGAATTGGAAGCCAAGACCCGGTCCCAAGGAAGACCAGCGCTACTAGTGTCTCCTTTGCGCCAGAAGCGGTCGTTCTCACCTTCCCGCAGATCGCGATAAGCCGTGCGTATGCTGTCTCACCAGCGCAGCGAAAACGTCGTAGCCGCTCATGCCGCCTTCGCTAGTTCACTTTACAGACCGCAGGAGCCGGTACGATCCGTATCGGAGTTTGGGAACCGTACAACCGCATTGTCAGGTTGAAGCCTACGGCCGGCGCAGGCAGCACCTAGTTGATGAAGCTCTTCGGCTTCGGCGCTCGCGTGCCGCGGATGCGGCCAGGCCGGATGCGTAAATCGCTGTCGCCCGCGCTCATCGCAAAGGCTCCACGAACAGGGAATGCCGGGCAGTGCCGAAAACACTGTTGAATTCATTGGCGAAAGCATCAGGCGCGGCACGCGCCCCGACCGACGGCACGCCCGAACCCAAGCCATTCCAATGGCTTGTGGTTTAAGCGGCGAGCCTCTTTTATCTCGCCTTCCTAATCGGGCGGTCAAAGTCAACACTTCGCTACGCTTTTTCGCGATTTTCCGCATATCACCAATTCCTTTCTCTCTGCGCTGATGGTGAGCAGAGTCCGCCACAACCACGTGCACGATCTGCATTCTCCAGGCGGGGTCCATGCGTTCCTTCGCGTTCAGCACTTGGCTGTCGCATGCTCTTCATCAGGTTCGTAAACAGGGCTGTTCAAGCAGTCCGGCGCTCTCCTCACGTGGACGGAAGCAGGCAAGAGATAGCGGACATTCCCCGTTTCACGGCCCCGCCAGCGGACGCTCAACGCGCGCGCGGATCTCTAATCTTTGCTCCTCCTCAACATGCCGGGTGCAACACCAGCGTTAAGCTTTCGTGCTCCTGCAGCAGTTACTTTGCAGGCTTCAATCGCAGTCGCTGCGTCGCCTTTGCACCAAAGCCGACATGGAAGTCCGTTTCGCCGACCCACATTCGATGTAGGATGCCCGCGAGCTTGCGCGCGACCGCGACGATCGCGCACAGCATGCTTGACCGCTTGGCTATCCGCGGGCCCCACGCCCGCAACGCCGACCATTTCCTGACCCGCAGCAGAAGACTTGCGGCCGCCTCGCAAAGCGCCTCGCGAACCGCGACGTCACCCTGCTTCGTAATTCGGCCTTCATAGTCGATGGAGGTTCCAGACTGGTGCCCTCTCGGCGTCAGGCCAAAATGCGCACCAAGTGTCCGAGATCGCGCAAAACGAAGAGGACCATCAACACCGACCTTGAACGAAAGGGCCGCAACGAGACCCACGCCGGGTACGGTCATTAATCGACGACAAATCGCATCATGCTGGACTACCTGCAGGAGCACCTTATGCAATCGTTCGTAGCCTTCGAAGATCGCTCGCCGCACCTCCAGCATAGCTTCAATCATCATGGTAAATACCGGATCGCCGTGCTCGATCAACTCGCGGACTCGCGCTTCGTATCCCCCGCGGCCGACTGCTCCAACCATCAGACCGCAAGCCCTAAGCGTACCACGAATGTGGTTTTCAATATCGATCAGCTTGCGCTTGAGGAGCTTCCTGTTGGCTAATAACGAGCGCATCTTCTGCATCTCGATGTTCTTGACATGGACCGCGCGGTACCAGGCCAGGCGCATCATCTGCGCAACGCCTCGGGCGTCGTCACGGTCCGTCTTATTGCGCATCGTCGACAGCGAGACACGCATATGGCGCGCTTCGACAACAATGATCGGGACCCCGGCCGGCTGAAAGTTCACGGTACAACCAGATGCCGAGCGACGACGCTTCGACACCGACCGTATCGAGGCGATCCGCGTAGCTTTCAAGAGCGAAGCGGATCGCCGCCGGCACCGTGTTGATCTTTATCTCGCGCACCGTAAGACCCTCACTATCGACGATGCAAAGGCTGGTTTCCTCAAGGCCGACGTCCAATCCAACATACAGTTTCATTGGAGCTCTCCGTTGTGTGAACGACCACATAAGTCGTTGCACCACGCTTCGGATTCCGCCACGGCCGTGCTATTCTCGTGCACCGGTTTCTCGAAGCCCGATTTGAAGAGCCGTCGTCGTGTTTCCCTGCTGCTCTCGCCCTCCCAGCCGTTCTATCCCGAAGCACCTTATGGCGCGCGAGACTGCACATCCCGTCATGACTGGCCACCGGCATTAGATCGAGCAACAAACAGGCTGCGCGCTTGCGGCACGATTGCTGGGAGATCGCGCATCGGATCACTCGTCGAAGCGCGGTTCGATCGAAGCTCAGCCGACACCTGATCGGCAGCGGTTGCGCGTTCGGATCGCCCGACGAACAGCGGCGCCTCGGTCCATGACTTCGAATGAACAGCAGCGACGGAGGGCGGACCGGCGAGTTCACCGCCACCCAACAAAAGAGTAATCTTTGCCACATAGGCGAGGGTCTCCGCCGGCAGTGGACGGCCCGCGAGATAGTGTTCGTAGCGGCACGGGCCCGCATTGTACGGGACGAGGAAACCGGGCGAGCCATAGCGGTCGTGCAGTTCGCGGAGGTACACAGCACCGGCCAGGATGCCGTCATGGGGATCGTAGGGATCGTTGCCGAAGCGGCGATGTGCGCGCAGGTCCGCCCAGGTCTCGGGCATGATCTGCATCAATCCCATCGCACCTTTTGGCGATCTGGCCCGCGGGTCACCGGCACTTTCGACGGTCATCACGGCGCGTATCCAGTGCGCCGGTACAGCAAGCGGCGCCGCGACCGATTGAAGCGGCGTTGTCTAGCTAGTACGGTAGGTTCGACGGCTAGGATGCTGACGACGATCGGGATCGCCGGGCCTTCGCGGTCGACAGAACGGTTCCGGACCTGCGGAGGTCATCCAGGTAATCTGCGTACCACTGCATCATCGGGACGCGTTCTTCCCAATATTCGGCGCCATTATAGGCACCGCGAACCTCGTCTTCCTCTTGGTGCGCTAATTGACGCTCGATAGCATCGCTATCCCAACGGCGCCTGCCATCCGAGCGGCGGCTTTCGTTCAGCAGTGTCGATGCCGTCGACCGGAAGCCATGCGCGGTCACTTGCGCTTTCGTGTACCCAAGCCGGCGAAGCGCAGCGTTTAGCGTCCCATCGGAAATTGGACGATGCCACGAGCGGATCTGCGGAAACAAATAGGGCGACGTGCCTGTGACTTCGCGAAGGTCATTGATGATCGCAATCGCCTGTCGAGACAGCGGCACTTTGTGTGGCCGCGGCATCTTCATTTTTTCCTTCGGAATGTTCCAGACGGCGTCCCGCAGATCGAATTCCTTCCATTCCGCGTGCCGCAGTTCGCCCGGCCGAACGAAGGTAAGGGCGATCAGCTGCAACGCTGCGCGTGTTGTGATCTGACCGTCCATGTCGTCGATCGCGCGGAGAAGCGCGCCGACGGCCTTCGGCTCGGTGATGGCGGCCCGGTGATTGACCTTTGGCGCTATGAGGGCCCCCGTTAGGTCAGCCGATGGGTCGCGCTCGGCGCGATTGGTGCTGATCGCATATTTGAAGACACGACCGCTAATGCTGCGGGCGCGTCGGGCCGTGTCATATCGCCCTCGCCTCTCGATCTTTCGAAGTACATCAAGCAATTCCGACGCCTTGATTTCGGCGATCGGTCGATCGCCCAAATCGGCGTTGATGAAGCCGAGAAGCCATTTTTTCTTCTCAATTGTCTTTGGGTCGTCGCCCTCGGCTTCGAACTTCGTGATCAGTTCGTCCGCGACGATCCGGAACGTATTGCTGCGCGCGATGCGCGCCGCGCTGCGATCCAACTTGCGCTGCGCGGACGGATCGATGCCCTTGGCCAGAAGCGTCTTGTTCGCGTCCCGACCGGCGCGGGCGTCGGCGAGACTGACCGCCGGATAGGCGCCCAGCGCGATCAGCTTCTGCTTTCCGTCGAACCGATACGCCTGCCGCCAAAGCCGCGACCCGTTCTTTTCAACAAGCAAATGCAGCCCGCCTCCGTCGCTGATTTTGTAGGGCTTCGTGGCGGATTTGGCGGCACGGCAGGCGGCATCCGAAAGCGGCATCGATTAGGTCCCCGCAGTCAATCTACCAACACGCGATCGACGGGATACCAACAGCAATACCAACAAAAACAACGGCTGCCGGCGGACGGTCGCGAATGTCAGCGAACGAGAAAGCGCTCTAATTCAAGCACTTATAGCACATCAGCGGACAGAGGAGGAAGCTGGGGGACAACAAATGGTGCCCAGGGGCGGGTTGTACCACGCTCACCTTAAACTCTGCAAAAACAACTACTTAGAGCCACCTAATTTTATGGCTGTGTATCACTCAATTGTATTAATGTCGACTGGCTCGACGCAGTCGGCATCGATTAGATCCCCGCAGTCAATCTACCAACAACCTTGAGCGGCCAATCGCGCGCCTGACAGCCAATGCCCGCTAATGGGATGGACCGGCTGCTTCTCCCGCGCGGCAGTCGGCCTAGACTGCTGCATTTCAACCGGAGAAGCAGGCCACGGATAGGACCATTGCGCCACTCGCCTCGATCGGCATCGATATTGGCAAGGACGTCTTCCACCTCGTCGACTTCGGCACCGACGGCAAGATCGCGTTCCGTCAAGATCAAGCGACTAGCCCTTGTTGGGACGTTCAAGAAGCTGCCGCCATGCATCGCGGCATGGGAGCTTGCCTCAGCGCCCACTTCGTCAGCCGCGTTTTGCGACAGCTCGGCCATGAGCCGCGGATCATTCCGGCGATCTATGTGAAGCCATTCGTGAAGGGGCAGAAGAACGACTACAACGACGCTGAAGCAATTGCCGAAGCTGCTTTAAGGCCTAACCTGCGTACCGTCCGGGAGAAAAGTCAGGATCAGCTTGATCTGCAGGCCTGCCACCGGGTCCCCCGCGCGACGAAAAGACTGACCGCATCGAACCCGGCGGCAGGCCTCGGGCGCGTAAAGGATCTTCGACGCGACGGCATTGACGCCGAAGAAGACCGCAGACACCAACGCGGCGGTGACGGCGAGAGGCCGTCTTCCCCAATCAGCGCCTGCACTGATCGGCGTATCTGCGATTCTCATCATGTCTCCAATCAACCCTCGCAAATGCGTGAGGCTGCATCACAATAGGCTATTGCGCTGCTATCGCCGCACCGGCTTCGCTCCGATTGCAATGGAATAAAGAGTCACCGGCCAGTCGACTGCGTCCCTGCCCTGATTGAGGCCCGACGTTCGATTGAGCTGCGCGGCCGGCAGCCACAACTTGCCACTATCGTCGATCCACATGGCATCTACCCAGGCAAGCCGGGGATCGGCGATCAGGGTCGAGATCTCCCCGGTGGGAGAAACCTTCAGAATGCGCGAACGATCGGTGTCACTAACATAGATTGTTCCTGTAGCGTCGATGGCGGTCCCGCCAGTCGAGGGCGTGTCGGCAAACGGCGCGACGTGGCCGGACAGCATCTCGTTGTCAAGCGATGGATCGTCTAGAAAGCGCGTTTCAAGTCGAAACATCGGGCCCGAGCACGGCTGATAGAACAGCCAGCGCCCGTCGTCGGAGACTTCGAGTTGATCGGCGTGAACGACAACCGGATGGCCTTGTGCATCCATGAGTTGCCCGCCCTCCGCCATCAGCGGCCGCGCCGCGATTGTCGAGGGATGATTTTCAAGCACGCGGCGAGCCTGGCCTGTGGTCAAATCGAGCACAATCAGCGCGGGACGGCCTGCGTCGGTCAGGTAGGCAACGCCGCCATTGAATCGCACGTCGTCGACGAAGCTCGCGCCTTGCGCGACCGTGGCCAGATCGTAGGCCCGGCTCACCCGATTGGTGGCGAGATCGATGCGGACAAGTTTCGGGCCGCCGTCGGCCAACGGCGCACCTATCCCCGGGGCTCCGCGATCGACGACCCACAGCGCGCCATCCGGGCCGATACGCAGGGAATTCGCGCCGACAAATGCCGCGCGTCCATCCTGACCCACGTGCCAGCTATTCCATGCCGCGTCCGGATAAGGTTTCGCCGATCCGGAGGTGATTTCAGCAATTTCGGGTTGTCCCGGTTTTTGCGGCTGGAGGACGACGAAGCGCCGCCCGTCAAGCGCCGTTGTCACGCCGTTCATGATCAGCGTGTTTGACGCAAACTCCGGGACGAGTTGATCCATGGGGGCCGCCATTGCAGATGAACTCGCAACAACAAAGGCGAGAAGAGGGGCGAGAAAAAGGGCAAGCAACAAGTGGCGCATCACGCATCCCGCCTGCATCGATGCACCTCAGTTACTTCAGCAGCACCGGACCTGCATCGATCCGAACACGGAACAGAGTATAAGGCTTCACCCGGCGCTCCTGCCCTTCGTGGAATTGCGCCTGCCGATGAAGCTGGTTGGCGGTGAAGTACAGGTAGCCGTCTGAGGCGACCGACAACGTGTCGGGCCAAAGGATCCTCGGATCGTGCGCGATGGTCTTCCACTCGCCGTCCGTCTGGCGCTGACGAACGCTGTTGCGCTCGTAGTCTCCCCCGTAGATGCGGCCCTTGTCATCGGCCTCAAGACCGTCCGACGCGCCCTTCTCGCCCAGATCAACCACGGCCTCGGCGACGGTCGCGTCCGTTGCGGACCGATCGAGAAGGAGAGCAGTCGGGATCGAATACAAGTGCCGGCTGGATAAAGGACAGTAATAGAGCGTCGCGCCGTTCGCAGAAATGGCGATGCCGTCGGAGGCGACGTTGAAGGGCGCGGGAGGCTTTCCTTTTTCACGCACCGCAAGCCGCTCCCCTTCCACGACAGGAATGAATGCGGGATCTGGTGAGGTCGACTTGTGCCCCGTCAGTTTCCGCCAGCTTTCACCACTGTCGAGATCGACCACGATGATGCCGCCTGGTCCGCTGATGGAAGAGTCCGTGATGAAAGCGACACCAGCTTTGCCCTGACGCAAGTCGAAGCGCACGTCGTTGATATAGGTCGTCGGCAACACGGTCGATGAAGGCAACACGATTGTCTTCACCACCTTGTTGCTCGCGAGATCTACTGCGACCAACTTTGCGCCACCCACAACAGGTGTCGAAAAACCCGGCGCCGCTGTGTCGAGAATCCACAGTCGGTTAGCGGCATCGACGACCACGCTCTGCACGCTGCCCAGCGTCTCTGCAGGCCGCGCCGGATCGAATTTGTTGATCGCAGCATCAGGATAAGCAACAACCTCGCCGTTGCGGATCTCGCCGACGGTGAACGGCACGTCGTCGCCCCATCGCGGGAAATTGATGAAGATACGCCCATCGGCGGCGACAGACACACCGGTCGGCATAGCATCATGGAACTCGAACACAGACTCGATCCTCCCAATCGGACGATCGCTGGCAAGGTGTGTAGCCGAGCCGGATGCCGATGACGCCTTCGAAGCCATAGCAGTGTCTCCCTGATGTCGCGCAAGTACCACCGTCGCTGAACCGACGAGAACAGTGAGACAAGCGATCGTTGCTGTTCTGGACAAATTCATCAGCCGATTTCCGGTTCCGTCAACACGCACACACACATCACGCTGAAGCGGCGAGCGCCGCCAGCACTGCATCGCGCCCGGCTTCGGCCACAGCGACGTCTTGTTCGGTGGTCCCCGATCCGACGCCGATCGCGCCGACCAGTTCACCGCGAAAGACGATTGGAAAACCTCCGCCGAGATTAACGATGCTGCCGTGGCTTGCAAATCCCAGGTTCGCCCCAAACTCGTACGGAATTCCGCCGGTCGCCGTGCCGATCGACGCGCTGGTCGCGGCCTTGGCGATCGCAGGATCGCGGGCAAGCACGGCAGCGCCTTCGACCCGCGCGAATGCCAGGAGGTTGCCGCCGGCGTCGACGACGGCGATACACTCCGGCGCCGCGATCTCCCTGGATTTCGCGACTGCGGCTTCGATCGCGATGGCGGCCGCCGCGTACGTCAGTTGTTGATTGTTCCGTATGAGGGACTGGCTGGACATAGTGTGACCTTTCGAAAGAGGATTTGGCGTCTGTTCTAACCGGGCTGATTGCGCGCCCGTCTCACTTTGACGTCGCGGCAATCGAAGGAACGCCGTCGATCCAGTCCTGCCTCTGGGGAGCGAAGAAATCGATATCGATCGTGTCTTCCGTGCAGACGAATTCGTGCGGTGTGTTTGGTGGAATGATCAGAACCGTCCCCACCGTCATAATGAACTTCTTGCCTTGCGAACTGACCTCGCACCGCCCTTCGGTAATCCAGGTGATCTGTTCGTTGGCATGATGATGCAGCGGAAACACGCCGCCCTTCTTCACGGTCCATTTCACGAATGTTGATTGCGCGCCCGACAGGTACTGACGTTGCACCAGCGGAGAGATCTGCTCGATCGGCTGTTGGTCAAGCCGATAGAGAATCGGCATGTTGGCGGAATGGCCACTGACGCCAGGCTGAATACCCTTCCCCGGCGCATGGGTGACGGCAGGCGCTTCCGACAGCGAAGGCGCTGGACGGTCCTGCGCCATCGTCGGCGCTTTGAAGACTGGCCAGCCAGCAAGAACCAAGGCAAGAGCAGTGATGTGAAGCCGCATTTTGTGTGTCCCTTACAAGGCGTGCAATGATGGATAGCTGCGACCGGGTCCGGCTGGAGCCGGGATTCAAAACCCGGATAAAACTGTCTTGCCGATGTTTCGCCCGCTCTCGATCGATGCGTGAACGCGCTTGAGGTTGAGCGCGTTGATGGCGCCCGCATCTTCTGTGAGCGTCGTGCGTAACACTCCCGCGTCAACGAGAGCCGCAACCTCGTTGAGCAGCTCGTGTTGCACGATCATGTCGGACGTCCCGTACAGCGTGCGCGTGAACATCAACTCCCAATGAACCGAGACGCTCTTGAGTTTGAGACTGACAATATCGAACACGTGCGGATCGTCGATCAACGCCAACCGGCCGTGCGGTGTAATGGCTTCCACGATGGCCGGCAGGTGCTTGTCGGTCGCGGTCAGTCCCGCAACATATTCGACCTGATCGATACCGATCTCTTTCAGCCCCCGGTCCAGCGGATGATGGTGATTGATGACGTGATCGGCGCCCATCTTGCGGCACCACGCCTCGGTTTCCAGACGAGATGCTGTCGCGATGATCGTCAGGCCGGTCAGCCGGCGTGCCATCTGTGTCAGAATTGATCCGACACCGCCTGCGCCGTTGATGATGAGGAGCGCGCCGGTCTGAGATTTCACCCCATAGGGAACGGCAAGGCGTTCAAATAGCAGCTCCCACGCCGCGATCGACGTGAGCGGAAGCGCCGCCGCCTCACTGAAGGTCAATGTTTTCGGCTTATGGCCGACGACGCGTTCGTCAACGAGATGGAGCTCGCTGTTGGTGCCCGGCCGATTCATTGCGCCGGCATAGAATACCTCATCTCCGGGCTTGAAGAGCGTAACTTCCGAGCCGACCGCATTGACAACGCCGGCGGCGTCAAAGCCGAGAATCCGCACTTCGCCATTGGGCGGGGACATGCGCGCGCGCATCTGCACGTCTGCCGGGTTGACCGAGATCGCCTTGACGGCGACGCGCAGGTCGTGCGGGCCCGGCAGTGGAGCTGGCAAATCGAAATCGATGAGCGAGTCTTGCGCCGAAACGGGACCTGCGGTTCGATAACCGATGGCTTTCATATCCCTAGCCTCACCCTTCGTTGTCCAGATGAGCTTCGACAAACCAGAGCCACTTGTCGATGCCGCGCGAGACCTCAGTGAAGATGTCGGCCGTGGTTGCATCGCCGAGCCGGCCGCTCTCATCGTTTGCGGCGCGGATTGACTTGCCAAAGGCCGCGAGCGCCGAACTGAGCGCGTCCACATGATCACGGCCGCTCCTAGCCTGCGGATACTCCGCAAGTGTGGAACGCCGCGCTGCGGTGCGGGCGGTCCCCTCCACCGCGCCACCAAATTGCGCAGCGCGTTCCGCGATGAGATCAACGAAGTCTTCGACCTGCTCGTTGATGCTGTCGAAGAGTTCATGGAGTGCGATGAACGTAGCGCCTCTCACATTCCAGTGCGCTTGCTTGCATTGCGTTTGAAGATCGATGGCATCGGCCAAACGAGCATTGCATAGACTAATAATTGCGACGCGCGTGTCTTGGGGCAAGTCGTTCTTGGTGGAATGCACGATTGCTCCTGTGATCAGATTTTTGCAGCGCGCTGCCGTAACGGAGTAGCGCGCACAAAACCTTCATTATTTGCCAGCTGCGTGCGACTGCATTACGCTCTCACAAATCTATTGCCGTCCGGCGGCGAGAAGAGAAACGCATAATTTGAATGGGCCCAGTAGCTAACCTAATGGATGCAGTGTGCGCGACCTTGATCTAGATTTACTGCGTGCTTTCGTTGCGGTCGCCGATGCGGGCAGCTTCACCGCTGCAGCAGACACAGTCGGCCGCACGCAGTCTGCCGTGAGTCAAAAAATTCGAAGGCTCGAGGAGCTTGTCGGATTTCCGCTATTCGACCGAAACAGCCGATCGTTGGCTTTGACGGGCACCGGCGGGCAGTTGCTGATCGGAGCGCGCCGGTTGCTTGACCTGAACGACGATGTGGTTCGCTCGCTTCAGACGCCGCAAACGACAGGCAGATTACGGGTGGGAATTTGCGAGGACTTTGTCCCGCTCCAACTCTCAAAGCTTCTGGCACGCTTTCTTCGGTTGCATCCGGGCGTCCAGCTCGACATCAACACAAGTCTCACGCATAGCCTGCTCCGGGAATTCGAAGCAGGAAATCTGGACCTTGTGATCGCAACGCGCGAGTTCAAGGAGCGAGGTCGCGTGATTTGGCGCGAACCAATGGTGTGGTTCGGGGCCTCCGACTTCCAGCTCAATCTCAACCGGCCGCTCCCGCTTGTGCTTCTGCAACCGCCTTGCACTTACCGAGAGCTCATGTTCACAACGCTCGATACCGCACGACAGGAATGGGTGACGGCCTGCACGGTAAGCAGCCTCATGGGTGTTCAGGCTGCCGTTGCCGGCGGGCTCGGCATCACGTTGCTTGGCCGTTCGTTCATTCAGGACGGAATGCAGATCCTTGATGTGCCCGAGCACTGGCCACCGTTGCCAATGACTGAAATCGTCGTGCTCGGAGATGACACTGCCGAGAAGTCGCTCGTTCAACCGCTGCTGGAATTCCTTGTCGAAGGCATGCGGACCCCGCAATCTGTCGCTTTTTCTTCCGGGCAAGCCGTTCCGTAGAACAAGTGGAGATAGCCAATGTCCGCCTCGCGCCTGAAGCAACCATCGACCTAATTTTCGTCCGATAGCGCCTTTTATTCGAAGTTTAACATCACCTGTAGTCGCTTAGCCGCTCAATGACGAAGTCTAGGAGACTTCGCAATCTGGCTAGGCGCTTCATGTCGCGGTGATACCCGACAAATGTATCACGACCGGGTGGCTGCTCTCCCAATTCGATCCGGATCAGCCTTGGCATTGCATCACCGAGCGGGCGTGGCAAGACGGCGAGGCCGGCGCCGCTCTCGCACATGCGGGCCTGCACGTCGCGATTGTTGCTCCTCAATGCAACATGGGCCCTCGGCAGAATGGCTTTCAGCCAAACAGCGTCCGGCATACCCGAGAAGTTTGCGTCCATCGTAATGAGAGACGTCCCGCCACCATCGCCGGCAACCGGCCTTTCGAGGTCGGCCCGGAGGTAGACGCCGTATGGAATATGCATCAGTCTCCGCGAGATGACTTCGGCCTCCTCGAATGGCTGGATACGAAACGCCATGTCTGCCTCGCGTCGTGGCAGGCTGAACTGAACCTGGCTCGTCAAAAGTTCGATGACGACGTTTGGGTGCTGTTTGACGAAGTCTGCAAACACCGGAGCCAGAAGATGTGCGCCGAACCAGTCTGATGACGAAATTCGCAAGGGGCCGTCGAGTTCGCGGTGCAGGCCATCGAGTTGGCGCTGAACGGCAAGAGCCTCATCCTCGATGTGCTCGACATGCGTCAACACGGCTCTGCCTTCGTCGGTAAGCACGAAACCGTCGCCGGTTCGCTGAAACAACGTCTGGCCGACGGCCTGTTCAAGCGCCCGAAGCCGGCGACCCATGGTCGGCTGGCTCTTGCCCAGCTTCTGAGCGGCTCCGCCGAGCGTGCCTTCTCGGGCGATGGCGAGAAAAACGCGGAGGTCACTCCATTCCATCGGTTGGTCCATTCAATTTCGTTTGCGAAGCGTGCAGCATTGTCGGTTTCAAAGCGGGATCACCACGATTATTTGCGGACTATCGCAGAGGAACAACCCATGTCGCTCCCCCTTTTTATGACAGCCGCCGTTCTCGCAGCCCCAAATGTGCCGTTCCGGAGCGAGCAGGTCGCGCTACCTGCCGTCGCAGCAACTGAGGTTCTCGTCCGCGTCAGAGCCAGCGGCGTCAACCCGCTTGATCTCAAGATATATAGCGGCGAGGCAGCTCATGCGCGCCATCTTCTGCCGGGAATCCTGGGAATGGATCTTGCTGGCGTCGTTGAACAAGTGGGTGCAAGGGTCACACAGTTTAGGCCCGGCGACGAGGTCTTTGGGTTCACCGGCGGTGTCGGCGGCGTGCAGGGCTCTCTGGCGCAATTTGCGGCGGTCGATGCAGAGCTGCTGGCCCTGAAGCCCGTCAACCTCGGCATGCGGGAGGCTGCCGCGTTGCCGCTAGTGGTCATCACTGCTTGGGAAGGGTTGATTGATCGCGCTGGCGTCGGCGCGGGACAGACCGTCTTGGTCCATGGCGGCGCCGGCGGCGTCGGCCATGTGGCCATCCAGATTGCACGGGCTTTCGGCGGCACCGTTTTCGCCACGGGCGCTGCGAAAGACAAAGACATCATCGAACACGCCGGCGCCACGTTCATCGACTACGCGGTAACTACCGTTTCCGATTATGTTGCGAAACACACCGCAGGCCGTGGCTTCGACGTCGTCTATGACACTGTCGGCGGAGCTACCCTCGATGCATCTTTCAAGGCCGTGGCAAGGTTCGGCCATGTGGTCAGTGCGCTCGGCTGGGGAACGCATGCCCTCGCGCCTTTGTCGTTCCGCGCAGCGAGCTACTCCGGCGTATTCACGCTGCTGCCGATCCTGACCGGCGAAGGCCGTGCCCGGCACGGCGAAATCTTGCGCGAGGCCGCAAAGCTGTGCCACGCCGGTAAGCTAGTGCCCCGACTAGATTTGCATCGCTACACGCTACGCACGATTGCCGACGCCCATGATGCAATCCGCTCAAAAACTGCGTCCGGAAAGGTCGTGATCGAAATAGATGACAACTTTGAAGATCAAGATTGATCGAAGCTTCGTCAACGAGCCGACGAGCGCGAGAGAAGAAGCGCAGATGATTGGCCGCGCCGTCAACGGCGCACACGCCGGTTGCGAACATGGCGTCTGCGGCGCTTGCACCGCCGGCCGCGTCAAGCCGGGGTTGCGGCTACTGCCCCAGCGCGACATGGCACTGCGTCAGCGATACCGAGGCAGTGCAGTATCGCCATCGCGTGCGCCCCCAAGTATGCCGGACCGAGCGAATCGTCCGGCGCGGACCTCATGGTCGGCGCATCGTGACTTCCCGGCGAGTTTGTCGCTGAACGCAAATGATATGCTGGTGGCCTTTCGGGGCCACCTTTTTGTAGCGCCGCCGCCGTCGAATAAACTACGGAGATGACCCTACGAAAACGCCCGGCTAGCTTGATGGCCCTATTCGAGACCTGCCCTGGTTCTGAAACCTCCTCTCGGAGTCGCCGAGCACATCGATCAACATCAAGGAGGCTCAGGCCGTAGCCGATCACATCGTTCAAAATCTGCGGATGCATATCCGCTCGATCTGGAAAGCCAGGCGGGTGTGCGACCGAGCATCGCCGCGCTTGAATTCGGCACCGATACGAATTGCGCTCGCCCGGGTGACCCCTTACAGGAAGCCGGTGCCCTGCCTCGTACTGACGTCTGACCTCCATGCCCAAAAAGAAAATTGCCGCCGACGAGCTCGTCTGGTTCTTTCACGAGAAGCTTGCAGATTCCAACTTCCCCAAAGCCCGGATCGCGATTATTCCAATCGGTGGCGGCAATTGGTCCGCGCTGACAAATGCCAACGAACGCCGGCACTACCCTGATCTTGCAAAGACAGTCGCACGTATCGAGAAGCAGCTGCGGTTACGCTACAGTTCGAAGGAAAGCTGACTTCACGCTGGGCGAAGCTAATACCGCCGACTGCGGCCGTTTGCTGCTAAGGTTACTGCTTGGAGGCAGGCACCGATGGCAAAGAAGCCGATTTCCCAAGCCGCCTGGCGCAGCTTTTTCGCGAGCGCATGAACGCGCACCCGGAGTGTCCACCGGCAGTATCCGTCGAGATTCGAGAGGTAAAGACCTCCGAAGGTCGCGGATGGAGGGCGGTGACGAGCTCAGCCGATAGCCTAGCCCACTTTAAGTGCGCTCGTATCGTTGGTGCTCTCACCCTTGAGCTTCGGCAGAAGTATAAGCCGTCCGACGACTGACATTGGACGGACTGCACGTTTATCCCTCGGAACCAAACCACCCTTCGCCTGTTCTACGGCCCGACCAACCAAGGTGGCATTGTGAGCATGATGAATGACTTCGTTTAAATGAATGACTTCGTTTCGATCTCAGGCAATACACTTTCGATCAGTCCGCCGGTCCGTGGCCAAGTGCATGCCTCACTACGAGCGTGACGATTACACGAACCTCGGCGGTTGTGAGTGCAGTCTGTCCGGAAGATTTGGACTCAAGCCAAGCTGACAGAATGTCGTTTTCGATGTGCTCGGCGTCGAGCTCGTTGGCCTTAATGAGGGCCCGCAGTCTCTCCGAGGCTTCCGAGGGCGCGGCTGACGGACCGACCTTCAATCGCCTGCGAAGCGATCGAAGCGGAGACACGACCTGTTCTCGCCATGGTCGAACCGCGTGGTCCATCGATCCTATGTCGGTCGCGTCGAGATGGACGTTTCGCTGTGAAGCTGCAAAGGCAGCGCCGAGCATAAGCATCACGTCGACGTTCTCTTCGTCCTGCAGCTTCAGGCAGGCCTCGGACACGCCGGGTTCTGCGCAGAGCTTTAGGGCGAAGGTCCAACTGTCCATGCTGCAAAACCCGTCTGCTATCGACGCCGCTTCGACCGGCCGCCCCATTCCGGTGCGGGGCGGTTACGAAGCATCGGGTGCCTTAATGGGTGCGAGACCCTGCCAGCGGCTCACGACGTCCGTCTGAATGTCGAACAGATCGAGTATCCGGCCCAACGTATGATCGACCATCTGCTCGATGCTGATTGGCTTGGCATAAAACGCGAGGACGGGTGGATAGATGATGGCGCCGATCTCCGTGGCCGTGGCCGTCGCCATCCCCTTCAGATGTCCGAGATGCAGCGGTGTTTCCCGTGCCATCAACACCAGTCGGCGACGCTCCTTCAGCACAACATCGGCAGCGCGGGTGACCAGCGAGGACGTGCCGCCGGTGGCGACCCGGGCCTGCAGGTTACAAGGTGCGCTTATCCAATACTGACCGACGGCGCGGCTCCGAGTTTCGAGCGCTCTTCGTTAGCAGCTTCGCCTCGCAGGCGAGGCTGTGCCCTTCGGTCACAGAAACCTCCCTCAAACGTCCACCAAGTTTCGAAGACCGGCGGATATTAAAGTCCGCCGAAATATCGCGAGCCGCCATCCTGACACGGTGGTCCCCACGGCTCGCTGATGTCTGGTCTTCGCGACCCCTGCGACCGCGACGGAAACGAGCGGTTTTGCGTTCTGCAGAGCGCGTAAGCTCGCTCTAGCCAAATCTTTCGGCGAGCAGATCGATAAGCGCCCTGACCTTCCGGGCCAGGTGCGCGCCGGGCGGCCGGACCACAAAGATGCCGACTTCCGGCAAGCGGTAGCGGGTCATCACGGGAGCGATGGCGCGCGATGCCACGTAGGGCTCGGCGATGACGTCCGGAAGTGCGCCAATACCGACCCCGGCTGCGATGGCTTCTGCGATCGCGATGGCGCTATCTGACTTGAACCGCCCTTGCGGGTTGACCGAGATCGTTTTCTTGCCATTGGCGAACTTCCAGCTTTCGGTACCGATCATGACCGCCTGATGGCCGAGGATGTCCGCCGGTTTCTCCGGAGCGCCGCGCGCTGTGACATGGTGCGGACTCGCGTAAAGGCTGACGGAGAACGAGCCGATGCGGCGGGCGACCAAATTGGAATCTGGAAGATAGCCGACGCGGATCCCGCAATCGAAGCCCTCACCCACCAAGTCAACGTAGCGATCGCTGTAGCGCGAATGGACTTGCAGGAGCGGATGTTGCTGGGCGAATGCTGCGAGCGCCGGCGCGAAGTGCTGGCCGAAAGATGCAGGTCCCGCTACGCGCAGTAATCCCCTGAGGTCCCCCTCTGGCGAGAGCTCTTCGCGTGCCGCATCGATCTCACCACAAATCCTGACCGCGTGCTCACGAAACGACACACCAGCTTCGGTCAAAGCGGCGCCCCGCGTGTTGCGGGACAGAAGCTGGCTCCCGAGCTCGTCCTCAAGGCGGAATAGCCGCCTGCTGACGATTGACTTGGCCACACCGAGACGACGCGCGGCGGACGAGACGCCGCCAGCATCCGCGACTTCAACGAAGGTCCGAAGGTCTTCCAATTCCATTTTGGCGTTCCAATGTTCGAGACACGGCATACCACATGGCGTCGCTACTGTACCTGGTTTCGCAACGACAGCTTCGTTCTGGTTAATGCGACGGTCCTCCTGCCGCCGCCAAAAGTGAAAGGACCGAGACCATGAATACGATCAAGATGAAACGCGGTGCCACGCGCGGCGACCCGAGCCGAGGCTTTTCCCTGGAGATCCTTTACCCCGGCCTGACCTTCGGTGAGGGCGACAGCGGCATCGGCGCGATCGGTCGCATCGACCGCGCGCGCATCCATCCGGGTCACACCACCGCGATGCACCCCCACCGCGACGACGAGATCCTGACCTACGTGCGCGTCGGATCGATGCTCCATAAGGACACCGTCGGCAATCGCGAGGAGATCCGGCCGGCGCGCTTGATGATGATGAACGCCGGACACACCTTCCAGCATGAGGAGACGATCCTCGGTAACGAGCCGCAGGAGGCCTTGCAGATCTTTCTGCGCCCCCGCGCACCGTCGCTCGATCCGAAGGTGCAATTCCACAACTTCGGTGAAGCGGTGAGCCGCGATGCCTGGCGGCTCCTCGCCGCTCCCGAAGGCGCCCCCTTTGAAGTCCGGGCGCAGGCCTGGATACACGACACGCGTCTGACCGCCGGCAAGACATTGGCGCTTCCGAGCATGCCGGCGCCCGTGCCGATCCGGCTGCTCTACGTCTTCTCTGGCGAGGTTCGCATCGGCGGCCTGACCCTACGAACGGGCGAAGGTGCATTCCTTGCTGAAGACGAGACCGCCGTCGCGGCGAGGTCCGGTACCGATCTGGTGCTGTTCGCCACCGACGCAGGCGCGCCCGTCTTTAAGGGCGGTATGTTCAGCGGAAATGTGCTCGTCCACGCCTGACCCCCGTCGGAAACAAGGGTCGGGGCTTCCAACGGGAAGCCCCGACCCTTGTCGTTTGGGCCATGGGGTCGCGACCTCACGTTCCACTTTTCGATACGCGGGGTGTCAATCTCGCTGGCTAGTGACCCGGCATCGGCAACGGCATGTTGGGCGTGTCGAAACCGACTTAACCCCGAAAGGAATAGACCATGTCCTACGATCGCCTCACCGCAGACAACACCGCCGTCCTCTTCGTCGATCATCAGACCGGCCTCGCGAACGGCGTGCAGACCCAGAGCCCACCCGACTTCATCAACAATGTGAAGGCCCTTGTCACCATCGCGCAGATCTACAAGCTGCCAACGGTCGTAACCACCAGCGCCCACGACGGCCCGAACGGCCCCATCATGCCGGTCGTCGAACTGGGCCTGCCGGATGCCGCGATCGTGCACCGGCCCGGCCAGATCAACGCTTTCGACAACAAGGACTTCGCTGCGGCCGTGACGAAGACGGGACGCAAGAAGCTCCTGATCGCTGGCATATCCACGGAGGTCTGCGTCGCCTTCGCCGCCCTATCCGCGAAGCAGTTGGGCTACGACGTCTACGCCGTGCTCGACGCCTCCGGCACCTGGAGCAAGCTCGTTGAGGCCGCTGCCGTCGCCCGCATGGTGCAAGCCGGTGTCGTGCCGATCACCTGGGTCGCAGTCGGCGCCGAACTCCTTGGCTCCTGGGCTTCGCCGACTGGTGAAGCACACGCTAAGCTGATGGGCGACCACCTGCCGTTTTCGGCGAACAACATGGCGGGCTTCCTGGCAGCAAAGGGGGCCGCACGCTGAACCCGCTTCGCGCGCGCGTGTCGCCCGAACAAAGCCGCCCCGGCGCTCGCCGGGGCGGCTTTCCCGTTCATGCCTTCAGTAGAATGATCTGGGCGATCATAATGACAGGCGAAACGCTATCGGACGCGTTGGCGTATTAGCGTCAATCGGCGGTGCAGTCCCGGTATCTACAGCGCCGTCGTCCTGATGGAAGCCGGTGATCATCTCCTCGATCAGCGCGACATGATCCTTGCGCGGCGGCACCTTCTCCGGAATCTCGCCAATGCGATCGTTTAATCGCGTCGGGCGACAGCGAGTCCTCGATCTCATCGTCGATCGCCCAGAGCCGTCCCGGATGGACGACGTCCCACGCGACCGCCTGTTCTTACGTGTCGTCTCGGCGTCGCCGTGCTTGCTCATTCCCCAGCACGCCTTCGTCTCCTGATTCCAGAGCGGCCACAACGTCTGGATCAGATGTTTCTCGCGACGAGCTGGGCGTTCGTGACGCAGACCAGGCGCCGGCAGGCGCAGTCCTCCAGCTTGATGGGCGACAGGTGGAGATCAGCTAGTTGGCGGCGGTCTGGATGGTGCCGGCAAGTTCGATCAGACGGCCGGTAAACTGTCTCCCTGGTCGCACGGCGTGGCCGCGCCGTCATTGGCCGGATCCGTCTTGCCGACGCCGATCGGGATCTCGGTGCCGAAGATTCCGGCGTGGAGCGGGATGAAGCCGAAGGTAACGCCCGCCGCTGATAGATTTCCCGATAGAAGATATCCATTAGCGAAATAGGAAGCCGCAACGGCAGCGAAGCTTAATGGTATATGTCGAGGCTGTTAGCGCGTGGACGCATTGGCGCGGAGTTTAACGAACGCCAGATAGTTCGGGCGTGATTTTGTGAAGAGAAGCGATGTCCATAGCGACCGATCGACTGGCCTCACCATATGGAATAACGTTCTGCAGCAAGCGCTCTCTTAAATGTACCGCCAACATTAATCGCGTGGAAGACGAAACGTAAAGGTCGCGCCGGGCCCTTCGTTTAACATTGCACTTAGCTCTCCGCCATGGCTCTTGATAATTGATTCGCTGACGGAGAGCCCAATGCCCATGCCACTTTCCTTCGTTGTATAAAACGCGTCGAACAGGCGGTCTGCAGCCTCACGGTCAAACCCAGTCCCGACGTCACAGACGGATAGCCCAACGCTGCCATCATCACTATCACTTCTGACAATTAGCGTTCTCGGCCGATCGCTGACTCTGCTCAGTGCATCGCAGGCGTTGCGAATGAGGTTCATAATCACCTGCTGGATCTGCACTCGGTCACAAACGACAATAGGAAGGTCGTCGGCCAGTTCCACTCCTAAGCGGATCTTCTTCCGTCGAATTTCGCTCAAGAGTAAAGAAATCACCTCCCGGGCAACTTCGTTCAGATCGACCGGCTCCGTATTCGCGCTTCTATTATCAAATAACGCACGTAACCTAGCAATTACCTCGGACGCGCGATTTCCATCTCGCAAAGTCCGTCGCACCGTTTCCCGTGCCCCTTCAAGATTTGGCGGATCTGAGTTAAGCATCCGCCAGCATGTGCCAGCGTTGGTGATAATGCCCGATAATGGTTGGTTCACCTCATGAGCAATGGATGCCGTTAGCGCTCCAAGGCTCATCACCCGGGTCACACGTGCGAGCTCCGATCGAGCGGCGTCAAGCGCTTCATCCGACAGTCGCCGTTCAGTAACATCTTGAACCGTCGCGATGTATTCGAGCTTCCCGTCAGAATCCCAGGTCGCGTGTGTCACTGCGTGAAGGTGTTTAACCGAGAGATCTGGCATAAGTAGTCGGTACTGACATTCGAAATCATCGCCGCGAGCTTTTGCCTGGGCGAGCGTCGCGTCGAACATGCCTAGGTCGTCCGGGTGTACTCTGCTGCGGATGCGGGCCGGCGTCAGAGGAGGAGTAATCTCGAAAATGCGATAGAGTTGATCCGACCAGGTAATTTCATCCGTCTCAACTCGCCAGGAAGAACTTCCGGTTACGCTCAGCCGCTGTGCCTCAGCTAAAAACGCTTCGCTGCGTCGCAACTCCTCTTCCGATCGCTTACGCTCGGAAATTGCGCGCAGATTGATCGCCTCTTCGGCCTGTTTGCGGATCGTTATATCTTGAAATGTCAGTAAGGCTCTACGTTCCGAATGGCCTGGCAATGACAGTGGGCGCGCATGGACAACTATCGTCCGCCTTCCTTTGCCCACTATGTAACTCTCGACCTCGATCGGCTCGAATTTATCGCAGCCGGCAAACATTTGCTGACACTGTTTCCGCAATGACGCCAGCTCGAATGAGCCGTTTCCCAGCTCGTAGAGTGAGCCCCCTTGCGTCTGCTCTCGCGACACATCAAACATCGCATAGAAGGCGCGATTGCCTGACTGAATTCGTTCATCTGCGCCCAACACCACGAGAGGGTCAGCAACAGTATTTAGGATCGCTTTACTGCATTCGCGCTCGTAAATGGCGAGATCGATACTCGCGCGAAACGCAGTTACGTTGGTAACGGTAAGCACCGTTCCGACACATCGCGCGTCATCTCCCCAGTGCGGAGATATTCGAACAACGAACCACTTTGTTTTATGACGAAAATCGATCCTCATCTCCGCTTCGGTCGCCACGACCTTGCTGCAAGTATCCTTTAACCGCGCCATACCCGACATTACGGGGTTCTCAGAGGGAGCCCGATTGAGATCAGTTGCCGACAATTCAAGGACGCTCGACGCAGATTTGTTGAAGTAGGAAATCGTGAAATCTCGGCGCACCACAATGATCGGAACATCAACAGTGTTAAGGACTGAGACGAGGTCAGGTGCCGTGACACTCCCAGCGATGCGGCCCTCTGTTGCTTGAGGGCAGGTGCCGCCATTGAGCGATACGCGTTCTCCGGTCATCCGCCGCCCCTCTTCGCAGCGTATAGATCACGGCTTCTCAACAGCACCGATTCGGCAACCGAGGGAAATGCTTGGCGTAACGCCAACAGCAATGCTTGGGCGCGCGGCATTGTAAACGGTGGCACATAGCTCGACAGCAACCGGCCTTCGATCACGCGCGCCTCGTCGCTACCAACTGTTTCACGAAGTGCCGCCGCGACTGCATGCTCCAAGCGCGCATAGTCCTCCACCGGAATCAGGTGAGAATGATTTACGCCTAACCTCGGCAGTACGTGTGCGTGCACTTCACCATTGAAATTGTCCATCAGAAAGGAACAGAAGATGGCGATATCGTGCTGCTCCGCCAGTTTATCGAACAAATCTTCAAGGTTCATACTTGCAGCGACGTCGCCGCGCTCCCACAGTACGTTGACCATTTCGCCCCACCAGCGCACGCACTTGTAGCGCCCGCCAGCGCGCGCATTTGCGATAACGTCTCCGGCAAGGCCAAGGAACAACGGCGAGTCCGGCATCGCATCCCGGGTCATGAAACGCGGCAGGAACTCATCGGCATCAACGACGGTTAGTTGTCCGCGGGCCCTCGCCGCCTCCACGTCCACGCCTTCTGCTTCTAGACGTGGGCGGATACCGTCCCAATGAGCGCGGGTCGGAACCAGTATAACGCCTTCGCCATTCGCAACGGCCGCCCCGGCAAACCGGCACACCGCACGATTTAGAAAGTCTTGATCTTGGTAAAGCTGCACGATGTGATCGCAAGCCTTAGCATTCGTTATTAACTGCTCCCAGGAGTGGTCAGAATGCTCGTGGCAAATGTCATCTCCGTCGTCCATTGCCGTTGCCTTCTTGCTAACGGGCTCAAATGTTGACGTGCGGACGCGCGGACTGAGCCTGGTCCGTCATGAGTTTCACCGCGCCAGCCGGGTCGCCGGGCCCCTGCCAGTGCAGTTCTGAGGGTATTATCTTGGCACTAGCGCTACTTCCATCGTATTTAGGCCCATCGTCAATGATACCTTGGTGTCGGTTTTTCTAAAAGCGACATATCGTTGCAAAGCTCTCCGGAGCCGGAACGTGCATTTGAGCTTCGTGCTGCGGGTTCGACGTCATTTGCGACGCGAGTTCGATTTCACGCCAATTCGAATAGTAGCGACGGCCGCCGACATCACGCATGGCAGAGCCATTTGCGCGACAGGACGTCGCTCTTCTTCGTGGGTGTTTAGCAGACTTGTTGCCGCAGTTCGAAGGACGGCAGAGAGCTTCCAGCCAACATCGCCGGCATTTTAATGCCGGCATGCAGTCATCTCTGACCACATGGGTGCATGGTGGATGGTGGATGGACGTGAGAATCGCCGCCGACGAGAAATACCGCCTTCCCGATTTCTATCGGCAGGCCGGGCATTCACGTTGCAGACGGACGCCAGCGACCGCGGGCAGTTGCTTCTCGCGCGTAGGCGCTTTGTCGCGGCATCCAGCGAGGAGACACAATATTCTGTCATGCAGCACTATTAAGCAAAGAAGTATTCCGGCGACGCTTCCAAAGTCTATCTGCAAACTGCATGGCATCACCGCAACTGATGTGCGTTACTGAATAGACCATTGTCTAAAGTGCAATCTTCGGGCTCTACGCCATTCCCGAGGGGCTGATCGGGGCTAACGGGTAGCCGCCAACGCTATCTAGAACGTGGACTCATAAGCGCGCAGCCAAATCCGAATCGCAGCGTTTAATGAAGGCAAGGTAGTTTGCGACCAGTTTATCATATCGGGTGGCGATGCGCCGGCATTGCTTGATCTTATTGAAGAAGGGCTCCACCAAGTTGCGTGCCCGATACAAATATCGACTAAAACAGATTGGGTTTTTGCTATTTCGCTTCGGAGCAATGTTAGCACACGCACCTCGGTCACCGACGAATGCTCTAATCCCGTCTGCGTCGTACCCTCGATCAGCCAGCAACATCGCGCCTGATTGTAGATGCACCCGCCTGATGGGGTTAAGGCCATAACGAAGGCTACGCTGTGATTTCAAATCATGAACCATAATTGGCTGGGCTCCATCGAATTAGATGAGCCGAGATCAATTTTCTCGGCGGCCCAGGCGATCGGCTCTCACGATCTGCGCTTCCCGATGGTGCCCCATCTTGCTTCGCAAGTTGCGCAGAAGAGAAACATAGCAGAACGGCAACATGGCTTCAACGGTGGCTGCACGCCGGATCGGATAAACATGCAGAAATCAAGATTTTCACAACAAAGTTTCGGGCCGACAATTCCGACGGGTTTACCCGTGTAGCAATTAGGTCCAAATCTTGGTGATGTCGCCTGATGGCAGAAAGCGTCGGTTACTGTGGCGCAGCGGCATGTTGGGAGTTGAGGGCAGACCGGAAATGATCGGCGCACAGTCTAAGTGACGCGATTGACCCATTACGGACCATCACAACAGGACTGGCTTCCCCAGCCGAGTCAGCGAAGGTCGGAAATTCTAAAGGTTTTGTGTCAAAGGAGGCTGATGGTGTCGGAAACGCACGTGCCCATTCGTCTTGAGTCAGTTCACAATTAAAAGGAGGCCCGGATGGGCAAGGTACGCGTAGCTGGGTTTGGAGTGTCGATCGACGGCTTCGGGGCCGGTCCGGACCAGGGCCTGGAACATCCGCTCGGCAAACGGGGCCAGGAATTGATGAACTGGTTCTTCCCGACCCTGGCCTTTCGATCGATGATCGGGAAAGACGGGGGCACCGACGACCACTTTGCCGATGCCGCAATGGAAGGCTTCGGCGCCTTCATTCTCGGCCGCAATATGTTCGGGCCGGCCGGCGACGATTGGGGCGGCCCCGATTGGAAGGGCTGGTGGGGCGACAATCCGCCGTACCACGCGCCGACCTTCATCCTCACCCACCATGTCCGGGCGCCAATCGTGATGGAGGGCGGGACGACCTTCCATTTCGTTACCGACGGGATCGACGCGGCGCTTGCCGAGGCAAAGGCTGCCGCGGGCGACCTGGACGTAAAGATAGGCGGGGGCGTTGCGACTGTCCGCCAGTATCTACTCGCAGGAGCAATCGACGAGATGCACTTGGCGCTGTCGCCCGTCGTTCTGGGCCGCGGTGAATCCCTGTTCGCAGGCGTCGACCTACCGGGCCTTGGCTATCGGGTGGCGGAGGTGGTCCCAACGCAGCTGGCGACCCACCTCGTGCTGACGCGCTGACTCTCGATCGCAGACCAGACGCCTTGGCGCGCAGCATCTGCTGTTGGCACCTTTCGGACCTGAGGCGATCTCAAATTTAAGTCTGTAACACGGTGGATAGCGGACATTCCTCACGCTCCCCGACAAACGCGTGATTTATGAGTACACGCCTAACTTTGCAAGTCCTCTCGTGAACTCTACGCCATCGTTAGGACAAACAATCATTTCTATTAAAAAGCTCGCATCAAACCATCGAATACTTTCTCGCGATCAGATTCCCGTGTTCTGAACAAAGCAGAAAACTACACCGCTACGAGCCATGAAGAGAATCGAGTGACCCGTCGGATTCCCCCGATCATATTTGAGCTTATGGTTCGGTATTTCCACCTCAGTGCCGACAGGGACGTGAGGCCGCATCAAAGCCCCGTCGGGCCTCGGATCTGTAACCACAGCAAAGACTTTGTTATCGCGTATTCGAATTTCGTCCGCCCAATATGCATCACTTTCGCCGCAACAACTTCGCTCGGGGTGATCAGGCTGCATCAGGCTTCGGTACCACTCGCGTATCAACGGATCAGCTGCTTCCCACTGCCCGCTATCGTGAGCTCTAACAACACTGACGATTAAGGTTATGAGGATACCGGTCAGAATTCCAACTGCTTTAATCCGCATTTTCTGCCTCGCGGTGCCGACAACTTCTTAATCAAATACGGATGCACTCTAGATTGCTTCAAACCAACGTCTTCGACGTCTGCACGAAAACTTCGAAAGCGCACTGCTGGCTAAACTTTTGTGATTAAGGGAGCATAATAACAACGTGCAGCGGGCGAACGAATTCGCAAACAGCAGCACACGGAGAAGCCAAAGAAGTATCTCGACGGACCTTTGATCTTACTCGAATTTTTTTTCCAAATGCTATATCCAGCGTAATACTCGAAGATGGTCACCGGGCGTTAATTGGTCGATGAAACCACAAGATCGATTTATCGATGCACGAGCGCACGCGATTGCGAAACATGTCCCGCGCAGAAACCGAGACATTCGGTTCGCATTAAGCCAGGGATACAATAAAGAACAACGACGCTGAATGGCAGATGGTCGCCGCGCAACGCCGTTGCTCGGTGAGACGTTAACGATCCTCGGTCCCTGGGATCATGAATAGAGAGCCGTGCGGAAGCTTATCGGCCGTGGCGCGCGAGACGCCGAGATTGCTAGAGAGAACGTCAGGCGGGTTTGCCGCGACCCATGCGCTCAAATCGTTTGACTGATAGAAGCCGTCGTTAAACCCGATGAGCACCCGCAGAGGGCCATCACCCGTATTCCGAATATAGTGACCGGATCCCATTGGGGCATATCCGGCGTCACCCGCTTTGAATTGCTCGATGACCACCTGACCTTCTGCGAGAAACACGGCCATCTCAGCCTGGCCCTCGATGTAGTATTGCCACTCATCCGCATTGGGGTGCCAATGCAGTTCACGCAAAGCTCCGGGTTCTATCTCCAACACTGACGCTGCCATGGAGACTGAGATGGGAAACTCTTTAACGGATGCGATGTATTGGGTCCCACCGCCGGCCACGCGCCGCGGTTGCTGAGCCAGAAGCGGGTAACGGTGAGTGCTAACTAATTCAGGGTATGCTCTGGGTGAGGCATCTCGTGAGCGATTATCTGGAACTGGCCCCTTCGCAAAATAGGCCTCGGCTTTCGGCATCTTCGCTACTTCACTCGAGCCCACACAGAGGTTCTGCTCCACGACTGACGCTGGCGTATGTGCTAACCAGTCGGTAATACTAAAAGTGTGGTCTTCGGAAAAATTGCCATTGTCGAACATGAGGATAAAATGACATTCCTCAGTGCTGATGCCTTGGATCGAGTGCCCCCATCCGCGCGGAAAATACCAGCAGTCACCCGGCCCGAACTCATCGGTCTCAGTAGGACCATCCGGATTGAGCAACGTGGTGCGGCAACGTCCCGAAATGACGTAACCCCATTCGGCTGCATTGGCATGCCAGTGCAGTTCGCGCATCGAACCAGCATTAAGACGCATTGAAACCCCGGCGATTCCGACGCTTGCTGGAAACTCATGTACCGACGCACCGCGCGTTGTACCGCCAGCTCCGATTCGTGGCTTCTGGCTCTCTAGAGCGTAGCGAAATGACAAGTTTGAGTTTTGCGTCATGGCAGCATCCTGATTGTTGAGGGTGGAGCTGCATAAGTGACCTACTTCGTCTGTGGGTATTTAACAATTGCTCTCGCGTTACCGAATCACACGCTCTTGCCAGCGCCATTGACGTCATTTGACATCTGGAGTGTGCATCACAGGACGTCAAAGAGCCGCCCTCCGGGGGAAGGGCGGCTCTGGGGTCAGACGGGGGGACGCGCTGAGCCCGGACATCGATGCGACTCGGCAAACAAGGCGACTGAGAATATGAACGCCGCGTTTGAGGGATTCACGTCTCACATCGACTTGCCGATTCAAGCAGACATGCTGTCTGATATATTTCACGACCGTCGGTCGATTCCACAGATGAACGAATACCGGGAAACGGAGAGAAGCTGTTTTGCTCTGTCAACGAAAAGGTGACAGCGAGCTTTCTCCACGTACCCAATATTGTGGCATGAGCAGGTGACTTTAATAGGGTCAGAAGCTATTTGCTTGGCGTCGGCAGGCATTGCCGGCATACTCTACTCGGCTTTTTTTCTCCCCGACGCGGCCGACGGTTCGCGGCGCACTCGTCGATGCTGTGCATCGCCGGGATCTCGACTGGCTTTTCACTTGGCGTTATCGACGGAATCTGGATGTCGGCCATCTTGAAGACGGCTCGAGCGGTTCATTAAGCCGCCCTTCGCCAGATAATGAACTAGCTTAACGGGAGATTGAAAGAGCGGTTAGTTCGCGTTGCATCACCCGTTGGGGATTGTGCTTGAGCTTGCACGAGACAATGTTGTGAAATTCCACAAAGCCGGTATCAGCGCCGGATCCCTGCGCTTCTTGTCTCGCGAAAACCTCGCCACAAGAACCTTCCACATTTTATGTTGATTAGCGTCGTGTCTCGATTTGAGCCGGGTGCGCTCGCGCTTTTTTCTCCAGCGCACCCGGGCAGCGCACTGTCAGTCGAATGCTTTCTTAGCTGTCTTCTGGCGAGAAACGCTGAGCTTTGGATTCACTATGCAATCTCGTCCAAGATCGGAAGTAGCCGCTCTACACTGCGCGAGAGTTTTATACCAACATCCCGTGCTATTCGATCCCTGAGCGCAGTAGGGGTATTTGACGGCAGCAGCGGCCGGTTGTGAGAACACCCCGAGGGCGGCCATTCCAACGGCTGCCGTCAATATCGTAAATCGCATCGCAGTACTCCATGGTATCGGCGAAATCATTTTCTGCCGTGGTTTAGAGTCTCAACTGATTGAATGTTTGTATTTCGTCACCGTTGACATCGTTATTGATTCAACCGACCGCGATGCGCTTACCAAACTAAATGGAGGTCAGCGACCAGTGCCCGAAATGCATGGCAATAAAAAAGGGGCCGCCCCTGCTTACAGAGACGGCCCAAGTCTAAGGGAGGAAACGCCCAAGCGGGCACCTAGGAGGCAACGTTACCCCCAAGGTTCTGGACGGCGCGAACGCCGAATTCTCACTCATCTCTCCACATACAAAGTCAAACTCATGTTTTCCTTAGTATTGATAGGAAGCCCAAATCACCCGACACGCGCCGACGAACAGTTTGTCGAGCACGAAGCATGGGTCGGTCCGAGGTGACGCTCTTAGCCTGAGGTTATCTCCTCCGAGCGACTGGTTCTTTCCAAATACATCCCGCTATTCCGATTCGCAGGATGGATTTCTAACGATCATCTCTTCATGTGACGCTCTTTGGCAGCATCTGAACACAGATATGGAAGCTTCATCTAGAGAGAACAGTTTTGGACAGAGCGCCGTTGATGCAACAGAGAATATCGTCGGTTGGGTACCGTGCGTCGGACCCTGCGCCTTCGCTATGACGCTGACTACCTTTGCCTTCCCCAATCTTCACGCGCTTTCCCGACAATTCACTCGGCTCGTCGGGGCCAGTGCTTTAATCTAGTCGGACCGTCAACACCGCATTCGTCCATAACATTAGAGATCATTTTGTCATGCCTTCAATCCGCACAGCGACGATGCTTAGCGTCTTCCTTGTTATCGGCCTATGGAGTGACAACACGGCGGCCATGGGTCCGAACTTCGAAAATTGCTCAAATGACGATGTTGCCGCGGGTCCCGTCGGCCGACCGACACGCGGAGAGTTAAAAACTGCCGCTGGTGATTTCTCGAGGAACGAGAGACAATTCATTCGTTTTGAAAGTCGGCGCTGGCCCCCGCGATTCAGACGGATCTCCGGGTTGCGTCGCTTCGACGGAAATGGATTCTACGATACTTCCGGATTTTCGGAGCCGCGCTCATTCAGCGGGAGCATCTTTCAGAATCGTGTAGGTATCAATAATGGATTCGAATTCATAGATGGATGCTGGAATGGTCCGCAATATCAGCGGCTGTATCGATCCCAGGGCCGATGTTTCGGCTGGGCTTACTGATGAGAGTCCACAGCATCAAGAGCGTAAGTACAGCATTTGTGCTGAGCTTTTTTGTATCTACTTCCGTCGTAGCGCAGGTGCCCGGCGAGCAAAGTGAGGGGTGGTTTACCCTCCCTGGGGTGCCGCAGGCATCGATCGTTCTCGCTAACGTGGCAAGCCCGGCCTATTACCGCGTGTGCCTGTCGGGGGAGCTCGGCCCCTCGCTGCGTATCGAGGTTTTTAGCAGCAAGGGTTCAACTTCTTACCTTTTGCAAAACAGCTGCACTGATCTGCTTGTCACCGATCAGCTGAAGGTAACTTTTGCTCCTGGCAGCCTCATTACGAATGTACGAGGAAAGTATGAATTGCTTGGATTTCGCCAGGCACTTCAGTACCGCTCCTTGCCCAATCCTTAGGCCCGTCTCGGATCATGCGCCAAATTGTCAGAGTTTGTTGCGAGGCAAAAATGAAAATTCTTTGCGTTCTTTATCCCGATCCGGTCACCGGCTATCCACCAGCTTATGCTCGCGAGGATATCCCCGTCATTTCGACCTACCCCGACGGCCAGACGCTGCCCAGTCCGCGCGCACCGCTCGGATTCAAACCTGGGCAGTTGCTAGGCTGCGTCTCGGGAGAGTTGGGACTGCGGGCTTATCTCGAATCTCACGGCCACCAACTCATCGTTACAAGTGATAGAGACGGGCCATATTCCGTGTTCGAAACGAACCTCGCAGACGCGGACGTCGTGATTTCTCAGCCGTTTTATCCTGCATATCTATCAGCCGACCGTATCGCGAAAGCCAGGTGTCTTAAATTGGCGCTAACAGCTGGGATCGGATCCGATCACGTCGATCTGAAAGCTGCGGCAGCGCGCGGCATCACGGTTGCGGAGCAGACTTTTTCCAACAGCATCAGCGTCGCCGAACACGTGGTCATGATGGTGTTGTCGCTCGTCCGCAACTACTTGCCATCGCATGAATATGCCGTCGAAGGCGATTGGAACATCGCCGATTGCGTGAGCCGCAGCTATGACATTGAGGGGATGCATTTTGGCACGATTGGCGCCGGACGTATCGGACTGGCCATATTGCGTCGGCTCAAGCCATTCGATGTCAGGCTCCACTACAACCAGCGACACCGTCTGTCCGCTGAGGTTGAGAGGGAGCTGAACCTTACATTCCATGCCACACCCGAATCTCTGGTCCAGGCCTGCGACATCGTCAACTTACAAGTTCCCCTATACCCCTCAACAGAGGGCATGTTCGACGATAACTTGCTCGGGCTGATGAAGCGCGGATCCTATCTCGTTAATTGTGCGCGCGGCAGGCTGTGCGATCAGGATGCCGTGGTGCGAGCGTTGAATTCCGGCCGGCTCGCCGGTTACGCTGGGGATGTGTGGTACCCTCAGCCGGCACCGGTAGATCATCCTTGGCGAACCATGATGCACAATGGAATGACACCGCACATGTCAGGAAGCTCGCTTTCTGCACAAGCCCGCTATGCGGCCGGTACTCTCGAGATTCTTCAATGTTTTCTGGAAGGGAGATCTATTCGGCCCGAGTACGTCATCGTCGAGCATGGTCAGTTGGCCGGCACCGGTGCGCGTTCCTACAACCTTACATAATACCGGTCCATCCTCGTCAGGCAGTCTCGTCGAGAGACGGCGCTGATTTTCCCTCAGACGGTCGCAATTCCTTTCCATGCTCGCGCAGGCGCTCAAACGTCGCGTAGAGCATCGGCACGAGGAAGATCCCGATTGAACTCGCCGCCAGCATTCCGCCGAACACCGCGGTGCCAACCGCCCGCCGACTGATTTCAGCTGCGCCTGTAGCCGTCACAAGCGGAAGGAGGCCCAGAATGAAAGCAATCGACGTCATCATGACCGCGCGAAAACGCATTTGCGCGCCCAATGTAGCGGCCTCCAGAATAGCAACGCCTTCTTCCCGTCTGTCCTTGGCGAACTCTACGATCAAGATACCGTTCTTGGCTGCTAACGCGATAAGCACAACTAGGCCGATCTGACCATAGAGGTCTAGATTCAAGCCGGCGACCTTGACCGCAAGATAGGACCCGCAGACGCCGACCACCACGGACAGCAGAACCGGTACCGGAATCATCCAACTTTCATACAGCGCGACGAGGAAGAGATAAGCGAACAGGACAGCGAGAGCCATGATAATCCCCGTCTGGCCGCTAGCCTGCTGCTCCTGGAAAGCCGTCCCGGTCCATTCGAACCCGTAGCCGCTCGGCAGTGTTTTCCCGGAAAGTTGCGTCATCGATTGAAGCGCGTCACCCGAAGATACGCCCGGGGCCGGGCTGCCGTTGATCGAGACGGAACGGTAATTGTTATAGCGCGTGATCACCTGAGGGCCCGTAACCGTCTTCATACTGGCGATCGACCGGATCGGCACCATCTCGTTCTGATTGTTGCGTACATAGATCTGCCAAATGTCCGATATCTCCCCGCGATCGGTCGCGATTCCCTCCACATTGACCTGCCAAGTTCGCCCATAGAGATTGAAGTTGTTCACGTAGATGCCGCCCAGAGTCGCCTGCAACGCCGTGAACACGTCGCTGATGTTGAGGCCGAGGGTCTCCGCCTTTGAGCGATCGATGTCGAGATAGATCGAGGGATTGCTGGCTGTAAAAGTCGAGAACACGCGCGTAAGGGACGGGTCGCGGTTCGCCGCACTGATCAGTCCACTTGCCACCGCGCCGAGGGACACCGGGTCTTGTCCTTCGAGCGCCTCGAGCTGATAGTCGAAGCCGCCGCTGGTCGACAGGCCGATGATCGGCGGCAGGTTGAATGGCTGAACGTTGGCGAGAAGGATTTGCGAACTTTGCGCAAATGTCTGTTTGATCAGCGCTTGCGCGGATTCCGAGACTTGCGTGCGATCAGCGAACGGCTTCAGACGGACCACCATGAACGCTGAGTTCGATTCGCTTGCACCGTCCAAGAGGGAATATCCGATAATCGACAACGTGTGTTCGACCGCCGGCATATTCTTCACGATCCCTTCCACCTGCGTGACGACCTCGCTAGTTCGTGCCACAGATGCGCCGTCCGGCAGTTGCACCGATACGAAAAACGCTCCCTGGTCTTCCTCCGGAAGGAATCCTGTCGGTGTGACCCGTGACAGGCCAAATACGCCACCTGCAAAAATCCCAACGAGCAGCAATGAGAGAGCCGATTTCCGCAGCAGCGCGCGAACGCCAGTGGCATAGCGGTCTCTGACCCAATCGATACCGGTGAGAACGCGGCCGAGGATGCCGGAGCGAGAACCGGTCGGCCGCAGAAACACGGCGCACAGCGCGGGGGACAGCGTCAGAGCGTTCAACGCCGAGACGAGCACGGCCACGCTGATGGTGACGGCGAATTGCCGAAACAGTGTGCCTGATATGCCGGCAATGAATGCGATGGGCACGAATACAGAGAGCAGCACCAGCGTGATGGCGATGATCGGTGCCGTAATCTGCGCCATCGCTTTTTTAGTCGCGTCGGCGGGGGAAAGGTTGGGTTCCTGCTCCATCACGCGTTCGACGTTCTCGACCACAACGATCGCATCGTCGACAACGATCCCGATTGCCAGAACCATGGCCAGCAGCGTGATCGTGTTCGCGCTGTAACCCAGTGCAAGCAGTCCCGCGAACGTGCCAATCAGGCTGACCGGTACCGCCACCGCGGGAATGATGGTGGCGCGCAGGTTACCAAGGAATAGGAAGACAACGATCACGACCAGAACAAAGGCCTCTCCGAGCGTCTTCAACACTTCTCTAATCGTGTCTTCAACGAAAGTCGTGGAATCGTATTGTACGAGATAGTTGAGGCCAGCGGGGAATCGCTTCTTCAGCTCTTGCAATTTTTCTTGTACGGCTTTCGCCGTACTGACGGCATTCGCTCCGGGCGACAAATAAATGCCGATCGGCACGCCCGATCTACCATCAATTCGAGACTCGGTGTCCATGCTCTGCGCGCCGATTTCAACCTGAGCGACGTCGCTGACACGCAGCACGCCGCCGTGGGCATCAGCCCTGAGCACAATATTGCCGAATTCCTCTGCCGTCGTCAGCCGCCCCTGAGTTTGCACGTTTAACTGGATCTGTTGTGTGTTGCTAATCGGCCGTGCCCCGATGCGGCCCACGGGAGCTTGAACACTCTGCGCGCGGATTGCCGCGATTACATCCGACGGCGCGAGATTCAGGCTCGTCAGCCGCTGCGCGTCAAACCAGATTCGCATTGAGTAATTCAGTTTTCCAAACAGGCTAGCTTGGCCAACGCCCTGTACGCGTGAGATCTCGTCGAGCAGATTAATGATCGCGTAGTTGGAGATGAACAATGGATCCTGTTCGCCATTCTCACTATAAAGAACGATAAACTGAAGGATGGACGAAGACTTCTTCTGAATACGCAAACCCTGCAACTGAACCTCTGCGGGAAGTTGCGACAGCGCGGACTGAACCCGGTTGTTGACGTTGACTGTGTCGATGTCTGGATCCGTTCCAAGGGCAAACGAGGCCGTCAACGTATACGTTCCGTCGTTGCCGCTGGTAGACTTCATGTAGAGCATACGATCGACGCCAACGATCTGTGCTTCCAGCGGCTGGGCGACGCTGGCCTCGACGACCTCTGCCGAAGCGCCTGGGAACACTCCGGAAACGGTAACCTGCGGGGGCACGATGTTGGGAAATTGCGCGACAGGGATGTTTAGCATAGCAAGCGCGCCGGCGATGGTGATGACCAGCGCGATCACGATTGCGAAGCGCGGTCGATCAACGAAGAACGAGGAGATCATTGCTTCGCTCCCGTCACCGGCATCGTCGCTGTCTTTCCTTTTACTGGCGGCGCGGCGCCTGCTGGTCTATTTAGCTCCGACAGGACCGTGTCACTTGCCGGGCCTGGCGAGACGATCTGCCCCGGCTTCACACGCTGCAATCCCTCGACGATCACCTGATCACCCGACTTCAGACCGCTGGTCACGGATGCAACCGTCTTGGTCGACTGTCCGAGCGTGACGCGCTGCTGCTCGACTTTATCGTCGGCATCAACAGTGAATACATAATCGCCCTGTTGATCGGCCAAGACCGCGGAACGCGGAACGGCGAGGACCTGAACTGGCTCGAGCCCTTCCATAAAGACAGTAACGAATTCGCCGTCTATGAGTTCGCGCGCAGTACCGTTGCTGGCGGAAAACCCTTTCACCGGCGGGTTGGCGATCGTCGCACGCAGAAGAACGGTATCGGTGCCCTGCGCCACGGTGTTGTTGACGAAATTTAACTGACCAGCCTGCCCGTACATGCGACCGTCTGGCAAGCGCAACTTGATAGTCACCGCGCTGAAACCGCCGATCTTTGCATAGCGTTCGCGAAGAGCCGCCTGCTGACGGACGGAAACCGGAAACGTGACATACATCGGATCCTGGCTCACGACCGTCGTCAGCGCACCAGAGTTCGCGCTCACCACGTTGCCCTCGGTAACGCCGGTTCTGCCAATCTTGCCGTCGATTGGCGACTTAATATCGGTATAGCCGAGATTGATCTGCGACAGTTTCACCTGCGCCTGTGCGCCTTGGACCTGCGCTTCCAGGCTGCGCTGACTGGCGATCGCAGCATCGAAAATGTTCTGCTGCCCGGCCGGACCGCCTAGCAGAGCCTTTGCCCGCTCTGTCGTCTGTTTCGCGTTCTCCAGAGTTGCCTGCAGCTCCGCCACGGTCGCCTGCTTAGCGGCAAGGTCGGCCTCAAATGGCGCTCGCTCCAAACGATACAGACTGACCCCGGTCTCGATTTCGGCACCTTCCTCAAAGAGGCGGCTGTCAAGAAAGGCCGTTACCCGGGCAACGATGGTGACGCGATTTGTCGCCTCGATACGGCCTAGAAATTCATTCGTTTCTGTAATCGGTCGCGGCATCGCCGCCACCACGCCGACGGAGAGCGGCGCAGTCGCCGCAGGTTGCGCGGCTGCCGCCTCGCAGTAAACCAAGACGAGGGACATTGCCGCGGCAACCCGCGCCGCATTCAGGGTCGTGCTGACACTGGCGTCCCGCGTGTCCGCGCTCTGCAGATCCATGATCTCACTCCGATCTATCAGCGAAGAAATTGTGTTACGTGCCGCTACCGGTATCCGCCACCAGCGGCCGCATGATTCATTTTTCAACCGGCGTGAAGCCGTCGCTCAACGTTCTCAAAAAACTCACGATGTCATCTTCTTCGGAATCCGTGAGGCCAAGCCGCCCGATATGGGATGTATTCATGTTTTCGATCACCTCCGGCGCCGGCCAGCATCCGGCTCCCTCGCGCGGATCGTCGTTGCCACAGCGGGGCAACACGTCACGTGTGTTGTAGAAATGGACGATCGTCTTGAGGCTCTTGAAATAGCCGTTGTGCCCATAGGCTTTTACGAAATCGGGTCGCGGCCGCTTATCAACGTTACGAAGCGTTGGAACCTGAAATCGTCCCACGAACTGCGGCGCTAACTTCTTCCAACGCGGATCGATCGCGGACGGCTGACTTAGCGGATGACCATTAGCGAGATACCCGCCGACCCCTAGATCGACGAACGACGCGCCCTTGGGGTTGGCGACATATCCGTAGGAATCGGGTTTGTCTTCGGTGTAAAAGGGGAGCCGCCGGTTAGCTGGAATGCCTATGTTGCTCGCGGTGAAATCCGTGAAGAGCGGGTCTTCTCCGGGGCCTCCATCTCGATGGCAGGAATTGCAGTTCGCCTTACCGGTGAAAAGCGCATGGCCACGCTGTTCGGGCACCTCGAACGTTGCCTTGCCCGCCAACATCGCATCGTATTTCGAGGAGAACGGCGCGAGATCCGGCGAAATCTCATAGCTCGCAATCGATTGCGCCATCTGATCAAACGTCGAAGAAACGCGGCCCCGGTCCGAAAGGCCGAGATGGACCGGAAACGGGTCACTTGCCGGCGGCGGGCCCGGCCGATCGCAAATTTCGTCAGTGTCCGCCGGCCAATTGATGATGAACGCCTGCGCCCCCCACACGCGCTCGAACAGAGCACGATAAGGGCGCTGCGATGCGCGGTAGACCGCGCAGGCGATATCTGGAAGCCCCATCTCGACCGGGTCGGTAGGAGGCCCCTGCGCTTGTTCGGCAGCCGCGCTCCCGAGGCGTCTGCCGGTCGCGCGCATGTCCCAGAAATTTCCGCCTACCAGATCGTTCTGGCCGGGATTGACGTGCAACACGGGTGACAAGGCCGCATAGCTGTGGCTCTGCGGCTTCCGTTCGCTATATCGCGTTCGAATAGAACCGGGGTAAGCGGCGGTCGTCTGATTGATCTGCGACACCGAGCCCGAAAACCCGGTCGCCGGCATATGACAGAAGGCACACGCTTGGTTGCGATTCACCGACAAGTTTTTATCGTATAGGAGCGCCTTGCCGAGAAGCTCAAGTTGCTGAACCTGATCGGCAGGCGGCGCTTCAATATGCTTGATCGTTTCGGCTTCGATTCGATCAATCTCCGCCTCCACTTGCGCAATCTCCTCAAGAACGGTGCTGGACATCACAGCCGATAGCGGCTCGACGTCAGGTGACGCCCGATCCGCACCGATGGCGGACCATGCCACCACGACGCATACCGCACACGCTGTTAGCATCGTCCGACACCAGAATGACTTGACCTTCGACTGAGCCATCCGATAGGACCCTGCAGGCAACACGTGGCCACTTATGGCGCGGGGCTGGCGCGGCGTCTTGCTCAATCCTTGTTCTATTGCCTGAAGGCACGGGCGAACGATCAAACCGCTGTTCCCCGCCCGTGTTATGTCAAGCTGCAGCTTTTCTGCTGCGCGGTGCGCAACTTCGCAAAGTAGGCGCCGACAACGACGGCGACCAGGCAGGCCGCTGCACCTGCTCCGAGAGCCAGGCGCGGACTTACGGCATCTACGAATCCGATAATGGCAGCGCCGATCGGCGTCGACCCGAGGAACGCCGTTGACCACAACGCGGTGACGCGCCCCCTGTATTCGGGAGATGATGCGAGCTGAATTGTACTGTTTCCGGTCGTGATGAACACAATACTGGCCATCCCAACCACAACAAAAATCGGCACCGCGATCTGCAGGCTAGGCGCCAGCGCTCCCGCCGCCATCGCGGCGGCATAAAGCAATGCTGCACGCAGCAGTCGGCTGATACCAGTCTCGGGCTTCCACATGCAGTACAGTCCACCGAGCACGGATCCTATGCCGAACGCGCCGATCAACCAGCTGTACGTGCTGTCTGATCCATCAAGCGAGACGCGCGCGAAAAGCGGTAAACTCACTTCGAATTCATAGGTGAACGTCCCGATAAGCGCCATCATCGCAATGGGACCGATGATATTCGGATTCCGAACTGCGTATCGAAAACCTTGCACCAACTGATTTCTGGCCGCCCTCACTCGCGAGGCCGGATGAAGATCAGCAACCTTCATGGTCAAGAGCGCGTAAAGGACAGCAGCAAAGCTCGCCGCGTTGACCAGAAAGCACCACCCGATTCCTATAGTCGCAATGAGCACCGCGGCGACGGCAGGGCCGATAGCGCGACCGACATTCACGAATGTGCTGTTCAGAGTCACAGCACTGTGTATCAGCCCCTGTCCTACCATTTCTGGAATAAAGGCTTGTCTCGCCGGATTATCCAGCGCTGACAAAATGCCAAAGCAGAGCGCCAAAGCATAGATCCACCAAATGTTGATCGCCCCGGACAGAACCAAGCCGCCCTGCAGGAATGAAAGGATTGCGAGGCTGCTCGCAGTTGCGATTAGAACGTGCCGCTTGTTGCTGCGATCCACGACAAGGCCAGCATACGGAGTCAACAGGAGGACCGGGAGATAACGGACCGCAGTGACGAACCCGACCGCCTTCGCCGAGTTGGTCAATTGCAACACGAGCAACGCCTGCGCAACGGTTTCAGTCCACGATCCGATCAGGCTGACGCTTTGGCCAGTCACAAATCTACGGAAATTCGAGACGGAGAACGCAGCGAGAGTTGAATGACTGTCAGGCTCGTTCACGCTAAGTATCGCTTTCCGTGTCAGAGATCGAAACAACCGCATCGTGGTTCATCTTGACATTCATTCAGGTCACAATCGCCGTCGCTCGTGTCCCTCTTATCGTGCGCTACGCTATTGCCTTAAATGCGAGGCCGCCGCCTGAACCGTGGTACACTTACAGCGAGGCTCAGCTACCCAAGCGTCCTGCCGACCGCCTTTGCGCGCCCACCGGTTGAGGGGCGGATTCACCCTGTGACGAAAATCGTCAGCGCCCCGCCATCTCCGGCGAATGTGTCAGCCACCTCACTCCGCCATATCGATACTCCACGGAAGCAATCCCGAGAGCACAACCGTTTGCGGCAGGCATCCTGAACCGGCTGCTAAGCGCCAACTTCTCGCCCAGCCCGCACCACCGAACAACTGCTAAACAGATGCTGCCTCGGTAAACGTCGCGACCTCGCCGTCCGCAGTGGGGGCCAGCATATGCTTCGCTTTTTCCGCGTACTCAGGCGTCCCGTGCACGGCAACTACAAACTTGTCCGCTTTTAATGCCGATTCGTACCGGACCACGGAATTCCGGGGCACACCGATCGCGCTGAGCGCCCCCGCGAGCGCGCTCACGCCGCCGACGACGATAGCGCCCTCGAAGGCATTCGCGACCATCGCCGCCAGTGGTCCTAAGATAACGAGGTGACCGAACACCGGAATGAACAAAAAGAACGACCCGAACAAAAGTCCAAACAATCCGCCCCAGAAGACACCGAGTTTGCCGAATACTTTTGCTCGATCTCCAGCATTGAAGAAGCCGACCGGAGTATCTTCGGTTTGATAATTCTTTCCGATGATCGATATCGTCTTCAGGTCGATGCCCTGCGCTGCAAGCGATTTGACTGCAACCTCGGCGGCCTCGTGCGAGGCGAAGACGGCAACAGCGACGGATGGGATGCTCACGACAATTCTCCTCTGGCTCTTTCACTTTCGTGACGGTGGACTATGATGCGCGCACCGTATTTCGAGCTCGCCTCGTCATGTCGGATAAGCACGATATTGATGAGCTGAGACCAAGATGGCGAACTGCTAATCCGTTCATCGCGACAATTAGTGCGACGGCAGAGAATACCTGCGGTCTGATACCACCATAAATCTGCAATGGGACTTCCTAAGGGGCAGCACCATGATGCAGAACTTCCCGCATGCATTGCGCGCCGACGCGATGACGCACAATTTAACTTTCGATGATTCGAAGCTCGACGCTTTTTCATTTAGAGGTTTCACTGTGTTGCCGCGGGCGCGCCGGATCGTTTCACGGGGCGCGCCAGTCGATATCGGCAGCCGCGCGTTCGATATTCTGCTCGTTCTGCTTCGAAATCGAGGTTGGATCGTAGCGAAGGAGCAGATCGTGAAAGCAGTTTGGCCATCGACTATCGTCGAGGAAAGCAATCTGCGAGTTCAGATGGCTACCCTTAGGTCTGCTCTAGGCGCCGATCGAGACGTTATCAAAACCATCCCGGGACGTGGCTACATGCTCGTCGCCGAACCTCCACCATAAGTTCGGCACGCTACATGCTGTCAAGACAACTTCTGACTTTTCATCAAGGCTGGTTGACCGCCGTTTCGATCGCTTTCGCGAGCCAATCCTCCACAGACGTGCGGCTTTTCCGAGCCTTCGCATTGATTTCGTCGACTACGGTCGGCTTCAGTGGAACGTTGAGGATGATCTCGGAGACATTTTCCACTTGGTAGACAAGTGGGATGATGCGGCTAGCGAACCGCCGGACCTTCGCGGACTTGTCGGCATCGGAGAGCGAGCTCTCCGACGCAACGATTGGACAATATGCGCCAATCAGATGATCGATTATGAGAGTTCTTGACAAGCCCTGCGCCTTCAACGCATCGATGCTCGCGTTCAGACGAGTCGGATCGTTTATCGCATTTCCCGGAGGAAGCAATTTTTGCACTTCCGCTCTCGCTTGGGACGTCGTTGCGACGTCTATAGACTCGGGGCACTCAAAGCGCGGCTGCGCCGCCTGCGCCGGAATGGTGAACCCCAGCAGCAAGGTAAGCACGCCTCCGGCCATTACTACGAAATTCCACATGAGATTCACTCCTTCTCTCAGCGAAAGGCTAGCTCTTCGTCGACTGCAACAGCATGATCCATTGCCGCCTCACTGGCTTTCCGAAGCGCGCGCTGATTGCTACGATGAAGCGCGTATAATTTAAAAATGCCGTCGTTAACGATCTTCTGCTGTCTGCTCCGCAGTCTCGATCCCAAACCTCGTTCCTGGCTTGGGGGCTATGATCTGCCGAGGCCTTCCCATCAGAACCGGTTGGAACAGAACGGCGGCGGCCATCGTACAAACCAGTGCCAGCGCCATCATCCTACCCATGCTTGACAAGCCGGGATCTTTTGAAGACCACATGCTTCCGAACGCAACCGCGTTGGTCAAAGCGCTGAACACAACTGCGCGGGTCAGGGCTGTTTCCAACAAGTGCGTTCGGCCTTCGCGCCAAGCCAGAATGAAATAGATCTTAAATGCCACCCCGACGCCGAGCAGCAGCGGAAGGGCAATGATGTTGGCAAAATTGAGCACCGTGTTGGTTATCGAACATATCTCCAACGTCACCAGACCGGCTAGCAGCAACGGTATCAACGTCAACAGGACATCCATCGCGCGTTTTAGAGCAATAAAGAGCAAAAGCGCGATCGCCGCGAGCGCAATTGCACCAGCCTCCGCGAATGCACGGATGACGGTTCTTCCTGACTCATACAGGCTGATCGCCGGCCCCGTTGCTGACGGCTCCGTCGAAAGCACCGAAGTTGCGAAAGCTCGTAGCACGGCGGCATCGTTAGCATCACCCTTCGGCATGATCTGAACCCGCGCTCGGCCATCGGGCAACAGCCAGTTGCGAACCAGGCTTGTCGGTAAATTCTCAAGCGTCACCGGCGCCGCGCCAAGGCTGTCCCGGAGGTGATCTAGCCCGTCGATCAACGATGGTACGAATGCCCTTTCAGCCTTCTGGCGTATCCCCATGTCTGATTGTGCGAGGCGCGTCAGCAAGCTGGAAAGGTTTCGCGCAGCGTCCGCGCCGCGCCCGGCGGATGCACTGCTCACCTTCGTAAGATTCGCTGCCGTCGCTCGAATAGCATCAATCGTGTCCGCATCTGCAGGCGCCGGGTCCCGCTTTTCGTCAAGGGACTTGCGAAGAGTGGATCCGGCAGCTCTGATCGCTGCGATTTTTTGCTCCTGATCGTCTGGAATCAAGCTGTTGAGTGTCAGCGCGCGCAATACCTGCGGCAGGGCCGCCAGACGTTTGGCAACGCTTTCTGCGTCGGCAATGGATTTCGTGACAACTTCTGCATCGCTTCCGCCAGTCAGCGGATTGTCTTGAATCTCGCGATACGTGACCACAGACGGCGCATTCGGATTTTGCAAGTCGATCGGATTGAAATCGAATGGAAGTCGAAACAGCAGCGGTGCCCCGGCAATAACCATCAGAAAAGTGCCGGCAATGACCACAGCGCGATGGCGCTGCAGGAAATCGTCGAGTGGCGCAAGCCTGGCGAACCCTACAGGCATAACCTCTCCGGGCGGAGAGAGAAGCGCCAAAACCGCCGGCACCAGTGTGATGCTACATAAGAATGCGATTAACATTCCGCAGCCTGCTATCAGCCCCAGTTCTGAGAGGCCCTTGTAACTGGTTGGCAGAAACGAAAAAAACGCAACGGCGGTGGCAGCCGCGGCGAGCGTTAGAGGCATTGCTACCTCACTAGCTGCCCGGCGCAGCGCCTCATGCAGATCGTCATGTAGATGTCTTTCGGAGCGGTATCGGACGCTCAGCTGAATGCCAAAATCCACGCCCAGCCCAACGAACAGCACAAAGAATGCGATCGAAAGCAGATTGAACGATCCCAGCAGCACGAGGCCTAGCGCGGTGGTCGCAGCAAGTCCGACCAGAACGCCGAACGTGACAGCAAGGACAATCTTCCACGACCGCAACGCCATCCAAAGGATGATCAATGTACCGAGCAACGCAGATATCGTGTCGCGCGACGCGCTCTCCTGAATGACCGAAAACTGGTCGTCATTTATCGGTACTGTTCCGGTCAGCTGCACAGTGGCGCCGAACATTTCGTTCAGTTTGAGGTCGGCTGCCGCACGACGGATGCCGTCCGTCGCCTTTCTGCCAGGCTGCAGTGCCGAAAATTCTAGTACCGGCTGGACCTCGATGAAACGCCGCAATTGCGTGACCGGCGGCGGCGCTCCCTGCACAAGAGCCTGCCACGAGAATACCGAAAGCTTGCCGGCAAGGACATCACTTAACACTCTCCCGGACAGTAACAGTGGCCATTCGAGCTGGCTGAGCTTGACCTGCCCGCCTTCAACCCCGCCAACTGCAAGATTGAGAGCGGTCAGGACGCCGCGCAAGCTCGGATCGCCGGCGAGCGTGTCAACAAGCACGTCCGCTTTCGAGAGGCTCGCCATTGATTCCGTGACATTTTGCAAAGGCTCAAACAAAAGCCCGTTCTGCTGAAAGAATGTACCGCTTTCCGGCCGAAGCACCGACTCGAACAGGTCCGTGTGCTTGGCAAGTTCGACTTGTAAAACATCGGTGGCTTGCGCTACTTGTTCAAGCGTCGGGGCTGTAACCACGACCAGAATGCCCATTTGTGGAAACGCTTTTTCGAAGTCGGTCTGACGCTGCCGCCAGGGTAAGTCTCTCGCAATTAGGTTTTCCGTATCGGTATTGATCGAGAAGCGCGTCACGTCGTAGACAGCGGCGGAGGCGGCTAGTAGTGCTCCAAGAATGAAAACTGGCCATGGATAACGCGCGCAAAAATCTACCACCCTGATCACGACCGATCTCACCATCTGCATCAACTTTCCGTATATCCGCGCGTTGCTACATCGATCTTTGGCACTGCTCGTAAGCGGCAAACCCGAACCGCTTTGACGCTCGATCTCGGACTATGCCCGCCACCAGTACATTGGTGTGCGGTAACGTCTTCCTCGTTATCGCCGGGTTTCAAATTCGAACGCGAGACTTCGCGGCCACATCGCTCAAGCTTACAGTTCGAGGCGACAACCGAGTTCGACAAGCGTATCGGTCGGCATCTTAAACTGGTCGATGGCGCGGGCGGAATTCCGCAGCATGAATGCAAACAACGCTGTCCGCAGGCGGTCCACCAATGGATTGGCTATTCCGCTCACGACATCATGACTCTCGATGAAATAGCAGGCGCTCGAGAGCTGCGGCCCATCAAGATCGGTTAAAGCAAGAAGGGCGGCTGGCAGATCGGGGTCTTCCCGAAAACCGAAGTGCACGTTGATGCGCCAAAAGTCATCTGCAAACTTCGCAATTCTGACCCTACCGGCAGCGGCAACGCGCGGTACCCGGTCAAAATTGACAGACAATAGAACCACGATCTTTTGCAATGAACCGGTCCTTCGCACATAGTCGACGACGACAGGCGGCACGTCTTCCGACAGCCGTGTAAGAAATATCGCCGCACCGTTCACTCGGACAATTTTGTCGCTATCGAGGGACCGAAGAAATTGCTGAGATGACCTCGATCGAGCGCTATCTCTAAGCCGCAGCGACTCTGCTCCCGAATGCCACGTCGCCATTATGCCGAATAAAAGACCCCCGATCGATAGCGGTATCCATCCGCCGTCGCCGATCTTCAGAACGCACGCCATGAAGAAGGAAAGATCAACGATGAGGAATATGGCTATCAGCGCCGCTAACCACACCACGGGCCAATGCCGCCATTGTGTCTGCAGGGCTCTATAAAGCAGCACTGTCGTAAGCACCATCGTTACGGAGACGGCGGTGCCATAAGCGCCTGCCAACCGATCGGCGCTGCCAAACCCAACGACTAGCAGGACTGTGATGGTCATCATGGCCCAGTTCACAACCGGCACGTAAATCTGTCCGAACTGATCGGCGGACGTGTGCTTGATTCGGATCGCTGGTAACCACCCCAGCTGCGTCGCCTGCTCGGTCATTGAAAAACATCCCGATATAATCGCCTGGCTCGCAATGATCGATGCCATCGTTGCCAATGCGACGAGGGGATAGAGAGCCCAAACCGGCGCCATTTCGAAGAATGGATTCGTGATCCTGCCGGAATCGAGCACGTTGCCGATCTGTCCGGCGTAATTGAGGATCAACGCGGGGAACACCAGGGAATACCACGCCGTTCGAATCGGTCGGCGTCCGACCTGGCCCATGTCGGCGTAAAGCGCTTCAGCACCGGTAAGCGCCAGGAAGACTGCCCCAAGCGTCGTCAGTCCCACACCGCCGTTGCTGACCAGCAAGCGCAGCCCGTAGACTGGATTGATCGCCTTGAGAACCTCGGGATGCCGCCAGATGCCGCCGATGCCGAGGATTGCTATCGTTACGAACCAAATCAGCATGATCGGGCCGAAGGCCCTGCCAACCGAACCCGTTCCGCGTTTTTGTAGGGCAAACAAAAGAACAAGAATCGCCACAGCCATCGGCGTCGTGTATGGCACGAACAGCCCCGTAGCGACGTTAAGACCTTCCACCGCACTGAGAACCGAAATTCCTGGAGTGATCATACCGTCGCCGTAAAGCAGGGCCGCTCCAAACAAACCCATAACGATCAACGATCGCGCGGAGCCCTTCCATCTGGCTCCGGTCATGATCATCAAAGCGAGAATTCCTCCTTCGCCCTGATTGTCGGCGCTCATTACAATCCAGCAGTACTTCACCGAGACGGTGATGATGAGCGCCCAAACGATGAGCGAGAGCGAACCCAGTGCCGCATCCGGGGTAAACTGACCGCCCATGGTCAACGCGATCGCCTGGACTGTGTATAGGGGGCTTGTGCCCAGATCCCCATAAACTATGCCAAGAGCCAACAATGCGGCTTTGGAGCCCCGAGCGGTGGCATCACAACTCATGATCATCATGATCCCGCGAGACCGTGCTCCAAGCTTCCGGTACTTTGCACAGTAAACAGCCCGAGCCGGTCGACGCCGGTTCAGCTACTCTTGCTTACGCCACCGGAAACTTCTTTCGACCGGAGTGTGTCGATGTCATATATGCACGACCGCCATCTAGTGCTGATTTCGCCATAGATTCGACTAGAGATTTCTGCTGTAGAAATGAAAACGCTTTACCGAGCAGGCCGGCCTTTCAGAGCGTACCCCGCCTTCAATTTACGCTCAGCGGAGTTTTCTGACATCAACGGCCTAACCAAATAGAGCCGCTCTGGGACGAGTTATACCGGCGCAGATATTCGTGTCATGCCGCAGTATCCCAACCACGTAGTTATCTCGCCACGTTCGTTCTCCGTTGATTTTTGCAGAACAATATCGACGATGGCTGCATCAAAATGCATCGTTTGCAGTTGCGTATTCCAAGGATTCTCGCTCCTCGTTAACAGCCGATGTGTCCAATGACATTGCGAGCGCCACATCGTCTGCTGCGCTTTTCGAACGTTGATTATGCACTCACACTACGTCGCCTGACATGCCCAGTTCGCGCGGTGTGGTTGCGTAGATTCGGGTCTCGCGAGCTTCAGCATCGTTCATTTCGGCAAGACTTGCGCTAACGTGTGTGTCAACAATCTAAGCGTGGCATGATCTTGACGCTGGAAACTATCGTGAAACCAATCTTCGTCACCCTGGTTGTTTTGGCCTTGGCGCCGCCAGCTTTCGCCGGGGCATGTAAGCAATCGATTATCGATCTTCAGGTTAGGATAGATGCGGCCATCGAGCGTCAGGCCCGGACGGGCCACTGGAAGCCCGAGAGCCTGGCGGCGTTGCGCAACAACCAGCCGACCCCCGGCTCAATAGCTGCGACCGAAGGGCGTAAGGGTGTCAGCTTCCAAGCCATCCTCGACTCGATAGATCGTGCTCGCGCTGCCGACCGCAGAGGTAGTTCCGCAGCATGCGGCCGCGAGCTCGCACAGGCGCGCTCTCTGCTGCGAAAGCAGCGGCGTTAGTTTGACTGGCCCACGGCTCTCACATCGAGAGCACTAGTATCCTGCTATTGTTCGTGGACGCTGACAGCCGCTCCGTCGCTTTTCGAATGCGCAAGCCTGACTGGTACGCCTTTGTAAGAGGGCGTTAAGCTTTCCGGATCGCGGGAATACAGCGGGACGAGCGGGTTCGCCTCTGGATAATACGCCGCACAGCAACCTGCCGGAAACGCGTAGCGGATGACACGAAGATTGCGCACAATGCGCTCGATGCCGTCGGACGACGCGGTGACCACGTCGACGCGGTCCCCGTCGGCAAGATCTCGTTTCAGCATATCGAACTCGTTGAGGAACAAAACGTCGCGTTGGCCATATACCCCCCTATAACGATCAGACAATGAATACAACGTGCTGTTGTATTGGTCGTGGCTGCGGATCGTACTGAGCCAGAGGACATCCTGATCGTCGTCACGGATATCTTCGCCGAGTCCGTCAAAGACCAAGAAATTTGCCTTGCCCGAGGGAGTCTTCCAGATCCGCTCTCGAGCGGTTGATGTAAGATGAAAGCCGCCAGGGACTCTAATGCGCGCGTTGTAACCTTGAAAGATCGGAAATACGGCCTCTATCGCATCGCGTATGCCGTCATAGTCCGCGACAAGGCCATCCCAGTCGACAACCGTCCGATTACCAAGCGTCGCCTTAGCGACACCGGCGACTATCGCCGGTTCGCTGAGAAGATGATCAGACGCGGGAGTATTACGGCCGGCTGACGCATGTACCATAGACATAGAATCTTCTACAGTGATCGATTGAAGCCCCCCCTCCTGAACATCGATCTCAGTACGCCCCAGGCACGGTAGGATCAGAGCTGCACGACCATGGACAAGATGGCTGCGGTTGAGCTTGGTGGAGACATGAACAGTCAGATCGAGGTTCCGCAACGCTGCGCGAGTCATCTGCCAGTCGGGAATTGCGGCGGCGAAATTTCCGCCCATTGCGAAAAGCACTTTGACCTCTCCACGTATCATCGCCTCGAGCGCGGTGACGACGTTGTGCCCCGGCGCCGACGGAGGTTTGAAGCCGAAGCGCTGCTCCAGCTTGGCAAGAAACTCCGCGCTCGGCACTTCCGTAATCCCAACCGTCCGATCGCCCTGCACGTTCGAATGCCCCCGAACTGGACAGAGGCCAGCGCCCTCTTTTCCGATCTGCCCTCGCAATAGCGCTAGATTGGCCAATTGCTGCACGTTGCGCGTCCCGCACCGGTGCTGCGTAATACCCATGCCATAGACGATGATCGTCCGTTCCGATTTCATATAAGCATTTGCAGCATACTGCATGTCTTCGCGTGTCAGGCCGGACTGCCGCTCGATGTCCGACCATTGCGTGCTCTTGAGATCCTGAACAAGCGCTTCGATGCCGACGGTGTGGCCGCGGATGAAATCCCAGTCGAGCCGTGATGGTTGGTCAATTGCATGGGCCGCATCATCTGCCTCCACTATCACTTTCATGATGCCCTTTAACACTGCGACATCTCCGCCGACACGTACCTGAAACAATCTTGAACTGATCGGCGTTGATGTCAGCGTGAGCATCTCGAGTGGGCTTTGAGGCGCCTGGAAGCGCTCGAGTGAGCGCTCACGAAATGGGTTTATCGATATAATCGTGGCGCCGCGTCGTGAAGCATTGCGAAGGCTGGTCATCATTCGCGGACTGTTGGTGCCCGGATTCTGGCCAAAGATAAAGATGCAATCCGCCTTGTCGAAATCCTCAAGCAACACCGTTCCCTTGCCGACCCCGATTGATTGTAGCAAGCCGACACTGGTGGCTTCGTGGCACATGTTAGAACAGTCGGGGAAGTTGTTGGTCCCATATTCGCGCACAAAGAGTTGGTACAGGAACGCGGCTTCATTTGAGGTCCGGCCGGATGTGTAGAATTCCGCCAAGTCGGGGCTAGACAACGCTTTCAGATGGCGACCGATGATCGCGAAAGCCTCGCTCCATTCCACGGGCATGTAGCAGTCGGACGCCGAGTCATAGGCCATGGGATGCGTGATGCGCCCGGTCATTTCGAGCTCGTGATCGCTCCATCCCGCTAGTTCGGCTACCGGGTGGGCGGCCAGGAAATCCGGCGTACAGCGCATCGCTGTGGTTTCCCAGGCGATCGCTTTGCCGCCATTTTCGCAGAACTCAAACGAAGACGTGTGCTTCGGGTCCGGCCAAGCGCAGCCGGGGCAGTCAAATCCCTCCGGCTGATTCATGCGACTTAACGTTGCGGCACCCTTAAGCGCGACACGCTGTTCCAGAAGAAGTTCACTCAGCGCTTTCAGCGCCCCCCAACCACCGGCAGGTTTGCGATAGTTGCGAATGGCTTTCTTGGTCATCTTAACATTCCTCCTCTCAAACAGCACCGCAGCCAAGATGACGCGATCGTCCTTCAAATGGACCGCCGTTTTCCAGAACTACACCTTGCAATTGGTCCACTGGAGCGAGCATCACATATTCTTGGCTACTGGCAACGACCATGCGGCTTGACGGGCGCAAACGGCGACCTATTGACGTCCGCGCGAAGTTAATAGTGCCCTGATGTGGGCCTTAACTTTCCCTTGAAGATTCGAAAGCCAGTGACCGTGTAGATCAGCATCAGCGGAAAGATGAAAAGCCCCTCTCCCCAAAACATGAACGCCAGGGTCGAATGCGGCGCTGCTGCCTGGTCGATGGTGATGGAAAACGGTATCATGTAAGGCCAGAACGATAGTGCTAGCGTGCCAAACGCCGATACGAAGATCAGTGAGACCATGTGAAACGGCCAGTGATCATTGTGTCGCAGTATACTCACGGCCAACACGCAGGCTGCGGCAGCGCCGATGGCTGGGAAGACAAACAGATACGGTCGTTCCATCCACCGATTCAGAATCGGCATATTCTGTAAAAGTGCGTGGCTGAAGACGAGGATCAAAAATAGCAACACTCCGATTGCTAAAAGCGGTATCTGGCGATGTGCCTTTTGGCGAACCGCGCCGCTGCACTTTCTTACCAGCCAGCAGGCACCAAGCAACGAATAGCCCAGGCAAAGGCCTGCACCGCACAAAACAGAAAATCGACTGAGCCAGCCGAACATTCCTCCCGTGTACGCACCGTCCATAACCGGCAGCCCCTTTGCCAGAGCTCCTACCATCACGCCCTGCATGAACGTGGCGACAAGCGAGCCGCCGGCGAAGCTAACATTCCAGACCCAGCGAAATTGCACCGTCTTGTTTCGGAATTCGAACGCCACACCACGCAAGATCAGACCCAGCAACATGAAGACGACCGGAAAATAAAACGCCGACAGAACGGTCGAATAGACGATCGGAAAGGCGCCCCATAGTATTACGCCGGTCACGACCAGCCATGTCTCGTTGCCGTCCCAGAACGGCGCGATCGCCCCCAGCATGGCGCGCCGCCTTGGCTCGCTGTTCGGAAGCAAGAACAGGATGCCGACACCCAGGTCAAAGCCATCGAGCAAGAGATAGATCAGGATGCTGATCGCCAGCAACGCAACCCAGTACATCAGCATAGGTTATCCTCTTGCTTGGGCATTACGCGCCATCAAACGGAATCTGTATCGGCAAGCGACATGGGACGATTTGGCGCGGCATCCACCGGCACGGTGGCCAGACGTCCGACTGGGCCGGCGCGCAGGAGCCGGTAGATATAGTAGGTGCCAAACGAAAAGATGAAGAGATAGACTGCGGCGAACAATGCCAATGTGGTGGCCGCGGCATGTGCCGTGAGAAATGGGGTTACCGCGTCAGCCGTTCGTAGCTTGCCGTAGACGACCCAAGGCTGGCGGCCAACTTCCGCAGTGTACCATCCAGCTAGGGTTGCGATGAATGGCAGCGGAAAGCTGAGGAAAAGGCACCACAGGAGCCAACGGCCTCGTTCGATCCTATTACGGGCAACACGCCAAGATCCGAGCCAAGCCAGCCCTAACATAACTAATCCGCAGCCAACCATGACACGGAAGGTCATGAAAGGGATTAACACTGGTGGCCGGTCTTGAGGCGGGAAGGACGTCAACCCGACTTCCTTCGAGGTCGTGCTCATGCTAGCGATGATGCTGCCAAGCACCGGGATCTTAACTTCGTAGAGGTTCGATTCCGTCGTCGCATCCGGAATACCGATGATCACTTCACTTGCGGGCTGCTCGTCGTGCCAGCGCGCCTCGATGGCCGCAAATTTGGCCGGCTGGTATCGGTGCACATTGTCGCCAACAAAATGCCCGAACACGACCTGCACGGGCAGAATGACGGCCGCAAGGAAAAGGCCCATTCGAAGCATGACATGGGCCTCAGCTCGATAGATGCCTCGCAGCATATACCATGAGCCCGTGGCCGCGATGCAGAATGCGCCTGCCAAGTAAGCCGCAAGCAACATATGCACGAAGCGCGTAAACACGACCCAGTTAACGACAATCTGACCCCAGTCGGTCGGCACAAACATCCCGTCTTGCTCAACGTAACCAACCGGCACCTGCATCCAGCTGTTGTTGACCATGATCCAGAAAGCGGATAGCGCGGTTCCGAGTGCTACCATTGCTGCCGCAAACAGATAAACACCTGGACGCACACGCGACCTACCAAAGACCAGAATGCCAAAGAAGCTTGCCTCAAGCATGAAGGCAGTGAATGTTTCATACGATAACAGCGGGCCCTGGATCGGTCCCGACATCTTTGACAGCACACTCCAGTTAGTTCCGAACTGAAATCCCATCACCACACCGGACACGACACCAAGACCAAATGCCACGCCGAATATCTTGAGCCAAAACTCGAACAGCGTCTGATACACGGGCCGCCCGGTGTACAAATGCAGCGCCTCCAGCACTGTGAGCCACGCGGCAAGGCCGATTGTGAAGGCCGGGAAAATGATGTGGAAGGAAATAGTAAAGGCGAACTGGATACGTGAAAGAAGAAGAGCCGTTTCATCCATCGATCGATCTCCCCGCGGCCAGATAATAGACCGCGACACAGGAGATACTTTGTGCATGTGCCCGCTGGCTTCCGAAAAGGCGCGTGGCTTGCAAATACGCATGGAATTAATCATCTCATGCTAATCTTGAACTCCATTCCCATCAGCAGCACACGACACCACAGACATCCAAAAGGTGGCGAGTATCGACGGACTGTATCCCGCGGGACTCTTTATTGCCGAACCGCGCTGTGATGACGAAACAGAAGACGCGAAGTCGCCGTCGTCATTACTGCGCGTCCACCATCAGAATCGGTCACCGAAGCGTTAGCTCAACGCATGCTAAGCATTTTCCCAGTCATATTACTCGACAGATGATTCGCCGGTTTGCTCATCCAGCGCTCCCTGTCGGCAGGCACGTCGAAGGAAAGACGACCATGGCAAATGCAACAGCGCATTAGGTTAGTAAGGTTCGTCGCTGCGACAACGAAGCCATCTCGCTCGCAGGCCCGCTTAGCGGCACCGAGCGCGGTTTGCGACTCACGCTTAAAAGAAGACCGACGATCAAAACAACTGCCGGTGCGTCATACCCTTTTTCCCGCGCACCGTTGCTGACTCCCGCCCCGGTTGACGAGGAGCGGTGCACGATCCACACCTCGGCCTAATAACATCAAAAGTCGAGGGTTCCAGAGCTGACGCTAGACCGTTATCGCTCTGACCCGCAAAGGCGACCACACCCAGAGGGGTCTCGCCTAGGTCTAGTGCGGAGAATTGAACCGAATGCCCGGGTGTGAACGCGCCAGGTCCTAGCGACGCGGGGCGCTTCACTTTTGAGATAAGCGCGTAAACTATGCGAAGCTTCGATCTTTTGACTCCATCGGCTGGTCATGTCGATGGACTATTCAAGTGTCCGAATTCATCCGACTCTGGGAGGCTTCAAAAAGAAACCAGGTACGCCGCTCAGTCTCGTCGATCCACTTTTCGAGCGCACTCGCTGTTCCGAAATCAACATACTCACCACAGAGCCGATGTATGGCACGCATCTCACGTGTTAATCTCTGATTATCGGCACACAGCTGAGCCAGCATATCTCGCGGACTGACGTAATCTGCGTCATTATCCGCGATCGTCTGGTATCGAACGATATCGCCAACAGAACGAATCGTGGATCCGCCCAACTTGCGCGCACGCTCGGCAATCTCGCTTACCATGGCAAGCACTTGATCACCATGTTCGTCTAACATGAGATGGTATTCACGAACGTGGGCCCCAGACATATGCCAGTGGAAGTTTTTGATTTTTACATACAAGGCAAGGACGTCCGCCAACAGAATTCTCAAAGTGCGCGGGATACGCCTCACGGCGTCGGGGCTTAAATCGGTCTGGCTCGTTAATGGCGTGCGAAGACGCGCGTTGTCGAGCATTCTACTGTCCTCAATGGTGGGATGATCAAACCATCCTTATTTCGTCGTTGTCTATGCTTGCGCCAAGCCAGCGTCTTGCACGGCCGTGCGATCTCTTGCGCAATGGCACGGCGCGATTAGACCCGTCAGCACTCTCGGTTCGGATTATTCTCCAAGACTCGAACCTGGCGTGCATTTCCGTAACGGATAGAGGATGCAGAAATACACTTTATGGCGCACTCAAGTAACGTGAGCTGCTCCCACCAACCAAACAACCGAGGATCAACATGAGTACTTTCAAAACCAAGGACGGCACAGAACTATTTTACAAAGACTGGGGCTCCGGGCAGCCTGTTGTCTTCAGTCATGGTTGGCCGTTGTCATCCGAAGCTTTCGAAGACCAGATGTTTTTTCTGGCTTCGCGCGGTTATCGCTGCATCGCTCACGATCGCCGCGGTCATGGACGATCAGGCCAACCGTGGAATGGCAACGATATGGACACGTATGCTGACGACCTCGCCGAACTGATCGAAGCATTGAATATAACTGACGCTATCCATGTGGGGCACTCCACGGGAGGCGGTGAGGTCGCGCGCTATATCGCGCGTCATGGCACAAGGCGAGTGGCGAAGGCTGCGTTGATTGCCGCTGTGCCGCCTTTGATGCTGCAGACAAAGGCCAATCCTGGTGGCTTGCCCACCTCGGTTTTCGATGGGCTGCGCACGAGCATAATCACCGACCGCTCGGCGTTCTGGAAGGATCTCAGCATGCCTTTTTACGGTTACAATCGGCCGAACGCAAAGGTTTCAGAAGGGGTTCGTCACTCGTTTTGGCGACAAGGAATGATGGTTGGATTCCCGGGCGCGTACTTCTGTGTCAAAGCATTTTCGGAAACCGATCAGACCGAAGACTTGAAAAAATTCGACGTGCCGACGCTTATCATTCAAGGCGACGACGACCAGATCGTGCCGTTCAACGATGCCGGTGCGCTCCAGGCCAAGCTCGTCAAGGGAGCTATCTTGAAGGTTTACGAGGGCGCGCCCCACGGGCTATGCACGACGCACAAGAGCCAGGTCAGTGAAGATCTGCTGGCGTTCTGCAAATAACCGACCTAGCGCATCTTCAGACCATTTATCTTTGCCGACTAACGCTCATCAATCGACTCCGGCGTTTCGCTGGGGTCGATTTTATGTAGCACTCGGAGCTGAACAGATACGCCGTTGAACTATCCCTATCGCGGCGACGGCCGGCTGAGCCAATCAGCCACAAGGTAGCCGGCGATGGCCGCGGTAAGGCAGAGCGCAACCGACATTCCGACATTTAACAGCGCCCGCACTGGCGCCCCGGCGCGAAGCAGGTCAACGGATTGCAAGCTGAACGACGAGAAGGTTGTGAAGCCGCCACACACACCGACCATAAAGGCGTTCCGCCACAGATCTGCCGTCGGATAGCGGCCGCTTGAAGCGGTGATCGCCGCGAAGAGAGCGATCGCAAACGAGCCGATCACGTTGGTTAAGATCGTGCTCCACGGCAAGCTTTTACTGATGGGCAGCAGCCACAGCGATATCCAGAATCGCAAAATAGAACCTAACGCGCCGCCAGCTGCCACTACCAAGGTTGTACGCCACATCTCATCATGCCTTCGTCTTGGATCGGCTCGCGAAAACGATCGCGAGCCTAAGACACTCAAAGCCCAAGATCCGAGAGACTCGGATGATCTGAGGGACGCGGCTTGGTGCGATCCCAGTGGTACTTGCGCTCCTCCTCTTTGATTGGAAGATCATTTATGCTCGCAATGCGGCGTTGCATCAGTCCGTTCGAATCGAACTCCCAATTTTCATTGCCGTATGATCGATACCAACTTCCCGAGTCATCGTGCCACTCATAGGCAAACCGTACCGCGATGTGGTTGTCGGTAAACGCCCACAACTCTTTGATCAAACGATAGTCCAATTCTCTTTGCCACTTGCGCGTCAAAAATCGCACAATCTCTTCGCGGCCACGGATGAATTCGGCACGATTCCGCCAGTAGCTGTCTGGCGTGTAGACGAGTGCAACCTTGCCCGGATTACAAGAATTCCAACCGTCTTCGGCGCCGCGCACCTTCTGAATCGCAGTCTCTAGGTTAAAGGGTGGTAAGGGCGGGCGGCTTTCCATTGCAATACACCTTCTGTCTACGGTTACTTATGTCCAACGGCATAGGCTCGAGGTGTCTTGTCGTCTTTTGAAAGCGTTTCAGGATTATACGAACGCACTACGCTCGATCTTCGAGGGGCGGCATACAAGTCTAGGCAGGTTCGCTAAGCCCGGTCGATCCGACATGCGAAGTGGGATGAGGGCGGGATAACACTATAAAGTGGCACTTGGCCGAGCTCTTCTGGGACAATAGTGCGCTCTTGATCCGGTTTTGCCGCAGGATTGCGGCTGCCGTAGTCTTCGTGCTGTATCGGAAGGAGAACCGTGATTGAAGTGCCCGAGTCCGGGTGCCGATCTACGACGACGCGGCCGCGTAACCCCGCCGCGAAGTGCCTGGCCATTTCCACTGACGCGCGGCGGTCAGGCTGCGGGGTAGTGTTCGCTTCCCAAGCAAGCAGGCGAGCACCAGACGTCGCAGGATCCACATCGCCTGTATCTACGACACAGATTTGCAAGAAGACATGTTGGGGCTCTGCTCTCACCACGTTAGAACGCGTCTCGATAATTATCTTTCCGGCGCCAATGATGGCATGTCGCGCATCTAGCGCAAGATTGAACAGCACGGTTTCGAGATGGCCGGGATCGCAAAACACGTTCGGCAGGTTCTTACCGAGATCGATCTCAATATCAATCGTAAACCCGGCCATGCTGCGTAGAAGCACGCTCATACCGGCAAGGATCGCATTGACACTGACCGGTCCGACTTCGCTTTTCTTTGGGCGCGAAACCGCCATTAGCTTACGCGAGAGTATTGCAGCCTGATGCAGCGAGCTAACGGCCGCGTCAAGCAAGGGTCCGAGATCTTTTGGCTCTTCTTCACCGATCCGCGTGTGCATAATGTCAAGCGCGCTCAAGACTCCGTGGAGTCTTGCTTCGAGGTCATTAGACACTCGGCCAACAAGCTGTCTAGCCACTTGCATACGATGGATGCTCCTGAGAACGGCCGCCCTGGACCGCCGCTCCGAACCTACCGCCCCCGCGGCCCGCGCTTTACCATTCATCTTTTTGGTCATTTCAAGAGACTTCCCGATGTTTCACCGCGCGCCAATCTTGCCCAACGTGTGATCGGCCGTTGGGTCACTGGAGAATGGTGAATGCATCTGACCGCCATCGTCTTTCGACGTACTTTGGTGGGTTTCGCATCTGCACGGCGTCGCTGCTCGCGACGCCCGGCCGTCGAGATGACGATCTCTATTGATTCCGTTCCATCTGGGAAAAGCGACGTGTTTCTCAATATACGGTGATGGACGAGCGGCGCATCCTGCACCCGCTAGTCTCTGACAGGGGAATACCATGGAAAGAGAATCCTTTCTGCCCACGCAAGGTCGTTTCCTCAGCACTGACCTACGCCCAATGTTTCCTCTTATTGCCTCCTTAAGCGGATCTCCCGAACTAATCGTGGATCTTCGTGAGCCCCAGATTGATGCGCGCGAGGAAACGGAGGACGAACGCTTCGTTACTGTCCGCCATGAAGAAGTGCCGAACATCGGCTCGGTGGCGCCAGGCATTCGGGAAATCGAGGCCCTTCACATGCTTTCGAACGGCCTTGCACACGATCTCAATAATCTTTTTCAGGTCGCGACGTCTGCGCTTTCGCTGATCGAACTTCGCGCTAAACTAGGCCGCGACGCCGATATTCCGGGGCTCATCGAAAAAGCGTCACTCGCGCTCAATCGCGCTCAATCGGTCATACATCGGTTGATCCAGCTACCCGTTCATCCATCCGATCGCGCTGAAGAGGTCGACGTTAATGCGACCATTACATCATTGCGTGACCTCTTTTCTGTATTAGCGGGTTCCGACATCGACGTGTCGCTTGCTCTCTCTTTGCGGAGACCGCTCATTTTCTGTGATATCCTCGACTTTGAGAATGCGTTACTCAATCTGGTGACAAATTCAAAGAACGCTATTTCTGACGAAGGACGGATCACCATCAAAACATCCGTGGAATTGCTTCCGTCTTTGTCAATGTCCCCCCGTACGGATGATTCCCACTACGTCGTAATAACGGTATCTGACTCAGGACATGGCATGTCCGAAGCCGTCGCCACACGCGCCTTTGATGCTTTCTATTCGACGCGTGCTAGCAACGGAGGAACCGGGCTAGGGCTCGCTATGGTCCGGCGCTTCCTTTCCGACGTTTCCGGGCGAAGTAAAATCGAGAGTACCGTCGGGTCCGGCACATCTATCTCGCTGATCATTCCAATGGTGCAGCGTAAAACGCCACGCGATATCTAATTCGCCAAACAATTAACTATCAAAGCCAAGACATGGAGAAATGATATGGATAGATTACTCGTCACTCCCGGTAGCGCTCTTGTTACACCGACCAGCCTCTCCCGCGAATCTGTACGCGATATCGCGGCGGCGCTTACATTGACCCTCGCAGACATCTTTGCACTGTACCTGAAAACCAAGAATTTCCATTGGCACATGTCAGGACGGCATTTCCGCGACTACCATCTAATGCTTGACGAGCAGGGCGACCAGATTTTCGCAATGACGGATCCGGTTGCAGAGCGCGTACGCAAGATCGGTGGAACAACTCTCCGATCAGTCGGCCAGATTGGCAGGATACAGCGTCTTCTGGATAATGATGCCGACTACGTCACACCGCTCGACATGTTGGCAGAGCTTCGCGATGACAATCTATCACTGGTTCGGAGCATGCGGGAGACACACAGTCTTTGCGACGAATTAGGTGACGTCGCAACGACTAGCCTATTGGAGAATTGGATTGACGAAACGGAACGACGCATCTGGTTCCTCTTCGAGTGCAGCCGCGACACTCGCGAATAGCGATCGATGTGGTCCACTGGAATCTCACTACAGCTGCCAGTGTTGGTCCCGGCGATCTGCAGGACTGAGTGCACTCCCAGCGATAGAGGATCGTGTGATTCTATTTTTAACGCTTCTCCTCGGCTTGGCATGCGCATTCCGGCCGTCGGTCCCCCTTGCCGGGCTCGCCCTAGGTATCTCTTCGGGGGCGCTTCCGCTGCCAGCCGGCTTACTCTCCTTTTGGTCTTGGCCGTGCGTGCTTTGTGCGCTAATTGCTGCGACGTTCATAGATTTTTTCGGAAACAACTCCGACCGATCCGATTCGGCTAAGCGTCCGTTCGCTTGTGTATGCAGCATTGTCTCCGCTGCGATCTGCGGCGCGACGGTCGACTCGATCGCGAATTTGGAGTTTCTTGGATTCTTAGGTGCAATGTTGGGCGCGCTATCAGGCTTGCCGCTCCGCAGCATCGCGGAGCGCGAGATGCAAGTAAGAGAGGCTCCGTTGCCGAGAACCATGCCAGGGGATCTACTTGTCGTATTTCTAGTTTTATTTGTAGTCGCCGCGCTGTCATGAAGTTAACGGAGAACCGACCTCATGCCCACGTCATCAAGCTAACGCCACCCAAGCTATTCGCTTGCGAGGTCTATTTGAGTGTCGTTCGATCGCGCCTTAATCACCGGCAGCGCTCGAAGCTTGGCAGCCATGTTCACCAGATCGGCAAACGTGCGTGCCCCCATCTTATGCATGGCTCTGCCTCGATGCGCCTTCACGGTGATCTCACTGATGCCAAGCTCGCTCCCGACTTGCTTATTCAGCATGCCGATCACGACCAACGCCATAACTTGTCGTTCACGACGACTCAGTGAGGCGTAGCGTTCCAGTAAAGTTCGCGTCTCTTCTTCCGTGTCACGAGTCGCATGACTGCGTTCCAACGCGCCGCGGACGGCGGACAGCAAGGCCTCATTACCAAACGGCTTTGTCAGAAACTCTATCGCTCCAGCTTTCATAGCGCGCACCGTCATAGGCACGTCGCCGACACCGCTTATGAAAATGATTGGCATGTCGATCCGATCAGCGGCAATTTCGGTTTGCAGGTCAAGGCCGTTCAAATCCGGAAGTGAAACGTCGAGTATTAGACAACATGCTTCAAACGTGCGTGGACGCGACAAGAACTCTCGAGCAGTGGCGAACGTTTCCGGTACCCAGCCTTGATGGCGGATTAAATCCTCCAGCGACTCTCTCACGGAGATGTCATCGTCTACCACAAACACGATAGGACGAGATTGCGACATAGAGGATGTTCTCGCTCCGGGACTTGCGTAAACCGTACATTTTCATGTCCAATCGTCGCATGCAACCCCGCGACTTATACGTGCGCCTGGCCATTGCTCTACTTCTAGATATCGCCGATTGATGAAAACGTGAGCACTCGACCTGCTCCTTCAGGTGTGTGTTTAGAGAAGGTTAGTTAGTCTGAGCCAGCAACATTGGAAGCGTCGCACGAAGTGTCGTACCGACTGCTCGAGGCACCGCGCTTCATGCGACATTGTGAATCACGTTTACCAAACCGCGCTCGGCCGGGAAATTCACTAAGTGTGGAGGACGTAGGCTCATCAGCACGCAACCAGTTCTGATCAGCGGTGAATTTAATGAACGCGAGATAGTTCGCTGCGAGCGATCGTGTTGCGAGGCGCCATTGCTTCAGCTTCGTGAAGAACCGCTCGGCCCGAGTCTGCGCGCGGTACAGATATAGGTTAGGCAGACCGGGTTTTTCTAATTCTATTTTAGGACTGTTCGTCAAGCTCCTTGCAGGCGGGCAAGTTCACCCATTCGGTCGGCCGTAGCCGCGATCCGCAAACAACATCGTATTGAGGAAACAACGCGCTGAGTAGAGCCGAACAAAGCCGATTGCCGTCTGCTTCATCGAGCCCAAGGGCAAGAGGGACCGGGAGGGCATTTGTTTGGGGGCCACCGCCGCTGCATCTTGCTGACGACCCCCCCCCACGCAAGCTACCACGTCTGATTATTCAGCTGCTGAATATCCTATGCACTTGTCACGCGCACGATGGTGGATCGATCATCCGCATGCTGACATGCGGCCAGCCACTCTGTGATCTGATCCGGAGCCCATCCTACCGCAAGAAGAGAAGCGCACGAGAGCGCATGGCCCAACCTGTCATCGGGCAAGCGAAGGGCAATTACACGCCGCGTCCCGCGCGGTTGGTATGGCAACATCGCTTGATCGCGGTACATTCACAATCACGAACTATTCGAGCCAGCTTCAGAGCTCGACTCGCGTCTCGGGCAACGTCATCAACTTCACGAATGCGCCTGGCGCTATCGCTAAGTGGCGGGCCAGCTGACTCTCCAGGATCCGTACGTGCTTCGACCGAATCGGCAGCGCCATTAGCGGCCTCGCGCAGTTCACCGGCGGACGGCTCGCCCTCACATCGTCGTATGATGATCCCGCGGCGGGACGTGTCGGCGTAGGCCCAATACAGGTTGTCACGTTGTGTCACCTACCGATTCAAGAGTACATCTATAGCGTGGTACATGACAGCAACAAATGTTGAATAGACGGTTACGTACCCGCGATCGAGCCGAGGACGGCACTTGCATGTAGCTGTTTAATCCGCCGTTAAGCCCACGCTCTTGAGCGAATCCCGGCTGACGCTCGATGCACTTTTATTGATCGTAGTATGAGGCCAGTACGACGCCGCGTTTCCCCGCGCATCGTGGTCGCCGACCCGTCGGCCTCCCACAATGTCACACCCGACACCAAAGTATTGGCGACACCATCGTACAATCGTCTCTCGCTCTCGCTCGCCTTATGTTCTGCGACGAGATGTTAAATCGGCGAGGAGCAGCGATAATGAGCGAAGCGGCCTTTGACCAAGATCGATGTCACCAGACTCACGTGAATCATGAGCATGTTCTTCACAACGAGTCGGCGTGGCCCACTCTCTTTCATTCCGGTGACAGAAACACCGATATTGCGGTCACGCGTTGGCGGCGGCCGCAAAACCGTTTTTTAAAGGAGCGCTCCGTCACGCCACGCGATCGATTTTTCGTCGCTATTGCTTTAAAGCCCACGCGTATCGAGCTTATGCGCGGTGCTCATACGATTTTTGACGGCACTATGCCGACCGGCACTCTTTACGTGAGCGGACCATCTAAAGAGTTGTTGGCAATCTTTCATGAACCGTTCGACTTCATCCACTTTCATATTCCAGCTGAATTATTCTTCGCTGGCGACGTGGGTAACGAGATCCTTCCTACGGAGCGCTTGAATGACTTGATTTTGCTTCGCGACCCGTTGGCAGAACAGCTAGCGCGATCCTTGGATGACGATGGAATTTATGCAGAGAGTACGTTCGCGCGCAGTGTCGCTCAGACGCTTGCACTCTACCTGGCGCGCTGCGCGTTTTCCCATGCGCGATCCGGCGTACTACCAAAATGGCGCCTCAAGCGCGTTGAGGAATACGTCCGAACGCATTTCGATCAACGGATACGGTTGTCCGATTTAGCAAGGGTCTCTGGCCTGTCACGGATGCACTTCGCCGCCCAATTTAAGGCCGCTACGGGATACAGACCACGGGAGTATCTTTTGCTGCAGCGTGTTGAACAAGCCAAACTTTTGTTGGCAACTACCAAAATGCCTTTGGTGGAAGTCGCCCTTACAGTTGGATTCTGTACTCAGGCTCACTTTTCGACCGTCTTTAAGCGCGTCGTTCGCGCGACTCCCGCGCGATGGAGATCAGCAGATCGAGAGACGCCACCCCAGCCAACGTCCGCTTCCAGAGACGTGCTCTTGCAGTCTGGCGTTTGATTCCGCTCTCCGGTTTGATGGTGGCAACCTACCGCTCGATCAAACTGGCGGAGCGGGAAGAGGCTCCCAAATAGGGCCATTTGAGGAGAACATATCAGGAAAGCGACACCATAGTATCGGTAGCACAATACTTCGCAGTACTTATAATGCGGCCTGTACTGGAGACGATCCTCACAGTGTCTCATACCTCTCCGAGTTCACGGCGTTCTGGAATGCATGACCGAGGATATGGCAGAAGGAGGAGTTGGTTCAAATGTCGCCCCTTCTACCAACATCTCATGTGGCACCGATCTTAGAGAGTCCGTCATCTACTTCGCGGAATCCAGTAACTTTCATCGACAGATGAGGGACGGGAATGCATGCTCAGAGCTACGTCTTTTGGAGCTACAGAAGACACCGAAGCCCCGCAAATCTTGTGGGAGGAGGACGGGCTCACATACTTTCGAGTACGGCGGCGCGATGCGGACCATTTCAACTGTTTATGCGTGATTCCGACGGATGAAGAGAGTCGTCCAGAAGTCATCGACCGGCTAACTCGCGAATTCGAACTGAGAGAGTCCCTCGGCTCCACTTGGGCCGCCCCTCCCCTTGAGCTAGTGCTTACCCAGGGTAAAACCATGCTCGTGCTCGAGTCGCCTCGTGGGCGGCCGCTGCACGATCACATTGACGGCATGATGGATGTCGAGCGTTTCCTTCAACTTGGGATCGCCATTGCTCAATCGATATGCCTGCTACACGCAGGCGGTATAGTTCATAGAAACATTAAACCATCGCATCTTCTGGTCGATGACGATACCGGCGTGGTCCGGCTGACCGGATTTGGTCTCGCGTCCTTGCTCTCGCGGGATCCCGAAATACGTAGTGCTCCTCAGTTCATAGCAGGCACCCTACCATATATGGCACCGGAACAGACCGGGCGGATGAACCGCGGGGTCGACTTCCGAGCAGACTTATATTCTTTCGGCATAATTCTCTATCAGGCACTGACGGGGCGCCTTCCTTTCCAAGCGGCAGATCCAATGGGGTGGATTCATTGTCACATCGCCAAGATGCCGCCACCGCCGCATCAGATCATAGAGTCAATTCCGCATCACGTTTCAGCAATCATTATGAGACTCCTGGCGAAATCTCCTGAAGACAGATACCAGACAGCGGCCGGCGTGCAGGATGACCTGTTAAAATGTCTCGTTGCTTGGAAAGAACGCCAATCTCTTCAAGATGTTGAACTTGGCCGTTACGACATAGACGATCGTCTTTCAATACCAGCGACGTTATATGCGCGTGCGCCGCAGCTCGCCGAATTACGATCGGCATCAAGCCGGGTGGCGCAGACCGGCACTCCGGAACTTGTATTAATCACCGGGAGCGCCGGTATTGGAAAGTCAGCACTGGTACGAGAGCTAAGCAGAAGCCAGCATCTCTCAAACGGCTTCTTCGCGGAGGGGAAGTTTGATCAATATAAGCACGATATCCCGTATGCAGCATTGGCGCCGGCATTCCAAAGCCTAGTCCGCCAACTTTTGAACAAATCTGAAGAAGATCTCTCGACATGGCGTAGAGAGCTAAGCGTTGCACTCGGGTCAAACGGCCAGTTAATGGTCGCTTTGATTCCGCAGCTCGCGCTCGTAATCGGCGAACAGCCGCCCGTACCGCCCGTTGGACCTACAGAAGCTCGCGCTCGATTTCACAGCGTCTTTCAAAACTTGCTTCGTGTGTTCTCAAGCAAAGAACACCCGCTCACGATATTTATCGATGATTTGCAGTGGCTTGACCTTGCCACGCTGGACTTCTTGAAGCATCTAACGACCAAGCCGGGAACCGATTACCTACTTATAGTCTGCGCCTATCGCGACGATGAGATAACTAGCGTTCATCCTCTGTCAAACATGCTCGATTCGATTCAGGAGAGCGGCGTCTCGGTATCTAAGCTTCAGCTCCCGTCATTGACGGCCGGCGAGGTGTTGATCCTTCTGAGGGATACTCTCGGCGGGGGTTATACCGACGATGTCCACGCGCTCGCTGACCTTGTTCGGGAGAAGACCGGTGGAAACCCCTTTTTCGTAAGACAGTTCATCGTAGAACTCGCGGTAGACGAATTAATTACGTTTGACCGGAGCTCTCTGATTTGGCGGTGGAACCTTGATGGAATTCGATCCAGGAACATTAGCGACAACGTGGTTGATCTCTTAGCAGGAAAACTCGACCGACTGCCCATTGAAACGCGCGACGCACTCGGACATTTGGCTTGCTTGGGCATATCCGCAGAATTTACAACGCTTCTCGCGATTACAGAGCTCTCCGAGCAAGAATTGCTTTCATCCCTTCAAATCGCGATAGATTCCGGTCTTTTGGTTCGTACCGAAGGATCGATCAGCTTAATACACGACCGGATCCATGAGGCTGCATATGCTATGGTTGCCGGAGACCATAGAGCGAGCATTCATTTAAAAAACGCCCGTGCGATTGCGTCAAGCACAAAACACGAGGACCTTTACGATAGAATTTTTCTTCTCGTTGATCAGTTTAATCGAGCGAATGCCGTACTCGATTCCGCCGCGGAGCGCTTGGAGATCGCAGGATACAACCTGATTGCTGGAAAACGGGCAGCGACGGCCACCGCCTATTCTTCTGCCCTCCATTACTTCAGTTGTGGAAGAGCCCTGCTACCAGCGGACAGCTGGAGCACCCATCGCGATCTAACATTCAATTTAGAGTGGCTTCAAGCAGAGAGCGAGTTTGTAACAGGCGACCTGCGCGCTGCCGAACGACGGCTTGCTATTATCGCTCTTGAAGAATGCACAACTTCACAGCAAACTCAGACCGTCTGCCTCCAATTGTTGGTCCTATTTACAAGCGGGCAATATGACAAGGCCATCGCGATCGGCCTCGATTGGCTCGAACGACATGAAACCCCGCTGCCGCGCCGCCCGACCCACGAAGATGTCCAGCGAGAATACGAGCACATGCTCGGCACTCTCAAACGTTCATCGATAGAGCAGTTCGGCGAGCTTGCGCCAATGGCGGCACCTGTCCATCTCGCAACGATCAGCGTTCTCAATGAATTGTACCCCGCGGCAGTCACCTCAGAAAACACGTCCACGGCACTCGCCGACTTGGTTATCTTACGGATGACAAACTTATGTCTCGCAAATGGAAATTGCGACGCCTCGAGCGTCGCTTATTCCGCACTTAGCCTCTTTCTCGGCTCAAGATTTGGCGATTACGAAACTTCCTTTCGCTTCGCACGGCTCGCTTGCAACCTCGCGGACCGCGGCGGATCCGATAGATCCAAGGCGCGCGCGTATTCACAAGCCGCGTCTTTCGCCATGCCGTGGTTCATCCCCTTCCGGGAATGCAGGGCAATGTTAGCCCAAGCTTTTGCACTTGGGAAAGCAACGGGTGACACAGCTTTCGCAGTTTACACTCTGCGCCACCTCCTAACAAACTTGCTCGTCTCCGGGGTTCCGTTGGATGAGGTACAACAACGATCGGAAGAAGCGCTTCTCTACGTTCGATCGGCAGGATTCGGAGCAATTGCCGAGCGCTTCGTCGGTCATCGCTGGTTAACCGGCGCGCTACGGGGCGAATCTACAGACGTCACTGTCAATGACGATTGGGCTCGTCAAAATGTGACCGGACAGCGCGGCCTCGCGCAACTGGTAAGCTATCATTGGATCTTTAAACTACAGGAGCGCTTTCTTGCAAACGATTACGAAGCAGCAATTGAGGCAGCCAGCTTTGTTGAACCGATCCGATGGGCGATGTTGTCCGGCTTAGAATTGATGATTTATGAGCTTTATGCCTCTCTTTCATACGCGGCGATGGCAGAGAACCCGTCTGACTTACGTCAAGGCGAATACGTGCAAGCGTTCAAAAAGCACGCTCATCGAGTTGGCGAACACTCCATCGGTTGTCTTGACAACTTCGCCGATTGTCGATCACTCGTATTTGCTGAGCTAGCACGGATCGAGGGTCGCGATTTAGATGCCCAACATCTCTACGAAGAAGCGATTCAACTAGCACATAAGAGTGGCACACTTCACATCGAAGGCCTTTCTTGCGAACTTGCAGCACGGTTTTACCGATCGCGCAACTTCGAACGAGTTTCCATAGTCTATGCGCGCGATGCGAAGTCCTGCTTTCGGCGTTGGGGAGCAACTGTCAAAGTGCGCCATCTGGAACAGTTGTATCCTAGCCTAAACGGCGAACAGCACGCTCCGAAGTCGACCAGCACCATCCTTGCGCCGATTGAACATTTAGATTTAGCGACGGTCATAAAGGTTTCCCAAGCAGTCTCGCGCGAGATCGTCCTGGACAATCTCGTAGCCACTTTGGTTCGGCTAGCAGTAGAATACGCTGGTGCGGACCGTGGACTGTTAATTTTATCACGTGGGAAAACACATCTGATAGAAGCTGAAGCTTCTATTACCAACGGCAGCCTTGATGTTGTCTTTCACAAAGCAGCAATTACTGCAGAACGGTTATCGGAGACGATGTTTCACTACGTGGTACGGACGAGGGAGAGTGCTCTGGTACAAGACGCCGCGAGCGATCAATCATTTCAGCCCGACGTATATACCAGCACTCATGACGTACGTTCCATCCTCTGCATGCCGTTACTCAATCAATCGCGATTGCTCGGGGTTCTGTATTTAGAGAACAGTCTTATTCCCAATGTGTTCACGCCGTCCAGGGTGGCGGTGCTTGAGCTGCTCGCGTCCGCGGCGGTGATCTCGTTAGAAAACAGCCGCCTATACGCGGATCTTCAAGAACGAGAAGCAAGGATGCGACGACTAGTCGATTCAAACATCATTGGCATATTCATCTGGGGAACGGACGGCATAATCACGGAGACCAACGACGCATTTCTCAACATCATCGGGCATGAGCGAAGCGATTTCGGCTCAAGGGATATTCATTGGCGCGACCTTACACCGACAGAATGGGTGGCGAAGGATGAAGAACGGCTTCGATCTCTGAACCGCTCCGGCATGGTAACGCCCTACGAAGGAGAGCTTCTCAGGAAAAATGGCACTCGCGTTTCTGTTTTAATCGGCGCAGCGCTATTCGACGAGGCACCTACTCAGGGAGTTGCTTACGTTCTTGACCTAACCGCACGCAACAACGCGGAACAGGCCGCTCGGGACAGCGATAGGCAATATCACGAACTCCAATTACAGCTGGTTCACGCAAACCGTGTCGCAACGATGGGCCAACTCTCAGCGTCAATCGCTCATGAACTCAATCAACCGCTATCAGGCATAATGACCAATGCCGGTACTTGTCTCTCGATGTTAGCGGACAAGCCTCCAAATGTCGGCGGTGCGTCGGAGACAGCCCGTCGAACGATCCGTGATGCTCAGCGAGCTACCGATGTAATAACGCGTCTCCGGTCACTGTTCTCGAATAATGACTCGCACACTGAGATTCTTGATTTAAGCGAAGTGGCGCAAGAGGTGCTTGATCTATACTCATCTGAACTTCGAAAAGAAGGCATACTAGTTCATCGAGATCTTTCGAATGACCTACCCGATATCTTGGGAGACCGCATTCAGCTGCAGCAGGTAATTCTCAACTTGCTACAGAATGCCTTTGACGCGATGAGCTCTCTAACCAGTGACCGCAAACATTTGGTGATCAGAACCGCGCGTGACAGAGAGTATCAGATTATTCTGAGTGTGGAAGACTCTGGGACAGGGTTCGACCCGAGCAACATTGAAAGGTTGTTCGACCCGTTTTACACGACCAAATCTAAAGGCATGGGTATCGGGCTTTCGGTTTGTCGATCGATCATAGAGCGGCACTCAGGTCGACTATGGGCGTCGTCCACCCCCGGAGCGGGAGCAACATTCACATTTTCTCTCGTGGCGCAGGCACATTAAAACGCGGCAGAATATTCTTTAAGATATGCAGTCGCTCAGGTGGTTCGGATGACCCAAGAGTTTGATCAAGAACTGGATTCGATGGCGGGCGGAACGACCGCCCAACTGCTGTCGACCGAACTCAGGTTTGAGCCAATTCGTGCGGGAGAGGCATCGACGCTATATCGCGCGCATTCCCCATTCGGACGATCCATGCTAGCAATCGTCGCGAGAAGTGATGCTCCGTTTATTCGCGCCGCGAATCGTTTAAAAAAAGAGTATCGGATTTCAAACGAGCTTGAGCCGGACTGGGCTTTGCGCCCAATTGCTTATGTTCTTTACCAAGATCGACCGACGCTTTTATTGGAGGATCCCGGCGGGGAGCCCCTTGACCAAGTTCTTCTACGCATGCGCCGGCCGCTAACCGACTGGTCCCATCCCTTATCGCTAGCATGCTCCATAACCGCCGCCGTCCGGAAGATGCATGAGCACGGTGTTACACACAGGGATATCAATCCGCAAAATATATTCGTCGATGAGGCCGGGGGTGTTCGGCTGGCTGGATTTGGCTTGGCCGCAGGGCGATCATTCGACAACGTGGACTCGGCGGCCGGCGACGTCATCGCAGGAACGTTCGCATATATGGCTCCGGAGCAAACGGGCCGGGTGAATTGGCCTGTCGATTCTCGAAGTGACTTATACGGCCTCGGAATTACGCTCTATGAACTATTCACTGGAACGCTGCCCTTCACAGCCAAAGATGCCACCGAATGGGCCCATTGCCATATAGCGAAGAAGCCGCCTTTGCCTGCGGCGCGGTCACCCGGTATTCCGGCGGCGATTAATCGCATCATTCTGAAGTTTTTGGTGAAGGATCCGCTTGAGCGATATCAGACCGCAAGAGGTGCGGAGAGCGATCTCACCCGCTGTTTACTGGATTGGCGAGAGAACTCTTACATCAACGACTTTGAGCCCGGCGGAAATGATATCTCTGATCGGCTCTCGATCTCGAAGACACTCTACGGTAGAGATCGCGCGCTCGGGCTGCTAACAGCCGCCGCTGATCGCGTCATAACTACAGGCTCGAGCGAGCTGATCCTCGTATCGGGCAGCGCAGGAATTGGAAAGTCGTCGCTGGTTAGCGGGCTGCACCGAAGCCTCAAGGGGCGCGGCTTGCTGTTCGCCACCGGTAAATGCGATCAATACAAGCGCGATATACCGAACGCGACACTCGCTCAGGCTTTCCGCGGGCTGGTCCTGCAGCTGCTGACAAAGACAGACGAAGACCTCGCCCTCTGGCGAAGCGAACTTGTTTCGGTACTAGGCGCCAATGCGCAGCTCATGATTGGTTTGGTACCGGAGCTCGCCGTCGTTCTCGGCGAACAGCCGAACGCGCCCCCGGTCGATCTTCGTGCCGCGCAAGCTCGATTTCACCTTGTCTTTCGAGCTTTACTACGGGTGTTCGCCAAGCCCGAGCATCCGTTGATACTTTTTATAGACGATCTACAGTGGTTAGACAGTGCGACACTCGACTTTTTGAATCGACTTTTCACCAGCTCAGAGTTGCCACACATTCTTGTCATTGGCGCGTATCGCGATGACGAAATAGGTGACAATCACCCGCTGCTCCAAGCGCTGGAGACTGTTCGCCCCTTTCAAGGTGCTGTAACCAATGTGCGCTTAGGCCCGCTCACCACACGGGACCTTACGATCTTGCTCTCCGACGCGTTAGGTGCGAGTACCGACGACGTAAGCTCACTGGCCGATCTCGTGAACGAAAAGGCTGCGGGAAATCCTTTTTTTTCAATTCAGTTCCTCCGAGAGATTGCGTCCGAGGGGTTTCTAAGGTTCGACCCGCATCAAGCCAGGTGGACGTGGAACCTCTTCAGTTTGCGCGATAAGGAGATGACAGACAATGTCGCGCATCTGATCGCCGCTCGAATTGGGCGCTTATCGAGCCAAGCGCGTGAGGCATTGAGTTATCTCTCGTTGCTAGGGAACGCGGCGGATGCCCATACAATCTCACTAGTGCGAGGCAGTAATCCTGACGATATTTGCGCTGCCCTACAGTCGGCGGCCGATGCGGGATTAGTACAATCCGCGGAAGGTGTGTTCTCCTTTGTACACGATCACGTGCAAGAAGCCGCCTACGCTTTAATTTCAGACAACGATCGAATCGCCTGCCACGCAAGTGTCGGCTGGCTTTTACTCTCCCGACATTCATCATCGGAACTAGAGAAGAATATATTTGAAATTGTCGCCCAGTTCGAACGTGGCTTCGCCGCGATCGAGGCCGGCCCTAGAAGCGAACAGGTTGCAAGACTGTATTTCATCGCGGCCATGCGTGCCAAGAAAGCTTCCGCCTTCAGCTCAGCAAGCAATTATTTCTCCCGCGGCCGGCAGCTGCTTAACGCGGGCGGCGGCGATCCGCTCAGTGATTTTCTCTTCCAACTCGACCTTAATCACGCCGAATGTGAGATTGCGACGGGCGAATGGACTCTCGCGGAGACTAGGCTTTCGTTGCTTTCTTTACGCGCCATTTCCTTGTCCGACCGCGCTGGAACTGCCTGTCTTGCTATGCTGATGCACTTCACACGCGGTCAAAGCGAGCGCGCGGTCCGGGTGGGTTTAGATTTCCTTTCCAAGGCGACTATGTCGTGGCCGGCTCAACCGACGTCCGCAGACGTCGACCTCGAATATGCAACAATGCATCGGGACCTCGGCGGTCGCTCTAGCGACGCGCTTCTTGCTCTACCAGAGATGACCGATCCAACAATTCTCGCAACGATGGCTGTCTTAACGGAGCTGTTCCCCGCTGCGTACGCGGTTGACCGGCACCTGATGGAGCTCGTGCTACTGCGGATGGTGAATCTCAGTTTGCAATTTGGTCACTGCGCGAGTTCTGCGGTTGCTTACTCGGCTATCAACATGGCGACAGGTATCCGATTTGCTGATTATAAAACAGCGCACACCCTTGGTGCAGTCGCTCTTAAGTTGGTAGATCGACACGATGCCGACAGGTACAAGGCGCGGGTATATTGCTGCCTTGCCGCATTTACCGTTCCGTGGAACGCGCACATCGCCTCGGCAAATGCCTTGACGGTGCACGCTTCACAGATCGGGGCTGCCATGGGTGACTTTGCCTTCGCAGCTTACAATTCTCGAAATCGTATCACTCATCTGTTGATGTCAGGGACCCTCCTCACTCAGGTGCAGCAGGAGGCAGAGCAAGCAATCTCGATCGCGAAGAGCGTCGAGCTCGGTCTTCCAGTAAACAGGTTCTTCGGACAGCTGCGGTTAGTCGCGGCGCTTCGCGCAACCGGGCCATCGCGAGAGGACAATGATTGGGCCGTGAAGGACCTTGAAGGGCCGCCAGGCCGTGCCATGATGGCTTGCTATCATTGGGTTTTTCGTCTTCAAGAGTATTATTTCACGGAAGACTACAATGCTGCCTTGAGTGCAAGTTCGCGCTTGGATGACGTCATATGGGCGATGCGTTCTTCGGCGGAGGAAGCCGAGTATATTTTCTTTTCCGGACTTACGAAGGCCTCCGCAATCGACCGTAGCTACCCAAGAGACCGCGATGAACTTTTCGATTGCCTGTCGGCGCATTGCGATCGGCTCACGACCTGGGCATGCATTAACCCGTCTACATTCGAAAGTCGTGAGGCCTTGTTGAGAGCCGAGTTGGCTCGATTGCAAGGCCGGGAGCGCGACGCTCAAAACCTCTACGAACAAGCAATTCGTCTCTCTCGTTTGAACGGCTTCATCCAAGTCGAAGCTCTTGCTCACGAGCTGGCTGGCCGATTTTACAAATCGCTCAACTTAGTCAGCGTATCGGACATCTTTATACGAAACGCATATGATTGTTACGACCGCTGGGGGTGCGTTGTCAAAACTCGTTTACTTGAGCGGCGCCACCCAGATATCCGCAGAGGCGCTTCCATGACCTCGGTCGAAGTTCCTTTGGCGCATATCGATGTACAAGTTGTGGGGAGAGCATCTAAGACTCTATCGAGCGAAATGGATCTTGAGAACCTTATAGAAAAGCTCATGCGCTTAGCTCTTGAGCACGCTGGCGCGGAACGTGGGCTCCTTTTGCTACTCGATGGCAATAAGTTAAAAATCGAAGCCGAGGCTGTAACTGAACAAGGGTCTGTCAAAGTACAGGTGTCAAAGCGCGAGCTCACGCCAGTCGATCTGTCCTACGCCGCCGTTCAATACGTTATCCGTACGCAAGCCCCTATTGTGTTGGATGGAGGCGCTGGTCCGGATCTGGTCGAGATCGATGATTACTTGGAGAGTTGGCGGCCACGTTCGATTCTTTGCCTACCCATCATTAAGACAGTTGACGTGATTGGCGTGCTATACCTGGAGAATTCCATGACAACACGCGCCTTTACGACGGATAGAGCTTCAGTTTTAGATTTTCTTGCATCGCAAGCAGCAATTTGGTTGGACAACGCACGGCTGTATTCAGATCTGCAACGCAGCGAAGCTTGGTTGCGAGAGGCCCAGCATTTGAGTCTTAGTGGGAGTTTCTACTGGCACGTACCGACCGATGCATTGGAGTTCTCAGAAGAGATGTACCGCATCTGTCAAATTGCACCGGGACAATCCGTGACCATTCGTCTTTTGGAAAGCCGCGTTTATCCCGGCGATCTTCTCGACTTTCACAAAATGATAGAGGATGCTCGCGCTACCGGCGCCGACCTAAATAGTCGGTTTCGGCTGCTCTTGCCCGACCTCTCAGAGAAGCACGTCCACCTTGTCGCCCATAGCGGGCGAGCTAAAGACGGCGGCCTGCAATACGTCGGCGCAATTCAAGACGTTTCCCGCCAGCACCTGTCACAGCAAGCTCTCGCCAAAGCACGATCGGAGCTGGCTCATGTGTCGCGAGCCACGACGCTTGGAGCGCTGACTGCCTCGATCGCCCACGAGGTAAACCAACCGTTGCTCGGCATCGTTACAAACGCCACGACCTGTCTTCGTATGCTAGCAGCTAGTCCCCCAAATATTGAAGGCGCTCGCAAGACGGCAGAAAGGTCGGTGCGTGACGGGCATCGAGCGGCTGACATGATACGACGGTTGAGGAGCTTATTTGCCGGCTCCGGAACCGTCAGAGAGCCAATAGACGTGAACTCTGTCGTCCGCGAGGTGATTTCCCTAGTTATGACGGAACTGCAAAGCAGCCTGGTCGTTCTAGATATCCGCCTTGCCGCCAACATACCTGTAATTTTGGCAGACCGCGTACAGATTCAACAAGTCATCCTGAACCTGTTGCTGAATGCTTCCGACGCTATGCGGTATATAACGGGCCGGCCACGAAAACTGAGCGTCGTCACGCGGCTTAATGAAGGCATATCGATCAGCATCGAAGTAGCAGACTCCGGCACAGGCTTCGATCCTCAAACAGGAGACAGAATGTTTGACGCTTTCTACACTACAAAGGTCGACGGCATGGGAATGGGATTATCCGTAAGCCGATCGATAGTAGAAAGCCATGGCGGACGCATTTGGGCATCGCTGAACAACGACGGTCCGGGCGCATCGTTGTTTATTTCTCTTCCCACAAGAACATTCGGAACAGCGACCGTCTCAGATCTTTCTGCCAGCCTTCAGTATGACAGCGTGCCTTACTTGAATGTTGAGATACAATGATCAACTCACCGCTGCTCATTTCGTTAGTAGACGATGATGAATCCGTACGGGAATCATTGCCGGATCTGCTCCGTGAACTTGGTTTCGCTGTCGAGACGTTTTCTTCCGCAGAAGATTTTCTATCGACTGAGCGAGGACAGCGGGCGGATTGCTTGATTTTGGATGTGGCCATGCCTGGAATGACGGGCCCTGAACTCTATGAGGTATTGAGGACGCGTGGCATACACCTTCCGGTAATCTTCATAACGGCGTACGCCGCCGAGACATTAACGCCGCGACTACAGAATCTTGGCCCCGTACGATGCCTGTTCAAACCGTTTAGTGACACATCACTTTTCGAGGCTATTGATGCAGCGCTCAAGAATGGACCACCATCCTGTCCGACTAAACCGCTCACGCCTAGCCGATCCTGACGTCGCCAGTTCGAGTGCATTTCGTCCGAATTCTTTCGAACCAGTCACGATAATGCATTCCGCGGGTCTGGCTCTTCGGGCTGGAACTCCAAAATTTGACGTTCCAAGTTCAATTCAGCTAAAAGCCATACGCCTTTTTTTTCCTGCCAGATTTCATGGTAGTGGCCGTAGCCGCGCATTGTTCGGGGCGATCGATCGATTCCGCGTGGAAACACCAAATAATCCTCCATCGCCCATATCGCAGAAACCGAACCTTGCGAGAGCTCTCTCAGCTCGGAATTGCACACCCGATGACTCGTTCTAGCGCCGGCTAGCGCAGCAGCCGACAACTCGATCATCGCTTTAGCGGACGCAAATTCGTATAAGATCTCGCCGCCGGCACCGAAAAACTTGAACTTTGCTTCCGGCATCATCAATCCTTCAAGCTCGTCCCACAGCTTGCTGTCAACATATCTGCAATATCGGGCTTTGCTCATGCGTATTGCTTCCGCGATTTCAAACGAGATCATCAGATCACCTTTTTAAGTTGACGCCATTTAATAACGGTCGGCGCACTGGGTTCCTCAAGCATTACGCCTGACGCTCCGAAGCAGATGCGTTGGGCTCTCTCATGCGTTAGCCTCTTTTGCGATCACGCGGGGGCAGCTCGTCATTTGCGCGACCAAACTCATGGCGTTCATGATCACCGGGAAACAACAGCAATTTTCCGGTGGTTCGTCGTGATTGCAAATCCCGATGTGCTTGCGCGGCGTCCGCTAGCGAGTAGCGGCCACCGATCTTCACTTTAAGGTCGCCAGCACGTATCCAATCAAACAGTTGCTTCGTCCGTCGAAGGAGGTCTGACCGCGTCCTTACATGATGCATCACGATCGGATAGGTCACGTGAATGCTTTTGGGCAGATCGGTGACGTCAATTGGCTTCAGTGGCGCGAAAAGCGGCCCGTAGTAAGCCAAGACACCATGATAACCGAGCGCGGCAACGGAGCCCCAGAAGGTTGTAGCACCAGATCCATCATAGGCTACATTGACGCCCTCGCCTTCGGTCAAAAGCAGAACCTCATCTGCGAACCCTTGCGCCGTAGATGTAATGACAGCGTTCGCACCTGCAGACTGCGCGGCTTCGATCTTTTCATTGCTGGAAACTCGCCCGATCGACCTTCCCCCGAGTAACTTAATCATCTGCGTGACTAAGAGGCCAACCCCTCCAGCTGCGGAATGGACGAGCGCGGTTTTACCGGGCCCAATAGCAAACGTCTCGAAAACAAGATGACTTGCAGTCAGACCTTGCATCATTAAACCGGCTGCCGTCTCGAAATCGATGTCATCGGGCAGTGGAACGAGTGCGCTGGCTGGTGCAACAATCTGCTCGGAATAACTACCCCAAACGAAGTACCAAGCGACGCGGTCACCCACCTTCAAGCAGGTCACGTCCGCCCCGACTGCGATAACTGTCCCAGCTCCCTCGACTCCAGGGGTCAGAGGCAATGTCGTGTTACCTCGTGCGTATCCTTCTCTTGTACCTACATCCATGTAGTTCACACCAACAGCAGCGACATTTACCACGACCTCTTTATAGGACGGCTTAGGCTCCGGTAGCGCCTCCACGCGCAAGACTTCTGGACCGCCATGCTCTCTTATAACGATCGATTGCATTTACGCTTCCCTATACGAGACTGGTCTCACTAGGCCTGCTTAGCCTCTAGAGTCCTCCTTTTCTTCGATAACACGCTAAGAACTTTCCAGAATGCACGATCCCGAAAATGACACGGGTTCACCGCATCGTGGGCGTGTTCGCTCGCGCGTCCAACGTGCTCTTCATATAGATCATCGCGACATCGCACTGAGTTCAGGAATACCATCCCGGAGTCCTATGCTGCAGCCGGGCTCCGCTCGGTTGAATACGCTACGCGGTGAGCGGATGCGCGAGCGCATCTAATGCTTGGAGCGCATCGCTCGCACGGATCTCAACCTGGAGGCCACGTTGGCCTCCATTAATAAACACGGTCTCATGTCTAAGCGCAGCTACGTCAATTACGGTGGGCACGCGCTTCTTCTGGCCGAACGGGCTAATGCCGCCGATCGAGTATCCAGTAAGTCGTTCCGCTTCTGAAGTCCGCATCATTCTCGCGGCTTTGCCCTTGAAAGCTGAAGCGAGCTTTTTCATGCTTACTTCGCTATCCGAAGGGACTAGGACGCAGATTGGGCTTCCGTCAACTTCCGTCATAAGGGTCTTCAACAATCGCTCGGGAGGAATACCCAAAGCGCTGGCCGTCTGTAGGCTGATGCTTTTTGCAGTGGGGTCATATTCGTACAGGTGGATAGTGAAGGAAACGCCCAACTGCTTCAACGCTTGCGTAGCGCGCGTCACCTTTGACATGCTTGCCTCTCATGCTGCTAATCGTTTCTTGAACTCCGCCACTTTTAATGACCGCGCGAGAGCTATTGCTGCTACGCTCGATCGTTCGATATATCTTTCATATCCACACGGCGCTCTCTAACGCCTGGGCCTCCGCACAGATCAGGGACTTCCGGGTAAAACATCGCGCCATTGACAACGTGCAATCGCGCTATCTGACAGTTGATTTGAAATACGCCGCGATGCTCGTCGCCTATCGTCGGCGTGGGCAAGCTGAGCTGAACGCCATAGCGCGGACAGTCGCCCAAGGCTTTGCTTGCAAACCAACCGACGTATCGCCCCCGCTGAGTCCGGCCGGGTAACCATATTGGAGACAGCGCGTGGCAGAAGAGATTAGTTCGATTCGTTCAAGAGCCCAGTCGGCACCTATCGCCGATTCGTCGAGCGGACCACAAGCAGCACTAGCCGATGAAGCCGCTGCGCTGGTAGCGGATCTTCATGCAGCTTTCGGTAGTCACCACGCGCGAGCCGTCCACGCAAAGGGCGTCATACTGGTAGGCACGTTTACGCCAGCCGATGAGGCAGGGACTCTCTGTAGAGCCGAGCTTTTTTCAAAACCATCCGTACCAGTTACAGTCCGTTTTTCGAACTTCACCGGAATTCCGGATATTCCTGACAACATAGGCGCAGCAAACCCTCGCGGTATGGCTATTAAGTTTAACGTTGGCGACAGCGGCGATCTTGACATCGTCTGTCACAGCTTCAATGGCTTCCCCGTCTCGACGGCCGAGGAATTCGGTCATCTTTTGGAAAACATTGCGATGAGTGGAAAGGGCGTGCCGCATCCAACGCCGTTGGACAAATATTTGGCAAACCATCCGGTCGCACAGCGGTTCTTAACGACGCAGAAACCGCCCCCGGTCAGTTATGCCACCACGTCATACTTCGGAGTAAATTCTTTTGCGTTCATCAGTAAGTCTGAAGCACGGACATTTGTCCGTTTCCAGTTCGCCCCCACTGCTGGTGAGCATTACCTTGACGCCTCAGTCGCAAAGTCCATGGGCAGCAACTATCTTGCTCCCGAGATCGTGAAGCGCGTGGCCGAGGGGCCTGTGCGGTTCGACTGGTATGCACAGCACGCCGCTGAGGGTGACAGGATCGAGGATCCTTCCGTATCCTGGCCTGACACCCGCGTTTCTACGCTCCTCGGCACCATAAGCTTGCAGGAGGTCGTTCGAGACCAACTCATAGCTGACAAGGCCCTCCATTTCATGCCAGCGACGCTACCACCAGGCGTTGAAGCCGCCGATCCAATGTTGGCCATACGAAACGCCGCATATCCAATCTCGTATAGACAGCGACAGTAACGACAGGGTGGCCCCGCGCGACATTCGGGCGCTTCACGCGGCGTGTCCCGTGAAAAGACCGCTCTTTAACTGTGACATGAGTTTTCTCGTGAGGATTTCGGAGACAGCTCAGAATGAGAGGTATTGCATGTCGATGATTCTGATAAAGCGCATTTACGACTCGGTATCCGCTCAGGATGGAAAGCGCATCTTGGTCGATCGATTGTGGCCGCGCGGCGTTCGGAAGGACGTTGCTTCCTTGGACCTGTGGTGCAAAGAAGTTGCGCCCACCCCGCCGCTCAGAGTCTGGTTTGATCATCGTGCGGACCGGTTCCACGAGTTTAAAGAACGGTACAAAGATGAACTACGGACAAATTCTGCCGTGTCTACCCTCCTGACCTTTATCGGAGAGCACAGGGCCACCTTGTTATATGCAGCCCACGATACACAGGTGAACCACGCCGTGGTGCTTGCGGACTTTCTGGCGCGAGCGAGGGAAATAACACCCATGACAACGAAACTGGTATCAAAGCACACGTCTTCTTAATGCACGTCCATAACAGTGCGAAACGCAATCAGTCGGTTTGAGATGCCCTCCAGAGGTCGCTCCATTGAAGCCGCGAGCCGGGGCGATCTCATTTTCACGTACGTCATCAGATAGCTTCTGCAACTCGCAAGCCTGTAGTGGACTGCTCCGGTTCACGCATTCCGTTTCCTAAGCGTGTGCCGGACGGATCTAGACTGCTAAGCTATATGCGATGGCATGATTTGCGGCGCCGCCAGCGGTTCAACCAAGTTGTCGTGGAATGATCGAAGAAAACCTCATTTACTCGGGATCCTCAGATGGAGAGCACGATCAATCGCGGTCCTGTGCCTCACCAATCGCCGCAGCCCGACTGTCATCTTCTACTCTCCGCAACATCGCTAGCGTGGTCGGTTCTTCCGGCGGAGCTGACATCCCCAGCTCCCTGTTCAAGCTATTTCCCACCCATCATTAACGCGTCCGCCACCACCAATGCGGAGTCAGTCGATCAACTTCGTCAGCGCCGGACCTTTGTGAGCTGCCACGTGCCCTGTTTTGCTACTCTTTATCTCATACTGGGGCGACTCAATGCTCGCGTGATGGGTATACCCTTTATAGGCAAAATCACTCACATGCCGTCTGATAATCGTGCCGGTCACATATCCTGCCTCCGAGTTCCACCTTACCCGATCTCCGACTTTCAGCGGTTCGCTCACTAGCAATCTCCTTCTTGGGTCTCTCCACATTCGATGGTCTTTTGAAAGACCGAAGCTCTGGCGCGCCATAAACCATCAAACAAGTTCTACATGGAGGCGATAGATGTTGAATGGCCCCAACCCAATTTTTACCGTCGGTCACTCCAAGTGGAGCATTGACGAATTCGTCGAAATACTACGATACGGCTCGGTCGAACTGATTGTCGATATCCGAAAGATCCCACGATCACGCGCTAATCCTCAATTCAACTCTGTGGCGCTAACCAATGCTCTGTGCGAGCGTCGTATCGCTTATCGACGGATAGAGGAACTAGGGGGTCTACGGACGCGATCCAACTCGGTGTCGCCGGAGGTGAATGGCTTTTGGATCAATGCGAGTTTCCACAATTATGCGGACTACGCATTGTCGAACGAGTTCCGAAGAGGCTTGTTGCAGCTCGAGATGCTGAGTTTGGAGCGGCGTTGTGCGGTCATGTGCTCAGAGGCACTATGGTGGCGCTGTCATAGGCGATTTGTTGCAGATTATCTTCTCAACGATGGAAGAGCGGTATACCATCTAATGAGTAAGACGCGCGCTGATATTGCGGTGATCAACCCCGCGGCCAAGCGACATGGAGCGCTGCTCAGATATCCCGCAGCGACTTAGAATTTTTTTCGCTCCGGTTGGACTGGACGCTTTGCTACTGTCCGGAACCACTTCAATCCCTCCACCATATTGAGAGAACGACCATCAAAAGAACGAATCCAGACGCAATTTGAAGTGCGACGAAGGGGCCCATGGTATTGACGCCGAGCGCGCCACCGGTCGCGCCCAGAACAAAGGCTAACCAGGAGATCGCATTGGCCACTGCCTCGCTCACGTGCGCGCGGCCGAGGCACAGTTGCGCTAGAGCATGACCGGTTCCAAATAATGAGCCCGTTATGAAACTTTTACCTGTGGCCGCTCCAGCGACAACCTTTTGAAGACAATTTTGCATTCCCATCGCAAATGCAACAAGCAGCAAAGCAAAATTAATCGGGATTAAAGAGCCAAGACTCCAGGCTGCAATTATAGAAGCTAGCTCGCAAACGAGTACGAGAGGCAATCTAACTTTTGGTTCAACGGAATGAACGATAGTACCCACGAATGCACCAAGAACGAATGTACCGATAACTGCTCCTGCCCAGGCCATTACATACGCATTGCCCGCTGCGACGGCCGCCCCGAGCTGCGTGCTATTTCCGCTCATAAACGATAAATAGAGATGCCCCATGGCGGTGTATCCGAGACCATCTACGTACCCCGCGAGCGTTGTCATCAGCGTTGCTTGAGCAAGCATTTTCCAGGTTGGCACCGGATGCGCCGGAACCCGCGCGCTGTTAAAGCTAACAAGCGTCCTGGTCATACTCTCGTCTCTAAACCTCTTGAAGGAGCTAGGGCGCAGAACGTTTACACTGCCCGCCCGCGAAACCAGCGCTACAAATTAATGGCGGCTTCCTAAGCCGACCGCATCTCGGCCGCTTCGATTGCGGCAAGAGTTAACGAGCGGCGATCGCCGGACAGCTAATCTGCCTACGCTCTAGCATGGTTGCAGCGAACGATATTTCCAACTCGCACGATCCTCTCTTCAACAGGCCGGCCTTGCAGCGGTTGATGGCGAGGTCGGGGCATGAGAGAGCATCTTGAATTGGCTTAGATCAGTTACCGCAATCAAACTCACGGAGACCCGGTGCATTCCCGTCTGCAGCGCTCTCGCACAACACAATAGCGCCCTTTGCATGCTCAAGGTACGACGATCGATACAATGCGACAGACCGTCTCTAGAAACCCATGGACCGCGGCATTAATCACCAACATGCTTCGGTCGCATGTGTGTTCAGGAAGGCTCCTGCCGCTTAGAATAGTTGATAGGGATTTGGAGCGCTTGCGCAAACCGCACCAAGTCTGCCAACGAAGCAGCTTTCATCTTCTGCATGATTTTTCCACGATGAACCTGCAAAGTAATCTCACTAATTCCTAATTCCGCTGCCGCTTGTTTATTCAGAAGACCGCTTACTACGAGCGGCAACACGTCGCGCTCACGAGGGGTAAGGCTGGCTAAGCGTTCTTGCAGAATGCCTAGCTCGGCTCTTGCCGTACGCTGTTTATGATCTTGCGCAATCGCCGCATGAATAGCGGTCAGCAAATCCGATTCCGTAAATGGTTTTAACAAGTAATCGATCGCGCCACTTTTGATGGCTCGGACGGAAGACGGGACGTCACCGTGCCCCGTAATAAATACAATGGGAGGGTGCGCCTGATGAGAGATTTGCTCCTGGAACACTAAGCCGTTTATATCAGGCAGCTCTACGTCCAGGATTATGCACGCTGGCACATCAGACTTGAGAAACGCAGCGTACTCGGAAGCTGATCCGAACGCGACAGCCCGCATACCACGCGATGTTAGAAGCTCTAATATCCCCTCGCGCATGCGAGCATCGTCATCGACAATATAGATGATATGATCTTCAGTGATCATTGAGCGGAAGCATCGTAGGAAGGGACAACAAAGCTGACTATGGCTCCTCCATCGTCTCTCTGTTCCGCCCAAAGCCGGCCCTGATGCCCTTCTACGATCGAGCGGGATATGGCGAGACCCATACCCATGCCACTCTTCCTAGTAGTATAAAATGGCTCAAAAACTTTCTCGGGATTTTCAATTCCTTTACCCCGATCTCTTATTTCAATGAGTACGTTGGCAGTGCCATCACTGGTAGACCGGATGGATATGGCCCTTAATGCCGCGTTCGTGGACTCCATCGCGTCGATGCCGTTGCGGATCAGGTTGACGAGAACCTGTTGTATCTGGACGCGATCTGCCTCGATAAGAGGCAGATCGGCCGCTAGATCCAGTTCAAAGCGAACGCTCCCTGGCCCCACTTCACTCTTCATCATATGGAGCACTTCGGAAATAACTTCGTTCAGGCTAAGCGGCTCTTTCACGAGAACGCGCTTCTGGAAGAGCGCGCGAGTATGGTTCACAATTTCCACGGCGGAATTAGCGTCACGGATAACCCGCTCCATCGTGATTCGTGCGCGATGAAGGTCCGGCGGCTCCGCAGACAGCCATTGCTGACATGCATGACTGTTGAGGACTATGACCGCTAACGGCTGATTGACCTCGTGAGCGATGGATGCGGACATCTCGGCAAGACTCGCTGCCTGAGACGCACGGGCTAACTTATCCAAGGTCGATCGCAAGGCGTCCTGTGCACGCGCTTCTTCGTCGATATCGACGTTAATACAATACCACTGAACTATATTGCCATCGTCGTCGTGCAATGGTTCACGGCGCGCATCTACCCAGCGATAAACACCGTCACTTCGACGGAGGCGATGGCGAAATGAAAACGATTCTCCGGTGGCAACGGATTGCGACCAACGTTTTCGAAGTTCGACCTTCTCGTCCGGGTGGACGAGGACGTCGCCACCATCCGCACGCTCAATTTCATTGTCTGCAGGGATATACTTCTCTAAGCTCACACCCGTATAGTCGATCAGCCGCTTGTTGAAATACGAAGGCGCGCCGTCGGGCGCGGCCGACCAAACCAGTGCCGGTATGGTGTCAATCAGAAGACGAAGCTGCTGCTCGCTCTTTCGGAGCGCATTCTCAGCTTGTTTCTGATCATCTATATCGATTGAGGTACCGTACCAACCTATTACATCTCCATTCTTATCGCGCGAAGGGTGACATACGGCACGAAACCATCGATACGCACCATCCGCTCGAAGAAGTTGAACTTCGGACGTGAAGGCCACACCGGTTTTCAAGCTGCGGAGCCAAAGGGCGACGGTTTCCTCGGCGTGGTCCGGGTGCACCATGATCTTCCAGCCGAAATCGTCGGAGCCTTCGATTCGATTGAGATCTTCCTGCGGCGCTCCTACATAATCCATCACACTCTGATTGACGTAGCGATAATTTCCGCTCGGGTCTGTGGACCATCCCAATCCCGGCATATTCTCCACAATCAGCCGAGCTTCCTCTTCTGCTCGGTTGGTTGATGTTGCCTTGCGATAATTGTGAACGAGCCAACAGACAATCAGCGCGGAGGTTAAGAGCGTCGCGATGCGAAGGTAGGCCCTCAAGTCATCGGAATGGAGCATTCCTGCAAGGTGCGCGATTGACACAAGAGCCGTGCCGGCAAAAGCAATTGCGGCGATCGCTTGCCATCTTCCGCCAAAAAGACTGATTGCAGTAATTACGCCCAACGCTGGGGAGTACTCGTCGGCTGACCAGGCAAAAACCAAAGCGATCGGCAATGCCAATATCCAACAAGCGACCAAAGGCAACGCTTTAGACCGCACGTGAACCCCTTGCTCCAAATAGGATTATGATCTAGCCACGAAATTCGATTATCATCCGGGGCCGCACCGGCGTCTAATAGAAAGATATAATAGACGGCGAGAAATCCGGGTTTTTCACTCTTTTGAGTGAAGAATCACGCCAGAAAAGCCCGGAGACCGGCAGCATTTTCCGTGTGCAATTTGCACGGCTTAGCCGCGGCCATATCGTCGGCAGCTGCCGTATTATGACGCCCTTCCCATTGTTCAGTTACACCGGTCAGGGACCTGTCAGCCTCGGTTCTAATACAAAGCCATAATAGACGCCTGTCCGTTGCCCAATTACGTTTCCCAGATGCGAAAATGAGCCGGCATGACAGCGCTATACGATCAGCCCAACGCCAAGCATCTCCTTCTCGCTTCAGAAAGCCCGAACATGCAAAGTGCAACCGCATTAATGACAAACGCTCCGAGGCCACCCAGATTAAATGAAAACGTGCGGCCTGAAAGCGAGAGCTGGCACGACGAGGTCATCTCATACATTCGTAACCGACAGCAGATAGCGAGGGACGCGCAGCTCGTTGTAGAGGTTAGATATCTGGAGTCATGTCTTTCGGCGTTGGCAATTTGTAAGAGCCTGGGCGTTCCGATTGCGGATTAGCTCGTTGAACGAGCTAGGCTGGCTTCCAGACCATGGAGCGGCCTCAGAGCGTATAGGAACGGTTCTTGCTGGCGTGCTCGCTCCGCCGACATGACGGCGTGTGCGTTAAACGCTGGGGCCAGCGGGCTTGATGGACGAGACAGATGACTTGACATCGATTATTCTTACAAAGCCTTCCTTCCTCTTCCCTCCCCCATCCTTCCTCTTGCCCTTCCTCTTGCCCTTCCTCTTGCCCTTCCTCTTGCCCCTTCGCCTTCCCAAAGCTCTGAGGAGTCCAGAAGAAATAAGAAAAGGCCGTAGTCGAACATTTATCCACCTCACCGTAGAAAGCCTGCTATTAGCATCGCGGTATGCGGATATGAATTAGCTCGATCTCTGCGTCCTGTCTGATCGTATTCCCGACGCGACCGCGGCAAGGACGGCGAGCGTCGCAAAGACAACAATGATGATGCGTGCTGCAGCCAGCATCTGCTCCGGTGTTGCCAAAAGCGTGAGAGAGTGTCCGGAGCTGCCGCCCAGCTGCCAGGAGAGCAAGGCTGCGCTCATCGCGATCCCCATGCTCGTGCCGATGGTTCGCACTACATTCATTGCTCCGGCAACTTCTCCAATCTCGCTCGAAGGCGCGGTAGCCATAATCGCGCTGTTATTGGGAGCTCCGAACGCGCCCTGCCCGATCCCGATCACGGCAAGAGAGACGACGATCACATACAGGTCGGGAGTTTCAGGCCGAAGTGCGAGATACAATATCCCCAACCCCGCTGCCGTGCCGAGCATGCCGGCTGTACAAAGAACCCGCTCGCCGTATTTCTCCGACAGGACGCCGCTCAACGGCGCAGTTACTGCCAAAAGAAAAGGAATGATCGCGAGCCGTAACCCCGCCAATAGCGCTGTGTCGTGAAACGCACGCTCAAATACGAAAGGAAGAAGAAAGAAGAGGCCGAAAAGAATAGTGTTCGCAAGCAGACCAGCTACGTTACCAAGCGTGAACGCGGCGCTGCGGAACAAGGCGAGCGAGATTAACGGCGAGTGAGTATTCTGTTCTCGCCACACGAAGGCGATGAGAAACACGATCGCGGCAACTGCAGTCATCCAGATCCACCAAGACGACAATCCCCAGGCACCGGCCTCATTAGTGGCGAGCAATAACGCCGCCAAGCCGGGTGCCAAGAAGATGGCGCCCCAAAAGTCGAAGCGCCCTCGGTCTACCGGTAGGTCTGTCGTCGGCAAGACCAGCCAGGCGAATATCGCTCCGGCGATCCCAACCGGAAGGTTCAACCAAAACACCCAACGCCAGTCCAGTTCGGCAATGATCAGCCCGCCCAATGCCGGGCCGGTGCAAAGACCGATCGCCTGGACTGCCGCTTGGATGCCGAGGGCGCGCCCGCGTTCGTGCGCTCCGGCGGCAGATACGATTATCGCGACGCTGTTCGCCCCCAATGCCGCGGATCCAACCGCCTGCAGCGCACGAGAGGCAATGAGCATCTCAAGATTTGGCGCGAGGCCACAAAGACAGGATCCTACCACGAAGGTCAGAAATCCCCCGATATAGATCAGCTTTCGTCCGATCATGTCCGAAAGCCGGCCAAAGATCGGGAGCATGATCGCAACGACCAGAAGGTAGATAACGGCGACCCAGCTTACGGAATCTACACTAGCCTCGAAATCCCTTTCCAACACGGGAAGCACGAGCTGCGTTATGCTAGCGTCGAGCTGCCCCATAAAGGCGCCTATGCAGGCAGTTGCGACGACAATCCAAATATAATCAGAGCGCTTTGTTATGAAGGGGAGCGGGCGAGGTTCACGGCCGGATAATCTCTCAACTGTTTGAAGCATCGTAACGCACCTCGGTCGGGCTTCGCAAAGCGGAGGCACTTGCCAATTTTCCGGCGGGACCCGAGATGCACGTTACGCGCAAACAAAGCGGGAATATTGCGCCGTCGCGCGGCACTTGTTCGAAAGCACTGCAAGCATACGGACAGACCACCGCCAACTCTCCGGTACGATCAAACGACGTTCACGCGGACGGCTTCGGCGTTTGGTAAAGGAAGCCCTGATATTGTGTGAGCGCGAAGAGCGTCTGTAGCTCGAGTGCCACGCGTCGATTTCTATCCGCAGGCTCAGAAGCAGCGCCATCATTCGACCGTTAAACCGCCGGTAATGGCGGAGCAACGATATTGGCGGATCGAAAACAAGTGTTCGATTTTGTAAGACCGCTGCCTCGCTGTAAGACTGCGCTTTAGGGAGAAACATAATACCTCCAAGCAGACGCCGATTTGCGTTCCGGAAAGCACGCGTATCTTTTGAGGTTCTTCATGAGATTGCCAACATTTCTGTTCGGGTTGACTCTTCTCGTCCTATCATGCGCGGGCACGAGAGCGGAACCGGCGTTGGACCCGATTGTCGAAAGCTTCATAAACGGCCTGAAGGCGCAGAACTTTCCGGCTCTCAACACTCGCAATCCCGAAGAAGCTCGCGATGTCTTGGAACGGCTTCAAGGGCTTCCCATTCCCTTCGCACCGACCGATGAACATAGTCGCTTCGTTGCCGGGGGTCCAAGCGCACGGACCCACGTTCACATCGTTCGACCGAAGGGCGTAACGGATGCTCTCCCAGCCATAATATATCTGCACGGTGGGGGATGGATGATGGGGAGCTTTAAGACTCATGAGCGGCTCGTTCGAGCGCTAGCTCACGGGGTCGGTGCAACGGTTGTGTTCGTCGATTACTATCGGACGCCGGAAGCTCGCGCGCCGATCCCGATGGAGCAAAGCTACGCAGTACTAAAGTACGTGTCAGAACACCCGATCGAACTGAATATCGACCGTTCGCGCCTCGCCGTCGCGGGAGATGGTGCCGGCGGCGGGATGGCAACCGCGCTAACTATGCTTGCCAAGAAGCGCGGTGGCCCGACCATCAAGAGCCAGGTTCTGCTTTATCCGCTCACGAGCGCAAAATTCGACGATGCGAGTTACAAGGAGTTCGCCGACGGGCCCTGGCTCGGCCGCGACGACATGAAGTGGTTCTGGGAATTCTATATGCCGGATCGATCGGCAAGGTCCGAAACCACTGCCTCGCCCTTGCTTGCGGATATCGATGACCTTCGTGATCTTCCTCCCGCTTTGATCATCACAGCCGAGCATGATGTGTTGCGAGACCAGGGGGAAGCATATGGGCGCCTCCTCGTTGCTGCTGGCGTTCCGACAAAGCAGACTAGATATCGCGGCGTCATTCACGACTTCATGATGTTGAACGTATTCGCTGACATTCTTCCCGCCCGGATGGCCCTGCAACAGACGATCGATGAACTTGCGATTCGGCTCAAGAAACCTTAGTCGTCGACGTCACGCAAATGGAGCTGGAATCTTGTTTTGTTGGTGGTGGCTTGATCCCAGCACTTAACCTCTTTGGAACTGGCGACGCTAAGATCCGATCGGCTCTCCGTCCGATAGCCACCGGAAATCACAAAATGGTCGGATCAGGATGGCACGAGCGCTCTTGGATTGGACCGAAGGTTCTCTATTAGAGACGCGTTCACTGCAGTCGCAACAAGCCATTCGAATCAGGGCGCGATCAAGCTCAATACGCAACGACTGATGCGTCTTGTGCGAGCCAAGCAACATCGACGGTTTCAACGGAGCGTTAGCGTGAACATCGCCCGTGAAGGGTTCACGATCTACCGATTCATTGGAAAAGATCAAACAAATCCGTGTAGCCGGGTCGACTTGCAACGTCGTGGGGACAACGAAGCCACGGCCAACGCATACATCGGCGCGTCGTCATCAGGCGCGCAGTGCGGCAACGAAATCAGCATCGGATTTGTGTCGTGAGTATGAGCTCGCCTGAACCAGATTGATGGCAGTTACGCTAGTTGACACATATCGTCGGCCTAAGTTGTCGAAGAGCCAGATCATGCGCCGTCTGCCGTGATCACGCCGAGCCGTGAGCGACATAGTCGTGCGGACGATTCGCTCCGGCCACCGCACGATTTGTTCTCGAACTGACCGCAGAGCGAGGTGCACACATCGTCTATATCATTAAGAGGGCGATTACTGCTCCGTCCGACTGTCAGACACTCCATCTCATTCACTATCTATCTAACCAACCCACTTACCTTCTACCTTCCCACCCTTCTCCCCTTACAGCTGGGCTTTGCCCACGGAACCTCTTGGATTGCAGTGCCGACCATGAGCCGATATGCCGAGAATAACATACTGATGAAGGAGGCGATGCAAACCTTCGACGCGCATGGTATCCGCTACTGGAAGCCAACAGCTTTTCAGCTAAAAGTTGGCATTTACAGCTTCTATCCCGGTAAGGGTACGATCTATCTTGATGGCGCGCCTGAAGCTCGGCCCGAACGCGGTCTTCCAAGTTTCATCGAACTCGTCCAGCGAAAATCAAAGTCAGGGCTGCGTTCTTCACGGCCGGACCGCTCCGACACGCCCGGTAATCAGGGGTTTCATATCCGAGACGCAATGAGCGGACGTTAGTGGGAAGAGGGATTGATCACCCCAGCCACCACGACCGACACCTGCCAGGCTGGACACACCGACCACCCCGGAGGCCACTATTCATCAGCCTCAACTTCGAGATGATCTTGTACCGTTTCGCCCAACCAGGACCATTCCGGTTCGACCGTCGAGCGTATCAGAGCCCGGATCCGCGGTGTCGTGCCACGAATGTTCAGGTCCCGGATGAGCAGAGCAAGGTGCTGCTTGTCCTCGATCGCCTCCAATTCTTCAAGCGTTGGCGGGACCAAGATGCAGGGATAGGTGACCGGATCAATCCCGTAGCGCCACGTCGGATAGCGTGGAGGGAAAAGATCGGCGCCACGCCCCTCGCGGCACAGCTTCGCGATGGCTTCATCAGAGATCAGTTCGCCAAAGGGCTCTCGATTAAGCGCGGCGCGCACCGAAACCGGGTCGGCACCGTCCACCTCCGAGATATATGGACCAATCGCCACGCCAAGGCGTTGGCGAGCAATCGCCGCCCCCTCTTCGGACCACTGCCCAACGAACGGCCGGTCCACATGGGCTTGGCTGGGTTCTTTGCCCCGCCCCTTCGTCCTCTTGATAGAGCTCATTTCATTGCACCAGATTGATTGCCTAACGGGCCCAATGGCCATCCCGACCAGTAGGCGGCCCGCCTTCATCATCGGCTTGGATTCGAGGTGCTAAATCAAGATTCTCAAATCAACAAATCAGGCAACTTAAAACGGCACACAACCGAACAACTCAACCGCTCGAAGCTTTTCGTTCGGCGGTCAGTACTGACATCCCCCGAACGAAGCTCGCTTCCCAGGACATATCCGCCTGAAGACCGGCCCAGAAGCCAACCATCCGGTCCATCGCTTCATCAACCGGGAGGTCTGTACGTGCGGACCAAGCCGCCCAATCATCCATGACCCGCCCCCAGTCAACCGGCGAAACGAGATCCAATGCCGGACTGACGCTGCCGACCGGCGGCACCGTACCCAGCAGACGGTGCAACTGGCACGCCACGAGGAAGCCTTGCATTGCCTTCATCCTCATCGGACCGTCCCGGCCCACCTGCCCAAAGAGTGTGAGCGCTTCATCACAACGATCAAGCAAAACGGCCCGCCAGCAGGCTAACATGGTCGATCCCCAGCCAAATTCCGGCTCGCGGACCAAGCTTTCGATCGTGAGGTCGCCATGCGCCGCCACCCGCCTGAACATGCCCAACGCCTCGCCGAACGATCCATTTGCTGCCCGCGCAATCGCTCGGATCGCAGCTTCATCAGACCTCAACGCCAACTGCCGGCACAGCGGCAATAGACGTCCAACCATGCCCTCGACCGATAGAGGCCCGATCCTGAACACGCTGCAGCGGGACCGTAGGGCCGCTGAGAACCGCGTTTCGTCGTTCACGAGAAACACATAAAGGCTCGACGAAATCTCGAGTTCCAGCGTCTTCAAAGCGACATCGGCTGCGGCGCCCGCGAGCTCTTCGGCGTTGTTGATCACCACGACGCGTACCGATGCCGTGTTCAATCCGCCGTCTCGCTCGATCAAGGAATGGACAGCATTGACCTGAGCCCGCTCGTCCACGCGTTCATCATCTTGGTCAAGGCGACCGAAATGCCTCGCATCGACTTCGACATAGGCAAAGCTCGAGCGATCAAAGGCGAGGCATTCGTCACAGGTTCTACAGGGCGCGGCGTCTCGCCGCGTGTCTAGTTCGCGCTCACAAACCAACGCCTTGGCATAAATACGCGCGACCGTCCGTTTGCCGACGCCCGTCGCTCCAACCAGTGCGATTGGCTGGTGAGCACCAGACGCATGCTCGTTTCGTAGGTTCGAAATCAACGCCTCGAACCAACGTTCATGGCCCACGACATCTCTAAATGACGACGGGCATCCAGGATCTAGATAGGCACTCGGCGGCTGCTCCATCAACGAACCTCCGCAATGGCCGGGGCGCTCTGTTCATTTGACGACAGAGCTACGGATTGATCGCTGTCCCCTTGAAGCCCAAGCTGAATCCCGTCAACCTGCCCCTCACCCATCGACCGTAGCCGCTCGCGAAGCGCGTTCTGCAACCCGATGCGCGCTTGATGGAGGCGACCTCGGCTGCCTGAAGCATGGCGAGCAAACACCAATTGAAGCGTCCGCCAGCCTTCGTGCGAGGCGATCCAGTCAGACGCACTGTCAATTCGGCCATATCGTTGGCAGACGTTGTCCAGCGCAACGAACACGTTACCCGTCATGCACTCCTTCTCAGCGGCCAGGAGCTGAGCTGCCCAAACGCAATGCAGTGGATCCTCAAGGCGCCGGTAGCGTCTATCGCGGCTCTCCAGAGTGCCCGTCGTCGCGCGGTAAAGCCGTGTGAGCACCTCGTCGGCTTCCAGCATCCGATCATGCCGCAGACCATCGACAACCTTCATTAGGGCCGAGAAGCTTGGTGCATCGCGCCGATCGAGAAAGCGGCGTAAGGTCTCGGGCACAACCCATCGCTCGACTCGCCGTGTGTTGACGTCATCGGCTCGACGGAACTCGCCGCTTTCCATTTCACCCAGAACGACGAGATCGATTTGCATCGAGAATTCAAATGGCGCCAACGCCGCCCGCTCGATGCACTTCCGTAACCGCGATTGGAAGCGCTTATTATCCGTCAACGCGGAAAGATCGCCCAATCGACTCGCTCGAAGATATCTTCGCGCAATCGCCAGATAGGTCTCGGACGTGACGAACGGCTCCTCAATCAGACCGATCGCTTTCACCGTGGACCGCCACGCCGCCGTCTCGATCAATTTGTGTGTGTCTGGAACGAGCAAGAAGATCGAGTGCTGCTCGCTGCCGGCAGCAATGGCACTTAAGGCGCGCGCAATGTCGTCAAGCGGCGGATGCTCCAAGGTCGGGTCGCCGAGATCACGCATGTGGAGCGTCGGTTCGTCGAAGAGCGAAACCTCCGACACTGTCGCGTGCAAGCTAGGAACAATTTTCGGCTGAGTACCCGCGGTAGCTTCAGGAAATTGAGCTTCATCCAATCTTACGCCGATTGAGCTCTTTGCAATGTCTCGTAAGCGACGCCCCTCTTGCTTGGCGTGGCTCACAATCTTCGTGCGAACCGCGGTCCGGAAAAGCGCGGACTCCTTACGATAAAGATAGAGGTAACTAGTCTGATCGAGTTGCGGCAGCTGCAGAAAATCGACATCGGTCGTTATCGCAGGTCCGTTCATGACCGGCTCCAAATAGCCCAGCTGCGTGTCGGGGCAGACGCGGCGCGAGTCGACCGAAGCTCGTCCTCCTCATAACTGCGCCTTTCTTCGGAGTAAGTCGCCTCCTCCTGAGAATGCTTGGCTCGCAGTTCTGTGAGCGCTGCCTGCAGGGTCAACCTCTGCTGATCACGATATACGCTCTCATCCAACTCCCAGCCGTCATACAGCCGATCCCACTGTTCATCGTTGAATGCCGAAAGGAGATCAACGCCACAGTCCCGATCAGCCTTATTCCGAGCTGCACCACCCAGTGCCTCGGAGAGATCCAGACGGGTCCTGGTTCCGATGTCTCCGGCGACGTGCAGGTATTCACCTTCAATGCCTAGTCTGGGATGGATCGGGTCGGACGGATTGAATCCGCCGCAAAGCCAGCGTACGCACCTCCAATGCTCGTCCAGGCGCTCGCCGACCGGTGCCACCTCCATCGTAATCGCTGCGTCTTCGGCGCCAGCTACGCGACTCTTGCGCTGCCACTTCAGCATCCATCGACGCAGTTTCTCGACATCAGAAACATGTGCAATCAAGCGCCCACACGACCCATGCACGTCATCCCGCTCTTGAACGAAAACACGCAAACCTGAATCACCGTAGCTAAGGAGCTGTGTTTTCACCGCTTGGCTGAAGCGCGCAAAATGCTTCGATGCCGACGCCTGTTCTTGGTGACCGAAAAGGCCATGACGAATTGTAATGCGGACGTTGAATGGCGGATAGCCCTGCTGCACTAAGAATGACGCAGCGGCGAAAACGCTTCGCACATGCCCGCGGTTGAGATAGGCAGGGTCTTTCGGCGCCTTAGCATCATCACTCGTAACGACACGACGCTGATGTTCGGCCCCATCCTCCAGCGCGGCCACGGCTTCCGGCCGGATCCGGACCGCAGACTCGTCGGACCGACGCACTGGTTCGTTCCTGTTTGCCGTAATCTGAAACCGCAGCAGGATGGCGAACAACGCTTCGTCCGTCAGATCCGAGGTGATGACCGGCCAGATATCAATCAGGCCTTCAAAGACCGCCCTGAGATCGATATTGGGCAGCCGGTTCGTAAATGCGTCGACGATTCGTTTTCGCTCTTCCGGCCTGATCGAAGCGACGACCGGGTCAACCGAGACGTCAAGGCCGCAAAGCTCGATATAATAGAATCCAACAAGGAACAGCTGAATCAGACGCGCCTTGTTGCGAACGCTGTCCGACCATTGCAGAAACTTCCCGGTCTGATGCCGGAGATCACCAGCTCCGAGCGCTTCGAAATACTGGATGAGGTGCTCGACATAGTCCACGCCGAATACCGCGGCGACACGATCGCGCGTAATTTCGGTGCCATCACTGATGAGGCGTATCTTGTCCAACGCTTGAAGCATGTTGCGCGGCTGATGCTCGCCCAGCCCCGCCAGAAGCGCGATGGCTTCATGATGCAGCGTCAAGCCCTCGTCCTGCGCGGTGCGCGATAGAAGGCCGAGACTCTGGGAATGCGTCAGAGGGCGCACTTCAAGCCGAATCGTCCGAGAACGTAGCGCATCTGAAATTCGCTCAAGCGCCGTGGTGGCGAAGCAGAAAGATAGGCCCGGTGGCGGCTCCTCAACGATCTTCAACAGAAAGTCGAAACTATCTCGATACCTGGACAGGACGTGTGCTTCGTCGAGAAATATGACAGTTCGCCGGCCGCTATCGGCTGCTGCCTTCACTACGCGGTTGATCTCGGCCTTGAGGCCGGCAAGGTCGCGGAACTTCGGTGTATCGAGCTCGACAAAGCCAGCATCGTCGCCCGCATCCAACGCTTTGCACCGGTCGCATGCAAAGCATCGATCGCCGGTGGCGGTCGGCGACTCACAATTCAGCGCGCCCGCATAAATCCGAACCAACGTCGTCTTGCCCGAACCAACGCTGCCGTGCAGCAGGAGGTTTGCGCAACTCTGCTTATTCAGAATGAGCTGGGAGATGATACGCTTCGGATATTCTTGACCGATGACGCCCTGGAAAGTCTCGGGCCTGTACTTGAGAGCTAGACGTTCCACGCGAGCCTCAGATATCTCGTAAGTTTTTGCTTGTGCTTCTGGTCGTCATTGAGCGGAGGCAGCGAATCGCTACCCCCGCCCCACTTTTGCCGGCCTCAATGCATCATGAAAGAGAAGCAGTCCAGGAGCGTGACGGCACCTCGACGAGACGCCTCACGAATGACAATCGGCTCTTCGTTCCATGATGGAGTTTCTGGGTAGACTGATGTGAACTCTAGTGGCTTCGAGAGCGGCCCGTTACCGATGTATGCCTCGCTGCGAATGTTGCCCGTCAAGAATTCAAAGCCAACTCGGCGAGCAAGGTACTTTGAATAATCGTTGGATCCTGAACAGGCACGACGCAGTTCGTCGTGTAGCTCGACGCAGTCCCACCATTGCCCGTCGATGAACTCGATCACCAGGTCATCGACTTCCATGGCCGCGAAACGGATCTGGATTTTCTCCATCCCGCCTTCCTCGAACTCGTCGTCAATCCAGCTGATGTCCTCGACATTTTCGGCGATAACTCCGTCAATGACTCGCTTGATCGGCTCGATATCGTCCGGTACCACCCAATGGCGATATCCGTGGTTAGTCTCGCCACGATCGGCGTCGACGACCTCGCCTAACCGGCGTTCAGTCGCGACGCTGCACGCCGAGAGATCACTCGACGGACCATCGAACTGCGCCAGATAATCTGGCGACATTGCGTGCAGCAGAGAGGCACCTTGACCATTCGCGCATGCATCCACGATGCCCTCGAAACGCAAGATCTCGCCGAAGGGATGGGTACGACAGATCTCGTCGCGAACTGCGGTTGGGTCCGAGAGGTCGATCTGAGCGTTTCCAGAATGATCCGGGCTGTGCTCATCTTTAACTTCAAGAGTTTGGGTGGCCGTAGCTAAGTCATATGCCCAATCGGGCGCTTGGTTTGATTTCTTCATGGTGGGTCTCGTTTGTGGGCCCGCTTGGGGACAGGTTGCGCGTAAGGACGTGTGGCGCCACGATCGCTGCGTGGCGCCACACGCGCGACCGATTAGGTCGCGTGGAAAAAAGGGCTTGCGTTGATTTGCACGCCAGTTGCGCGGGAACGGTCCGCTTCAGGAGCCTGCGCGCGGTCCTTTACAAATGGATTGACCACTCCATTCGGGCGCGTGCGGTGCTGAGTCGCAATGGGGCTAGCCGTCGGTGCTGAACCAAATGGATTGTTGGACGGCCGCGTTGCTGGCGAAGGTGTCTCCAGATCAACCTTTAAATGCCCGCCACAAGCAACTTCCTCTGCTTGATCGTCATCGTTGATAAAGCTATTCAGAAGCTGGCCCTCGACGGACGGCGAGGTGGCAGCTCGCGCCGTGAGATCTGCAATCTCTGGGTCAGCCCAAGAACCGCCCTGCAAGATGGCACGAGCGAGTTGATCGCGATCGTGAATGCTTCCGTAATATTGGCGAACTGGTGAAAAGTCGTGGCAGCGCTCTGTTTCACCGGTAGCGGCCGTGTTTTTCTCTTCTGGAGCCATGTGGCCCTCCATAAGTTCGGGCCTCAGCACACCTGTGAAGAGTACCCCTACTATATAGAGGAACAGATAAAGAACATCTGGTTTGTCACATTCATTTCTTAGTAACAATTGCGCGATTTGCGAATCGAAATTCACTTCCGTGTGACGGATGTTAAGGCGGAAAGCGAACTCTTGTTCATTTCATTCGCCGTTCAACGACCTCTGCTTGTCTGATGAAGCGAGCGCCTCAAGCCTGCGCGTCAACATTCTCTGCATCCCTCCGAATCCCTCTCGCACGCTCCTGTGCGATCGGAGATTCAAATGTCCTCCTTCCTCACTACCGCGCCCTTACCGCGCGTTCCTCTCGTCCCGCAGTCCATCCTCAAGGATCACGGCGTATCCTGTATTATAGATTCTAGATTCAGAGCCGCGGCGCGCCTACTCCAACATCTCTGGCTTCGTGATAACGGCATCCCTATGGGCCATCACGTTCGGCGGGACGGCGAAGGTGATGTCGTGATCCCGCTTGAGTCCCTTCTCTCGGCCGAGGCTGCACGCGCCGGCCGGAACTTCATCTCCCCGGCCGTCCACACCTTCGTCCGCCGCGAACTGATCATGCGCGAGGAAGGGGCTTGTTTCGACGAAGAACGGCTCTTCGGGAATGCTTTGTCTTCCATGCCGATGTGCTTCAACGTCTTCGCACCCCTGGCCATGGACCTCGAACTGGCGACCGCGACCTTTCGTTCGCTACTGCCGAACTTCGTTAAGCAAGTCCACTCAATACGGTTCGAAACAGCGCCCAGCCGCGAACGCGATCGGGCTGACCCTCGCTTCCTCCAAGACGGCAGCGCATTCGACCTTGCCGCGGAGGTCACGGACCTCGATGGTGATCGCGCCACGGTCTTCATCGAGGTCAAGTATAGCGAGACAATGGAGGGCCCCGCCGCACGTCTCCGCGAACGCTACCTCATCGCCGCGCGGGAAGTCGAACTCTACAACGATCCCGACTCCTTCGTCCTGCGCTCCGTTGCCTGCGAACAATTTTTCCGTGAGCACGCCCTGAGCCAACTCGCCGTCAACGCCGGCCTTACGCCGCGCGCCATGTTCGTTGTCATTGCCCCGCGCCTCAACCGCCGTGTCCAAGCCGCAATCCGCATTTATGCCAACGAGCTCATTCCCGAAGAAGAACTCGACTACGATCGCGTCCGCTTCCAGGCGATTACGCTTGAAACCGTCATCGACGCCGTTCGTCAAGCTGGCGCGGTGGACCTCGCCAAGACCCTTTGGGGCCGCTATTGCGATTTCGAACGTATCTTCCACCTCGCAATGGCGGAGACGGTCGGGGATCAGTCTCCAGACAGGAATAACGCAGCTGCCCCGCCTCCTTCATCTCCCAAAAGATCGCGCCGACGAAATGAGGTGGAGGCCAGCCATGCGTGAAATCACTCTCCTTACCGTCGAAGACAGAGTGGCGCTCCTGGTCAATGGCCTCTCGGGAGAACGTGACCACAAGCCCGTGGTCAAGCTCATGCGCCCGGACGCAGCCGCAACATGGCTTCTCACGGAGTGTGACATTGACGAGCCTGACCGGCTTTTCGGGCTCGCAGACCTTGGCGTCGGTTACCCTGAGCTAGGATTCGTCAGCCTCCAGGAGATCTTGGAAGTAAGAGGACCGCTCGGGCTTCCGGTCGAACGCGATATCCACTTCGTTGCCGATAAGCCGTTGTCCGAATACGTCACCGAAGCGCGCGCCGCGGGACGGATCACTGTCTGATCGGCTCTCCAACGGGGGCGATGGTCTGCAGCGCCATCGCCCCTAGGGGCCGAATCAATGTCCCTCTTCCGGCATTTTTATCGCTGCTACCGCTCCAACCGCGAAGGGGACGATTTCAAGTCCGCAACCTATGACGACGAATGTCCCAAATGCGGTACGCGCGATCTCTCACCAGAGCGCAGTCGAGACGCTTAGCCTCTCGCTGTTCATCCAAACGCCAGATAACGGCATGACACGGACCTATTGCATCGGCGACATCCACGGCTGCTACACCCAGGTCAATATGCTGATCACCCAGAGCATCGACGACGCGGCCGGCCGCCCGATGCAGTTCATCTTCCTTGGCGACTACATCGACCGTGGGCCGAAGAGCCGTGAGACCGTCGATTACCTTATCGACCTCCAGCGCGCCGATCCGGATCACGTCATCTGCCTCAAAGGCAATCATGAGGACCTCGTCCTCGCGGCTCACGATGACGATGCGTGGGCCGATAATTGGCTGGCCCATGGCGGCCAGAGCACACTCGAAAGCTACGGCGTCTCCTCCGCGCGCGACCTCCCGCCAGCACATATCAATTGGCTCCGGACCCTGCCGACATTATATCGAGACCAACATCGGATCTATGTCCACGCGGGCATCAATCCCGACCGCCCGCTTCATGACCAGGACGATGATGACCTCCTCTGGATGAGAGAGCCGTTCCTCTCCTCCACCGCCTTGTTCGAGCTTTTCGTTATTCATGGACATACGCCCCTGCCGAACGGGCGCCCCGACATTAGACCCAACCGGTTGAACATCGACACCGGCGCGGTCTATGGCGGTCCGCTCACCGCCGCCGTGTTCGACGACCTCCACCGCGAGGCAATCCGGTTCCTCAGCGCCAGCTAGCCGCTAGCACAGGCTCGCCGCAGGTCAGCCAGCTCCTACACAGATCATCCATTCATCTACGAATGGAGATCTTCAAACCTACCTTCAATCTCGAACATGAAGCTCATCGCGAGGGCTTCCATCACGTGGCTGGCTGCGACGAGGTCGGACGCGGCGCGATCGCGGGCCCGGTGGTCGCGGCTGCAGTCATTCTCAACCCACACAGAATCCCCGACGGCATCGACGACAGCAAGCGGCTCTCGCCCTCTCGTCGACAAGCTCTCTTCCAAGAGATCAAGGCCACCTCGTCTGTCGGCATCGGCTTCGCTTCGCACCACCGCATCGATCGCGATAACGTCCATCAAGCGTTCCTTTGGGCACTTGCGCAGGCCGTCCAACATCTCCCAATGCGCCCGGATTTTATCTTGATCGACGGGCCCTTCGCTATAGCCTGTTCAGCAGCGATGCGTCCTATCATCCGCGGCGATCAGATCAGCCTATCGGCTGCCGCGGCGTCCATCGTCGCCAAGGTCATCCACGACCGCTTCATGGAAAACACCAGCCGAGTCCACCCGGGTTACGGATTCCAGCAGCATAAGGGATACGGGACAAAGCACCATCTCCAAAGAATTCAGGAAAATGGCGCTTCTCCGATCCACAGATCTGCCGCTGTTCGTTACATCAGCGTCAGAGATATGCCGAAGGCGTCATATTAATCTCATTCCTGAAAAGAGCGCCTCGCGAGGCTACTGTTGAAGCAGCTTGATCAGATTGACGGATAGCGCGTCTGCAATGCGAGCCATCACCAGAAGGCTTGGATTACGCTTCCCACGTTCGATCCCCCCGACATAGGTCAGGTCTAGCTCGGCTTCAAAGGCGAGCTGCTCCTGCGTCAGCCCGCGTTGCTGGCGATGCTTGCGTACGTTCTTCCCAAACAAAACAGCCCAGTCTCGCATTGCAAGACTCAGCAATACCGGGCATATAGTCTCTAGGGATTATAGTCGATATTACGACTTTATTTGACGACCATACGGAAGGCTGAAGCGGTCATTTCCAGAGCGATCTTGCGTGCTGTTAGCCGAAACTTACCGGCAAGAAGATCGAAACCTTCAAGCGACCTATACTCGAAGCCAATGCTGGGGCAAAAATGAGCGATACGACCAACGATCACGATACGACCGTCCAAGACTGGTACTTCACGGAAAATGGCCAGCGTAAGGGCCCCTTTCCCGCCAGTGCGTTGCTCGACTTCCTCCAGTCAAACCGTATCAGCGGAGATACGTCCGTCTGGCGCAAAGGACTGTCGGACTGGCAGCCGCTCAAGTCTACTGAACTCGGAGTCCCGCTCCAGGACGCTCCACCGCCAGTCGCCGCCTCGAACATCAACAATGCGTTCGTCTGGATCGTCGCCATTGCGCCGATCCCATACGGACTGTTCGGCGGTGTGATCGACGCTATTAAGATGGACGATCCGCTCCAGCCGCACCGGGGGCTGGACCTCCTCGCCTTCCTCGTCCCGGTCGTTATCAACGCTGCTCTGTGCCTAGCCGATGAACGCCAACTCAAGCGAGCTGGCTATTCTGATAAGTGGCTCACCACGTTCGGCTTCATCCTCGCCCCCGCGTACCTCCTCATCAGGTCCAAGCGTCTGCGACAGCTTCCGAGCTATGGAGTCACCTGGATAGTCACCTTCGTGATCAGCATCCTACTGTCGATCCCATATTAAGCAGGCGGCGTCGCACGCTTCCGTCTTCTCGGAGGCGGTTCACCCTTCTTCGGGTCCAGCGGCTCAAAGAACTCCCGGATAGCCGCATTGAGAGCTTGAGCAACATGCCAAAGGCTGACGATCGTTGCATTTCGCTGCCCCTGTTCCAGACCGCTGACATATGCCCGGTCCACCCCCATGCGTGCCGCCAGCTCCGACTGAGTGATGCCGGCAGCGATCCGGACCCTCTTTACGTTCTCTCCAACCAGTTTGCGCACGTCGCTTGACATGCAGCCAATGCGCATTTTGTTGCATTTTAATGCGACGCATTATATTGCACACTTAACACGATTTGAGCCCGCGCCCTCCATTCCGAGTGCGCGAGAACGGCTTAGGCAACGGGGGATTCTCATGAAGTTGGTTTGGGTGGCCGCCGCGGGTCTGTTGATCCCGGTGGCGCCGGTCGCCGCATCGAGCAATGACATCGCCAATCTCACTTGTGCCCAGGTTGCCCAATCCGAGATTGCCCGACAATCCTGGTCAATGGATGGCAAGCCATTTGGCGTCCAGTATCGCGATTGGGATGCGCTGACGTTCGACAGTTTGCGCCGACGGGTTTCCGACTGTGCAACGCAGGCCGGCCAAAATCCCCGAATCCAGCTCGCCTATCTCCAACGTCTTGAAGGTTTGACAAAGCTACAAAACGCAATGTCTGCCAGCGGCGTAGAAAGTCGCAATATTGTCCCTACGGCACAGCCATCGCAGATTTCAGCAGCACAGCCTCGGTCGCGAGAGCAAGACACCACCCCACAGCCTGCTCAACGGAGCTCTGGAGCCACAGGCGCTGCAGCGTCGAGCGAGACTGAAGCCAGTTTGGTCGCGAAGGTCGAAGCCTACAACACGCAGGACGAGCTACGCACATTCTGTCGCGGCATCTGGGGTTCAAACCGGGACATCGCCGTCCGCCTGGCGGTTCGCAGCAACTGCGAAAGACGGTTTCAACTTATGAAGATAGCCGAACAAGAAAACGCTGAACGGCGCCAGGAAGAAGAATCTGCAAAGCAGTTGCCCGGCCTCATTCGAGAAATTCAAGAACTTCCTGATAGTGACGAGGCGCGCGAGAGGTTACGGACCCTTGCCACAAACAATAACTTTCGTCTCCCGACCTTATCCTTCCGCGACCAAAACTCTTACTTCCAAGAGATTCAAAGTCGATTGGGCAAACTAGAATCTGCCCGCGGCAACGCCAAGTGCGATTTACTCCTGTCAAAGCACCGGGTGCCCGCCGAGATCAGAGAGGCAGTTGTGCAAGATGGCTTAGGCGGCGTGCCTCTTGCCACCTTTCTTTGCGGTCCAATACTGACTGCAAACAATGTGTCTGTTGCCCTCAGCTCTGGCAGCACCGCCGAGGTCAATGTTGATGACTACACCTTGACCTTTGCGCGTCGCCGCCTCTTGAAAGATCGGAACATCGACGTCGCATTCGAATCGCCAATTGTTGGCGGAGTTAGCGCGTTAGTATTGACGGGCGCAGCGCAACGAAACCGGCAGATCGCTATTGGAAATCCCAATTTCTTCGTGGTGAACTTTTACTCTCAGTACACCGCGCAGGTCGATGCGTATCTCACTCAATCCGGCCGGTGAAGGACAACGACATGCGAGGTACGACGAGATTTCTCCAATATCCGGCAGCTGCGTTTCTCTTGCTGATGTCGGCATCATCAGCGTTCGCTGAACATCCGGAGAGTGATCCGGTAGCGGAGCAATCCTTCCGAAGCTTTTATTCGATAAAGGCATGGGCTCCGCGAACTCGGCCGATAGACATCGGCGACCGCTCACTCTGGGAACGGCACTTTCCAACTCGAACCTGCACGTGGCGCAAGCAAGCGATCCAGGCCGAAACCGCCGATGTTGCAATCTTCTCCTCATGTCCCGCTTACGTCGGCTCGCGCCGCATCACCTTCGAATTCCACGGAAAGGCAGGCGACAGCGCTCTCCACCTCAAGCGCGTCAATGTGGAAGGTAAGGAACTCAGCGTCCTCGAATATGAAACCTTCATCGACAATCCTTTTACCAGCCACGGATCCTATCAAACAGTGCTTCAAACCGATGATCGCATGCGCGTCGCATCTCAAGCTGCCGTGCGTGACATAACATCAATCGATAATTTTCTATCGACAGCCGAAGGCGCTGGATATTCGTGCTTTGTAGCCGATCAATCCATATCGACGAGCATCTCGGTATTCTGTTTTATCGATGCGCACGATCCAGAAGATGCGGATTATGCCGTAAAACATCGGCCCTTCATTATGGATCTGCAACGAGCTGACGCTGCCTGGGTCTTGCGGGCGATCCATATGGAAGAAAAAACCATCTCTGAGCAAAAACCCATGCTTCAGTCGCTGTATGAAACAATTGGCTTGAACGATCGATGAACGGCGCTATCGCACAGTTAGTTGCGCAGCAATTTAGCGAGCAGCTCAGACGGATCACTCCGCTAGCGCCACCGCAGCTGAAATTTGAGTAGCGGTTTCGCATTTCTTTTCTTCATTTGAGTAAGGTTGCGGCCATGGGCACCCCTGTAGTCACCAGAGCAACGTAAGCGCCAGCCGATCCGGCACCTGCTCCTTGAACTTTCCACTTTTGATATTGGCGACGAACCCGGCAACCTCGCCAGCGTCGAGCTGGGCCTGCGACATATTCCGAAGCGACGCGCGCAGGTCGTCCAATTCGACGCGCTCGTCGTCACAACGCCTCCCGGGTGTGACTCGACGTGGAGGGTGGCCTGAGATGCACTCATCCCGGCCGTAGCGAATCTAGAGCGCCTACGATCAACGGCATATGACGTCACGGCCGACCACGCTTGACGCTCAAGGGCGATTGTGGAACCTGTGCCTGAGGGAGCGGGGGCCTAAGGTTGCATTATTCGAACTGCGTTTTGATCCCAGATGCGGACGACCACGTGTGGGCGGTCGTCAAAGAGACCTGCGACATCACCAATATCGCGGATCCCTTCCTGGAGCATACGGTCACGGCGATCAGGGATGCCTATGGAGAGCAAGAAATCCGTGAATTGGCGGAAAATGCGCCCCTCATCGTCCCACCGGACCCGGCCGATAGCGTAGCCAACAAATTTGCCGTCGACCATTTGATGGCAGCCTTCAGAAGTTCCCTCCCGGATCCCGCTGCGGAAGGTGGAAAACCTGCCCAGATGACCAATTATCGGTCCGAGACGGCCGAACTCGTAGCACGTTCCGCGCTTGCCACCGTATATCAAATGGCAACGCCGCCAACGCTACACGCGACCAAGGGGAACCGTAACCAGCCGATTCTGGGGTTCGATGGCTGGTCGATCATGCAAATGGGCACCGAACTCGCTCTTGTCCTCATCCAAGTCAAAGGAAGTGAAGACAAAAGCCGGCCACCGGGCGTTGCCGGTGAACTTATTGTGGAATGTGGTCGAGCCGTCATCGCGAACACCAAGCTACAAGGCTTCCTCATCGCCTGCGTGCTGCGCTGCAAAGACACAGAATACAGCGCTCCTCTGATGAACATGATTATTGAACTCACGACCAACGGAAAAATTGCCAATACGATTTTGGCGCCCGTGATCATTCGCGGCGCGGTCGAGGCGAATGAAGACGACCTGACGACGCTGCGGGCGGCGACGCCATCGTTCCTCCATGCCAAAGCGCGCGGCATGAGTTTGTCGATCGGAACCGAGCTTACCGAATTCGGCCGCACGGCCATGACCAGGGCTCGCCAGAATGGTTGATCCCAACAACATCCTCGATCCTACCAACCAACGACTTCTCGTCGACCAAATGGACGACGCGATCTTCCAATCTGGCTTTGGCGATACTTCAGCAGCGACGGACGATACTTCGCTGATCGAACTGAAACTTGGCGCGATGCTCGAATTCGAGCGCTGGGTCACGGCCGTCGAGATGAACAATATCATTGCGGCACCTGCGTCGGGCGGGAGCCTTGCCGACGAGCAGGCGAGTGCCGTCTTCGATCAATGGCTCGCTTACGTGCTCGCTGCCCGAGGCAGCCGACGCATCGAGCTCCACGATCTTTTCCTTACCACTTGCACTGCGCTCTGGGCCCGCCGGCCGACCGAACTGCGACACGTCCTTGGGCTTGCGCAGATTTCTGATGTGATTGCGCGGAAAGAAGATGGATCTTGGGCCGATCGCGTTCGCCATGCTATCACCCGCGCCCTGATCCTGATTGCCCGCCAGTCAGGCCGTGGCGATATCGCAAGCGCGCGTGATAGCGTCAACGACCTGCGGGCATTGCAAACGACCATGGATAGGGCCATGCTCGAAAGCACCGATCGGCGTGAACAGACGGCGCTCGGCCTGCTCGCCCTCTATCACACAGCGCAGGTGACAATCGTCCTTTCTGATTACGTTCTTACCGGCCAGGTGGTTGGCGATCGCGGGCAAGCCCTGAGCGTTGTAACGGAGTTGCAGACGCTCCTCCGCAAAGCGTTGGAATATGCGACGCTCACATCTGACCCAGAGCTCGTAACCTGGACAAATTCTGTCACCCTTATTGCAAGCAAGCTGCGTTCAGACTCGATCTTCGCCAGCGGCGCCAACATCAACCAGAAGACCGACGCACTTATTCGCGCTTTCAGCCGAGACGGCGCAATGTTCAGCATGTTGCCGTCCCAGCAAGAGGCGCTTTCGCGCAATCTTCTCGATCCGCAACGCGAAGCAATCGTTCTGCAGATGCCGACGAGCTCTGGCAAAACGCTTATGGCCGAACTCGCCATCCTGCAGACCTTGTCCGGCTATGCCGACGCCAAAGTCATCTATGTCACGCCAACCCGAGCCCTCTCAACTCAGGTGCGACGAACGCTTGGGGCTGACTTTGCCGAACTCGGCGTCGACGTGACAGCTGCCGGCAGCGCCTTTGAAGAAGATCCTTTCGAGCAGGCGCTCCTCAACAAGGCCGCAGGCGTTGTCGTGCTGACCCCCGAAAAGCTCGATTTGCTCCTGCGCGCGCATACCGAGTGGTTCGAAGGCATCCGCCTCGTCATTATCGATGAGGCCCATTTGCTCAAAGACGGCGAGCGCGGTGCCCGCCTCGAATTGCTCCTCGCCAATATCCGCCGTGAACACGCCCACATTCGTCTGCTCTTGTTGACGCCGTTCATTGAAAACGCCAAGGAAGTTGCATCCTGGCTGAGCGAAGAGCGCGGCAATGAGGTCGATGTCAAATGGCGGCCTTCGCGGCTTATCGTTGGCATCGCCACCATTGCTGGCAAAGGCCAAGATCGAAATATTGAGATCGAGTGGCGGGAGCCGCATCGGCCTTCTGAGCTTTCCAAGACTTTGATGGTTTTGTCAGATGCCGAACGAATCACAATGCGGGGTAATCCCTCCATTGCAAAGCGCGCGATAACGATCAGCCGCCGCTTGCGCCCCCTGGGCCCTTCCCTTGTCATGTTCCCCTCCTCACGCGTGCGCGCAGAGCAAGCAGCGCTCGAGATCGCGAATGACAAATCCGAAGTTGATCCGAAAACAGCACCCGCTGAATTCCGGGTCGCATTGGCTTTGGCGACCAATGACTATGGAGAGAATAGCGATCTCGTTCAATGCCTCCGGAAAGGCGTCGCTTTCCACCATTCAGCGCTGAGCAGCGAGCTTCGTTACTTGGTCGAGCGCCTTGCTGCGATCGGTACTCTCGATTTTATTGCAGCGACGACAACCCTCGCCCAGGGCATGAACTTCCCGGTCTCAAGCGTCGTCGTGCACTCTGTGACTAAACCAAATGCCGGGCCGCTCACCCCTGGCGAATTCTGGAATATCGCAGGCCGAGCCGGACGCGTCGGCATGTCCGAAAAGGGCGTCGTTGTATTTGCAAGTTCGAACCATCGAAATCATTGGCTTCGCTACACGCAATATCTCAGCGAGAAGGTTCATTCGGCGCTGGCCGAAGCCATTCAGAGCGTCAAAGAGGCCGACCAGGTTAAAGCGATTTACCGCTCAAATGAAGGGATCCGGCCTTTCATCCAATATATCGGGCATTCCGTCGCCCGGATCGGGGCTCAGCAAACCTCAAGCGACCTCGAGCGCTTGGTGACCGCGAGCTTTGCAGGGCGATCCGAGATTACCCGGAATGCGTTGATGCGCTTGGCGCGCCGCTACATCGCTCAGGTCGCCCAGAAGCAACAAAGCTATATGAAGGTCGCTGATCAGACAGGTCTCGCATCCTTCAGCTTTGATGAGCTTTATGCAAATATTCGGTCCGATCCGGTTCTTGCACGCGGCGACGCGACGACGCTGAAACGTGCGGACGGTTTGAAGCATTTGATCGACGCGCTTGCAAAGCTTCCCGAATTGTCGCTTGCCATCGAATACGGCCACGGCACGATCGATACCCAAGCGGTCGCCGATGTTGTCCATCGCTGGATCAATGGTGGCACCGTGCAGGAAATCTCCTCCTTGTTTGTTGGGAGTGACGATGCCGACCGGCTCCGAAAAGCTGGACGTTATGTCTTCGGTAAAGTTTCTCAAACGGTCTCATGGGGAGCTCATGCATATATACGCGGCCGCGACATGCAATCGAGCGAAGCCGTTGATCTCAACAGCGAAGAACACATGCTTCCCGCTTATATCCAATACGGCGTCAACACGCCCTCCTCGGTTCTCGCCTCGATTTTGGGCGTCCCCAGGCAGGTCGCGTCCCGTATTGCGGAGCAATATGACGCAGCAAATGGCGCGATGACACCTGAAGATGGCGCGAAATTCCGGTCGTTCCTCGAGACAAGCCCCGTCGAAGTCTGGCGTGACGCGGTCATCGATACGAAAATTGCTAGCATCGCTTCACCGGACGACTTACGTACGGTGTGGCGCGATGCCCAAGGCCTCAACCGACGACGTCCGAACGCTGCGCCGGCATAGACGAGCATTGTAGGTTTGGCTTTTCGGTCGAGGGGCGGATGATCTGGACGAGTGCATAATGGGCGGGCGCGGAAAACCAGTCGTACTCTCAAATGGCCGCGAATGGCCAACGCAGGAAGAGGCGCGCGCGCATTTTAGGGCTCTCCGCGATCGATATCCCTACGACACACCCATCACCGATCCGACCGACCACAATGACCTATGCGCCTTGCTTGAGAGATTCGACGAAGTCTATTCAGCAGGCCCCTCTAAAATCGGATGCGGAATCGCGTATTTTGTGACACGGGTGAATTACACCAATGGCGGCAAGACGATCGGCTTCTGGGTCGCTCGAACCGATCAGAGCGAGACAGATTTCAGCTTCATTAAAGCTATTACGCGAAGTCCGGTGAACCTTAATACGGAATTCATCGATGCCTGTCGCGACTGCGTCCATCAGCAGGTCATCCAATCCAAAGAGGCGCATTTTGCCTTCTTGGCGGGCCAAACCGGTCAGTTGCCTTGCGAGATCACAGGCGAACTCGTGACCAAGTTCACAGGACGGGTCGATTACGCGCCTACGTCTTTCAGTGATATCGTCTGGGCGTTTCGTGTTGCCGAAGGATGGCAGGACGCGATCCCAGCCAATGTCGTGTCAAATCCCGCCGACGCGCAGACGAGCACCACTTTCGTGGACATTGATGCCATGGTTCGCTTCCGGCAACTCCACGTGAAAAATGCATCGCTCCGCCTGGTCGCGAAATCGGCAACGCGTTCACAGATCCTGGCAACCCGATCGCAGACCCCTAGACGGCCCATTCGGTTGATCTAAAGGACGAGGTCCATCTATGCCGATGAGCCGTGATCATTTGTTGGTCCCAATCCACGGCGCACATCCGTCATGAAGGTAGGCTGTCGCCGGCCGTCAGCGGAAGTTGAGGCGCTGTCTGGACGACAGTCGCTGTAACCGTGGAATCCCCGCTTGGGTTGTATGATAGCAAGGATTCGCAACGTCTTCCCCTATCCAGTCCTTTGCAAGCATTTTCGTCTTCGTGCCGGCGGCAGCAGGGTTCAGGCCCGACAGAAAGCCGGCCGAGGTGGCTGGTCGTTGGATCGCTGCGGGTTCCAAATTGTACGGAAGACGATGAGCTGGGCCGGCGTCAGTCAAACGGCAAGCCCATAACGCCGACCAAGCGTCTTGAGCCGGTGGCGCCACGAATGATTTGGCGAGATACGCTTATCGATGATCCCGAGCGACCTGATCCACTTACTAATAACTTTCGTGCCTGTGCCTCCACGAGAGCCAAAGGGATCGGGCTTTAACTCGGGAAATAAAGGTCCTGTCGGATTCTTTGCGGCGAATGCCAAAAAGCCACCGGCCTCAGTCTCCGCCAGATAGCCCTTCATTATGGTCTTGGTGCTAAGACAAAAGCCGCTTCCATCGTCTGTTCAGGGCAAAGCGCTTGGTGAGGCGTCACACTTTCAGCGAGGCCTGGGCCCATCGGTCAGTGGCGGCTACGTCACTCTGGTATCTGGCACACGGCCTCGACGTTAACGCCATCGGGGTCGATCACGAACCCTGCATAATAAGCCGGATGGTAATGCGGCCGGATGCCGGGAAGACCGTTGTCACGGCCGCCTTGCGCCATCGCTGCCGCGTAGAAGGCGTCCACCGCTGCTCTGCTTTCGGCCTCGAACGCAATGTGGATACCCGTTCCGCGTGGACCGTCCGGAGCGGCACGCCGCATGTCGCTGGACAACCAAAAGAACGGCTTTCGGCCGTTGCCATATCCGATACCGTGATAGCCGCCAGTCTGTTCGGACGTCACTTCCATTACGTTCGTGAGGCCGAGTGGCTCGAGCGCAGCGTCGTAAAACTGCCGCGCACGTTCGATATCGGCAGGGCTGATGCCCATATGATCGATCATGAGGATACCCCTTTGCGGTTCTGCTTCCCCGGTTTGTAGCGGGTCTGACCGAAGACTGGATTGCGTCATATCAAGCTATCGGGGCGGATGCGATGCTGCTCCGTTCCGGCTGCCAAACGTGAGCCGCGTGCGATGATTGAGCGCGGTACGGCACCAGTTCATGATCTGGTCGCCCCAAACTCGCGGGCGTCAACATCACTGAGCCTGGCGCCGCTTGCGCTACGATACCGCAGAAGACGTCGGCCGAGACCTAGGCTGGGGTCGCAAGGGGAAGGCCCTCCCGTAAGCGCTAACTTATCGGTTTCCCGCCGACCGCGCCGGCGGCCGTCACTGGCCGACCACGTCAAGCCATCAGGCACGCCTGTTGGCGAGCCTGGAAGCTGACACTGCGGGAAGGCTTGGACCCGAATCCGATCGGCCGGCTGCGGGACTGCGCTGCCGGTCCGCTAACCTGCCGCGCGTTGATAAGTCGCCGTGGGCGGCCACCGTGTTGCGCCAAAACTGGTTTGTGAGATGCGCTAGGCTCGGTCGGAGGTCCGTTTCGGTGTGTATCGGCTCCGAACCTTGACCCGGATCGGCGCCCAACCGTGACCCAGTCCACAGTGTCATCCCACACAGTGTTAGGCACATCGACGACACGGGTGGGGTCGACATCGATAGCCGATTGGGGGTCAAATGGCTTGCTGATCCACAGTTGATCCCGCCAAGCTGATCGGATGGGCCACCGCCCCGGCCGTCACGCCTTGGCTACCGCGAAGGCCGTGCCACTCATTACCGGCTTTGGTCGGCATTGAGGGCGTGACAGCAAAAGAGAGCCGCTGATCTTGAGACTTTCGGTCGGATATGACGACAATTGCGAACCAAAATTCCCGGAGGTCAGCGGCATCGAAGCGCGGCGCATCGGACGATCGGCCACGGCTTTCGCCTCTTAGTCGGTATTAAACGAATAGGCCGCTTGCAGGAAGCCGCCATAGCGCTCGGTGCGGACCGGCAGGGTCTGACAGGGACATGGCGTGCCGAAGAAATTGGTCTTGGCATCCTCCGTGGCCCACATCGCCCAATAGCGCGCGCCTGCACCGACGGAGAATGACGGCGTCACATAATAAGAGAGGATCGTTTCCAGCTGCACGCCCCTGCCTTCGCCGCTCTCCGGCGAACGGGTATCATATGCGTTGCGCAACACGTGGTCGTCGACGCCCGAAAAGCGAACATAAGGCAGATAGGCCGCATCGCCGGTGAGTTTCAGCCGATCGTTCAGCATGACGACCCCGTTAAGGCCGACTCGTAACGAATGCCACGTATCGTCCTCCGTGATCGCCAGCGTCGATCCAGGGATCGCCGGCACACAAGGTGCCGCGACGGTCGCATTGGCGATCTGCGTGCAGCCATAGGCCGATTTGTTCTCACGATAATAATTGTAGCCGATGAACGGGCCCACATTGACTCCCGGGCCGCGGATAAACGCATAGCCGACATCGACCGTAGCATAGGCGATACTGCCCTGCACGGGGTCCGACACCGTGTTCGAATAGGGAACACCGTAGCCGGGCATCCAATCCTCGTCGTTCATCTTGCCGCTTAGCAACTTGCCGCCGCCGATGAAGCCCTTGAGGAAGAAATCGGCCAGGCCATCGACACGACCGAACACTTCGCCAGAGACCGCCGGACTCTCATAAGTGAGTCGCGAGTTCAGGATGTTCTGCTGTGCCGGATCGGTGCCTGCACCGAGATCCTTCTGAAAACGACCCGACGAATACCAGACGCGTCCGCCGATCTCGATGTCGCCGCGCATGCTCGGATCTTCAACACTTTGGGAGCCGCGCAGATGCATGTTCTCGGCATCGTCCCACCGCGCATCGGTTTCGCCGCCGAACTTCATGTTCAGCCCGACTTTGACAGTCTGGATGTTCTGCGAAACGCTGGTGCTGCCTGGCGACGTCGTCCCATACAGCGCAAAGGGCGGAAACGGCTGGAAATAGCTGCCGGGCGTCGACATGCCGAAGCTGTTGAAACCGGCATAGTCGTATTCCACCTTCACCGACCAAGCTGGCGCCACCGCCCGTTCGATGCCGACGCCTGCGGTCCAGCCCCATTGGCTGTTCTTTGTGCCAGTCGAGAGGTCAATCGGGTTGGTATTGATATCAATCTGCTGATTGAGCCAAGCGACGCCACCTTTGCCATAGATCAAGGTGCGTCCGGCCTCGCCAGTCGCCAAGCCAACGCGCCCTGTAACGGTGCCCAGCGCGTTCTGCCGCACGCGGCAATTGGCCGACAGGAAATAGCCGGATGACGCAAGGCACGTATTGGTGCCATTGGAGCTGACTGCGCTAATATCGGCCTCGACACCGAGCACCAGATTCCGGCTCGGCTGAAAATTAAAGCCTACCTGCGCGCCTCCCAAAGCCGTCGGCGTTCGGACATCGCCGCCATAAACGGCCGGGCCATTGCTATCTGTAAATCTGGATTGTCCCAATCCGCCGCCGATATGGACGCCGAGATAAGGTCCGGCCCATGTCCAAACCGCGAGGGGATAAGGCTGACCGTATTCCGGCAAATCCGCAGCGACCGCGTGGCTTGCGCCAAGCAGCAGAGAAGCGACGACAACAGATACTCTGGTCATGGGCCCCACTCGAACACCGCACCAAGATTGCGCGCAGCTTCGGCGAGATTCGTTAAATTTCCCCTTTACGATCCGCTAACTATGTTTTTTAGCAAGACGTCAACGATGACAGACCGGCGACGCGCTCTTACCCGAGCGACAGGCAGCAGGCGTTGTTAAACAGGCTATTGGCCTTTCGGAGCGGGTAGAAGCGCTCGCGATGTATGGGCTCAGGCTGCGGCGCGCGCGAACTTGCCGGGCGGGCATCCGAGGCGCTTACGAACGCAGTGCTGAAGGCGCTGGCAGACTCGTAGCCAATCTCTGCGATCCGATCTAGCGTCTTGTTGCCACGGGCTAGAGCGTCCTTTGCGATCGCCATGCGCCAGCGCATCAGATACTCGATCGGCGCGCATCCCAAGACTTCACCGAACCGGGCCGAGAAGGCAGAGCGCGACATGCTCGCAAGCTCTGCCACTGTCCAGCTGGCGCCGACATCGGTATGGATCGCCTGTAATGCGCGGGCGATCGCCGGATCCTGCATCCCGCTCAACAGGCCTCCCGGGCAGCCTCGTTGCCAAGGCTGCGCCAGCGAAGCGCCTCGACCAGCAAGGTCTCCAGCATGCGCTGAATGATCAGCTCTTTGCCGGGATAATCGGTGGCGCATTCCTCGGCGCTCGGCGGGCGCAAGCTTCTGCGCAACGATCTCTCATAGCGCTAGCTCAGCGCCTCAATCGCCAGCGACGCGCCAATACCTCCGATCTGGCCGTCTCCCAAACGGGCGTACCCCGCGGCAATTTAATGGTCCGTCGATCGAATCCCTGTCAGCCGATGCTGAAAGGAATTGCAGATGATTTGCCCAGATATCAACAAGCCAATCTCGTGGAATCGGCGAGCATTGGCCGGAACCTGGCACGTAACGCTCAAGGTGGACGGGGTGCGGGCCATTTGGCACGACGAATTCGGGTGGATCAGCCGCGCAGGCAAGCCCCTCTATAATATTCCGCCGTATCAAGGCGGCCCTCGGGACTGCGAACTCTATGTGGGCTCGTTTCGTGACACGATCAGAGCAACTCGCACCAAGTTCAGAAAAACGGATACTCCAACGATCCTGCGCGAACACCTCTTCGGGCTCGACATACTTGACGGCCGGCTAAACGCCGGCGCCCTGATCGACCCATCTGCCGAAGACATCTTTGCGACGCTTAGCAGTGCACAAGCATCAGGATTTGAAGGCGTCGTCCTTCGCCAAGGAGTTCGATGGATCAAGGTGAAGCCGCACGAGACGCTAGATGTGCCGATCACCGGATTCAGTGAAGGGCGCGGCAAACATGCTGGTCGCCTTGGGATCATCGCCACTGCACTCGGAGACGTCGGCTCTGGCTTCTCAGACGAGGAACGAGTCGCGCTCTGGGCTGAAGCAAATGCCGGCACACTCATTGGGCAGGTTGTCGAGGTTAGTGCCATGGAGCTCAGCGCGGCCGGTAAATTTCGCCATCCAGTCTTCGTCCGCATGAGGCCAGACAAACTGCACGGCAAAAGCAGGCGCTAAAACACTGACGGCTGTGTCCAGATCATCTCATTCCCATTGCAACACCCCGCGGCGTCCTGATGCGTAGAAAAGCTCGTTCAATCGCTCCAGTTGGCGTCCCCGACGTGCGCTCACGAATGTCGGATTCAGCCTTGCGTTGGTATAAGCAGCTGTAGTTCAGCCCTGAAAGCAACACTGACCTTGCCGACAAGTGCTGTGCCCTCGACCTTTGCAGTCTTGCCGGCATAAGATCCCGAGAACCCGCAGCTGACTTCCCGGCCGCCAAACAAGAGGTTCTTCCCCGGCGCATCGGTGTGTTGACGCGTCATCAACTCGCCGCGCCATCGTCCATTCTTGGCATCGAAGGTCCCTGCGTAATAAAAGAAGCTGTCGCCTCCCATAAGCGTTCCATCCTGCAAGTGAATAATGCCAGACGCTCGGCGGCGATCCTCTCCATCCATCGAAATGCGTATCGAATAGAGCCCATTGGCAATTGGCATGGACAGGTCCGGTTCGAACCGAGGCGAAAATCGGCTAAGTTAAGAAGATCGCGGAAACTTAGAACTCGCAACGATATAAATACATCGAAATCTCGGTTAATGGATGCGCCAGATCGTCTGCGCTTCGGAAAAATGACTCAAAGCGCGGCTTGGCCATCTTCCCATTCGTACTGCGGATCTTTCAGCCACCCGGGAGTCCAGGGGGGAGCGGCTCGTACTGATGCGCATGTGGCCGATGCAGACGTCCAGTTCTAATCATGATGACCTATCTCGAAATGTCCGAGGACGAAGACCCGGATCGCCGATGACAAATTTGGGCACCCGCGCATCTCTTCGATCTGAGCGATCACGTTGGTGACGGAGTCCCCTCGCTCATCGGCAATCTCTTTCAGACCTTCCCAGAAGGCCTGCTCTAACGTCGCGCTGGTTCTAATCCCACAAACGACAACGCCGCGTTTCATCACCAGCGACTTTCCCCGCGGCTTCACAATCTGCCCTTTACGCTAAGTTGCCCGCAGCAGTGAACGATCGGCCAAAGTCCTATGCCTCACCGACCATCCAGGAAAAAGCCGCGCCACCGAGAGATGACGCGGCCAAATTGATGTGATTAGCCCAGCGTGGGCGCTGCACCCTAGCTGGAACGATTATTCCTCACTCGTCTATTCGTGACGCGAGCCCAGATTCTTCCTTTTTATTATAGATCCGACCTATTTTACTGCAATCCCATTCCTATCCAGTCCCCGCAGAGGCTTTCGTGCACCTTAGATCTGGCCGATGAGCGGCAAAGGGTCCCCTGACAGGGCAGAACACGACGGCACTCAGCGCGCGTTCCGATTCCATCTAGGGCGGATCACTGCGCTAAATGCGTGAAGCGGCGTGCGCGGATCGTCATCAGCATGCTTGGAATTCATCGTTGCGCCCCGCCGCTCGAACAAGCCTCGTCGCAGGTCATTGCACGGCTTGAATGCCGGATTGTCACTGGTCACACACGGCAGCAATCGTCGGATGATTTCCAATTTCACCCCGGCGGCGCCCAGCATCTTGATCTGCCGCACGATTCTCAGGTCTGCCGGACCATAGTCCGCAATAAACAGCCTGAGTTCTCTCAGTTTACGCGAAAGGCCTTTGCGAAATTGCCGAAGAATTCGTCGGCAATTTTCTTGGCCGAGCCATTGATGAGGCGCTGACCGAGCTGAGCAAGCTTGCCACCTATCTGAGCCTCAACATCGTAGGTCAGGACCGTGCCATCGCCGTCTTCGTGAAGGACCACGATTGCCCCGCCCTTGGCGAACCCCGCAATGCCGCCCTCACCCTCGCCCGCTATGCGGTATCCATTGGGCGGATTGAGATCGCTCAGAGTAACCCGCCCTCTGAAACGAGCTGATACGGGCCCAACTTTGATCTTCGCCGTGGCCCGAAAGCCGCCGTCCTCCGTCTGCTCCAACTCTTCGCAACCGGGGAGACAAGCCTTCAGCACTGCCGGATCGTTGAGTTTTGCCCATACCGCTTCCCGTGCGGCTTCCAACCGGACCGAGCCGTTCATCGTCATTGCCATCAGTAACTCCAGGTTGTCGGGTCTTAAAATTCAATTGTTCGCCATAGCCGCCGATTGATCGCCATAATCGACTGTGCCCATCCGCCCCGACAACGATCAAGCCACGCAAGTTATTCGTGTCACCTCTTCACGAGCGGAGATCTCGAAAGCGACAGCGGTTGGAAGGCCGTCTAGCCGGGGATGATCCGCCAGAAGTCTGTAATTGTCCCATCGCCCCTTCGATTCCGAGAGCTTTTTGATTTGGAACAGTACGTGTCGTGGATCATCCCGCCGTCCCTCCCGGATATTGCCGTCCTTGACGAACACTTCGTCGATTCGGGTCTTCTTCATCTCTCCCATCACAGCGGCGGAGTCGGTGGTCGGCGGCCTTTACAGCCTTCAGATATGTCACGACCGATGAGTAGATGGAGGCCTGTGCGGACGTTGGCATGCGGTTGATTTTCGCCTGGATCCACGGTTGCCAGAGTCGTTATCTAATGTCCGCCGTCGCCTATATCGCTGGTGGATACATCGCACCTGGCTCGTAGTACGGCGTGGATGGCTTCGGCGACGGGGCGCTGGCTCGTCCCCTCAACTCATGCAAGAACGAGGGAGTGACTGGCAATTCATCGACAAATATCCGTTCTTCGGAGAACGCGTCGTCAATAGCCGAGGCGATGGCGGGCATCGCTGCCAGTCTGCCGCCCTCCCCGCACCCCTTGATACCAAATTCTGTAAAGGGCGATGGCGTCTCCACGTGATCTACAACGATGTCCGGCACCTCGTGTGAGGTCGGCACCGCATAATCACCAAGGGTAGCCGTTACGAGCTGCCCTTGTTCGTCGTAGTGATACTTCTCGTAGAGTGCCGTCCCGATGCCCTGCGCGATACCGCCCCGGATCTGGCCATCCACTGTTTTCGGATTGACGATCGTGCCAGCGTCATGGACGGCTACATAATGCAGGATCTCGGTCTTGTTGGTCGCCTCGTCGACCTCGACGACGACGACGTGGCAGGCATGGCCGACGATCGGATAGAAAACGCCGAGGTCCGAGCGATCCGCATTCGGCATCGTGGTGTACGGGTGGTCATATGTGTATTGCGCGACCAGCCCACTCCGGAAACTGTCATCGGCCGGAAATTGAAGTCGGAAGCTGTGCGCGGCCCGCGAGACCTCGGCGAATGAAAGCCCCTTCGTCGGCTCGTTTCGCGCAAAAATCCGCTCGTCGTAACATTCGAGCTCCTCAACCGCGACACCGGTGCGATGAGATGCGTAACGGAACATCTTTGCCTTCAACTCGCGGCACGCACCTGCGATCGCGCCAGCCAGCATGACGGTGTAGCGGCTGCCAACCGGACCTTTCGAGATCAGTCCGTTATCCGTTGCGGCATAGTTGATTGCGATACGCTGCGGATCGATGGACAGGTTTTCCGCAACAAGCTGGGTAGCCATCGTCTCTGGATTGTTGCCCCAGTGCGGAGCGTAGAGCGTTACAATCGCGACACCGTCCGGATTGAGTTTGATCTGCACGCTTTCGGGGCTACTGGACTGCGGCAAGATCGGATTCTTATCGAGAAACCACAACTCTGTCACGCTGAGCACACTGCGCTCGTTCACCGTCGAGATACCTATTCCGATGCGCTTGCCACGCTTGTTGGCAGCGGCCTTCTTGGCGCGCCAGTGCGGAATATCCGCGAGGCCCAGCGCGCGGTCGAGAACCCGCTCGTAATCGCCGCTGTCATAAATGTTGCCGTTCGGAATGCGATACGGAAACTGCTCCTTTGCAATAAAATTCTGACGCCGAAGTTCGATCGGATCCCGTCCGAGCTCCCGCGCCGCTTCATCGACCAACCGTTCGATGACAAAGTTTCCGACCTCACCTCCGAAGCCGCGATACGGCGCCTGCTGCGTCTTGTTCGTGACGACCGCAGTGAGGTCGTATTCAAGCGCCTCTATCCTGTATGGGCCGGTCGCCTGGGCCAGCGCGTTACCGTGCGAGCCCGTGTTCATCATGAAATAGGCCCCGTAGTCGTCGAGCACCTTGAGGCTGAGACCGGTGAACCTGCCATCCTCATCGACCGCAAGCGCAGCGTCGTAGACACGGTCCGAGGCGTGCTGGTTCCCGTTGGCCATGTGTTCGAGGCGGTCCTCCAAATATTTCACGGGACGGCGGACCTTGCGTGCCAAGGCGGCGGCGATCAACGGCACGTGATATAGCGAGGACTTACCTCCGAAACTTCCACCCACGTCGCGGATGTGGAAGTTCATCTGATACGGCGCGACACCAAGCGCGCGCGCCAGCCTTGCACCGATCACGCTCTGCTGAGACATGTTGGAGTAGACGGTGAATTTGCGTTCCGCCGGATCGTATTCGACGACGGCGCCGCACGTTTCAATCGGCTGCGGCGACACACGCGGCCAGCGGAAGCGGCGGCGAATGACATGCTTGGCATTTCCGAAGGTCTCGTCCACTGGTCCCCACTTATAGTGGCTCCGATGAACGACATTGCTGCCGAATTCCTCGTGAAGCACCGCGTCTCCGGTCGCGGAGACCGCCTGCTCGGGATCCACGACTGCCGGAAGCGCCTCGTAATCGACCTGGATCAGCGCCACCGCATCTTCGGCGATGTACCTGCTCTCGGCGACAACCGCGACAACCGGTTCACCGACGTGACGAACCTTGTCGATGGCGATGCAATGCTGAATGACGGGCGGATTGCTGAGCGTCGGGAGAGGACCGGTGGTTTCCGCCAATTCGCGGCCGGTGACAACCGCGAGTACCCCCGGCAGGCGGCGCGCTTCTTCAACATCGATCGACACGATATTCGCGTGGGCGTACGGGCTCGCAAGAACGGCCACATGAGCCATCCTCGGCAGCGCAACGTCATCGACATACTTGCCGCGCCCCATCAAGAAGCGAGCGTCTTCTGGACGCTTGATGCTCTGGCCGATCCACCGGAAATTCCGTCCCGAAGGGCTATTCATGGCCGATCTCCTCTCGCAGCCCGGCCAGCGGCCTCTACTGCGTCAATGATGGTCTCGTAACCGGTGCAGCGGCACAGATTCCCGGACAGCGCCTCGCGGACTTCCTCGCGGCCAGGACAGTTGACGGTCCGAAGCAACTCTGTCGCGGTCATCAGGAAGCCTGGCGTACAGAACCCGCACTGAAGACCATACGCATCACGAAACGCGTTCTGCAGCGGCGAAAGGGCATCGTCTTGTGCGAGGCTTTCTACGGTCTCGATCACGCATCCGTCCGCCTGGACGGCGAAAGTCAGGCAAGAACGGACCGAGACACCGTCAAGCAGGACCGTGCATGCACCGCAGACGCCGTGCTCGCAACCGACATGTGTTCCGGTAAGTCCGAGATCAACCCGTATGAAATCCGAGAGAAGCAGTCGGGGTTCCACACTGTGAGTCATGGCCTCGCTGTTAACGGTGAGCTCAATGGTCTTTTTGGTCACGAGGCATCCTCCGACGAACGGTCCCGGGCATTTGTGAGCGCGCGCACGATCAGGGCCCGGGTCAAATCCTTGCGGTAGGCGGCGCTCACACTCGCGGTGGAATGAAACTCCACCTCCCTCACAACGGCTTCTGAGGCGGCGGCAATCTCCTCCGTCGATAGTCGCGTACCCTCGAGCTTCCGGTCCGCGCGCTCGATCCTGACGGGCTGGTCCGAGATCCCAGTCAGATATACAACCGCGTCGTCACACCTGCCGTTCCACATGCGGAGCTTGGCCGCGACGGCCGCCATTGCGAAGTCGCCCTTTCGCAGATTCATCTCTTCGAAAGCGCACCATTCTCCAGCGGTCCGCTTCGGTATCCTGATTTCGACAAGCAGCTCATCTGCCTCCAGCGCCGTCGTGAACACCCCCAGAAAGAAGTCGCGGGCTCGGACGGCCCGGCCTCCTTCATGGTTGCGCAGCACCATCGTGGCATCCAAAGCGCACATCACCGCTGGCATTTCCGAAGCAGCATCCGCATGCGCAAGGTTTCCGCCGATCGTGCCGCGGTTGCGGATGGTCGCGTGCGCCACATGTTCGTACGCCGCGGTAATCATCGGGGCGTGCTTCGCAATCACCTCGCTCGACTTGAGCGCAGCATGCCGGGTCATCGCGCCGACGAGGAGCTCGTCGTCGCTCTCGCGGATATATGCCAGATCATGAAGTCGGTTGATGTCGATGATGATTGCAGGCTGAAGCACCCGGAAATTCATCATAGGCACGAGGCTTTGGCCCCCCGCAAGAAGCTTCGCATCGTCGTTGAGATGGGCGCGCAAGACCTGCAACGCCTCGTCCACGGTCGCTGGACGCACATATTCGAACGGAGCAGGTTTCATTTTTGCTTCCTCAGAATCCGAGATAGGCTTTTTGAATCGCCGGATCGGCGGCGATCGTCGCGCTCGGTCCCTCTTTCACAATAGCACCTGTCTCCATCACATACGCCCTGTCAGCCACCTCAAGCGCCATTTCGGCGTTCTGCTCCGCTAATAGAAGCCCGAGCTTGCGCTGCCGAAGCTTGATTAAAAGCTCCGCTATCTGATCGACGATGATCGGGGCCAAGCCAAGGGTGGGTTCGTCAAGGATGAAGATCTTCGGCTCGGACATCAGCGCCCTGGCGATCGCGAGCATCTGTTGCTCTCCACCCGACATGCTACCCGCCCGCTGCGTAGATCGCTCGCACAGCCTCGGGAACAGCTCAAACATCTCCTCCACCAGCGCGGCCTGCCGGGACTGGGTCCGGGCGACCGTACCCAACTGCAGATTCTCGAGAACGCTCATCTGTGCGAAGACGTGACGGCCTTCTGGAGACAGCGCGATACCGTCACCGACGCGGTGCGTGCTCGACGTCTCGGAGATGTCCTTGCCGTCAAAGCGGATGCTGCCCGTCGCCTCAGCCAGGCCGACGATGGCCTTCATGGTGGAGGACTTGCCTGCCCCGTTCGCCCCGACCAGCGCGACGATCTCGCCGGCGCCGACCGTGAGGGATATCTCGTTGACGGCGCGTACCGGGCCGTAATTCACCGATAGCCTTTCGAGCTCAAGCATGGGCGACCTCCTTCTTTAGCCGCTTTTCGCCGAGATACGCCTTCACCACATCGGGCATGTTGCGCACTGCGACAGGGTCGCCCTCCGCCAGTTTCTTCCCGTGATGCAGAACTACGAGTCGATCGCAGAAGCTCATCAACATGCGCAAGTTGTGATCGACGACGGCGAGCGTCATTCCCTCGTCACGGAGCTTGCGCAGCACATCCGCGAGCCGCAGGGCCTCGGTGTGATTCAATCCGGCCGCAGGTTCGTCAAGAAAAAGGATGTCAGGGCGCGCGGCGATGGCGACCGCAATGGACAGCATCCTCTGTTCTCCGTAGGCCATCGTGCCCGCCGGTTCGTCAGCGCGCGCCGAGAGCCCGACCTTGTCAAGACATGCTGTTGCCCAAGCAGCCCGGGCCAGCTCCCGTGTGACGAAACTTCTGGAACGAAAAAGCGCGGCGAATAAGGTCTCCTTGAACAGGAGATGGCTGGCAATCATTACGTTTTCGAATGCGGACAAGCCCGGGCATAGCGCGGTGTGCTGGAAGGTGCGGACGAGACCGAGCGCCGCAATCTCGTGCGGAGGCAGGCCGCCGATCTGGTGTGCGCCGTAGATGACGCTTCCCGACGTCGGACTGACAAAGCCGGAGATCAAGCTGAGGCTCGTCGTCTTGCCTGCGCCATTGGGTCCGATGATCCCAACAATTTCACCGGGCGTGATGGAGAAGGATACGTCCTGCACAGCCTTCAGGCCACCGAAGCTCCGCGACAGCCCTTTGATTGCCAAAGTCTGCCGTTTCGGTTCGGATGCAGGAATGGTGACATCTGACTTCCCACGGGGATTTCCCGCCGGAGACCGCACGGGAAGCAACGACAGCAGGCCTTCGGGCCGTAGGCGGACGACGAGAAGCAGGATGAGCGCGAAGATCGCGATCCTGTATTCATCGACGAACCGCAGCGTTTCCGGAAGAATGGCAAAGATAATGCCACCGACGACCGGCCCCAGGAGCATGCCGCGGCCCCCGAGGATCGCAGCCAGCAGTCCCGTTGACGACTGCGACAGGCCAAACAGATCGGGGCTAAGAACGAGGATCTTTGGCACCAGAAGCGCACCTGCGAGCGCCGCGATTCCGCCAGAAAGTGCTATGGCAAGGATTCTGAACTTGAGCCCGGCAATCCCGATGCTCTCCGCAAGATTGGGCTGGTCGCGCAAAGCGAACCAGGCCCTGCCATAGGGACTGTTGACGAGCCGCTTCAACGCCAGCAGCACGAACGCCACCACAATCAGGCAGATGATCAGGTGATATTGCGCGAAGGTCAGTCCGGCCGCTTCGAAAGCCGGTATCCGTGGACGCGGCACGATGATGCCCAGAGGGCCACGCGTCAGACTGACCCAATTGAGCGCGACGAGGCGGAAGATCTCGGCCGTGGCGAGCGTGGCGATAGCGAAATACGGCCCAGCCAGACGCAGCGAGGCGAAGCCGACGAAAACACCAAGGATCACGCCGGGAATGATCGCGATTGGAATCGCCGCCCAGTAATTCAGGCCCAGATTGACCGAAAGCAGCCCTGCCGTGTAAGCGCCAACGCCGAAGAACGCCGCATGTCCAAACGAGATCAGCCCAAGATAACCCAGCGTGACATTGACCGACAGACCGAGAAGAGCGAGCACCGCGGCATACGTCGCAAGCCCTGCATAATAGCTCGGCGTCAGACCTGCAGCGATGATAAGGCCGACAAGTACGATGGCTGGAATGAATTTCATGAGAGACCGCCTGAGAAGAGCCCGCGTGGCCTGACCAGTAACGTCAACAGCAGCAGACCGTAGATAAACGCGGACGCGACTTCCTGTGGGAGCCAAATGCTCGACACCGACTCGACGATACCGAGCAGCAGGCCGCAGACAACTGCGCCCGACACACTGCCCATGCCGCCGATCACGACCACAACGAAAGCACTGATAATGGCATGCTGGCCCATAGCCGGACTGAAGGCGACCGTGGGTGCGAGAAGAGCGCCCGCGAGGCTGGCGAGTGCAGCCGCGACGATGAAGGTCGCCGTCCTTATCTTCGGCACGTCGATACCGACCACCTTGGCAGCGAAAGCGCTCTGGGCCACGGCGCGGAGCTTTCTTCCAAAGGCGGTGCGCCGGAGCGACCATTCGAGAATAACCAGCAGGCATACGCCCACTACGATCGCAAACATACGCTGGTAGGTCAGCGTCACCGACCCGAGCACGAATGTACCGGGCACACCATCGACGCGGATAGGCTGCGGTCCGTAGGTCGCCAGTATCGTCTGATAGACGAGTATCCCGACTGCGAAGGTGCTTATCAGCACGATCGAGTCACCGTCCGGCCCGTCGAGGACAGGCCGTACCGCAATCCGGTCAACAAGGAGGGCGAGCAGGACTACCGCCACGACCGCCGCCGGGAGCGACAGAAGGTACGGAAGCCCGAAGTAAGAGGTCAGGATGGCGGCGACAAAGCCGCCGATCATATAAAATTCGCCGTGCGAGAAATTAATCACGTGCAGCACGCCGAATATCAGCGTCAGGCCCAGCGCCAGTAACGCATACGCCATTCCGACTGAAAGGCCGTTCGCCATCTGTTGGAAGATAAGAGTGCTCACGCTAATTCCCCGTCCTTACGATCGCGCGTCAGGATTTCACTTCCACGACCTTGCCACCGCGCACTTCGACCCGGACGACATTGTCGCCGGAGGCTTGGCCTGAGGCGTCGAACCGCACGCTGCCTCGCGGGGTTTCCCACGTGCCTGCACGGATGGTCTCGGCGACCTTATTCGTATCCTTTTCACTGCCCGCCGCCTGGATCGCGTTAGCGGTGATCCAGACCGTCTCGAAGCCAAGGACCTCGACCTTGCCGGGCGTCTCGCCATACTTCTTCTCGTAGGCGGCCACGAACTTCTGGTTGAGCTCGTTCTTGAGCGTCGGGCTGTAAACGTCCTCCGAGAACACGCCTTCCGCTGCCGCGCCGCCGATCTTGGGAGTATCGTTGTTGAGCAGCCCGGGCGTGATACAGCGCTTGGGATTGTATCCAAGGTCCTTCATGCCACGCAGGATGTTGCCCGACTGCTCCGGATTGCTCGCGACGATGCAGACCAGATCCGCGCCCGATCCGCGCAGGTTGCTGGCCATCGCCGAGAAGTCACTCTGCGTCATGGAGAAGAGGTCCGAGTAGACCAGCTTGTCTCCGAATAGGGCCTTGAAGTTCGCGACGTTCAGCCTGCCGTAATCGTTGTTCTCGGCGACAAGTGCCACCTTCGAGGGCGCGACAGTATCAACGAGATAGCGATCGAACGATTTTGCATCCATTGCCGAGGTCGTGTTCAGGCGGAAGATATTTCCGCCGCCTTGCTTGGTCACATCAGGATGCTTCGGCACTGCCAGCATGAGGAGCGCATCTTCCGACTTAATCACAGGGATCACAGCCAAAGCGACCGTGCTGCTGATCTCGCCGACGACGAACTTCACTTCATCTTGTGTCAGCAGCTTCTGGACGGCAGAAACGCCTTCGACCGGCGCGTAATTTGTGTCGTAGGTGACCAGCGAAACCGGGCGACCCAGGATGCCACCCGCCGCGTTCAACATCTCGACAGCGATATTACTGCCCTGCACGCCCTGCTTTCCGATGACGGACTTCGTCGGATAAATCACGCCGATCTTCACTGGCTTTCCGGACTGTGCGCACGCTTTCATCGGGTAACCTGCCGTCAGAAAAGCACCGACAGCCAACGCAGCAAGCCCTCTACGAGAAACTACCATTTCAATCTCCCTAAACATTCTTATTGCGAGACGTCTTCGTTCCCGCATCGCTCGATTTACTGGTCGTCAAAAATCGCAACGGCGCGTGTCCAGCCCGCCGAAGCAGCGCGAATTTTCACCGGGAAACAGGCAATGCGAAAACCGGATGGCGGCAGCTTCTCGAGATTATGGAGCTTCTCGATGTGGCAGTACGCGCGCTCGCGTCCAGCCTTATGGCCTTCCCACACCAGACCGTAATCCTGTGTCTGTGCGACGCGCTTGGCTGTATATTCGAACGGCGCATCCCAGCTCCAGGCATCCGTACCGGTGATCTTGACCCCTCGCTCGGTCAAGAACAACGTCGCCTCCCGTCCTACACCACAACCGGCTGACACGTAGTCAGCCTGTCCGAGACGCTCGCCCGCGCGCGTATTGACTACAACAATATCCAAGGGCTGAAGGTCGTGACCGATGCGCCGCAGTTCGGTTTCAACGTCGTCCGCTGTGGCAACGTAGCCATCGGCCAGCGACCTGAAGTCGAGCTTCACCCCGCGCTGGAAGCACCATTCGAGCGGCACCTCGTCGATGGTGAGAGATCTCTCTCCACCATCCTTCAGCGCATGATTCATTGTTGGATGGAAGTGATAAGGCGCATCGAGATGCGTCCCGTTGTGCGTGGTGAGCTCGACCTTCTCCATCGCCCAAGCAGCCCCGTCCGGAAGCTTGCTGTTGTCGAGGTCGGGAAAGAACGCCTGCATCCGGTCGATCGTCATCGAATGATCGAGATATGCGATGCGCGGCCGCGCGAACGGGGGGTCACTCGCCACATCGTTCTCGATAGGCACCGATATATCCAACACCCGCATCTGGCCGTTTCCCGTGTTTCCCATGCCCTCCCCATTACTCAAGCGAAACTGTCCAGTCAAGCGCTTGCTTGAAACAGTCGCTTGACTGAATTGGTATGTTCGGCAATGGTCGGTCATGAGCACGAAAACAGATGCACTTACCGCCCCACTGCCTGCCGACACGGCAGACAAACTTCTCGATGCTGCTGAGAGGCTCTTTGCAGAACGGGGCTTCAACGGCGTATCGACCCGGGCAATCACGGAAGCAGCCGGGGTAAACAATGCTGCTGCGCACTATCACTTTGGTTCGAAGGCTGCTCTCATCTCCGCGGTCTTCGAAAGGCGCCTGGGTCCAATCAACCGCCACCGAGAAGAACTAATTGCTCAGGTGCTGAACGCTGGCGGCTCCGCCCCGGATATCTCGGCGATCCTGAAGGCGTTCATCGGTCCTACGCTCGGAATCGGCAACTCACCTGGAGAACAGAGTTTCAAGATTCTGGCTGCACGTTCCTCGATGGATCCATCACCAGAAGTAAGAAAAACAGTATTCAGCTTCTACCACTCCGTCGGAAAGGCTTTCATCGACGCAGTCACTAAGGCCTGCTCGCATATAGACCGGAAGGAACTCGCCTGGCGCCTCGCCTGTGTCTACGGCGCAATGCTGTACATCCGCGGCGACAACGGGCGTATCCAGGAGATTCTGGGGGATGACATCTCATTTTCCGATCCGGACGAAGCCCTCGAAAACGTGATTCCCTTTCTCACTGCCGGGCTGTCGCTGCCACCGGTGAGATCCGCACGTCCCACAAAGCCAGCCCGAACTCCGAATAAGCCACGCTAGGAGAGCGCAATTGGCGGTCTCCGCCCCCTCAGGGACTCATCATGCACCCTAACGATCCTTCACTACGATCCTTTATCGACGTCTCGCCCGACTCTGACTTTCCGATCCAGAACCTCCCTTATGGAGTCTTCTCAACAGAATCTACGCTCTCACGGCGGGTTTGCGTTGCTATTGGCGATTTCGTTCTCGATCTCCACGCGCTGCAAAGCGCAGGTTTGATCGGGCCCGCTGATGTCTTTTCCGAACCGACGATCAACGCTTTCATGGCATTGGGTCCAAAGATCTGGTCCGCGACGCGAGCCCGGATCAGCGAACTTCTGCGCCACAATAATCCTGTCCTTCGTGACGATGCGAGCCTGAGAGCCCGCGCCCTCTTCGCCCGCAGTGAAGCAAGACTACATCTTCCAATTCGCGTGTCCGGCTTCACCGATTTCTATTCTTCGCGCGATCACGCGACTAATGTCGGAACGATGTTCCGCGACAAAGAAAACGCGTTGTCGCCCAACTGGCTCCATATCCCGATCGGCTACAACGGCAGAGCATCGACAGTCGTTGTGAGCGGGACCAAAATCAGGCGGCCACTTGGTCAGACGAAACGTCCCTTCGACTCGACACCGAGCCACGGCCCCTGCCTGCGGCTGGACTTCGAACTTGAGATCGGAACGGTGATCGGACAACCGTCAGCCATGGGCACCACTCTGAGTGAACAACAGGCTGAGGCGATGATATTCGGCTTCGTGCTCCTGAATGATTGGAGCGCGCGTGATATCCAGCAATGGGAGTATGTGCCGCTCGGTCCATTTCAGGCGAAAGCGTTCGCCACTTCAGTGGGTCCGTGGGTCGTGACACGGGAAGCCCTGGAGCCATTCCGTGTTCATGGACCGACGCAGTCCCCCGAGCCACTTCCATATCTGCATCAGACCGGTGCCAACAACTATGATATTGCTCTCGACGTGACGCTTCGAGGATCCGAAATGCAGGTTCCAGCAAACATCTGCAGCACGAACTTCAAACAAATGTATTGGTCGCCCATTCAACAGCTTGTGCATCACGCATCTTCCGGATGTGCCATGGAAGTCGGCGACCTGCTCGGCTCCGGCACGATCAGCGGTCCCGGCCCAAAAGAACGCGGTAGTATGTTGGAGCTCAGTTGGAATGGGACCGACCCGATCAAACTTGCCCCTTCGGTCGAGCGGTCTTTCCTGAATGACGGAGATTCGCTCACCATCTGGGGCCATTGCTCCGGCGCATGTTACAAGATCGGCTTTGGTGGAGTAGAAGGCACCATCGTTCCAAGTATGTAGAGCGAGGAAGGCCGGTTTGGCCGGGTATCCATGCGGCAATTCATCGTCGGCACAGCTGCCGGTGCTCGCATCGATACGAACGGTCAGACTGGCTCTCGGTATATTGCCTTCTTCAACCTGATATAGGCAGGCGATCAGTGGAGGCTCGTCAGCAAGAAGCTCCAACCGACCGATTAGGTCGCGCTCGACGGCTGCCACGCCCTGGATGAAGCGAACACCGCTTCAAAGCCGACGCGTCGAGGAAATGCCTCGACCTCTTCATGAGCCGCCAGAGTGCGGCCGTCGCGCAGGCTGTTCTTAACGCTTTGCTTCTGCCTTGGGCGCGGTAATCAATTTCGGTGTCACCGCTACGTGGGAAACAGCCCCTTCATTTCAATAGATAAGCACCAGAGCGATCGTCAGGCAGACTAATGCTGCGACTACGACGTTCAAAGCGAGCTTAAAGGATTGCATATAGGTTCCTATCGAGTAGCGAGTCGTCGATCATCAGGGCGTCTGTTGCTAGGTGCGATGTTCAATTACGCGATCGACGGTGACCATTGGACAGGTTGTCCGACGTCCGGATCACGGCTCCGTGGACCGTCTAAGCGGGGGAGATCTTCGCGCCCGTTCGCACCCAAAGGTGGGTCAAGAAGAACGAGACTACGAGCATGGGAATGATGGCGAGGTTCAGCTCCGCCCACCCAAAGGTCTCGAGGATTGGTCCGGCGGCCAGCGTAGCGATCGCAGTGAGAAAGCCGCGAATCAGCTCCGCCATGCCTTGCACAGATGCCCGCTCATGCGGGAAATGCGATGCTGCAAGCAGAGTCGTCCCGCCGACAAACATGAAATTCCATCCGACGCCGAGGCAAAGCAGCGCGATGTAGAAAGCAGGCAAGGTTGTAGAAAACGCTGCCACAACGCCGCACGCGGCACTCATGACCATTCCGGCGTATAGGACCGCCGGCATACCGAACCGCGCGATCAGACGACCGGCCACGAAGGATGGCGCATACATTCCAACTAAGTGCCATTGAATAATGTTCGCGCCATCGTCGATGGAATGACTGCAAGCAACCGCAGCAAGGGGAGCCGCTGTCATGACGAACATCATGACCACGCCGCCGATGACATTGTTGGCAAGAGCCGCAAGGGAGATGGGTCGGGAGAAGATCAGGATGAGGCTGCGGGATGAAGTTGCGGCGCTGGGAGCCGGGACGTATTCGTTTGGAACGTCGCGGTAGGTGATACCCAGCAGAAAAGTGCTGGCGAGACACAAGATGAAGACGACAAGGTAGGACCCCGCAAACAACGGCGGGAACCAGTCTTTACTCCACGCAGCGACGGCCGGTCCTATCACTGCAGCTATCACGCCGCCCGCTAGTACCAGTGAGATTACCCTCGCCTTGTCATCCGCATCCACAGCGTCCGCAGCGGCCAGCCGATAGAACGAAGCGAAAGACTGAAAGATGCCGACGCCGGCGGTTCCGACGCAGAACAGCCAGAAGCTGGCGTGGATGACGGCCCAAACAGATACCAGTCCGCCAATGGCTCCCACCATCGCTCCGAATGTAAACCCGGCGCGACGTCCGATGCGCTCCATCATCAGCGAGGCGAATAGGGATGTAACCGCGCCGGCGACGGTGATCATGGCGAACGGAAGCGTGGCAAGGGATTTATCTGGCGCAAGCTGATATCCGGTCAAGCCGGTGAGCGTCAGGTCGATCGCGAGTGCCGCTGTGAAAAGCCCCTGCGCGACAGCGAGCACCATCGGATTTCGATGTCCGCTCCGCGCAGAGACTGGGGTCAAAAATGGATCCTGATCATCGACGTGCACGGTCATCTTGTTTTCCGGCAAAGGGTGACCAAAATTGAACCACCCGATTTGCTGGTGTAACCCGATCACGCTTTTTGGCGAATGACGAACATCCCGCGAATCCCGCCATCGTAGTGCTTCAGCTATTCACCCCATACAGCCATCGTGCGGCCGGGGATCGATGCCTCTCTGGAAGGCGACCCGGCACGTGACGAAAAGGATAGTGTCTCAGGCGTCCGTCATCACCGATTGAGCCGGCGTTCGCCACTTCTGCTGGATGTTGGCGGTGATGTCATAGGAGTTCATTCGGCGCATGCTTTGCGGCGGATGGCCAAAAATGCGCAAGAACGCGCGTCTCATCCGTTCCGGATCCACAAAGCCGACATTGCGGGCTATTACCTCGAGCGGCTCGCTGCCGTTCTCTACTCGATCACGAGCTACTTCCGCGCGCACGCGCTCGACCGCCTTGGCGGGCGTCTCTCCGGTTTCCGACAGGAATGCTCGTCCGAACTGACGAGGGCTGAGGCAGGCCACGTCCGCCAATCTGTCGATGGACAAGGGCTCGGTAAGATTCTCTCGGATGAAGGTGAGGACGTTCCGGATGCGATCCGAACCTGGCTCCATGTCCAAAAGGGCCGAAAACTGCGACTGTCCTCCGGGTCGACGATGATAGACGACGAGCATCTGCGCCGCCGCCCGCGCGATATCGGCACCGACATCCTCTTCGACCATCGCAAGTGCCAGGTCCAGGCCAGCGCTGACGCCCGCCGATGTCCAGATATCGCCGTCCTTGATGAATATCCGATCGCTATCGACCCGCACGTTCGGATACGCCCGTTGAAGCTGGCCCGCATGTTTCCAATGTGTCGTGGCGCAGCGTCCATCCAGCAAGCCGGCAGCAGCGAGGACGAAGGCACCGGTGCAGACGCTTGCGGTACGGCGCGCGTTCGAGGCTCCAATCCTGGCTACATCGATCAGTTCGTCGCACTGTTCGAAACTCGTGCTCGGTACGTCACCGCCGACGATGAGGAAAGTGTCGTACCGGCGAGGCGAGTACGCTTCCGTAGATACGCTGATCCCAACAGCGCTCGACACTAATCCGCCTTCCTGAGATATCAAGTTCACGCTGTAAATCTCGCGGCCGCTTGCCCGATTGGCCATGTGAAAAGCGTCAGCTGGTCCGCTCATGTCGAGAAGCTGAAAATGCGGGTAGACGAGAATACCGACTTGGCGCGTCATCTTTAAACCTTACTACGCCGATGTTGATCTCTCGGCGCAAACGGATAATCCCTTATTTTGTGCCTTCGGGTAAACATTCGCGACGATCACATAAACCGGCGGATGGCGTTATTTGTGGGATATGTGGCGTGATATGAGGTGCAAAGCCGGTTCGGAACAAAAAGTTATTGAGGGGGGACGGCTTGACTTCGGGAAGGGATCATCAGGAGAGCTTCTGATCATGTCGGGTGGCTTCTGGCTAGGAAGATCCCACAAGGTGCGTTGACGAGCTTGGCTGCCGGCAAGAGCGAGGCTCAAGATAGGGGCAACTAGGAGGTTACCTTTTAGGAATGTTGCAAGAGCTCGTTAACGCAGTATCCCAAAACGCATTGCACTGATCAACATTCAGGACGTCCAGCGTCGTAGTCGCCAATCAAACATGCTGGCCACCATTGATGTGAATTTCAGCACCGTTCACGTATGAGCCGGTTTCCGTACATAGCACATACACGATTTTAGCAACCTCGTCGGGAGTGCCCAGGCGATGCATCAGAATCTGCTGGTCGACGATAGTCTGCGTGCCCGGTGACAGGATCGATGTATCTATCTCGCCCGGGGCGATTGCGTTAACGCGGACGCCGAGTGGACCGAAGTCGAACGCCATCTCTCGCGTCAGTGCAGCGAGCGCCGCTTTGGAGGTAGCGTAGGCAGCGCCTGCGTAAGGATGCACACGCGATCCGGCAATCGAGGTTACTTTGACCACCGAGCCCTTAGCAGCCTTCAGCTGCTCCATCAGGCCACGCGCCATCATGATCGGCGCGAAGAAGTTGACTTTGAACACATGGGACCAGATGGCGACGTCGGTGCCGATCGCGCCCATCCGCGCGCCGCATTCTGGGAGAAATCGCCGCATTGTTCACGAGCGCATGCAGCGCGCCACCGTTGAGGCGTTCCTTGATGTCCTCGATCGCGCGCACGGTATCGTCATGATCGGCGAGATCGACCTGGATGTGATCTTCCGGGCCCGCATCCCAGGGGCAGACTTCGGGGAACGGATGCCGCGAGCAGGTCAGAACGCGCCAGCCGGCACTCGAAAAACGCATGACGGTTGCATGGCCGATGCCGCGGCTGGCGCCGGTCAACAGCATGGTGCGCTTAGGTACGTTCGATCCTTGGCTTGTCATGATGGTCTCGCTCCTTATTCGATGTTGGAAATCGTCGCGCCCCCCTGATCAAATTGTCTCTGCGGATTCGTTCATCACGCGGGGCCGGGGCGCTGTCGGCGCGCGCTCCAGGCCGCTAAAGCGGAAAGAGCGAGACCAGGCGGGAAGCTCTGGAAATATTGTCTCTCACCTGCGCAAGACCTTTCAGGAAAGTCTTCAGAGTGTCTGCGTCCAAATCTCCGAACATAAAGTCCCTTATCGAACCGCGCTCTCCCGAAATGGCTTCAATCCGGTCCCGCGCGACTTGGGAAAGCGACATCAGAATTACCCGCGCATCGGTCGACGATTGGACCCGGCGTACGAGCCCTTTCGCTTCGAGCAGCTTCGATTGCGTCGTCACGAACGATGCATCGACCGCCATGCATTTCGACACCTCGCGGACTGAGACCCCCTCTCCCGCACCGCGGTCTTCCAGGACCGAAATCAGAACCCACTGCGGCACGCTGACCTTCAGCTTCCCGGCCAGGTAGGCTCTTATCTCCGCGAGGTGCGCGTCGATCGTGATCATGTCCCAGCAGAAGCGTTCGGCATCCGGCGAGTGAGGCGCGCCCCCTTTTATGTTCACGCCTGCTTTCGGCATCATTGCCTGAAACGCTGTTGCGGAACTGCTCTCCTCGCCTCGAGGGTTTATAATCGGCTTGTCCGCGATCGAAGCGGGCGGCGATCGACGGTCTTTCATCACCCAACCTTTTCGACGAATACGCGGATCGTTCCGCCGCAAGTGAGGCCGACCTTCCACGCCGTTTCGTCCGCTACGCCGAACTCGAGCAGGCGAGGCGTTTGGCTCTCGATGACCTCGAGCGCTTCGGCAACGACCGCACCTTCGACGCAGCCGCCAGATACCGAACCGAGAAACATACCCTCGTCGTTGATGACGAGGTTCGAGCCGGCAGGTCGGGGAGCCGATCCCCACGTCTCGACCACGGTCGCTATGGCAACCCCATGACCTGCAACGATCCATTCTTCCGCAATCTTCAGGATATCTTGCTGCATGCTTTGTCCTCGCCATCTCGTGTATGGAGCTTAGATGACACGCCGAATGGCATTCGGCGGCATGGTATTACATCGCAAAGGTCAGATCTCAAGGCATACCGACCTCGTCGAACTTGCCGAAGTATTTTACGGAAACGTTCTCGCTGGGACGTTCCAGATGGAGGTAAGCACCACGGTCGAGCACAGCCGGCGCAGCCTTGTTTTGACTACTCGGCCGGGACCACCACCGCGTCGGAGCTCCGCCGTCGTGACAGCAGATCGCCGAACGAACGGCAAACGACGTAGAAGATCGGCGTAAAGATCAGACCGAAGCCGGTGACGCCGATCATTCCGAAGAAGACGGCTGTCCCCAGAGCTTGGCGCAGTTCGGCGCCTGCGCCCCGGGCTACGAGTAGCGGAACGGCGCCCAGGACAAACGCGAAGCTGGTCATCAGGATCGGCCGCAAGCGGGTTTTAGAGGCTTGCACGGCTGCATCGATCGGCCCGAGTCCGTCGCGTTCTTCCGCTTGCTTGGCGAATTCGATCACGAGGATGGCGTTTTTCGCGGCCATGGCGATCAGCACCACGAGACCAATCTGCGTGAGGACGTTGTTATCCATACCCCGCAGGTTCACGCCGGTCATCGCTGCGAGAATGCACATTGGTACGATCAGAATGATCGCGAGAGGCATCGTCAGGCTTTCGTACTGCGCCGCCAAAACAAGGAAGACGAGTACGACGGCGAGCACGAACACAAGACTTGCGGTATTTCCTGCGATCTGTTGTTGAAAGGCGATGGCCGTCCACTCGAAGCTGTAACCTGAAGGTAGCTGTTCGGCGGCGAGCTTTTCCATCGTCGCGAGCGAACGTCCGGTCGAGTAGCCGGGCGCCGTGTCGCCATCGACTTCCACCGCCGGGAATAGGTTGTATCGAACGACGCGATACGGCCCGGTCTCGTCCCTGAATGTCGCAACCGAACCGATCGGGACCATCGTGCCGCTTGCCGACCTTGTCTTGAGATTGCCGATGTCGGCCTCGGTGCGGCGGCTCGATTGATCGGCTTGAGCGATGACCTGGAACGTGCGGCCGAGCAGATTGAAGTCGTTGACGTAGGTCGAACCGAGATACACCTGCAGCGTCTCGAACACGCGCTCGGGCGGTACTCCGAGCATGTCCGCTTTCGGACGATCGATGTCCGCGTACACTCTCGGCGTGGCTGTGTTGAAGAACGTGAACACCTGCGCGAGGCCGGGCGTCGCGTTCGCGTGAGCGATGAGCTTGTCGGACTGCACCGCCAGCGCCTTATAGCCCTGCCCGCTCCTGTCCTGAACCATCATGCGATAGCCGCCGGCCGATCCGATGCCGTCAATCAAAGGCGGCGGAATGACCAAGACCCTGGCTTCGTCGATGTCCGCGACCCTCTTGCGGGCCTCAGCGAGAACGCTGTTCGCCGACAGGTCCAACGTCTTCCGTTGATCAAATGGATTGAGGGGTACGAAAATCGTTGCGGAATTGGGCGCGCTCGAATCCGAAGCGGCGTTGTACCCCGCAAGCATGATTGTGCCCCGCACACCCGGAACCGAGAGGATGCGTTTGGAAACCTGCTGCAGGACAGCGTCTGAGCGGGCGAGCGATGCGCCTGGAGGAAGCTGGATGATCGTGATGAGATAACTCTGGTCCTGCGCGGGCACGAAGCCGGTCGGCGTCGTCCAAAGAACTGCGACCGTGGCCACGATCAGCGCGCCGTACGCGACCATCATGATCTTCCAGTTGGCGATCAGGCGCGCGGTGAGGCGCCCGTAGCCGTCGCTCAGGCGATCGAAACCTCGATTGAAGGCGCCGCCCGCGGCCCGCAACGCGCGTCCGGCCCATCCGCGCGGACGGGGCGAATGGTCGTGCCGGAGAAGGAGCGCGGCAAGCGCCGGAGATAACGTCAGCGAGACGATCAGCGATACGACGGTCGCGGCCGAAATCGTGAGCGCGAACTGCTTGTAGAAGGCGCCGGATAGCCCGGTGAGGAAGAAGGTCGGGACGAAGACCGCACAGAGAACGAGCATGATGGCGACCAAAGCCCCGGATACTTCGTCCATCGACACGCGCGCGGCCTCGAGCGGAGCCAAGCCTCGTTCGAGGTTGCGCTCGACATTCTCGACTACGACAATGGCATCGTCGACCACGATACCAATCGCCAGGACGAGACCGAACAACGAGAGGCTGTTCAAGCTGTATCCTACGATCGCCATCGCGGCGAACGTACCCACCAGGGAAACAGGGATCGCGACAACGGGAATGATCGCCGCGCGCCAGTTCTGAAGGAATACGAAGATCACGATTACGACGAGCGCGGCCGCCTCGAAGAGCGTATCGCGTACGGCTTCGGTCGACTGAGCTATGAATTTCGTGGAATTCCACATGATCCGAAATTCGAGACCACGAGGGAATTTCTTGGCGGCCTCTTCCATTTCTCGTTCCACGGTCAAGCCGGTCTCCAGCGCGTTGGTGCCTGGCCGTTGGAAAATGCCGATCATGACCGAAGCGTCGCCGGACAGATAGGCGTTCGTTCCGTAGTCCGCGGCCCCTATTTCGACGCGCGCGATGTCCCGTACCCGCACCTGATGACCGTCGGCGTCGGTGCGGACGATGACGTCGGCAAACTGGCTCGGTTCGGTCAGGCGCCCTTGTGTACGGACGTTCAATTGGAATGCATCGTTGTTGGCGGTGGGCGGCTGACCAAGGGCTCCCGAAGCCACTTGGACGTTCTGCGCCCGGAGCGCCGCAACGATTTCGCCGGCCGTGAGGTTTAATGCGGATGCCTTGCCGGGATCGATCCAAATGCGCATCGCGATCTCGCGGCTGCCGAAGATCCGGGCATCGCCGACGCCCTCAATGCGGCTGAGCCGGTCGCGGATCTGAGTGAGCGCGTAATTCGAGATGTAGCTTTGATCGAGCGAACCGTCCGAAGACACCAGATTGACCGCCATCAAGGCACTCGGCGCCGTCTTCCGCGTGGTTACGCCCAGACGTTGGACGGTCTCCGGCAGTCGCGGTACCGCGGTCGCGACCCTGTTCTGCACGAGCATCTGCGCGGCGTCCAGATTGGTCCCGACTCTGAACACCACCGATATCACCACCCTCCCGTCGGCGGTGGATTGACTGGTCTGGTAGAGCATGTTGTCGACGCCGTTGATCTCCTGCTCGAGGGGCGACGCGACTGTTTCGGCAACCGTCTCTGCCGACGCGCCTGGATATGTGGCTGAGACCGCGACCGTGGGTGGAATGATGTCGGGATATTGTGCGACCGGCAGCTTGAAGTAGGAGATGGTGCCCGCGATAGTGATCACGACGGCGATGACCGCGGCGAAGATCGGCCGGGTGATGAAGAACCGGGAAAAATGCATGCGTGACAGTCCTGATTGCCTGCGATCGCTCCGCTCAGCGGGCGAACGTGACCTCGCCGCTCGTAGCAAGCATTGGTGTCCTGGGCGAAGACGTGACCGGCACGATCTCTCCGGCCTTTGTCGCGACGTTGGCTCCGGGCACGGCTGAAATAATCCCGCCGACGATGACGAGGTCGTCTGCGTTCAGACCGCTCTTGACGATACGAAGCCCGTCGACCACCGCCCCGAGCTGAACCGGTTTTGCGATCACCTTGCCATCGGACGCGACGGTCAAAACCGTTTTTCGAGCTTGATCGGTCTGTATCGCGAAGTCGGGCACGAGCAGCGCCGTTGACGCCGTGCCGTTGGCGAGTCGCATGTTGCCGAACATTCCGGGCGTCAGGAACATGTCCGGGTTCATCAACACTGCGCGCGTACGGATGGTGCCGGAACGCGGATCTAGGCCGGTATCGATGAAATCGAGTTGACCACTCCAGCGATAGTTCGTTTCGTCCTGAAGGCGGACCTCGACCCGGGACGGTTCGGCACCCGATTGTTGAGCGCGCTTCGTTTTGAGGAAGATCGCTTCCGACGTATCGAAATTGAAGTATATTGGATCGAGAGCGTTGATGGTCGTGAGCAGCGTGCTGTTGGCCCCGTCGCCCGCCATGACTAGGTTGCCGGGATCGACGCGGCGGTCCGAAGCGCGACCTGCAATTGGGGCGCGCACGTCGGTGAATTCCATGTCCAGAGCTCGAGACTGCACGCGCGCCTCGGCTGCGGCGACGGATGCCACGGCGGCTTGCATCTTTGCGCGGCGCCGATCGACTTCGCTCTTCGAGATCGCCGCATCGCTGAGCTGGTCGGCGCGCGCGACGTCGGTGCGTGCCAGCGCCAGATCGCTTTTGGCGCTCTCCAGCATGGCTTGAGCTTCTCCGAGAGCCGCCTCGAAGGGGCGCTTATCGATAGTGAAGAGCAGCTGTCCCTGCTTTACGATGGCTCCATCTGCGAAGTGAAGCGCGATGACCTGTCCGGAGACCCGCGGGCGCACGTCGACGCTCTTGCTTGGCGCGAAGCGACCGACGTACGCGTCCCATTCGTTGACCGTGCGCGAAAGCGGCGGCGCAACCGATACCACCGGCAGTGGCGGAGCGGCTACAGCGGTTTGCGGGTCGCGGGACAGAAGCATGGCTGCGATCGGCACTCCAAGCATCGCCAACCCGATGACTCCCCCCCACATCAAGCGGCCGTTACGCGAACGCAGGGGCACGCCAGTTTCGAGGTCGTTCGTGAATGCGCTCATTTTATCTGATCGCTCAGTTTCGAAGAGGTGAAAGGATCGAACGTCCGCCGCACTCGATCGCAGTATCGTCCTCGACCGAAGTTGCAGATCGTCCCACATCACAAGACGACCGCCTGGTTCGGGTATCCGACATGCTCTCAACGTAGGTCGACGGCGGATTTGCGATTTTATTTACGAGGGACATCAATTCCGTGATGTTAAGTGGAAAGGGTGCTTCGATCGTCTCGAGCAGAGGCGATCGGACGCGGCAGGTTGATCGCTATCTAACTGGCCGCGTGGCGTGCGATATCGTAAGGACAATCGATCGCGGCGTCGCACAAGTCCATGACAGAGATACCTCGAATCCGGTCATGATGATCATCAAGAGCGGCGGGATCGGACGTGAGGGTCGGCGCTCTTGCGGGAGACATGCGGCCCCATTTATCGAGCAGTTGAACTTCGGTCGCGTCACTCTGGGGCCGATGAGGCGACGGTCCGATGCACTATCGTGGATCATTTGCCGAATTTGGCGAGACACACAGCGGCAAAATAGTGCAAGCTCTCATCGGATGAGATCTTTGCACATCGCGGCGCCAAACCGAAGCGGCTTGCGAAATAGCATGAATCTCAAAACTTTCATTGCTCACCGCCATGTCAAGACACAGGACGGCGACGCCAACAAGCAATGTTCTCCTGCGGGAGCGTAGTGCCGCCCTCTGAAATCGCATTATGCTTGCCTCGTGCAACGCGGATACAAGTGAAACGCTTGTGCTTTCGGACCTTCGTGAAGTCCGCGTTATGCCGTAAACGAATGGCTGCGTGGGTTCGGCCAACGCAATGTCGCCGGCCCCTCGGTTGCGTCTTTAAATAAGCGCAGGTCTGCGAAGCACCGAGGTCATTCACCCCTCGAAAGCCGACATACGGTTGAACAAGGCGGATTGAAGAGATGCTCTTCAAAAAGAACGGCGGCAGACAGTGTTCCCCCGGTGCCCTCCAGGCAAGCTCGGCAACCTATCGGCCAAACTTCCTGATCCAGCGTGGGTCGCCGCGCGGCTCGGGGGTTGTTTGATCCTCCAGCAAGGCCTGGATCTTCAAGTCATCTTTATTTGGCGGCGACCAGAAACGTCGCTCGGCAGGCCACAGCGGGGCGAATTTTGGCTCGGATCGACTCGGGAAGTGCAAACTGTATAACCGCAGCATCCCGCGACATACTTTTCTGCGTCCGGATGTCGACCTTCAGGTTATCCGGATAGTCATATCCCCACGGACCTGGCACCGCTCAGCGACACATAGTCTAGAAGCCTGCAAGGCGATTCAGGCATCTGCCTCGGTCATTCGGCGGCCTCACTTTTTAACTCTGCAAATTTCGCCGCCATCGTGGGATTGCCCCGGGTCAGCTTCTTGATCGTCACGTCCTGGGCCTTGTCGTTCGCAAGGCGCAGGTTCCGGTCTGTACCGATCAATGCGTCTTTTGTTTTCTGAAGATGATCGATGGACTTATCAATCTCGGCGATTGCAGTCTGGAAGTTCTTGGAGGCGAGATCATAGTTTCTGGCGAATCCGTTCTTGAATGTCTCCAACTGATTTTCGAACTGTGTGATGTCGATATTCTGCGCCTTAACGAGCGCCAGCTCCGTCTTGTACTTCAACGAGTTCAGGGAGGCGTTCCGTAAAAGGGTAATCATCGGCAGGAAGAACTGCGGCCGGATAACGTACATCTTCGGATAGCGGTGAAAGACGTCGACGATACCAGCGTTGTAGAGTTCGCTGTCAGGTTCGAGCAATGAGACCAGGATGGCGTACTCGCAGCCCTTTTCCGCGCGATCCCGGTCAAGTTCCTTGAAGAAATCCTCGTTCTTGCTCTTCGTTGCGGTTTTGTCGCTCTCGTTCTTCATCTCGAACATGATTGAGATGATCTCGGTGCCGGCATCGCCCGAATCGCGAAAGATGTAATCGCCCTTGCTGCCGGACCGCGCGTCGTTGTCCTTCTCGAAGTAGGCCCGCGGAAAGGCCATCGAGCGCACTCGGTTGAATTCGGTCTCACAGTGCTGCTCAAGGGTTTCCCCGACCATCTTGGTCGAGAGGCGCGCCTTCATATCCTTGAGACGCTCGATCGCGTCATCACGATCCTTGATCTGCGTTTCATACTTGTCCCTGAGGGACTGTTCGGCGAGCTGCTTCTCCAGCATCACCTGCTTGATGCCGTTCTTTAGTTCGTCCCGCTCTTTCTCGACTGCGCCGACAGCTTCGGTCACGGCGAGCTTTTTTTCTAGCTCGACAGCATGGAGCTTGGCTTTCAGCTCTCGGATCTCTTCTTCCTTGGAAGCGGAGACTTTGTGCAGCTCGCCGGCTAAAAGCGCCTCAGCAAGCTCAGAGGCGGCTTTCTTCTCGCGTTCGGCTTGCGCAAGCGCGTTTGCAAGCGTGTCGCGTTCTTTCTCCACTGCACCAAGGGCTTCAGTTACAGCAAGCTTCTGAGTAACGACACTCGCGTCAAGCTTGGATTTCAGCTCTTGGATTTCGGCGTCCTTGGCGGCCGCGGTCTTCTGCAAATCGTTGCTAACCTTCGCCTTGGCCAGCTCCACAGCGCTTTGCTTATCGCGCTCGGCCAATTCCAGGCGTTCGTGTAATTGCAGTTCGAAATCCGCGTCGCGGACCTGTTTCAGAATCTCGGCATAGCCGGATTCGTCGACCTTGAAGGCCCTGTCACAGTGGGGACAGATGATCTCGTTCATTTTTCCGGGTCCTGTCGAAGCGGCGCCGTTATCCGAAAAGCCACCGATCTTGCCAACGCCGGCGACATGGCGTGAACGCAGCTTGCCATGAATCACGAGAACAAAAATAGAACTTGCCGACTTGAACGGTCAAGCATTGCGCAAGGCTTACACGCAATTTCAACTGAACATCCCCCGATGCCCTGCCATTGCGGAGCGGGCTGACTGACATCGAGAGGGAGTCTGCCCAATGAACGCCCGGGTGGGCCCACATTTGCCGCCCCCCCCCCGCGCACGGCTAGCCGCATCGCCGTGCCGTGTGCACAAGAGCGTGCCTATGACCGACGAATTCGTGGCCTGCCGATCATCCGGAAGCACTGATGCTCAGTTTAGGTAACTTACACAGCTCCCTATACAATGCTTCGACCGGAAACTCTCCGTACGCGTCAGCCACTGACTTCGAGCCGTGGCCGGTCATGGCTTCCAGAATATCCTTCGCAAGCCCGTAGCGGCGCCCCAACGTCTTTATACGGTGGCGCCATGAATGGCTGGGAGAGATGCGAGGATCTCTAATACCGAGCTGGCGAACAAAGCGGCCAATAACCTTTGTCCCGTTGCCGCCGCGTTTTCCGAATTTATCTGGCGACAGCTCGGAGAATATGGGCCCGGTCTTTTTCTGAAGTGCAAATTTCAAAAACCCACTCTCTTCCAGTGCGGGATGCACCGGAATAATACGCTCAGATCCAGACGTCTTTACCGAGCCAGCTTCCGGCATGATTTTCATGCACCAGATGCCGTCGATCTCGACCACGTCCTCGCGACGCAATTGGCAGATCTCAGATACGCGAGCTCCGGAATAAGCCCCAATCCAGGGCACCCAACGTTTCACCGGATCCGAAGACGCCGTTGCGGCGAGCAGAACAATCTTGGCCTCCTCATCAGTGAAGCTTCGCTTCTTCTCACTCTGCTTGCTTCGCGTATCGAGCGAAATTCCATCCGCAACATTCGTGGTCAGCTTCTTATTGGCGACGCCCCATTGAAGGATCGCCCGAACCGGTGCGAGTTTGGCATCCTGGATGGTCTTGGGCCGAAGACCCTCGGTCAACATAGCTTCTTTCCAGCGAACCATGTCGTCGCCAGTAAGGGCCCGAGCATTGTCATGCTTTAAGAACGCGACCAGCTGTTTCACGACGCGTGACCATTCATATAACGTCTTCTCAACAGGACGGCGCTCTTTAGCCCAGCCGTCAACCAGATCGTTGAATGGGAATGGCTCCTGAGAGGGCAATGAAGCTAAGATAGGCGAGCTGCTCGCAGCGATAGGCGCCGCCGCGCCGACGCCTTGCGACAGCTGCTGCAAAGCGACACTGGCACGCTGAACCGCAGCTCCGATCGCGCGAGCCAATATCCTGTTGTCGCTTGCGGCCAGTCGAAGGCCGACATTTGAGGCGCAGCTATCGGCCCATTCCAGGCACCACCGCTCCATTTCTCGGACCCGTAGCTCATCCCTATCTACGACGATCGCAGCGGCGTCGTAGAGGAACTCGTAATTCGCCGAGATCGGGCTGGGCTGAAAAAGCCGCGGGCCTAGATCCACGCGCCAATCAGTCTGCTGGCTCGGATTTTCCAGGTATCGCTGTAACCATCTGTCGTAGAATGCCGCGGCCAGATGATGCGCCTCACGCTCAGTCAGGCTCTTCTGGCCGGATCTGAGATTGGCCCATTTCGCCTCGATTTCAGCCAGGGCGGCGGAATGCTTCACTTTCGCTAGCGCGGGATCCTTGGTCCCGAGCGTGCGAAGCTCCTCTCGCTTTCCCACGAGCTTAATGAGCTCGTCCGGAACGCGTTTTCGCAGCCAATAGATACCCGTTTTGGGGTGCTTCCAAGGACGTGACATTTGAAGGGGCATGTGTATCACCCGTGTGTATTACCGGGTAGCCCTCAAGTCATTGTTTTCACTGAATTGTCTTTAGGGACAAAGGCTTAGGAAGCCTATGGTGCCCAGGGGCGGGATCGAACCACCGACACTGCGATTTTCAGTCGCATGCTCTACCAACTGAGCTACCTGGGCGCCGCCCCGGATCAGGTCCAGGGAGCGCCGGTTTATAGTCAGGCAAATCGGCCCTGTCCACCCGCCCGATGGCATTTCTGTGAACGAAGATTTTCCCGTCAAAACAATGGGAAATGACCGCTTCGGACCGGCTTGGACAGCGCGAATGCCCGTCAAGCCTATTCGGCGTCCTCGTCATCCGTCGGTTTGCCGGGAATCGCATAGGAACCCGACAGCCAGCGATTGAGATCGACGTCGCGGCAACGCTCGGAGCAGAACGGCTTGGAGGCCTCCACCGCGGGCTTGCCGCAGATCGGGCACGGCTTTTCGCCAGATTTGGACGCCTTAGCTTGCATTCAACCATCCGAAACGGATCGGGAAGCCCTCGCCGCCGAGGAGTGTGACGGTCTCGTAGAGCGGCAGGCCGACAATATTGGTGTAGGAGCCGACCATCTTGACCACGAAGGAACCGGCAATGCCCTGCACGGCGTAGCCACCGGCTTTGCCGCGCCATTCGCCAGAGCCGATATAGGTCGAGATGTCTTCTTCGTTAAGGCGCTTGAAGCGCACCTTGGTCTCGATCAGCCGCTGCCGAAAGCTTTCCTTGGGGGTGACGATGCAGACCGCCGTATAGACACGGTGGTTGCGGCCCGACAGCAACCGCAGGCACTGCGAAGCCTCATCGACCAGTTCCGCCTTGGGCAGGATGCGACGACCGACGGCCACCACGGTATCGGCTGCAAGAATGAACGAGCCGCGGAGTTCGTCGTCGAGCTGAACTGACTTGAGCGCCGCTTCCGCCTTGGCGCGTGCCAGGCGATTGGCGCAGGCGCGCGGCAACTCGCCCCGCTTCGGGGTCTCGTCGACATCGGCGGGGCGCAGCGCATCGGGTTCGATCCCGGCCTGATTGAGCAGGCTGAGACGACGGGGCGAACCGGAGGCGAGAACGAATTTGGGGCGGCCGAGCATGCGGGGCGATGATCCTGGAAATGCGGCCGGAACCTATCGGAAGGGCTCTGCTTCGACAACCGCGGTGCGGTTATTTAACCGCTGGCAGCACCGCCTTTGGCGAAACGCTTGCGGATCCGCAGCAGCAGTCCATCGCAGACCTCGCGATAGGCGGCCAGTTTCTGGTCGCGATTACCTTCGGTTCCCGTGGGATCCACCGTCGGCCAGTATTCAACCTCGGCGGCATCGGTGCGCGTCAGGTCCAGCGCCTTGTGATGCGCCTCCGGCGACAACGTAATGATGAGATCGAAATTGAGCCCTTCCCAGTCCTCAAGCTCCTCGAAGGTCATGGGCTTGTGTCTGGAGATGTCCTGGCCGAGTTCGGCCATCACGGCCACTGCGAAGGGATCGAGCTCGCCCTTCTTCACCCCGGCGGATTTCACATACAGCGCCTGCGGAAACATCTGCTGCAACAGGCTGGCGGCCATCGGCGAGCGCACGCTATTCTGGCCGCAGGCAAACAACACCGCCTGCGGCGTACGCGCGCGTGGCGGCGCGGCCATCAGCGACTAGCCTTTCCAATGAAGGACAGAGATCAACGTAAAAAGCCGGCGCGACGTTTCGAAATCGACGCGCACCTTGCCGGCCAATCGTTCCTGCAGCGTCCGCGAGCCTTCGTCATGGATGCCGCGGCGGCCCATGTCGATGGCCTCGATCTTGTCGGGCGTAGCGGTGCGAATCGCCTGATAGTAGCTGTCGCAGATCATGAAGTAGTCCTTCACAATGCGGCGGAACGGCCCCAGCGACAGAAGGTGCGCGACGACTGGCGTGCCGTCCTCGCGGCGGATGTCGAACATCAGCCGGCTGCCGGTAATGCCGATATGCAGCGTAAACGGGCCGACGTGTGCGCCTTCCGGCGCGAACAGATTCTGCTCGATCAGGTCGTAGATCGCGATCGCGCGCTCATGCTCGATATCCGGCCCGGAACGGCCGATCGATTCCTCATCGAGCGTCACCGCGACGATGCGGTTGTTGCTGTCATCCTCTGGTGGAGGGGCATTACTCATCGCAAATTGAGGCGCAATCCGACTGAACGTGCGTGAGCATCGAGGCCTTCGGCCTTGCCCAGCGTCATCGCAGCCGGTCCCAGCGCCCGCAGCTGATCCGGCCCGCACTTCAGGATCGATGTTCGCTTCATGAAGTCAAGTACGCCGAGACCCGACGAGAACCGCGCCGAGCGTGCGGTCGGCAGCACGTGGTTCGAGCCGCCGACATAATCGCCGATCGCTTCCGGCGTATGGCCGCCGAGGAAGATGGCGCCGGCATTGCGAATCTTGAGCGAGAACGCCTCAGGATCGGCCGTCATGATTTCGAGATGCTCGGCGGCGATGGCGTTGGCGAGCGGCACGGCGTCATCGAGCTTATCGACCAGAATGACCGCGCCGAAACTCTCCCACGACGCACGCGCGATCTCGGCGCGCGGCAGTGTGGTGAGCTGGGCCTCGACGGCAAGGATAACATCGTCCGCAAGGCGCTCGCTGTCGGTGATCAGGATCGACTGCGCATTGGCGTCGTGCTCCGCCTGCGCCAGCAGATCGGCGGCAATCCAGTCGGCATTAGCGGTATCGTCGGCAATGACCAGCACTTCTGAGGGGCCGGCAATCATGTCGATGCCGACCTTGCCGAACACCTGGCGCTTGGCAGCGGCCACATAGGCATTGCCGGGACCGACGATTTTGGCCACCGGCGCGATGCTCGCGGTGCCATAGGCCAAAGCGGCCACGGCCTGCGCGCCACCGACGCGATAGATCTCGGACACACCGCCGAGCTTCGCCGCGGCCAGCACCAGCGGGTTGAGCTTGCCGTCCGGCGACGGCACCACCATCACCACGCGCTCGACGCCGGCGACCCTGGCCGGCACGGCATTCATCAGCACCGACGATGGATAGGCGGCGGTGCCGCCGGGCACATAGAGACCGACAGCTTCAATGGCGCTCCAGCGCCAGCCAAGCTCGACCCCGAGCGCATCGGTGAAGCGGTCGTCCTTGGGCAGCTGGCGCTTGTGAAACAGCTCGATGCGGTCGCGGGCGAATGTCAGGGCATCCACTGTCTCTGCATCGCAGGCCGCCACGGCGGCATCGACCTCGGCCGCGGTCACGCGCAGGCCGGAGGCCTTGAGGTCCAACCGGTCGAACTTGCGGGTCGCTTCGAGCAGCGCATCGTCGCCGCGGGCGGCGACATCGTCGACAATGGCGCGGGTGGCGGCCTCGATATCGGCCGCTACTTCACGCTTCATGGTCAGGAAAGCATTGAAGCGCTGGGTGAAATCGGCGCTGGCGGTATCGATACGAATTGGCATTCTGGTGTTCCGGCGGGGCCTTGCCGGCCAAGGCCCCCTGCTCAATGGCGCGGCGACAAAGGGCCGTCAACCCTGTGCTGCCATGGAAAGGATGAATAGCGGATCAGGCGTCCAGACCGGAGGCCTCGGTGCCGGCATCGCTGGTCAGATCGTCCGGGCCGAGATCGGCCAGTTCGACCTCGAGACACTCGACATCCAGCCGGAGTGCGCCCCCACCGGCGAAGATCAGGACGACGCTACCGCCAGGAGGCTCGGCGGCATGGAATTCGATGCCGAACAGTTCCAGCGCGATGTCGGGCGTGTCGAGATCGATATCGCGGGACTTGCAGGCCAGCACGCGGTCGAAGCGCAGCGCCGAGACCAGCCGGCGCGGCGTGACTTCCCCTGAAATCGTCTGATCCCAGTCGAGCCGGCTCATGCCGACCACGAGCCGCTTCTCGCTCTGCCGCCAGATAATGTCGCCGACATTGACAGCCGCATCCTGAACATGCGCGGAAATCACCGCGAGGTCGTCGGCATCCAGTGCAATCAGCTTGCGTTGACCCGTCACGACGACCTCATGTGAGAACCTAGCCGCTGATGCGCTCGATGGTGGCGCCGCAGGCGGACAGCTTTTCCTCGAGCCGCTCGAAGCCGCGATCGAGATGATAGATGCGGTTGACCATGGTCTCGCCTTCCGCAACGAGGCCGGCGATCACCAGAGAGACCGAGGCGCGCAGATCGGTCGCCATCACGGGCGCGCCGCGCAGCTTGGCCGTACCGTCGATGGTCGCGGTTTCACCGTCGAGGTGAATTCGCGCGCCGAAGCGTGCCAGCTCCTGCACATGCATGAAGCGGTTTTCGAAGATCGTTTCGGTGATACGCGAGGAGCCCGTGGCTGTCGTCATCAGCGCCATCAGTTGCGCCTGCAGATCGGTCGGAAAGCCGGGGAATGGTGCCGTCGACACGTTCACCGGCTTGATACCCGCGCCGTTGCGCGAGATGCGGATGCCGTCGTTGTTCGGCGTCACCGTCGCGCCGGCCTCGACCAGTACGTCGAGCGCCGACTGTAGCAATTCAGGCCGTGCGCCTGAAAGTTGCACATCGCCGCCGGTCATGGCCACGGCCATGGCATAGGTACCAGTCTCGATGCGATCCGGCAGCACGGTGTGGCGCGTGCCATTCAGCTTGGCCACGCCCTCGATCGTGATCGTCGGGGTGCCGGCGCCGGAGATGCGCGCGCCCATCTTGTTCAGGCAGTCGGCGACGTCGACGATTTCCGGCTCGCACGCAGCATTGTTGATGACGGTCGTGCCCTTGGCCAGCGTCGCAGCCATCAACGCTACATGGGTGCCGGACACGGTGACCTTGGCGAAATCGATCTCGGCGCCCTTGAGGCCGCCGGGGGCCTTGGCAATGACATAACCGCCGTCGATGGTGAGTTCTGCGCCGAGCTTCTCCAGCGCCATGATCAAGAGATCCACCGGACGGGTGCCGATGGCGCAGCCGCCGGGCAGAGACACCTTGGCTTCGTGCATACGCGCCAGCAGCGGCGCGATCACCCAGAAGGACGCGCGCATCTTCGAGACCAGTTCGTAGGGCGCTGTCGTGTCGATGATGTTGGCGGCGGAGATATGCAGGGTCTGGCCCTGATATTCATGGTCGCCCGGGCGCTTGCCGGCCGACATGATGTCCACGCCGTGATTGCCGAGAATGCGCTGCAACTGCGCGACGTCGGCCAGACGCGGCACGTTGTCGAGAATCAGCGTCTCGTCGGTCAGCAGACCGGCGATCATCAATGGCAGCGCCGCGTTTTTGGCGCCCGAAATCGGGATCGTGCCATTGAGTTTGCTGCCGCCGACGATGCGAATGCGATCCATACCGATTCCCGCTGATTGCTGTGCCCCGACTATAGGGCGGATGGCCTCTTTAAAGCAAAAGCGTCGAAATTTGCGGTTTTTCGATGAGGCCGGCAGCAAATCTAAAAAAGGGCCGAATCGGCCCGTTTACGCTCCGACCTGATTGATATCCGGGGTTTCCAGGATTGGCTTGGAATAACCGTTACGAACCACCCGGATCATGGCGCGGCCGACTTTCTCCGTCGTGGTGACGTATTTTGGCGCGATCCGGACCAGCAGCGCCCAGAGAGACGCGGTCGCGGTGTAGATCGCCTGAACCCACGCCGTCTTCGAGCGCACACCGTGCAGCGGCTGGATGCCACCGGGGCGAAACATATAGGCCGCCTTGAACGGCAGCTTGAGCAAGTCGTTCTCGGTTTTGCCCTTGACCCGCGCCCACATCACGCTGCCCTGCTCGGTGCTATCGGTGCTCTGGCCGGTCACGTAGACGAAGGTCATGCCAGGATTGAGCCGCGCCAGCGTGTTCGCCACCGCGAGGGTGATGTCGTAGGTGATCCGACGATAGTCCGGCTCGCTCATGCCCAGCGACGAGACGCCAAGGCAGAACAGGCAGGCGCCATAGCCCGTCAAGTCGGGCGCGATGGCCGACAGATCGAAAAAATCCGTATGCGTGATCTCACGCAACTTGGCATCACATTGCCCGGTAGGACTGCGGCCGACCACGAGCACGGCCTCGACATCGGGATCGAGCAGGCATTCGCGCAGCGCGCCTTGCCCGACCATGCCGGTCGCACCGAACAGAATGACTTTCATGAGACTTCCTTTGGATGACTGACAGTCGATCGCGCGATGCAATCAGGCGGCAATTGCGACCTGATCAAACGACATGCCGGTGAGCGCAGCTGAGACCTCCCACAGCCGCGCGCCGACGGCGGCATCCTGAGCTCGCGGCATGATCTTCGCGGGAGCCGGCGGCCCCTTCATTTCGTAGACGCCGTTCGGGCCGTAATAGCCAGCTGGCTTCGCATCGGGTGAGGTGGCTGCAAACAATGTCGGCAAGGCACCGGCGGCGGCTGAATGGCTCAGCGGACGCAGCAACCGGCTTCCGAGCCCCATCAAGCCACCGCTGCCGGGGCCGTTCGGAATGAGATCGGTGAGCGCGAAACCGGGATGCGCGGCATTGCTCATCAGACCCCAGCCTGCGGCATCGCTGCGCCGCTGCAACTCGATCGCGAAGATCAGCATCGCGAGCTTCGACTGCTGATAGGCTTTCCACGGCTTGTAGAATGTCGCGCCCTGAAGATCGTCGAAATCGATGAGGCCCGAACGATGCGCAAGACTGCTGAGATTGACCACACGCGGCGCCTTGTTGCGGCGAAGCACCGGGAGCAGACGCGCCGTGAGCGCATAGTGACCGAGATAATTGGTACCGAGCTGCATCTCGAAGCCGTCGGCGGTGGTCTGGCGCGTCGGCAGCGCCATCACGCCGGCATTATTAATCAGCAGATCAAGCGACGCATACATCGCATCGAAACGGCGTGCGAAAGTAGCGACCGAGTCCAGGCTGGCAAGATCGAGGTGCTCATAGCTGATGATCGCGTCGGGATGTCGCTCGCAGATGCGCTCGATCGCAGCGCTCCCCTTGGTGTCGCTACGGCCGGTCAGCACCACTTCGGCGCCAGCTCCCGCAAGCGCCATTGCCGTCTCGAAGCCGAGGCCACCTGTCGCCCCGGTCACCACGGCCAGTTTGCCGGTCATGGGTGGAATATGGTCGATGCTCCAGTCCGTCATGCTTATATCTCCCCAGGATCGAGAATCGTTGCGCGGCGCGGCCGCCGGACATAAATGTGCACTCAGTGCAAACTTGCAATAGGTGCAGATCGAGGATTGTTGTGACCGCCAGGATGCCGGCTAAGCCGAGGAAAACAGAAGCGGAATCGGTTGCGGCACCTGCTGCGCCGCCGACCGGCCTGCGCGAAAGGAAGCGCCAGCAGACGCGAGAGCGGCTCACCAAGGTCGCGATGGAGCTGTTTCTTAAGCGCGGTTTCGAGGAAACGACGCTGGACGACATTGCGGCCGCCGCAGAGATCTCGCGCCGCAGCTTCTTCCATTATTTCGCGTCGAAGGAAGACCTCGTGCTGGCGTGGCAGGATGCCAGCACGGATTTCCTTGTGGCCGCGATCGCCGCAAGGCCCGCAGACGAGCCGATGCTGCTGGCCGCGGAAAATGCTTTGCTCTCGATGGCACAGCAGCTCGAGAGCTCCGAGGCGATCGCCATTGCGCGATTGAAGCACGGCAATCCCGCGCTGCGCGCGCGCGACCACGTGAAATACGAAAAGATGGAGCGCGCCATCGCTGCCGCGCTCGGCAACCGCGCCAAAGACAAATCCGGGCAATTGCAGGCGCGGCTGGTCGCCATGATCACGACAGGCGCGATGCGGATCGGCGGCGAGATCTGGCTGGCGCAGGACGCAGGCGAAAGACCCGAGGCGCTTGTGAAGCGCACCTTCGGCGAGATACGGGCGATCCTCCGGGAATCGCCCGCCCGAAAAGGCAAAGCCTAGCGGCTATCGGCGGGAGATCGCCGCCCGGCGATCAGGCGAAGCCGCCGGGCATCGGGCGAAACTTCCTGATCGCAAGGAAGGTCGTGACGACGAAGAACACCAGCACGATGCCCTGAACGATCGCAAAAGGCGGCTCACTCGGCGGCACGCTCGGTGCCAGCGCATGAAGCGGCGGGACCTTCAGGAAGCTCTGGATCACCAGGACGAACACGTTGAGATAAAGCGAGATCATCGCAGTCAGCACATAAATCCAGCGCCAGCGCCCCGCCAGCTTCTGGCCATAGAGCGCCAGGCAGGCGATCGCCAGCAGCACCAGCGAAATGATGCCGATGACATGCGACGGCAGCAATTTCTCGACCGGGAAGAAGAAGCCGGTCACGCTGGTCAGGATCGTCGTCAGCAGAAACAGACCGGTCCAGCCGGGCAGCGACTTTGATTTCAGCAGGCCGACCATTGCGACCAGGCCCGCGACGATGCCGATCAGGCTGACCACCACATGAAGCAACGTGAACGTTGCCAAGCTCATTCCCAAAACCATGATGCACCCCTGCTTTAGAACCCCTCAAATCTTAGGGTGCGACACGGGAACTTGCCAATGATTTTTGGCTGACACTCATCATATACATTTGCGTGCAAGGTGCCGTTTCGTTCAAGATATTTGCGTTCGATCGATAGAGCCGCGAAATCCTACTTGTTGAGAAACTCAACCAGTTTCGGGATCACCTGATCGGGGGCTTCTTCCATCAGCCAATGGCCTGAGCCTTTGACGATAACACCGTCCACATTGCTGGCGACGAGGCGCCCCTGCTCGATCAGGAAGGACCCACCGGCCTTCTCACCGGAGAGGACCAGCATCGGCATTGGCAGTTTGGTCTTGGCAAGTTCGGCAAACTCGGCGGCATCTTTCTCAAAAGCGCGGAAGACCTCGAAACCGGCTGCCATATGGCCGGGCTTCGCATAGGCCTTGGCGTAAAACACGCGGTCCTTTTCCGGCACCGACTTCTTCGGGTCCGCGGCGAAATCATTCCAGAAGTGCTCAAGGTAAATGCGCTCGCGGCCCGCGACCAGCGCCAGCGGCGTCTTGCCGTAGAAATGGAAGTGCCAGAGGTCGCGCAACAGCCAGACATGCGTCCAGTCGCCAACACCAGGCAAAAAGGCATCCATCAACGCGATACGATCGACTTCGCTCGGATATTGCGCAGCGTAGGCATAGGCGACCATCAGGCCGATGTCGTGGCCGACAATTTTCACCTTGGGATATTTCAGGCCGACCACCAGCGCATGGATATCGCGGGCCATCGCCACCTTGGTGTAGCCATCGGCCGGCGCGTCGGAATCGCCGAAGCCACGCAGATCCGGTGCGATCACCGTATGACTGGCTGCAAGTTTTGCGATCAACGGGCGCCACATATGGCTAGTCTCGGCATAGCCATGCAGCAGCACGATCGGATCGCCCTTGCCCGCAATGAGATAATGCAGCTTGACGCCGTTGATGGTGGCGAAGCGGCTTTGCGGAGCTTGCGCTGAAGCGGATACGGGGAGAAACGGCGCTGCCAGGACGGCCAGCAGCACACCCAACAAAGCCCGGCGTCCGATCGTAAAAATGTGCATGAAGTCCCCACTGAAACGTCGCCCGCGTCGGGACGATTGTCTCAGTAGTAGCGCGGAATCGGCCCGTTGTGCGGAGTCTTTCGATCCGACAAATCGAACATGACTTCATCGACATAGCACCAGCCCCAGCCTTCGGGTGGATCGTAGCCTTCGATAATCGGATGCTTCGTGGCGTGGAAATGCTTGGTCGCGTGCTTGTTCGGGGAGTCGTCGCAGCAGCCGACGTGACCGCAGGTCCGGCAGATCCGCAAGTGCACCCACATACTGCCCGTTTTCAGGCATTCCTCGCAACCAAGTGCGCTGGGTGTCACATCGCGAATGCCGGAAATATGCGTGCAGCCTTTCGGCATGATGATCTCCCGTTATGAGCTCAAAGGGTTGGCGTGGCCGTATCGCCGAGAAAACCATGCAGCGCCGCCACCACCTGGGCGCCCTCGCCGATCGCGCCGCCGACACGCTTCACCGAACCCGAGCGCACATCACCGACCGCAAAGACACCGGACACCGACGTCTCCAGCGCCTGCACGCTGCGGCCATTGGCGGGAATGCCGGTGATGATGAAGCCATGACGATCGAGCGTGACGCCGCAGTCCGCCAGCCACTCGGTGGCGGGATCGGCGCCGACGAACAGGAACAGATTACGGATGTCAGCGCAGGACTCCTCGCCGGACAGCCGACTACGGGTACAGATCCGTTCGAGCCCCGCCTCCTGCGTCCCCTCCAGCGCCACGACTTCGGTGTTGAAGGCCAGCTCGATATTCGGTGTCGCCTCGATGCGCTCGATCAGATAGCGCGACATGCTGGCGCCGAGGCCGCCGCCGCGGATCACCATATGCACCTTGTTGGCCTGGCTCGCGAGAAACACCGCCGCCTGACCTGCCGAATTGCCACCGCCGACCAGGTAGATTTCCTGCTCCCTGCAGAGTCGGGCCTCGATCGGAGATGCCCAGTACCAGACGCCGCGACCTTCGAAATCGGCGAGCCGCTCGATGTCCGGCCGGCGATAGCGTGCGCCCGATGCCACCACGATGGCCTTGGCACGCATGACATCGCCATCGTCGAGTTCAAGAGCGAACAGTCCGTCCTTGCGTGAACAGTCCAGCGACTTCACGGCCGCCGGGATCATGATATCGGCGCCGAACTTCTGCGCCTGGTTGAAGGCACGCGCCGTGAGTGCCATCCCGGAGATGCCAGTCGGGAAACCGAGATAGTTCTCGATCCGCGCGCTGGCGCCGGCCTGGCCGCCGAATGACTTGGCATCGCACACCGCAACCGACAGGCCTTCCGACGCGCCATACACCGCGGTGGACAAGCCCGCAGGTCCGCTGCCGACGATGGCGACGTCATAGGTCTTGCCCTTGGCGATATGGCTGATCATGCCCATCGCGCGGGCGAGTTCGGAGAAGGACGGATTGCGCAGCACCGTGCCGTCGGCCACCACCACCAGCGGCAGATCCTCCGGCGACGGCGTATAGCGCGCGATCAGATCGGCGGCGTCCTTGTCCGTTGCGGGGTCGAGCAGATGATGCGGATAGCCGTTGCGGGAGAGGAAGCCCTGCAGGCGAATGACATCGCTGGAATTGGCCGTGCCGATGAAAGCCGGACCGCCAGCGCTGCCCTGCAGGAGGTTCACCCGACGCAGGATCAGCGCACGCATGATGCGCTCGCCCAGATCCGCTTCCGCGATCAACAGCGCGCGCAGCCGTTCCGGCGGAATCAGCAGTGTCTCGATATCGCCTTCAGCATGACCGTCAACCAGCGCGACGCGGCCCGACAGTTGCGCGATCTCGGCCACGAACTGTCCGGTGCACTGATCGGCCACCGGCGTGATGCGGCCGAAGCCGTCGCGCTGGGTGATCGCCACATGTCCGGACAACACCACGAACATGCCGGGACCGGGCTTGCCGGTCTCGAACAGGCAATCGCCATCCTTGTAATGCCGGATCTCACCGAAGCGGCGCATCCGCTCGATCTCCGCCGCCGTCAGCACGGGAAAAGTCTGATCGTGACGCGGCAGCGCCGCCCGCGGCGCGTAGGCCGGCAGCTCGGCGCTGGATGATGCCTGGGATTCTGATGACATTTAAACTCGCATGCTCACGCGGCGGACAGGTGCCATCAATCTCGATCGGGATCGACGGGTCTTGAACAGAAGTCCTGTGTCTTATCGTCATCCGATGACGCCTCGACTGCGACGGCATCGCTGGCCTGACTGGCGCGCCCGCGCATTTGCACCTTCCGGCGCTTGAGATTTTCACGCAGCGCCTGGCGCAGCCTGTCCTGACGGGCAGTTGCACTTTCCTTGGCGGGTTTGCTCGGCTTACCGGTCATGGGCAGTTATGGTCGATCGAATGGCGTGCACACAGATGCGCCCGATTGGATCCTGTGACCCCATACATAACCGCCTTCAACGCGTCAGGCGAGATGATCGACTTCGAGATGATGATCCGGCCAATGAAGGCTCTGCCGGCGGTTATCGAGGCCATGGGGAACCGGATCGACTCGCCAATGGCGAAGCGCAAGGCGGCTGCAACCGCAACAGGCCGACCACACCCCTGTTATAATGATGCATTCTAAGTGCCACCCGCGCTTGCGCCGCCCGTGACCTTGTGGCAAGGATCGCCCCGCTTGGTAGGCGCCCTCGAGGCTGATTCCTGCACCCAGCATGCTGCCGTAGCTCAGTGGTAGAGCACTCCATTGGTAATGGAGAGGTCGACAGTTCAATCCTGTCTGGCAGCACCATTTTTCCCTGTTAAATCAATAAGTTCTCCCGACCGAGGCACCTGACAATCAGGCATCTCGCGGCAGAACAGAACGCCAATCGCGGTTCAATACGGGACTATCCGGGGCTCTGTTCCCTGCCTGTTCCAATCATCCGGCATAAGCAGCCCTATCACCGGACTCAAACGAGCTTGAAACAGACCCCCTTCGCGGGGGCAGTACACTTGTGGCTTTGAATGATGGACCAAAATCGAGACGACCGCCGAAGCCCGCCCTAACCGGCGGGTTTTTCGTTTGGCCCACATAATGCCTCTGCCGACCCTCGTCGAACCGTAGAAGACGCAGATGCGATCGGCCGGCACGTACCGCTCTAGCCGGAAATCGTGGAACGGTGCTGCCCGCAGCACACGAACGATTACACTCCATGCGGCAGCTTCGGAGCCGCGGCCTCTCAATGCGACAGGGAATGCGCCGCCGAAGATATATCGCCCCGCCCCTGCTTCACCAAAGCATTCATGAGCGGCAATTCGGTCGTCGACTTGATCTGCTCCATGGTGAACATCGACGACACATCATGCAGATCAATCTTGGCGATCAGCCGCTGATAAAGATCGTCGTAGGCCCGGATGTCCGAGACCACAGCCCGGATCAGATAGTCCACGTCGCCGCTCAGGCGATAGAAATCGACCACCTCGGGGAAGCTGACGACGATTTTCCGGAAACGCTGAACCCACTCCGCGTTATGCTGGTTCGTTCGCACGGCGATGAAAACGCTGACACCCAAATTCAGCTTATCTGCATCGAGAAGTGCAACGCGTCGCTTGATGTAGCCAGAGCTTTCGAGCTTCTGGATGCGACGCCAACACGGCGTGGAACTCAGGCCAACGCGATCAGCCAGGTCCTGCATGGAAAGGCTGCTGTCTACCTGGAGTGCCGCGAGAATTTTGCGGTCGAGCTCGTCGAGCATTGTGACCTCCGATGAAGGGTGTACGCAGAATATTTCTGCCGTTCATTGCCATCGTGACGCAATGCTATTGCGAGATTTGAAAGTTCGCGAGCATAAACAATTATCATCGCTGCGCATTCGAGCAGCAGGCTGGCGTCAAAAGCGACGCCTCTGCTAACGCAGTGCTAAGATGAATTCGCTACCGCGTGTCGTGATATCGGCTCGTTGATTGAACGCGTGGCCTCTTACAGTCGCTGGCCACCACTGGCATCGATCTGCTGGCCAGTGACCCAGCCCGCTTCGCCCGACGCGAGAAAGGCGACGACCCTTGCGATATCGTCGGGTTGCCCGACCCGGCCGAGCGCGATTGTCTCAGCCACTGCGCGACTGGCTACCGGATCGCGCGCGACGATGTTCATGTCGGTCGCGGTCGCACCGGGCATCACGGAATTCACCGTGATCTGTCGACCACCGAGTTGAACGGCCAGCAATCGGCCCAGCGCTTCCAGACCCGCTTTGGCCGGCGCGTAGGCGGCCATGGTCGGATAGGCCGAACGCGTCCCCATCGACGAGATATTGATGATACGGCCGCCATTGCGAAGATGCGGCATCAGTGCCTTGATCAGAAAGAACGGCGATTTCAGATTGGTCTGCAGCAGAAGATCGAAGTCGTCCTCGGAAATATCCTCAATGGTCGCGCGTTTTCCGACGCCGGCGTTGTTGACGAGAATATCGAATGCAGGGCTGCCATAACGCCTGGTCAGTTCGGCACCAAGATCAGCGGCCAGGGAGGTTGCTCCACTGCGCTCCGAGAGATCGGCCTTGATGGCAAAGGCATTGCCCCCAGCAGCGGCGATGGCCGCCACAGTCGCATTCGCGGCATCGACCGAGGCGTTGTAATGGACCGCGACGGTTGCGCCGTCCTTCGCCAAGCGAAGCGCGATAGCCTGACCGATCCCCCGACTTGCGCCAGTCACCAGCGCGATTTTCCCCGTCAGCCCGCTCATGCGGACCAGCCGTGACTGGCTTCCAGGCTGCGCGCCCGATCGATCAGCGCCTTGCGATCGATCTTGTTGGTGCCCGCCCACGGCAATTCGTGGACGAATTCAACGCGGCGCGGGTGCTGATATGCCGGACCATTGGCGATGGCGAACTGACGGATATCATCGAAGCTCGGAATCGGCTGGGCGCGCGTGACGATAAAGGCGACCGGCACCTGGCTCCGTTCCTCGTCGGGCAACGGCACCACCGCCGCCTGCTGGACCTGCGGGTGACGCTCCAACAGCTTTTCGACTTCGCCCGGATAGATGTTTTCGCCGGAGCAGACGAACATGTCATCCGCACGGCCCACGAAGAAATAGAAGCCGTTGGCATCGCGGCGCATCACGTCGCCGCTGTAGTACCAGCCGTCGGTCAGCACCTTGGCGGTCTGCTGCGGCAGATTGTGATAGTGATCCAGCACCGCCGGATTGCGCATCAACAGCACGCCTTCGTTCTCGGTGCCGTTGACGAGCCGGACATCCTCCAGACGGATCGGATAGCCCAAGCCCAACGGCGGCGTCGGGATATTGTCGGGATGCGGGCCGAACACAGCCGGCCCCGCTTCCGTGGTGCCGTAGCCCATCGTCATTACGACGTTGGGCAGCGCCTGCTTGATCCTGTCCCACAGACCCATGGTCATCGGCGCCGACCCAAGCATCAGGCGACGAACCGAGGTGATATCATTCTTCGCCAGCAGTTCCGTTTCCTTGACGACACGGGCCCACATGGTGGGAACGGCCGTGGCGGCGGTCACCTTGTACTTGGCGATGGCCTCAATATAACTGCGGGTCTCGAACGACGGCAGCACCACCACAGACGCATTCTGAGCGAAGATCGTCTTGATAGCGAACAGGCCATTCATGTGAAACAGCGGCTGCGCGATGATGTAGCGATCATCCTGATTGAGCGCACCGCTGGTCCGTGTTGAGATCGCCCAAAGCTGGCCGTAATGCGATAGCGGTACGCCTTTGGGGCGGCCGGTGGAGCCGGACGTATAGAGCATTTGCCCGACCTCCTCCCGCGTGGTTTCGACCGCTGTGAACGAGGCGGGCTTGATCGTCGCGAAAAAGCCCTCTGGGCCGTTGTCGTCGAAATTGATGACGGGAATGTCGTCGCGCACCATCGGCCGATTGACATTGTCGACGAATGCCAGCGCGATCTTCGCGTCGTCCATCACAAAATCGACCGTGTCGCGCGCAGCCTTGATATTGACCGGAACAGCGATGCATCCGGCGCGCATGATGCCGAAATAGCAGATGATGTATTCGGCGCGGTTAAACGACAGGATCGCGATATGTGTGCCGCGCTTGTAGCCACTATCGACAAGATACTCGGCGACCCCGTTTGCCATCTCGTCAATCTGACGGTGCGTGTAGCGCCTGGGATGCGCGGGATCGATCAGATCGATGACCGCCTCCCGATCAAGGTCACCGCTGCGATCGATCAGGTCACCGAGATTATTCCACCGCATTGGCAATACTCCACTTCTGAGAACTCAATTGGCCACCCGCGCAACCCGCGGCAGCGCCGCGGGTTGTTCAAGCAGATCGTAATGACAAGCCACCTTGCGGCCGTCGGAGACATCGCGCAGCATCGGTCGCTCCTCGCGGCAAAGCGCCTGAGCGTATGGGCAGCGCGTATTGAAGCTGCAGCCTGGCGGCGGATTGAGCGGGCTGGGCAACTCACCCTGCAGCACGCTGCGGGTGCGGCTGCGTGCGGTGCGCGGATCGGCGATCGGCGCGGCGGCAAGCAATGCCTCCGTATAAGGATGCGCCGGTCTATCCCAGAAGTCCTCGCTGCGGCCTGTTTCGACGATCCGACCGAGATACATCACGATCAGCCGATCCGAAATATGCTCGACGACCGAGAGATCGTGCGAGATGAATAGATACGACACGCCCGTTGCCTGCTGCAGGTCCTCGAGCAGATTGATGACCTGCGCGCGCACCGAAACGTCCAGCGCAGATACCGGCTCGTCGCAGATGATGACCTTGGGCTTGAGCGCAAGTGCACGCGCAATGCCGAGACGCTGGCGCTGGCCGCCAGAGAACTCATGCGGATAGCGCCGCATCGCATCGGCCGGCAGGCCCACCTGTCCCATCAGCTCAATGACACGATCCTTGATATCACGGCGCGACCAGCCGGCGACGCTGAGCGGTTGCCCGACGATGGTGCCGACGTCGTGGCGTGGATTGAGCGAGCCATAGGGATCCTGGAAGATCATCTGCATCGACTTCCGCGAGGCCTTCAACGCGCCTGCCTGCATCCGCGTGACATCGTCACCATCGAGGAAGACGCGTCCGTCGGACGTCGGCACCAGGCGCATGATCGCCTTGCCGAGCGTGGACTTGCCGCAGCCGGATTCCCCGACCAGCCCCACAGTCTCGCCGGGCTCCAGGTCGAAACTCACATCGTCGATCGCCCGCACGACGCCCTGTGCGCTCTGGTATTGGACACAGAGACTAAGCACCGATAGTAGCGGCATCGCGCGATAACTCCTTCTCGGCAGCAAAACATGCGGCGGAACGGTGCGGCAGCAACGGCGCCAGCTGTGGTCGCTCGGCACGGCAGCGATCGAATATATCGGGACAGCGGTTCTGGAAGGCACAGCCCTGCGGCAAATCGGACAGCGCCGGCACGTTGCCCGTAATTTCGATGAGACGACTGCCACGTCGGCGCTGTGCCGACGGCGTCGCCCCCAGCAGCCCACGCGTGTAGCGATGCAGCGGCCGCTCGAACAATGCCTCCACCGGCGCTTCCTCGACCTTGCGGCCGGCATACATCACGGCCACCCGGTCGGCGACTTCGGCAACCACGCCGAGATCGTGGGTGATGATGATAAGGCCCATATCGGATGAGGACTGCAGCTCCTTCATCAGTTCGATGATCTGCGCCTGGATCGTGACGTCGAGCGCAGTCGTCGGCTCGTCGGCGATCAGGAGCTTCGGCCCACAAGCAATCGCCATGGCGATCATGACGCGCTGGCTCATGCCGCCGGACATCTGGTGCGGATAATCGTTGAAGCGGCGTTCCGCATCCGGGATACGCACCCGGCGCAGCAACTCGACCGCGCGGTCTCTCGCCTCGTGACGCGACACGTCATTGTGGCGCCTGATTGCCTCGATCAGCTGATCCCCAACCGCGACCACAGGGTTCAGCGATGTTATCGGATCCTGGAAGATCATCGAGATGTCCTTGCCGCGGACCCGCTGCATCTCGCGCTCGGACAAGGCAGCGAGATCACGCCCCATGAAGCGGACGGCGCCACCGACGATCTTTGCCGGCGGGTTCGGCAACAACCGCATGATCGCCAGCGCCGTCAACGACTTGCCACAGCCGGATTCACCGACGATGGCCAGAGTCTCGCCGGCCGAGACTGTCAGCGACAGACCATCGACCGCAGGCAACACGCCACGGCGCGTGAACAACGACACCTGCAGGTTCTCAATGCAGAGGATCGGCGCTGGACCGGCTTTGCTGCCCATGATCATCTCAGCGGTCCCGCAGTTTGGGGTTGAGCGCATCGTTGAGGCCATCGCCCACAAGGTTGAGCGCCAGCACAGTGAGCATGATCGCGAGACCCGGCACCGCGCAGATGTACCAGGACGAGCGGATGAGCGTCCTGCCGTCCCCGATCAACTGTCCCCAACTGGTGACATTGGGATCGCCGAGCCCGAGGAATGCCACAGCGGACTCGAACAGAACGGCCCCGGCAACGACCAGTGATGACAGCACGATCACCGGCGGCAGTGCATTCGGCAGTATCTCGCCGAACATGATCCGCAGACTGCCCATCCCCATGGCCCGGCAGGCCTGCACAAATTCGCGATCGCGCAGCGACATGAACTCTGCACGCGTCAGCCGTGCGATCGGCGTCCAGGTCACGACGCCCACTGCGATGGTGACATATTCGATCTTCTGCCCGAGGATCGACACGATAGTCAGCACGAAGATCAGGTTTGGGATGGTCTGGAACAATTCGGTCAGGCGCATCAGCAGCTCATCGACCCAGCCGCCGACATAGGCCGCGGTGGCGCCAACGGTGATGCCGATGATGGTGGCGGTCAGGCTGGCGCAGAGACCGATCAGAAGCGTGGTGCGGGCGCCGTGGGCAATCATCGCCGCAATGTCACGACCCAGAGAATCCGTGCCAAGCGGATAACGCGACGACATGAAGGGCCAGATCTCCGGCCGCCCGACAATACGAAGCGGGTTGCGCGGGAACCACCATGGCGCGGCAATAGCAACACCGACGACGACCAGGACGAGAAACAGACCGACCAGCGCCGCGCGGTTGCGGGCGAAGCGCCGGGCGAAGTCGAAGAACAATGTCAGCATGATCTACCTCGCCTTGATCCGGGGATCGAGCCGCAGATACAGCAGATCGACGGTCGCGTTGCAGACCGCGACCAGCAGCGAACCGAGGATGAGCACACCGAGCACCATGGGGAAATTGCGACTCATCACGCTGTCGAACAGCAGGCTGCCGATGCCGGGCCAACTGAACACGGCCTCGATGACGACGCTGCCGCCGAGCATGGTGCCAAGCTGCAGTCCGAGCAGCGTGACGATCGGCAACATCGCGTTACGCATTACATGTGCCAGCACCACCCGACCGCCCGACAGGCCCTTGGCACGCGCTGTTCGCACGAAATCCAGCCGGGCGACCTCCAACATTGAGGCTCGCATCACGCGCGCGAAGGTCGCGGCATAGAACAGCCCTAGTGCCGTTGCGGGAAGGACGAGATGATGCATCACATCCAGAACGGCACCGAAGGCACTTTCGTCGACGCCGATGGTGCGCATGCCGCCCACCGGAAACCAGCCGAGCTTCACCGCAAACATCACCGTCATCATGATGCCAAGCCAGAAGCTCGGTGCAGCGAAGAAGAATACCGCACCGAGCGAGATCAGATTATCCCAGATTGTGTTGACCTTGATCGACGCCAGCACGCCGGCCGTGACGCCAACGAGCAAAGCAATTCCGATTGCCGCCAGCATCAGGATCAAGGTCGCCGGAAGCTGTTGCATGATCACATCAAACACAGGCGCGTTCTGCCGGTACGAATAGCCGAGATCGAGCCGCATCACCGACCAGATATATTTGGCAAGCTGCACCGACACCGGCTGATCGACGCCGTAGGTGTGACGCAGCTGATCCAGCATCTTCGGGTCGGTGATCTGCTGTTCGGACGTCATCACGTCGAACAGACTCCCCGGCGCCAGATGGATCAGAACAAAATTCATCACAATGACCGCGAAGATCAGCGGAATGATTTGCACGAGCCTGCGGATGATGATGCGACGCACGTTTGCCTCCGCTCTCAGCGGTCCAGCCAGACCTCGGCCCAGCTTTCGCCCATGAAGTCCGCTGTCAGCGAATGATCGCGGACATCAGAACGAGCGATCGTCACGGGTTCAAGGTCGACCATCGGAAGGACCGGCGCGTCGCTCGCTGCGAGCTTGTCGAACTCGTGCACCAGCGATACGCGCTTCTTCTCATCGGTCTCGATCGCCATCTTGCTGACGGTTTCGTCCATCTTCGGATTGGAATAGCCCGTGGCGTTGCGGAAGGCCGCCCCCTTCACGATACCGTCGGTGGTGTAGTATTGCGTTGTCTGCGGGATCGGCTCGATGCTGGCTGAATTGTTCGACACCGCGACGTCATAGTCATAGTCGGTGTAGATGCGTTTCAGCGAGGTCGCGCGATCGGGGATCGCCAGATCGACGGTGATGTCGACGTCCTCGAAGGCCTGCTTCAGATACTGACCGATCTTGACGTTTTCCTCGAACCACCCGGCCGATACCAGGCTCATCTTGAAGCGCGAACCGGCCTTCACCGGATAGCCGGCAGCATCGAGCAACGCGGCCGCCTTTTTAACGTCGAACGGATAATCCTGAACGTCCTTGGTGAAGAAGATCGAATTCGAGAAGTGGAGAGCACCAAGCGAGGGACGCGCGCGACCGAAGAAAACCGTATCCGCGATGAAGCTGCGGTCGATCGCATGAAGCAGGGCCTGACGCACCTCGCGCTTCTTGAAGATCTCGCGACGTTGGTTGAACTCTACACTCGTGATCCACGCCGAATTCGAATAGCCCTTGGTCTCGGCAACGAACTTCTTGGTGGCCGTCAGGCGCGCGATGTCCGGCGCAGGAATCGGATTGAATGTGCCTATATCAAGCTGGCCAGCCTCGAACGCAGCCGACCGCGACGCCGGATCCCGCCACCAGCGGATCACCAGCTTGTCGAGATAGGGCTTGCCAGCATTCCAATAGGTGTCATTGCGGGCATATTCGACGTGACTGCCGCGCACCCACTCCTTGACCTTGAACGGACCGGTGCCGATCGGCGTGTTGTTGATCGGGTTCGTCATGATATTCGACCCGTCATAGATATGCTTGGGAATGACAAGACCGGCCTTGCCGGCCAGTACGGACTTGAGAAAGAACTCTGGCACGGGCACTTTGAATTTCAGCACCACGGTCAGCGGATCCACGGCCTCTGCGGTCTGCAGCGCATCCAGTGTGACGCCGGCGGATATCGGCTTCCAGTATTGGATCGCATTGAAGACCAGATCGTCCGAGGTCAGCGGCTTGCCATCATGCCAGGTGACGTTCGGACGTAGTTTGATCGTGTAACTGCGGAAATCTTCTGCCGGTTCGATCCCGAGAGCCAGCACCGGTTCGAATTTGAGATCGGCGGTCAGGCGGATCAGCCGCTCGAACACCTTGGTCGACGTGAAATACGGGCTGGAGCCGCCACCCGCTGGAACGAACAGCGATTGCGGCTCAAATCCGCCCCATGTGCCGACTAGCGTGCCGCCGCGCTTCGGGGCCCCGGTTGCCGCCTTGGAAGAACCGGCAAAGCCGGAGGCCAAAGCAGCACCGGCTGTCGTCATCAAAAAATCACGTCTGCTAAAACCGCTCATTGTTCGTCCTTTGTTGGAAACAGGAGCCGGGCCCGTCGCGCGTTCCTGCTATTATTTGCTTAAAGCGTCGAATAGGTGCCGCGACCGATGGCGAGCAGCGCCCCCTTTTCGTCAAACACATCGACATCAGCGACACCGACGCTCTTGCCGGCACGGCGCACCCGCGACACGGCAACCAAGGCGGTATCGACAGCCGGCTTCAGGTAATCGACCCGGAAGTTCACGGTCGGAAGGCCGCGCCCGACCATCATGCCGACGGCGAAATCGCCGACGGTGTCGATGACCGAGGCAATGACGCCGCCATGCCATTGCTTGGAGCCCGGGCGGCGTTCGAATTCCGGCCGCATCGGCGACCGCATCGTCACTTCCTGCGTTGCCGGATCGGCCTTAATCACCTCAAGGCCGAGGAACAGATTGAACGGCGACACGTCCAGCATTTGCTGAATCTCGGCAGCCGTCAAAATCTTGGCGTCGGGTTTGCTCACGGCGTCACCACGACCTTGCCGAATACCGCACGGTCCTCGATGACGCGCACAGCCTCCTTTGCTTCTTCCAGCGGATAGGTCTTGTCGATCAGCACCTGCAGCTTCTTGGCTGCGACGAGATCGAACAGTTTTGTGATATCGTCACGTTCCCAGCCGTTGGAGCCCTTGATCTCCAGTTCGAAGGTCCAAATGAAGCGAAGATCTTCAGTAGGCGAGTAGCCGGCAGTCGCCCCGCAAGTCAGAATGCGGCCTCCGAGCTTCAGACAGCGCAGCGATTTGACCCAGGTATCGCCGCCGGTGAAGTTGACGACCACATCGACACCGCCGCCTTCGACGAAGCGCCGGCGATGTGGCTTGCCGTGGCGCTCATAGATCGTCTTCATGAAGTCGGACTGCGTGTAGAGGATGATCTCGTCCGCGCCGAGTTCGGTGAGACGCTTACCCTTCTCCTCGCTGCCGGCACAGGCGATCACGTAGGCGCCGGCCAGCTTGGCGAGCTGGACACAGCACACGCCGACGCCGCCGCTGGCGCCAAGGATCAGAACCTTCTCGCCGGCCTTGATCTGGCCGATGGTGTTCATCATGCGAATAGCGGTGCCATAGGCGACCGGCAGCGCGGCCGCCTGCTCAAAGCTGACGCCTTCCGGAATCTTGACGAGCTGATGCGCCTTGGCGCGGCAGAATTCGGCGAGGCCGCCGTCCTGGGTCTCGCCCATCAGGCCGCCTTCGACGCGGTTGACGGGATCGATCAGCACGCGATCACCGATGTTCCAGCCGGTGACGCCCGCGCCAAGTTCGGTGATCTCGCCGACCACGTCGAGACCAATGATGACAGGCAGCGGCACCTTGATGCCGGGCATACCCCGGCGGGTGAAGACGTCGTGATAGTTGATCGACGATGCCCGCACGCGGATGACAACGTCGCCCTCGCCCGCTTTCGGCGTCGGATAATCCGCCGTGAATTGCAGCTTATCGTTATCGCCGTGTTCGTGAAGGACAACTGCTCGCATGATCTACCTCGCTCCGTTGGTTCAGGCTGCGGCGGAGAGGGACCAGCTTGCTAACCCCTCTACCGCCTGTTGAGTGATGGAAATGGCTTGTTCTGTGGTCTCTTCACGCCAGTGCGACGACACGGGCACGAAGCAATCGTGCAGGTCTGCGCGCAGCATGCGAACGCGCTCGCTGTCTTTCTCGGCCTTGAACTTCAGCCAGAGATCGAGCTGCAAGGCGCGACGAACCTTGGTACCGCGCGTACCGAATTCGATTACTGCGCCGACCATCGGTCGCTCGCCGAGGAACCTGGTCATGCCGTGAAACACGAGTCCCTGATAATTGGGCCGCGTAAAATTGTTCGGCTTCTGGCCGACGATGCGGTCACGCCCCCACCAGCGCACGGCTTCCGCATGAAGCGCGCCGCCTTCAGGGTTGAAGCACAGGAAGAAGGACTCGCCGAAATCGCCGATGCCTGTATGCCAATCGATAAAGCCGACGCGCTCGGCCGCGCCGAGATGATCGGCGACAATGGTCTCCAGAGTCAGATTGGACCACTCGCGCCCGTCGCCGCCATAATTGGAACCATCCGGAAAATCGTACTGCCCGCGCGCCAGCGTGTCGAACAGACCGTCGTCTCCATGCGCGTCCTTGAAAGATTCGACGGCGTCGGCGTAGATCTGCAGGGCTGCCGGCGTCCAGTCCTCCGGAAGCAGATGCGGATAGAGCTTCGCATAGCCCGGGTTGGCCGGACGGGGAGCGGCGAAATCGATGAAGTTGCGATTGAGATCGACATTGTTTTCAGTGGTCCGCGTACCCCAGGCAAAGCCGTAGGGATTGATCGCGTGAACGAAGAGAAGCGACACGCCGCGCGGAAGGGCGCGTGCAAAATTGCTCTGCATCCAACCGATCTGCGCCGCCGAACCGCTGAGGCCTTCGAGGCCGTGCGTACCGCTCAGGATCACCAGTTGCGAAGCTGCGCGCGGATCGCCGAGCCGCGCCACGTCGATGCACAGATCCTGGCCATTCGGGCCCTTGAGCGCCGGATGGGTGTAGGTGGTCAACGCGGCGCCGACGTCATTCGCAGCGTTGCGAAACTTCACGCGTGCGCCGTCATAGTCGAGCGCAAAACTCCGGGTGAAATCATTAGGGAGCGCTACCATCACGCCGTGAACCCCAGAGCGACATTGGCTGCATCGGCATGCGACACGATGATGCCATCAGCATAGGGCTTGAAGGAAACGCCGGCCGCATCGAATACGGCGCGCGGCGTGTCGAGCGCCGCGACCTTGAACACCAGCGCGCCCATGCGGTCAGTGCCATCCGGATTGACCAGCGCGGCCCCGACGTAGCGATCGGCCACGGCTGCAGGATCGAGTATGAAGATCGTCGCGGCACCGGCGCTGAACGAAAAGCCGCCATCCGTCGGCGTCAGGAGCGGTGCGCCGAACATGCGTTCATAGAGCGCTGCAGTTCGCGCCGGTTGCTGCGAGGCGATGACAAATTCGACGATTTCAGTAGCGCCATTGGCATGCGTCTGCCATTCGGGGCGCCACACCAGTTCCGGCGTATCATGGTGGCAGAAGAACGTGCGGCCGTTCTGCACTTCGTCGCCCGCCACGCGGATGACCTTGAAACGCGCGTCTTGGGCGCCGCCCGGCAATTCGACCGGCCGCGCGAAGCTCATTGGCTCCATGACGGGAACAGCGTTGTCCTTCAGTGTCGCATAAACCAGATCGGCATCGACGGACTTGAAAACCAGACCGCTCAATCCTGGCGGATGTGTCCAGAGATCTGCACGCATCGTTTCACGCCCCGGCAAATAGCCGAGAAGTTCGAGATAGTTCGTGCCGAAGATCGCCAGGTTACTACTGGAGCCGAGCGTATGGTGACCGCGCTCCGTCAACTGAAAGCCGAGGCGAGTATATTGCGCAGCAGCCTCATCAAGCTGGCCCATCACGTTAATGACGACGTGGTCGAGGACCGGCGAGATCTTACGTTGCGCGGTACGCATATCACTCATACGAAAGCCTCATTGCCTTCCAGGTTAGAGAGACGAGCAAGATCGATGCCAATCCAAAGATCAATCACGCCGATGTCATGCAGCACGTGGTCGCGGCTCTTCTTTCGACATTGAAAAAGCCAGCGCCGCATCCGCGTGCAGAATTGTTGAATTAAAGACGGGAAGATCGATGTGCTCGGGGCCGACCAACAGACATATCTCGGTGCAACCAAGAATTACACCGTCAGCGCCGTGCTCTTTTCCTCGTGCAATCGCATCGAGATAGAGACGGCGCGAATCCTCGCGAACAACGCCTTGGCATAGTTCATCGAAGATGATGTCGTGAATGAACACACGATCGGCCTCAGCCGGAATAACGGGATCTAGCCCGAACCCCTCGCGCAATCGCGTCACATAGAAGTCCTGCTCCATCGTGTAGCGCGTTGCCAGAAGTAGCGGCCGCTGCAACCCTGCAGCCTTCACGGCAGCACCAGTCGCATCGGCAATATGAAGAAGCGGGATCGACACTGCCTGCTGCACTTCGTCGGCAAGCTTATGCATCGTGTTGGTGCAGATCAGAATGCAACCGGCACCGCCTCCTTCCAGATCCCGGGCGATGTCAGCAAGAACCTGGCAGGCCTCGTCCCAACGCCCTTGCTTCTGCAGGCTCACAATCGCATCGAAGTTGATAGAGCGCATCAGAATATCCGCGGAGTGGAGCCCACCGAGCTCCGTGCGGACTTTCTCATTCAGCCGGCGGTAGTAAACAGCAGTACTTTCCCAGCTCATTCCACCAATCAAACCTATCGTCCGCATCACCATTGCTCGCTTCTCCAGTCGATGTATTTGACGGGAACGATAGCATCGGTGCCGCGCAATCCGATTGCGGATCGCAGCGATCATACTCTGTTTGCTTGAGATGAAACTTCATAGTTCGAGCGATCGGCGGAATAGGATTTCAAATTTTTCATTCCGCCGCATCAACGTTTCTTCGCTCGGCCCTGACGGACCAGAATGATGCAACGACGTGCAGCGCCGGGAGTTGCCGTGTGTGTCGCGTGAAATCTCACTGTGTGAGAAGAATGCCGGAGTTCGGTCTGCACCAGGAGTAGAACTCAGTGCAACTTAACACGCATGCGAATCAGACATGTTCCGCGAACACTTCGCATGAGCCGTTCATCAGAAACAAACGAGGTCGCCTCCTGGAGGGAAAGGCGACCTCGTGGAGCGCGCGAATGCCCTCGCGCCGGTCCATGTGCTCTGGGGAAGAGCGCCATATTTGACCACGGCGCCCGCGCTGGTGTGTGACGACGACATGACACGGCATGTGACAGTTGATCGCATCGGCAGAGTCTTGCGTGTGGTCGCTCGACCTTATGCCTTCACCATCAACGCGATATTTTATTGTCCCGATGCATCGTTCGAGTTCTGGATATCCCGGCTAGGCATGACGGGCGTATTGCTCGATGCTCGCGCAGATTATCAAGCGGCCTGAGAACCCTCTGTTCAGATCTTCCACGTCGGCTACGCGGCGCGCAAGAACGGCGCGCTGATTGACGTAGCCCTTGTCAGTAATCTCGCCGCCGTCGACAGATAGCGGCTCTGCCAGCAACAGCGCGCAAGTTGCATAGGTGGAAGACCCTCCGCCTGCCGCCTTCAGTCTTGCGAGCCCTTCCCCTATGGACGAACGCACATTTTCGCAGCCAAGCACGGCATCGATGCTCGCTGAATCCGGCAGGCCCGACACGGCGCGGCAGGCAGCCAGATTGGGAACAAGAAGGAAGCGCACATCCTCGCCGCCATGGCCGGCCACGACAATATCCTGAACCAGCGGCGCCAATGCAGAGATTCCCGCCACGCGCAGCGTTCCGACGTTGACCCATGTGCCTGATGTCAGCTTGAAATCCTCGGCGATGCGCCCGTCGAACAGCAAGCCCTGCTCGGGATGAGCCGGATCTGCAAATGCAACGGCATCGCCGATCAGATAGAAGCCGTCCGCATCAAAAGCTTTCGCGGTGAGGTCTGGCGCCTTCCAGTAGCCCGGCGTCACATTGGGCCCGCGCACCCGCACCTCGAACTTGCCGTCAGATGGCACGAGCTTTAGCTCCGTACCAGGAATAGGCACGCCTATATTGCCTGATCTTGGCGCCTGAAAATGACAATCGGTCGCAAGCGGCGATGTTTCCGTCGATCCCCAGGCGGAGACCATCGGCAACGGACGCCCGATTGTTTCGATGGAAAGTGTCTCCAGCGCCGACCATGTGCTTTGCGGCAGAGCCGCACCGGCATAGAAGACGAACTTCACCTCGCTGAAGAATCGCTCTCGCAACCCATCCTCCTTCCGCAGGGCTGCAATAAGCATGTCGAAGCCACGCGGCACGTTGAAATAGACAGTTGGCATGACGTTGCGCAGATTGGCGATCGACGTCGCGAACAATCCGGGTGCGGGCTTGCCGCTATCAATGTAAAGCGTTCCGCCGTTCCGAAGCACCATATTAAAATTGTGATTTCCGCCGAAGGTATGACTCCATGGCAGCCAGTCCAGAAGAACGAGTTCGCTCTGCTGAGTTTCGAGAAACGGCCAAGTCTGCGCCTTGGCCTGCTGGCTCGAGGTCAGCATGCGCTGGGTATTGATGACCGCCTTCGGCGCGCCGGTCGATCCCGACGTGAACAGGAACTTGGCGATCGTATCGGCATCGACCGCTGCGAAGGCATGATAGATCGCTGCGCTCACCGGCGTCGTGATCACATCGGCGTATGAGTATCCCGCTCCGGCAGCCGCGCCGCCGCCGATGACGGCGGCAGTGTGAAACGGGCCTATCGCAGCGAGGGCCGGACCGAACTGATGCAGGTTCGAGACGTAGATGGCACCGGGATCAAGAAGCTGAATCGCGCCACGCAGCTTTTCGAAATCCTTCGACATCAGCGAATAGGCCGGGGAAATCGCAGCAACGGGCACACCGACATGCATCGCTGCCAGGGCCAGAACGGCATGCTCGATGCCGTTGTCCGATAGCACTGCGAGGGGCCGCTGCGCACTCATCTCTTGTGCAAGAATCCAGCTAGCGGCGCTGCGCACGCGCCGAAGCGTCTCGGCATAGCTCAGCGTCACCCAAGGCAAATCCGGACTGGACCGCTCCGCCAGAAAGATCCGCTCCGGCACCTGTTGTGCCCAATGTTCAAGCCAGTCCCCGACACAACGCGCATAGGGACGCAGCCCTGTGTCAGATCGAAGAAGGATCGTACCGTCGGATCGCTGTTCTGCGTCAACCGACGGCGTCAGAAAAAATGGACTGCCTGAGCCAGCCGCATTGTCGCGGTCCAGAACCATCGCTTCTCTCCCCCATAACGTACCCGTCTTTGTTCTTATTCGGGCTATTCAATCGAAACGGTCGTTGCCGGCTCGGATCGGATGCAACATCGATCAGTAAGTCTCGACGTGATATCTTCCACCGCCGCGCATCGCCGCTTTCATATCCGACCAATCCATCGAGGCGGTGCGGCAAATATCCGCGAACGCCTCTTCAACGCCGCTTTCCATGCCTTTCAACCCGCAGATATAGACGTGGGTCTGTGCGTCGCGCAGCAGCGACGTGATCGCAGCAGCCTCGCTGCGGATACGATCCTGCACATAGACTCGTGGCTCGCCCGGCACGCGCGAATAGCAGAAGTGCTTGCCCAGCAACTCCTCCGGGACCTTTTGCAACGGGCCGAAATAGGGCAACTCCTCGGGCCGGCGCGCACCGAAGAACAGGAGTAGCCGCCCGGGCGCGCCAGGCATCGCGCGCCGGCGGCGCTCCGTGAAGCCGCGGAATGGCGCAGAGCCTGTGCCAGTGCAGACCATGAGAACATTCGCCGAAGGATCGTTCGGTAGCAGGAAGGTGGCACCGAACGGTCCAGTGACTTCGACCTTTGCGCCACGCGGCAGATCGCACAGGTAGTTCGAGCACAGCCCACCGACCTCACGTTTCACGGTCAGCGCGAGATTGTTGGTGTTCGGTTTCTCGCCATCGCGCGAACTCGCAATCGAATAGAGCCGCACCTGATGCGGCTTGCCATCCGCACCCAGGCCCGGCACGACGATGCCGATGCTCTGGCCTTCGAGGATGGGAAACGGCTGCTCGCCGAAATCCAGGATGATATGGCGCACGTCGGAGTCGGCCGTCGCGTGGGTGAGCCGGAAATTGCCGGTCACCGTGGCCAGCGCGGGCTTGCCGCGGTTATAAAGATTGACCGACGCCTTGCTCGACGACAGCGGCGCGACGGGCTTGCCGCCCAGTCCCTTACGCGCTTCTTCGAGCAACGCGCCGATTTCATCCTCGAGTGCTTCGATGGCGCCCGCACCAGCGCTATTGTCCGCGATCTCCTCCTGCGCCGGCAAGTCACTCCAGGAGAACTGCTCGTCGAGCGAATACGGCGCCGCGACGACACGCCAGTTGTCGATCGCGCCGGTCGGACATGGCGAGATGCAATCCATGCAGTAATTGCAGATCTCTGCGTTGACGACATAGTTGTTGTCGTCATGCGTCACCGCATCCACCGGGCAGCTCTCTTCGCAGGTGTTGCACCTGATGCAGATTTCCGGATCGATCAGATGCTGTTTGAAAGGGGCGTTCATGGCAAATCCCGCACGTGCCATCGAGGACTGACAGCGACGGGGGGAAGCTGGAAATCCCTCCGCCGCATCCGCTCGTTTCAGGCCGCAATCTTTACGTATTCGAAGTCGCCCGGCTTGTTATCGATGCCGACCTTCGGCGCCGATATCCAGCTGGCGAACTTGCCGGGCTCGCTGACCGCCGTCATCAGCGATGCGATGAAATCACCGTCGTCAACGGACGGCAGATAGTCGTTCCTGGCTTTCGCCCAGGCGGCATCGCTCATGATGATGCCCTTCGGCGAAGCGTTCACATCGCGGAATTCACCGATCTGGCGATGGAATGCGGTGTGAGGCAAATCGAAGCGGAAATTGACGCCGGCTTTCTCGATGATCTTGTTCCAGCGCTCAACACCCTTGGCACAATCCGCGGTGTAATCGTCGCGTAGACGCATGTTGAGCGCGGTCAGCGCCGGCTCGTCGACCAGCTTGATTTCGCCATCGACGAATTTCAGGACCTGATAGATGTCGTTGGTGAGCTGGTGATCGTCCTCGATCTTGGTCTCCTGGAAGCGGCCCTTCAGTCCGGAATTGTAGAAATTCGCGGCATTGGTCGAGACTTCAGAGCCGAACAGATCGAGCGACAGCGAATAGTGCAGGTTAATCTTCTTTTGCATGGTCGGCAGGTCGATCACACCGAGCGCGCGGATCTTCTCGATGGCGTTGGGGTCCTCGATCCCCGCCGCCTTCATCGCTTCGCAGGTTCGCTGCAGCACGCGGCCGACGCCGGTCTCGCCAACGAACATATGATGCGCCTCCTCCGTCAGCATGAAGCGGCAGGTCCGCGACAACGGGTCGAAGCCGGATTGCGCGAGACTCTCCAACTGCATCTTGCCGTCGCGGTCGGTGAAGAAGGTGAACATGAAGAAGGACAGCCAGTCCGGCGTGGCCTCATTGAACGCACCGAGCATGCGCGGCGCATCGGCATCGCCCGAGCGGCGACGGAGAAGATCGTCGGCCTCCTCGCGGCCGTCACGGCCGAAATATTTCTGCAGCAGATAGACCATCGCCCAGAGATGGCGGCCCTCCTCCACATTCACCTGGAACAGGTTGCGCAAGTCGTAGAGCGACGGCGCGGTCTGACCGAGATGACGCTGCTGCTCGACCGAGGCCGGTTCGGTGTCGCCCTGGATCACCACGAGACGGCGGAGCATCGCGCGATATTCGCCGGGCACTTCCTGCCAAGCGGGTTCGCCCATGTGTCGTCCGAAATTCACCTTGCGCTCAGTATCCTGCGGCGCCAGCAACACGCCCCAGCGATATTCAGGCATCTTCACATAGTCGAACTTGGCCCAGCCTTTGGGATCGACGGATATCGCGGTGCGCAAATAGACGAGGGATTCCTGAAAGCCTTCAGGCCCCATGTCATTCCACCAATCGAGATAGCCCGGATGCCATCCCTCCAGCGCCTTGAGCACCTGGCGATCCTCGGCCAGATTCACGTTGTTCGGAATCTTCGTGCTGTAGTCGACATTCATGATGTTCATGACTGGGATCTCCCGCTGTATTTCTGATCGTTCGAATTGGGCAAGCCACCGACTTGCATTTATCCAAAGAGTGACACATGGCCGCGCTGTTCCAGTTGCGGAGGCTTACACGCGCGTCATGTCGAACTGCGCCTTCTGGCCGGTGCCGTAACGTCCAAGCGCGCCGTTCTCACCGACCGCATTGGGCCGCTGGAAGATCCAGTTCTGCCAGGCGGTCAACCGCGAGAAGATTTTCGATTCCATCGTCTCCGGCCCGACAAATCGCAGATTGGCTTCCATGCCCGTGAGGCTATCGGGTGAGAAGCTGCAGCGTTCTTCGAAGAACACACGCACCTCGTCATCCCAGTCGATGTCATCCAGCGCGAAGGTGACGAGCCCAAGCTGCTCGGCAGTTTCCGCATCGAGCGGCTCACCAATCCTCGCTTCCGCGCGGGTGACATCCTCCGGATCGGCCTGGAAGCGCGACTGCAGCCGCGTCAGCCCGTGGCTCATCGGGTAAGGCCCGAAGTTCATCGCGCTCAGCACGATAGCCGGCGGCGCGCGGTTGTCGCCCTGCTTCTGGCCGACCAGCATGTAGGAGCGGTCCGCAGCGAAAACGAGTTCGGCCAAGGTGCCGACAAAGCACGAGCCCGGCTCGACCAGCGTCACCAGCGTGCGCGACGTCACATCGATGCGCTTCAACACCCGCTTCCCGTATTGCCGGATCTCGTTGACCAGCCAATGCGCCTTGTGCGTTTCGAGGAAGGCGTCATGAGCCAGTACATTGGCGCCGTCGCCATGCGACTTGAACACCAGCATGGCGGTCTCGAGTTCATTGATTCGCAGATGCAGAATGGCGTCGTCCAGCTCGCGCGCCACCTGCAGCGGCCAGAAGGAAGCGCCCTGCGCCATCATGCCCTCGACATCCGACGGCGCCGCCGCGTCAGGCGCTTTAATCGAGATGGTAGCAATTCGCTCTGCGCGATTGATATCGACATTGACCAGACCGTAACGAATACCGCTGTCATCGAAGCGGCGATTCAGCGGTGCCAGCTTGAGACCATCGCCGGCGCCACTACGTTTCGACGTCGCCAGAAACTCTTTGGCCCGCTCCGCGACCTTGGCTTCAAGCTTGCTGTTCGGAATGATGTCATCGACCAGCCGCCACGCCACTGCGCGCTTGCCTTTGATGCCTTCCTCGATCGTGCAGAAGTAATCTGCGTGATCGCGGCGCACCTTGCGCTTGTCGACCACGCGCGTCAGACCGCCAGTGCCCGGCAGCACCGCCAGCAACGGCACTTCCGGCAGCGCCACCGCCGCCGATCCATCGTCTGCCATGATAATGTGATCGGTGGCCAGCGCCAGTTCATAGCCGCCGCCTGCAGCTGTCCCGTTGATCACCGAAATGAAGCGCTGGCCGGAATTTTCGCTCGAGTCTTCAAAGCCGTTGCGAGTCTCATTGGTGAATTTGCAAAAATTGACTTTGTGAGCATGGGTAGCGCCGGCCAGCATGCGGATATTGGCGCCAGCGCAGAACACGCGGTTCTTGCCAGAGCGCAGCAGCACGACCTTGACCTCGGGATACTCAAAACGAAGCCGCTGCACGGCATCCGCCAGTTCGATATCGACGCCAAGATCGTAGGAGTTCAGTTTGAGCTGATAGCCCTCGAACAGACCGCCATTCTCATCGACATCCATGGTGAGCGTCGCCACGTCGTTATCAACACTGAGCTTCCAGTGGCGGTAGCGCGACGGATCGGTTTGGAAGTCGATAAATTTGGCGCCGTTCGAGAGAACGCGTTGCTCTGCGGCCATGCTCCACCCTTTGACAGTCTTGATTTATGCGCCGTGCGCCTTGGTTATATGCACAATAATTCATGATATTGGGGGCGTCTAGGGAAATCCGATAGAATTATGCATTTTCTTTCATGTCCCGGTGATCTTGACCGGACCCCGCTCGGCCTCGTCGACCGCCAGTTGATGCGCGAGCGCAGACGCCAGCATCGCGACCGGAAAGTGCTCGGAAAAGCTTCCGGCAATACCCGCCGGCGGGCGCATGGCGAGTTCATCGAGTTCGGACAGTGCGTCCTGTAGCAATCGATGTGCCGCGCGCGGCCGCTGCAGACTGAGTTTCAGATTGGCATTGGCAACCTGAATACAGGCGCGAAGCAGAATCCGGTCGCGCCCTCTTTGCGGCGCCACCTTCCAAACAGCCTCGAGAATTTCGTGAGCCTCCCAGAAGAAGCCGGCATCGTTGAGCGCGAGCCCGTAGCGCAACGCCGGATCATCCGCCGGGACGAACCGGGCATAGCGCAGCGGGACCAGCGCCTTGGCCTGCGCGAGCGTGTCGTGATCAGCCTTCGTCTGCTTGCCGAGCCGATAGGGCCAGCGCGGCATCGCGAGAGAAGGAGTGACAGTCACGATCGTGCTCGCTTACGCAGCGCGTAATTCGCCCTCGCCGTGAAAATGCAGCAGACGATTGGCGAAATCCGCCACGGCCCGCAAGGTTGCCTCGGGGGCTTCGCGATGGGGCGAATGCGCAGCGCCGGGCATGATCTCGACATCCACCGGGCAATAGCATTCGACCTCGGCGATCTCGATCTGCTTCATGGTGCCGTACTGATCGTCGGCTCCCTGCAAAATCTGCACGGGCACGCGCACGTAAGCGAGATAATCGGAAATATCCCAGTCACGGAACTGCGGATCGAGCCATGCGCCGTTCCAGCCATAGAACGCGTTGTCGACGTCATCATGCCAGCGCGCGAGCTTGGCCTTGAGGTCGCCCTGCTCGTAACTCGTTTTGATTTCGGCGATCGACGTGACGGAAATATCCTCAACGACGAAATGCGGCGCAATCATCGAGACGCCGCGGATGCGATGATCCTGAATGCCGCCGGCATAGATTGCGGCGATGGATCCGCCATCGGAATGACCGACCAGCAAGCCGCGGCGAAAGCCGATGGCATCGAGCAGTTGCGGTAGCACCTCGAGTGCTTCGACATGCATGTAGTCCAGCGGCCGCGGCAGCGCGACCGGCGTCGATGCACCGTAGCCAGCGCGCGAATAGACGAAGACGCCGGCGCCGGTCGCTGCCTGAAGCTTGTCCGGGAAGTCGCCCCACAGCGCGACCGAGCCCAGCCCTTCATGCAGCAGCACAATGGTCGGCGCCGCGTCCGGTTGCGGACCGATCATGCGGTATTCGAGTCCGGACGCACCGATGGTCAGCCGTCCCGCAGATTGCAATGCGCTCATCTAATGATCCATCTCTCGGTTTCAGACCGTCGCTCCATCGCGCAATTTGTAGCGCTGGATTTTGCCGGTGGCTGTTTTGGGAAGGGAATCGACAACCTCGATCCAGCGTGGATATTTCCACGGACCGATCCGTTGCTTGACGTGATCCTTCAAGGATTCGCGCAGGCCCTCGACCACGGCATTCGGCTTCAGCACCACGAAGGCCTTCGGCTTCAACAGCCCCTCGGCGTCGGCCTCCGGCACAACCGCCGCTTCGGATACGGCGGGATGCGCAATCAGCGCGCTCTCGACCTCGAACGGTGACACCCAGATGCCGGACACCTTGAACATGTCATCGGCACGTCCGCAGAACGTATAGCGCCCGTCGGCATCGCGGACATATTTGTCGCCGGTGCGCGTCCAATGACCTTCGAAGGTGCGACGACTCTTACTGCGTTGATTCCAGTATCCCTCGCCTGCGGACGGCGCATCGACGAGCAACTCGCCGATTTCTCCATCGGCAATATCGAGGCCCGCATCATCGACGAGCCGCACGCGATAGCCTGGCACCGGCCGGCCGGACGTGCCGTATTTGATATCGCCGGGAGCATTCGACAGGAAGATATGCAGCAGTTCGGTTGAGCCGACGCCATCGAGAATATCGACGCCGAAGCGGCTCTTCCAGCCATTCCCAACCGGCTCCGGAAGCGCTTCGCCGGCCGAGGTGCAAATGCGCAGGCGCGGGAGGCGAGCTTCCGTTTTGAAACCCTCATCGTTCAGCATCGCCGCGAACAATGTCGGCACCCCGAAAAAGATGCTCGGCTGATATCGGCGCATCAAGCCGAACATGGTGGCCGGCGTGGGTCGCTCCGGATTGAGCACCGTCGTGGCGCCAACCGACATGGGAAATGTCATGGCGTTGCCGAGGCCGTAAGCGAAGAACAATTTGGCCGCAGAGAGTCCGACATCGTCCTCGCGGATGCCGAGAACCTGCTTGCCATAGGTGGTCGCCGTTGCTTCCAGGCTGGCGTGCAGATGGCGAACGCCTTTCGGCATGCCCGTGGATCCGGACGAGTACAACCAGAAGGCAGGTTCGTCCGCATGGGTCGCGACCGTGGTGAAGCTTGTGCTCTCATTCCTGACTTCGTCAGCCAGACTCTTGCGGCCATTGCCAGCGCCACCGACCACAATCACATGCTCAAGATCCGGCAAACGACCGAGCATGTCGTCGACCGCCGGCAACAACGCCGCGGAAATGAACAACACGCGCGCCCGGCAATCGGCCAGCACATAGGCATATTGGTCCGAGGTCAGCAGAGTGTTGAGCGGCACCGGGACGATGCCGGCCCGGATCGCGCCGAGGAACACCACCGGAAAGTCGACGGTGTCGAGCATAATCATCGCGACGCGTTCTTCGCGCCGGACACCGAGCCGCTTCAGTAAATTGGCCAGTTGGCAGCTTTTTACCTGCAGGTCGCCATAGGTCAGTTCGGTCACCGTATCGGTGAAGGCGAGCTTGCTGCCACGGCCCTCATCGATGTTGCGGTCGAGAAGCCAAGTCACCGCATTGTAAGAACTGGACGGCCCACTCATGATGCGTCTGCACCTTGGGCGATTCCACAACCGTTGCTCACGGTGCTCTCCCTATCGTCTTTTTTGAATTATAATTCATATAAAGTCACCAACTCCGGTTGCTGTCAATCGCATCCGGAATTATCTTTCCTGAAATCCTCTGCGAGCACGCACACCACATGACCGACCAGGCCGATCCCGAAACTGCCTTTCTTGAACAGCTCGGTCAGCGTGTCCGCACCATGCGCGGCCTGCGCGGCATGTCGCGAAAGGTGCTGGCAAAAGTGTCAGGGATTTCGGAGCGCTACATCGCGCAACTGGAAAGCGGCAAGGGCAACGTGTCTATCGTGCTGCTGCGCCGGGTGTCCGGCGCCATGGGTGCCCATCTCGAAGATCTGATTCCAGCGGACGAACCGACAACGGAATGGCCGATCATTCGCGACCTCGTTCGTAACGCGACACCGAACCAGATCGCCCAGGCCAAGGACGTTCTCGCCGGACGGGGGAACGGTCAGTTCCAGAATTATATGTCATTCAGCGGCATCGCCCTGATCGGGCTGCGCGGCGCCGGAAAATCGACCCTCGGCAAATTGCTGGCGGACAAGATCGGCTGGAGCTTCGTCGAACTCAACAAGGAGATCGAGCAGCACAACGGACTATCGGTCGCCGAGATCATCGCCCTCTATGGACAGGAGGGCTTTCGCCGCATGGAACAGGCGGCGCTGAACGGCCTGCTGGGACGCAAGGAGCCCATCGTCCTTGCGACCGGCGGCGGCATCGTCTCGGAACCCGTGACCTTCGATCGGGTATTGTCGTCGTTCTACACAATCTGGCTCAAGGCCAAGCCCGAAGAACATATGGCGCGCGTCCGCCGCCAAGGTGACTTGCGCCCGATGGCCGACGACCGCTCCGCCATGCAGGAATTGCGCACGATCCTGCTGAGCCGCGAACCGCTCTATTCCCGGGCATCCGCCATTGTCGATACGGCCGGCCTCAGCAAGGACAAGGCTGCCGCGCAACTGGTCGGCGCGGTGTCGCGCGTGTTGAACACCAATGCCCAGGCTTTCGGACTAAGAAGCGCTGCGTCGTGACACTGGGCGAGCTTCTGCAAGCACGCGGCTTCGATCCCGTCGGGGTCATGGCGATCCGCAATACCCTGCATATCGAAGACGTCTCAAACGATTTCCGCGATCTCGCCGATGTCATCAGCGCCAATGCGCTGCCGATGTATGACCGGATGCAGGACGGCCCGCGCATCGCGCATCAGACAGCCGTGCTCTCCTTTGCCGCAACAGACGGCGGGCAGGCACGCCTGACAAGCCTGCGAACCTTCCTGCTGCGCAAGCCGGGAAGCGTTCCCGGCGATATCGTCTACGACTACGACGCCGCGCACCTGCTACACAGCTTCATCGCGCGCGCCACGACGCCCTGTTTTTACGACGCCATTGACCGGGAAGAGCTCAACGATCTGTTCGGCCGCCTCGTGGTGCAATGGCCGGAACCGCTTTCCGACAATATTATTGCGGCCAATGACGATGCGTTGACCGTCGTCGTGGCCTGACCGCTCAAACGCCGAGATGGCGCTCCAGCACGTCCGGCTGCGCGGCCAATGCCACCGGTGTTCCGTCGAACACCACGCAGCCCTTCGACAGGATTACCATTCGGTCGGCGACTTTCGCCAGACTCCGAAAATCCTTGTCGACGACGATGGTCGCGATGCCTTCGCCCCGGACGATCGCCAGCGTCTGCCAGATCGACAGCGCCACCAGCGGCGCCAGACCTTCCGTGGCTTCGTCGATCATGATCATATCGGGATTGGTCATCAGCGCGCGACCGATAGTCAGCATCTGCTGCTCGCCCCCCGACAGTTGGTGCCCTCCATTATTGCGGCGTTCATGCAGACGCGGAAACAGCTCGAAGATTTTCGGCAGGGTCCAGGACTGACGGCCGTGATTGCCTGGTCGCGCAGCCATCACCAGATTTTCGATCACCGATAGCGAGCCGAAAATGCCCCTGCCCTCCGGCACCAGCGCCATGCCGCATCGCGCGATCGTTTCGGGTGCTGCATTGCGGATATCACGGCCGTGGAAACGCAAACTGCCACGGCAAAGGGGCATCAATCCCATCAGCGAGCGCAGCAGTGTGGTCTTGCCCATACCGTTGCGACCGATTAGCGCCACCTGCTCGCCCGGCGCAAAGGTCAGATCGACGCCGTGCAGAATCTGGCTGGCGCCGTAAAACGCATCGAGCTTTTCCACCTCGAGCAAGGCCATTACGCGATGCCTCCATCAGCCCCGAGATAGGCGGCGCGTACGCCAGGATCCACGCGCACGTCCTGTGGCAAACCTGTGGCAATGACACGACCGTCCTGCATCACCGTCAACCGGTCTGCAAGTTCGAACACCGCATCCATGTCGTGCTCCACCACCAGCAGCGCACGGTCGGCCTTCAGCGACGCAATCAATCCGATGATGCCCCGCGCCTCCGATGGTCCCATGCCGGCCAGTGGCTCATCGAGCAGAATGACCTGCGGATTGGTCGCCAGCACCATCGCGATCTCGAGCTGGCGCTGTTCGCCGTGACTTAGCTTATCGGCAACGATCTGCGAGCGTGCGGATAACCCGACCCGGTCGATCGCATCGGTGACCAACTTGAGATATGGCCGGTCGGACCGCGTGCCACCAAACATCCGGAGCGGCGCGGTTGAACGGGCCTGCGCCGCAAGACGCACATTCTCATGCACGCTAAACTGCGCAAACAACGTCGTCTTCTGATAGGCGCGGCCGAGGCCAGCACGCGCGCGGCGGTCCGGCGACAAGGAGGTGATATCCACGCCATTCAGCAAGACCTCACCCGAGGTTGGCAGAAGTTCGCCGGCCAAGAGATTGATCAGCGTGGATTTTCCGGCACCGTTCGGGCCGATCACCGCATGGATCTCGCCGGCGCGAATGTCGATTGACACGTCGGAAACGGCCAGCAGGCCTCCGAAGCGCTTCTGCAATCCAGCGGCACGCAGCGCAATGTCATGCATGACGAGCTTCCGCAGCTGCAGGCTTGATTTCGGCCGCGCGTTGCGGCGACGCGCCGAACACCATCGACCAGATCTGCCGGACACCATTGGGCAGCAGGATGACGATGCCAATGATGATCAAGCCTTCGACAAGCTTCCAGTTGTCGAGATGCGCCTTCAGCACTTCTTCCATGCCGATCAGAACCAGCGCACCGACCAGCGGCCCGGTGACCGAGCGCAGGCCACCGATCAGCACCATGACCAGGATTGTCGCCGACTGGTGCCATCCCAGCATCTGCGGCGCGACGAAACCGAACTGCGCCGCGGCCAGATAACCGGCAACGCCCGCCAGCGCGCCAGACAGGGTGAACGCCGTCAGGCGGAGGCGGAAGATCGGAAAGCCGAGCGACCGTGCCCGGCGCTCATTGTCCCGGGCTGCCGCCAGCGCCCGCCCGAACGCTGAGCGGACCACCATCGTGAGCAGAGCGATCACGCCCACCAGGAAACCCAGCACGACAAAGTAGAAAGTCATGGGCTTGTCGAGATCGAGCAATTGACGGCCGGCAATGGCGATCTCGGGCCGGATATTGATGGAGATACCATCCGATCCGCCCGCGAATTTGGTATCGTGGAAGAAGAAGAACAGCATCTCGCCAAAGGCGAGCGTCACCATGATGAAATAGACACCGCGGGTGCGCAGCACCAGTGCGCCAATCAGCAGGGCCGCCGTGCCAGAGCACAGGATCGCAATCGGAAGCGTCGTTAACAGCGACGCCGCATCATAACGAGGCGACATCAGCGCAAGCACATATCCGGCGAGGCCGAAAAAGGCGGCATGACAGAGGCTCACCAGACCGCCATGGCCAACCACGAGATTCAGTGACATGGCCAGCATGCCCATGATGAGCGCCTTGGCAAAAAACTGCGTGTAATAGGTCGACACGCAGAATGGCAGCGCAATCGCCATAGCCAGACAGGCTATGCCGAACAACCGGGCCCGCAGATTGGGCATGCCCATATCAAGCATCCTGGCGTCCGAGAATTCCACTGGGCCGCCACAGCAACACGGCTGCCATCACCACATAGATCAGAATGCTGGACACACTGGGAAAGAACACCTTTCCGAACGTATCTGTGAGGCCGATCAGTAGTGCGCCGACGGCTGCGCCAGCGACCGAACCGATGCCACCGAGCACGACCACGACAAAGGACAGGATCAGCATGCCATCCCCCATGCCGGGAAACACTGTCGAGATCGGCGCGATCAGGATGCCGCCGAGCGCCGCCAGCGCGATGCCGGCGGCGAAGACGTAGCGATTGACCCGGTCGAACTTGATGCCGAGCACGCGCGCCATCTCACGATTTTCCGAGCCCGCCCGCACGATCATGCCGATCTTGGTGCGCGTGATTACGAAGAAGATGACGAGTGCCACCATCAGGCAGAATACACAGATCGCCAGCCGGTAGACCGGATAGGACAGATTGTCGGTCAGCTGGATCGACCCCGACAACCACGCGGGTGGAGCAACCGCGTGCACGTCCTTGCCGAACAGCAACTGCCTGATTTCATCGATGACCAGGATGAGGCCGAAGCTGAGCAGCACCTGCGCCAGATGATCCCGGCCGTAGAGAAGACGAACGAAGACGGTCTCAAGCAGAATGCCGGCGATGAAGGCAACCAGCACGCCGCCAAGCAAGGCGACCACAAAACTGCCGGTCATCAACGTGATCCAGTAAGCCAGATAGGCGCCGAGCATATAGAACGCGCCATGGGCGAGATTGATGACCCCCAGGATGCCGAACACCAGTGTCAGGCCGCTCGCGACCAGGAACAGGACTGCGCCATACTGAACCGCATTCAGCAACTGAACGCCTAGTGTGATGAGGTCCATCAGATCAATCCAGTCACGGCGGGCCACCTTCAGTCGCCGGCGCAATCAAGCATGAGGCCGTACCTGGCTTCGCAGCTACGCCTCCGTCACGGACGGTATTGCGCGTAACAGGCTTCGACGATTCGATCTTCATCGACAGACCGCGCAACGATGCGTCAGGTCATCTTGCAGCCCCGCGCGGGATCGTCGACATCGGCCTGGGCGATCGAGATCATCTCGTTACGCCCGTTGCGGACCTCGCGCAGATAGATGTTCTGGATCGGGTTATGCGCCTTGTTGAAGGACAGCGGCCCGCGCGGACTGTCGATCTTCGCAGCTCCCATCGCCGCGATCATCTTGTCGCGCGCATTGAAGTCGCCGCCGACGGCGGTCAGCCCGATATCCAGCAGCGCCGCGCCATCGTAGCCCTGTACGGCGTAGATATCGCCGTCCTTGCCTGTCTTGGCCTTGAAGGCTTTGAGGAAGGCGAGATTGGCGGGATTATCGAGATTGTCCGCGTAATGCAGCGTCGTCCTGATGCCCTTGGCGGCTTCACCCTGCGCTTCGATGGTACCGTCGGTCAGAAAGCCCGCGCCATAAAGCGGAATGGTCTTGTTCAGGCCGGCCGCCGCATAGTCCTTGACGAATTTCACCGCGCCACCGCCTGCAAAGAAGCTGAACACGGCATCGGGCTTCAACTGTGCTATCTGCGTGATCAGTGCCTGAAATTCCACCTCCGGAAATGGCACCGTCAGGTCAGCTACGATCTTGCCGCCGTTCTTGGTGAAGTTTTCAGCGAAGGCGCCGATCATCTCCGCACCGGCGGTATAACGCCATGTGATCGTGACCACGTTCTTGATACCGGCATCGGCCATCACCTTGCCCATCGGGTAGGTGCTCTGCCAGTTCGAGAACGACGTACGGAAGATGTTCGGCGCGCAGGCTGGACCAGTCGCATCATTGGCGCCAGCATTCGGAATGATCAGAAGTGTCTTGGTGTCGCGCGCGACCTTGACCATCGCCATGGCCACGCCGGAATGAACGGTGCCGACAACGACGTCAGCCTTCTCGCGGCCGACCAGCCGGTTCATGTTGTCGGTGGCTGATTCCGGCTTCGATTCATCGTCCACCTGCACGAACGCAATGTCGCGCCCACCGAGCTTGCCGCCCTTCTGTTCGACATAAAGGCGGAAGCCGTCATCGATGAACTTGCCAAGCTTCGCATAGGTCCCGGTGTAGGGAAGCATCATCCCCACCTTCAATGGCGCGTTCTGCGCGATGGCCGGGCTATGAAGCGGCGACGTCGCAATGAATGTTGCTGCACCGGCGGTCCCGGACAGCATGGCGCGCCGCGTCAACGGACGCAGAAACCCCTTGGTGGTCATCGGCTCGTCTCCCCTCGGAATAATTGATGACCGGTTGATCCGGCCTACCAATGCAGATTGACGCCAGGTGGGAGCATTGCCCTCCACCCGCGCTCGCATCTCTGCAGCATAATGCACGAAATTGGAAAAGATCAAGAATTATAATTCATAGTCAGCGGCAGTGGGTAGCCACGCTCATTCAAATCAATCGCTGTTCACCATCATGGCGGCTGCTGGCGTTGCCGGCGCATAGTTGCGCAGGGCAGCAAGAATGGAGCGGGCGCCGCGCCGCGCGCCTTCGGTCTGTACCCAGACCAGCGACAGGATAAGTTCAAGCCCGGGATCAACCGGCAGCGCCACGAGGCGTGCATCGAACGAGACGAGCGCGCTTTCGGGGAGTACTGACACGAAGCCGAAATCCAGCATCAGGTTGGCAATGATCGGGATCGAGTCGATTTCCGTGATTGTCAGCGCATCGATCTCTGCCTGAGGCAGCAATTGCGCCAGCAGTTTGTGCGCGGCTTGGCCGAGCCCGGTGCGTCGGCTGGGTAGCGCTAGCGGCTGTTGCCGAAGCACCTGCATGACATCGGGCTGGTCACCCAGCACCGCGCGCGCGCCGACGACCACAAGCTTCGATCGCACCAGCGCCCGAGACGAGACATCGGCCGGGATCGTATCGCTGTCGATCAGCGCGACGTCGCACCGTTTGTCTTTCAGGCCGGTCAGCAGATCCTCTGCCGTACCATTGGTGACAAACAGCGGCTGCGTCGGCCGATCCCGCTGCCAGGCTGCGACGAGAAAGGCCAGCAGCCGCGCGACATTGCTTTCATGGCCGAGCGGCATCACCGCCCCGAGCCTGATGGTGGCATTGGTCGAACGAAAACGCTCACGCGCACGCCGTGACAGTCGCTGCATGGTTTTTTCAAGTTCAGCCAGCGACGTGACCAGCAATTGGCATGCCGGCGTCGGCGTGACACCGATACGGGAGCGATGAAACAACACGCTGCCGAGTTCATCTTCAACGCGTGCAATCTGACGCGCGAGTTGCGGCTGACCGAGACGGATGATGCGTGCGGCACGACGAACGCTGCCAGTTTCCGCAACCAATGCGACACGCTGCAAGGCCGTGAGACTGACATCACACTCGGCGCAGAAAGCCCGTGCTGCATCGCCTGCCCTATCGGGCGCGATCATCCCCATCGCGATATCCGCTGCGGCTTCAATCTCGTCCAGCATTCGCCGTGCCTCAAGCGTGAGAAAGCTCGCGGCACCTACGCGATTCAACAACGGCGCTGCGATGGAGCGCTCGAACCGTTTCACCGCTGCCGAGAGCGTACTGGGTGCGCGTCCAAGTTGGCGCGCCGCCTCACGCACATTGCCGCAACGGAGCACCACGGCTGTCATCACCAAGGTCGCAATGTCCATTCCATTGTCATCCGGGTCTGTAGTCGATTTTTCCGCGCTGCAGCGAGAGCGTATAGGATGTCCACCAAATGGGATATCCCCCCGATGCGCAATTGCGTTAGCCTTCATAACAGGGACCGCGGAGCCAGATGCCGGCTTGGCCTGGCCGCACCAATGGAGGTGTTCGATGAAAGCAATGATCCTTGCCGCCGGGCTTCTGGCCCTTGCCAGTCCCACATTCGCTCAGACACAGGAACCGCTGAAGTCCGCGATCGACTCGACCTTCGCACCGCATGCCATGCCCAAACTGTCGGGCGGCCTCGAAGGCTTCAATATCGATGTCGTCGATGAGATGTCGAAGCGCATCAAACGCCCGATCACGGTGGAAGGCGCGCAGTTCGCAGGCCTCCTTCCGGCGCTGCAGGCCGGCACCTACGACTTCCTCGCCGCTGTGGTGACCGTCACGCCCGAGCGCGCGCAGCAGTTGCTGTTCATGGAAGGCTTCGTCGACGCCGACTATCGCTTCATGACGCTGGCTTCGGCACCTCCCATCACCAAGCTCGAAGATCTCTCCGGCAAGACCATCGCCGTGCAGAAAGGCGCGATCTACGAGAAATGGGTCAACGACAACGCCGCCAAATATGGCTGGAAGTCGGAATCCTTCGCCACCAGCACCGACGCGGCGCAGGCCGTGCTCGCCGGCCGTGCCGACGCCAACATCTCGGCCGCCACTGTCGTCGCCTGGATCGTGAAGAATAATCCGCGGCTGAAGAATGCCTTTCTCTACAAGACGGGCCTCGTCTGGAGCATGCCGCTGCGCAACGGCAATACCGAATTGCGCAACAAGCTCGAAGACGCACTCGTCTGCATGAAGCAGGACGGCACGCTGAAGAAGCTTTACGTGAAGTGGTTCGGTGTCGAGCCCGAGGCCGGATCGGCGACCACCACCATCTATCCCGGCTATGGCGCACCGGGTGTCGCCGGCTATGATGCGACCGAGCAGAAGCCAACCTGCTCATGAGCTCGACGGCAGCAACGTCTGCGTCCCGTTATCTGCTGGAAGCGCGCGGCGTCCGGAAGAGCTTCGGCCCAACCGAAGTTCTGAAGGGCGTCGACCTTCTGGTGGAGCCGGGCAAACTGGTGTTCCTCATCGGCCCATCCGGCTCGGGCAAGAGTACCTTGCTGCGCTGCTGCAATCGCCTTGAGGAGCCGGACGGCGGCTCCATCATCATGGACAATGTCGACCTTTTGTCGCCGCGCACCGATATCAATGCCGCACGGCGACAGATCGGCATGGTGTTCCAGAGCTTCAACCTCTATCCGCACCTCACTGTGCAGAAGAACATCACGCTGGCCCTGCGCAAGGTCGCCGGCATGAGCACAGCCGACGCCAATGCCCGTGCCGCGGAGATGCTGGCGCTGGTGGGCCTGCCCGACAAGGCAGCGTCCTATCCTGCACAACTCTCCGGCGGCCAGCAGCAACGCATCGGCATTGCACGTTCGCTCGCGCTCAATCCCAAGATCATCCTGATGGACGAGCCGACTTCGGCGCTGGACCCGGAACTGGTCGGCAGCGTGCTCGCCGTCGTCAAGGATCTGCGTGCCCGCGGCATCACCATGGTGATCGCCAGCCACGAGATGAATTTCGCCCGCGAGGCCGCCGACAAGGTGGTGTTCCTCGATGGCGGTCTCGTCATCGAGCAAGGCAGTGCCGAAGACGTTTTCCTCCGGCCGCAGGAAGATCGCACCAAACGTTTCCTCGCGCAGATCAGGCACTAGGTCATGACCGCCGCCGACGCGATGAGCAACTGGGACCGCTTCGTCTTCACCTTCTTCAATGCGGATATCGCGATGAAGTACGGCTGGGAGATTTTGCAGGGCGCCGGCGTTACCATTCTCGCCGGCCTCGCAGTGGTCATCACCGGTATCGGTGCCGGCTTTGGCCTCGCGGCGCTCCGGGCGATCGGCTGGAAGCCGGTCAATTTCCTCATCATCGTGTTCGTCGACATTTTCCGCTCCCTGCCGCCGCTCGCAATCATCCTGGTATTATTCTTCGGCTTCCCAAATATCGGCATCGTCCTGCCCAGCCTCATCGTGCTGTGGATGTCCCTCGGCGCGGTGCTTGCGGCCTTTGCCGAAGAGATCTTCTGGGCCGGCATTACCTCTGTGCCGAAGGGCCAGTGGCTGGCCGCGCGCTCAACAGGGCTCACCTTCGCTCAGACGCTGCGCTATGTGATCCTGCCGCAGGCGGTCCGCCTCGGCATTCCGCCGCTCACAAACCGCGCGATCTCCATCACCAAGAACCTCGCGCTTGGCAGCGCCATCGGTGTCAACGAGATTCTTGGCCGCGCCAATTCCGCGCTGTCGATGTCCGCCAATGCGACGCCGCTGACGATGGGCGCGCTACTTTACGTGCTGGTCTTCATTCCACTGGTTATCGCCTCCCGTACGCTCGAACGCAACTATCGGTGGGGTGAGCACTGATGGAGCAGTTCACCCAGGAATTCTTCAATCTCGACGTCATGGCGAAGGTCGCACCGTTCCTGCTGCAGGGCTTGCTGCAGACGCTTCTGCTATGCTCGTTCCTGATCCCGATCGGCCTCGTCAGCGGTATCCTCGTGATGTTGCTGACCACCAGCTCCTATCGCCTGCTGCGCTGGCCGGCGATCGCCGCCGTCGATTTCTTTCGCGCCTTTCCGCCGCTCGTGCTGCTGGTCTTCGTCTATGCGGGCCTGCCCTTTATCGGGCTGCGCGTGCCCGCGTTGGTAGCAGTCGCCGTTGCCTTCCTGATCAATTCGGCAAGTTACTACGGCGAGATCTATCGCGCCGGCATGGTTAGCGTGCCGAAGGGCCAGCGCGAGGCCGCGCGGTCGACCGGACTCTCCGCCACACAGACATTGCTTTACGTGACGCTGCCGCAGGCGATCCGCAACGTGCTGCCCGATCTGCTCTCGAACACGGTCGAGCTGGTGAAGCTCACGACGCTGGCCAGCGTCATCTCGGTGCCGGAGCTGCTGCATTCCGCCAATCTGGCGCGCTCGCTCACCTACAACTCATCGCCGCTGATCCTCGCGGCCATCATCTATCTGCTCCTGCTGTTGCCGGTCGTGCGGCTGATCGCGCGGCTGGAGCACAGGCTCTAGGACACACGGTCCCGCGGGATCATCACGACAGGCCGGCTCGCCGGCGGCGAATGTGGAGTTGCACATGGATTTCGATCTGGTTCTCACCGGCAAGGTGATCGGTCACGACAGCATCATCGAGAACGGCTGGGTCGCGGTCCGCGACGGGCGCGTGGGTGCCGTCGGCGAAGGCACGCCGCCTGCCGCGCGCGAGCGGCAGGATTTCAAGTCAGGCATGATCCTGCCGGGCGCCATCGACGCGCAGGTGCACTCGCTGTCGCAGCGCAATCAGGAAGATTTCATCTGGTCGACGCGCTCCGCCGCAGCCGGCGGTGTGACCACCATCGTCGACATGCCCTATGATGAAGGCGATCTGGTCTGTTCAGCTGCTGCGGTCGAGCGCAAGATCGCCCATGCGAGCAAACAGGCGCGCGTGGATTTCGCGCTCTATGGCACCATCGACCCCGAAGAAGGTCCGGCACGTATCGCCGAACAGGCTAAGGCCGGCGTCGCCGCCTTCAAGTTCTCCACCTTCGGCACCGACCCGAAGCGCTTTCCGCGCATCCCCGCACCGCTGCTAGCCGATTGTTTCGCCGCCATTGCGCCGACCGGCCTCGCCGCCGGCGTCCACAACGAGGACGACGAATTCATCCGCGATGCCGTCGCCAAGGTGAAGGCAAAAGGCATTACCGACTGGCGTGCGCACGCGATGTCGCGCCCGCCGCTCGCCGAAATCCTGGCGATGCTGCAGATCTATGAGACCGGCGCCAAGACCGGTTGTCCCGCCCATGTGGTGCATTGTTCTGTGGCACGCGGTTATGATATTGCGGCGTGGTATCGCTCCGAGGGCTATCACGCCACAGTGGAATGCTGCATCCACTATCTCGTGCTCGACGAGGAGAACGACGTCTCCCGCCTCGGCGGCAAGGCCAAGATCAATCCGCCGGTGCGCCCGCGTGCCGATGTCGAGGCGCTGTGGGCAGAGCTTGCAGCCGGACGCGTCTCGCTGGTCTCGACCGATCACGTCAGTTGGTCGGAAGATCGCAAGATCAATCCGGACATGCTCGCCAACGCGTCTGGCGTCCCCGGCCTCGAAGCCATGGTGCCGCTGCTGGTAAAGGGCCTCGTCGAACGCAAGCTGCCGCTGACCCATGCCGCGAAGCTGACGTCATTCAATCCGGCGCGGCACTTCCGCATCGACGATCGCAAGGGCGCGCTGGCGCCTGGCCTCGACGCCGACATCACCGTGCTGGTGGACAAGCCCATCATCTATGACGGTGCCGCAAGCGGCAACAACGTGGTCGGCTGGTCCCCCTATAACGGCATCACGCTGCCGTGGACCGTGGCTGCGACCTACGTGCGCGGCCAGCTCGCTTTCGATGGCAGCAAGGTTCTCGCCGAACCTGGCAGCGGACAATTCGTGCGGCCACCGCTGCTTCTCTCAGAGCGACTGCCGGTGGCGTGACGCCCGCCGTTCCGATCACCGACCACGTATCGAACACAAGAACATCTGCCGAGGAGACATTCCGATGGGACGTATTCTGACCGAACGCGATATTGAAGCCGCCGTGCGCGGCGGCGGTGTCTACGCTGCCGGTGGCGGCGGCTGGGCGGATCACGGGCGCATGCTCGGCCGCGCCGCGATTCTCGTCGGCAAGCCCGAACTCGTGTCGATCGACGAACTCGACGACGACGACTGGGTCGCCACTGCCGCTGCGATCGGCGCGCCGGCGTCGACCACCGCCTGGGAGATGCAGGGCAAGGATTACGTCCGCGCCGTGCAACTACTGCAGGACGCGCTGGGTGAACCGCTGAAAGGCCTCATCATCGGTCAGAACGGCAAGTCCTCCACCATGAATGCGTGGCTGCCATCGGCACTGCTCGGCACCAAGGTGGTGGATGCCGTGGGCGACATGCGCGCGCATCCGACCGGCGACATGGGATCGATCGGCCTTGCTGGCTCGCCCGAGCCGATGATCCAGACCGCCGCTGGCGGCAACCGCGCCGAGAACCGCTACATCGAACTTACCGTGCGCGGCGCCACCGCCAAGGTATCGCCGATCCTGCGTACTGCCGGCGACATGTCCGGCGGCTTTATCGCTTCTTGCCGCAATCCGGTCCGCGCGTCCTATGTGCGCGACAACGCTGCTCTCGGCGGCATCTCGCTAGCGCTGCGCCTCGGTGAAGCCATCCTCGCCGCCGAGCCGAAAGGGGCGACTGCCGTGATCGACGCGATCTGCAAGGACACCGGTGGCTCCATCCTCGGCAGCGGCAAGATCACCGCAAAAAATGTGGTCTACACACCGGAAGCCTTCGACATCGGCACCCTAACCATCGGCGAAGGCGACCGCGCCATCACGCTGCATGTGATGAACGAATACATGGCCATCGTCGATGCAAATGGTAAGCGTCTCGCGACCTTCCCGGACATCATCGCCACACTGTCCGACGAGGCCGAGCCGATGAGCGTCGGCCATCTCGAAGTCGGCATGAACGTGCATCTGTTCCATGTGCCGAAGACGATCATTCCGCTTGCCTCCAGCGTCAAGGATCCGGCGGTCTATCCCTCCGTCGAACGCGCCATGGGCATCGAGATCGCGCGCTACGCACTGGCCTGAGACACCGCAGGAGTCCGTCATGACATCAGCGAATCCACGGCACCCCGATTTTCCGATTCCTGGCGGCCCAAAGCTGCGCGCCAAGGGCTGGCGGCAGGAAGGTCTGTTGCGCCTTCTGGAAAACGTGCTCGCGGTCGGTGAGGATCCGTCGAACCTGGTTGTCTATGCCGCACTGGGGCGCGCGGCCCGTAACTGGCCAGCACACAAGGCGATCGTGCAGGCTCTGACGACCATGGAGGAAGACCAGACGCTCGTCATCCAGTCCGGCAAGCCGGTCGGCCTGCTGCGCACGCACGCCAAGGCGCCGCTGGTGATCATGGCGAATTGCAACATCGTGGGCCAATGGGCGAAGGCTGAGATCTTCTACGAGCTCGAGCGCAAAGGCCTGATCTGCTGGGGCGGACTCACGGCCGGCGCCTGGCAGTATATCGGCTCGCAGGGCGTCATTCAGGGCACCTACGAGATTTTCATGCGCATCGCCGAGCGCCGTTTTGGCGGCACGCTCGCCGGCCGCTTTATCCTCACCGCCGGGCTCGGCGGCATGGGCGGCTCACAGCCGCTCGCCGGGCGCATGGCCGGTGCGGCGATCCTCACCGTCGACATCGATCCGGAGCGCGCGCGCAAGCGCAAGGAGATCGGTTATCTCGAAGTGATCGCCCCGGATCTTGATTCTGCGCTGGATATGATCGCTGCCGCGAAGGCGGAGCGCCGCGCGTTGTCGGTCGGCCTTGTCGGCAATGCCGCCGATATCTATCCGGAAATCGCCCAGCGCGGCATCGTTCCCGATGTGGTGACCGACCAGACCGCGGCCCACGATCTTGTGTTCGGCTATGTACCTCGGACCCGATCGCTCGACGAGGCGCGTGCCATGCGCAAGACCGCGCCAGAACAGTTGATGGCGGAGAGCCGCGCGTCGATTGTCGACCATGTGCGCGCCATGCTGACCTTTCAGGCGCGCGGCGCGGAAGTGTTCGACAACGGCAATCTCATTCGCACTCACGCCAAGGAAGGCGGCGTCGCAAATGCCTTTGATATCCCCATTTTCACGGAAGCCTATCTGCGCCCGCTCTTTGCGCGCGCCATCGGTCCGTTCCGCTGGATGGCGCTGTCGGGCGATCCCGACGATATCCGTGCCATCGACGATCTCGTCCTGAGCCTGTTCGGCGATAACCAGATCGTTTCGAACTGGATCAAGCTCGCTCGCCAGTACGTACCTTTCGAAGGCTTGCCGGCCCGCATCGCCTGGCTCGGTCATGGCGAGCGCAGCGAATTGGCGCTGGGCGTGAATGAACTCGTCGCCAATGGCACGCTCAAGGGACCGGTCGCCTTCTCGCGCGATCATCTCGACGCCGCCGGCATGGCGCATCCAAACATCATGACCGAGAACATGCGCGACGGTTCAGATGCCATCGCTGACTGGCCACTGCTCGACGCCATGGCATTGTGTTCGTCCCAGGCCGATCTCGTCGCCGTTCATTCCGGCGGCGGCGGCTATGCCGGCTACATGACCAGCGCCGGGGTCACCCTGATCGCCGACGGCACGGCCGCCGCGGCAGAACGACTCGCCATGAGCCTCGACAACGACACGGGCCTCGGCGTCATCCGCTACGCGGATGCGGGGTATGGCGAGGCCATCGACGAGGTCTCGCTCAAGCACATCCCGCATATACAACTCTAGAACGGTCGTTCCGAACACATTCTATGGCGTGTTGGGCGAGTGCCCGCGCCCGCGGACAGGCTTCGGGAACGTCGCCGAGCGCCAGCTCCCAGTCCGTATCGCGCATTATGCAACCGTGAAAATCGGAAAATTCAGGGCGTCAGGGGCTCACGCGCGCCGGCAGACGCCGACACCCCCAATTGCACAAAAGTCAGTCGCATCCGGAAGCGGGGAACACCGCTGGCAGGTGGTTGAAATTGCGGAGCTCTCTCTATAGACCGACGGAGCCAAAGCGATCCGCGGGCCCAGCCCGCCCTTTATCGCCTTGGCCTTTGGGGCGTCGCCAAGTGGTAAGGCAGGGGATTTTGATTCCCCCATGCGGAGGTTCGAATCCTCCCGCCCCAGCCATGTTTTAGCAAGCGATTTCAATTCCTTATCGACTTTGCGCCATTTTCGTTCTGAACAGCGTTTTTCTGCTCATTCTGAACAACTGTTGACGGTTCGTTCGCCAGCTTTTACGCGCGCCGCTTGCGGGTGGCCGACAAGGTCAGACCTGAAGCCTCCGAGAGAGATGCTGACGGTGCGGATAGAGCAATGCCATCGGCCATGGGCGTCCTCCAATAAAAAGGTCCCGCTACTGCAGGGCCTCATATTTTCTGGTTGGTATTGTTCAAGCCCGACAAGTCGCCGTATGCACTTACGTTCCAGCAGGCGGGGAGAGACCTCGAATATCAGCCTTTGCCTGCCCAGGCCGGGCGCTCGCCTAGCCATGGCGGCAGCGCTTCCCACTCGGCAGATCTCATCCGACGTTCCTCGCCGCCAACATTGATGAAAACAAACGGTGCATCTTCCTGCCCTGTCTTGGAGCCGGCGAACATCGCAGGCGTGCCGTATGCATCTCGAATGGTCGACTTGATCGACATGTCTTTCCTCGATCTGTGAACATTTCGATGACGTAACGTTGGCGCATCGTCGCCGCGTGAGCGGGTTCTCTGTTCAACGCCGGACGGGAAGCGTCCAGTGCTACCGCGCGAGGAGTGATACTATTTCTTTCTGACCGCCCCCAGTGCCGGCATGATCTTGGGACCGCCGCCCTTGAGGCTCTCTGCAGCAGCGATCGTCTTGACCGGCACCTTCTTCGGCTTCTTGGTTTCGCGATTTCCCTTGGCCATATCGTACTCCCGCTGTGTGAGCCCAAGCGTTACCACGGCTGGCGCTTAAAGACCGATTTATTATCACCGCTCTCTCGCCAACCTCCCACCGACTTGTTCCGCCTCCCAGCCCTCGAAGATACTGATGGCTATTCGCGAAGAAAGAGCGCACCCTGCGCTCGCGCGCATTGATGACCCTGATGGTCCCTGCCGAGCGCGCGCTGCTTTTGTCACGAAATTGTCCGATATGCCGCGGCTGGCGCAGCATTGCCAATTTTGAGCGATTGCCCTTTCAACATTGAAATCGCGAGGCAGCAGATTGACGGTGTTCAGCCGCATTGCATTCATTGGCAATTCACTTCCACGCCGATGTGGGATCGCCACGTTCACCACCGATCTGCAAAGCGCAGTAGCAGCCGCCCGCGCAGACTCCAAAACCGTCATCGTGGCGATGACCGATCACGGTCATTTCTATGACTATCCAGCCACCGTTGGCATTCAGATCAATGACGAGCTGATCAACGACTACATACGTGCAGCGGAATTCCTGAACAGCGGCCATTTCGACGTGGTGTCGCTTCAACATGAGTTCGGTATCTTCGGCGGCGAAGCCGGGAGCGATATCATCCAGCTTCTCTCGCTACTCAAGATGCCGATCGTGACGACACTTCATACGGTTCTTGCAGAGCCCACCGCCGCACAAAAGGATGTCTTCACACGCGTTGTCGAGATGTCGTCGAAAGTGGTGGTGATGGCGGAGAAAGGTCGGGAACTGCTTCGAACCATCTATCAGGTCACCGAAGAGAAGATCGAGATCATTCCACATGGAATTCCGGAATTCGCTTTTGTGGAGCCCGACGATGCAAAAACGAGGCTCGGCTTTGCCGGCAGGTCTGTCATTCTGACTTTCGGCCTGCTTTCGCCCAATAAGGGCATCGAATTCATGATCGATGCGATGCCGTCCATCCTGAGCACCTGTCCGGGTGCAGTCTATGTCGTATTGGGCGCAACCCATCCAAATCTGGTACATGACGAAGGCGAGGCCTATCGCGAATCCCTCATTGCAAGGGCCCGCGAAGCTGGCGTCGCGGATCACGTGGTCTTCCTTGATCGTTTCGTTGACCAGGAGACCCTGCTCGATTTCATCTCGATGTGCGATGTCTATGTCACGCCTTATCTGAACGAATCTCAGATGACGTCAGGCACCCTGGCCTATAGTTTTGGCTTGGGAAAGGCTGTGGTATCGACTCCCTATTGGCATGCCCGCGAACTGCTTGCCGATGGCCGCGGCATTATCGTCCCGTTCGCGGATGCGAATGCGATCGGCGTCGAGATCGAAAAGCTCCTGATCAATGCGCCACTGCGCCAAGCGATGCGCAAGCGCGCCTATGCCAGCAGCCGCTCCATGACCTGGGAACGGACGGCCGATCGATATATGTCCGTTTTCGAGAACGCGGGTCGCCGCCACCGGCTCAAGACCATTGCAAAGTCGGATACGAGTACGCTCCTGCGAGATAGTCGCGCGCCTCCCGAGATGCAGATTGGTCACTTCCTGTCGATGTGCGACGACACCGGACTGTTCCAGCATGCGGTTCACAGTGTTCCGGATCGCTTGCATGGCTATTGCATCGACGACAATGCCCGCGCGCTACTGCTGGCATGCGCGTTGAACACGCCCGGGGAACTACGTCTGTCGGAGGTCCTGACCTCCCGCTTTGCGGCTTTCGTCCAGCATGCGTGGAATCCCGAAACGCACCGGTTTCGAAATTTCATGGCTTTCGATCGCAGCTGGCTGGAAGAAAGCGGATCGGAAGACAGTCATGGGCGCACGCTTTGGGCGCTGGGCGTTTGCGCTCTTTCGGATGCGAACCCCTCTCGGCGGACCTGGGCCGCAGCACTCTTTGCGGAGGCCTTACCAAAGGTCGGTGATTTCCTCTCGCCCCGTGCTTGGGCGTTCGTATTGCTGGGACTCGATGCGTATTGCACGACCGTCACCGACAATAGCCGTGCCAATGCAATCCGGACGGCTCTGTCCGACAGGCTCGTCTCGCTTCTTGAGAAAGTCGAGACGAGCGATTGGGTGTGGTTCGAAAACGGACTTTCCTATGACAACGCTAGACTCTGCCAGGCTTTGATTCTCACCGGCACTGCGATGAAACGGCCGGACTATCTCAATGCCGGGCTGAGAAGCCTGCGCTGGCTGCTGACACAGCAGACCTCAGCCAGCGGTCAGTTCAGGCCGGTGGGCACGGAGGGATTTCACGACATCCGGCGCCAGCCACGCAGCTTCGACCAACAGCCTGTCGAGGCTGCTGCCACCATCGCGGCCAGCCTTGCGGCGTGGCGCGCCGACCAGAACATTGAATGGAAGAGCGAAGCCGCCCGGGTCTTCGCATGGTTCCTCGGCAGCAATGACCTTTCTATCCCGCTCGTCGATCTGGAGACAGGAAGCTGTCGTGACGGACTGCATCCGGACCGTGCTAATGAGAACCGGGGCGGCGAGTCAGTCGTATCCTACCTGCTCGGACTATCCGAAATTCGGCACATGGCACGTATCGCCGAGGATCAATCCAAGTCCGCCACCCGCGTGGCCTGATCACGTTGCGCTCCCCCTCTCAGCAGACCATTGAGATTCCTTTTGCCCTCATCTCCGATACTGAATCGCCAGGCGCTCTATCTCCGGCCCGACGCGTCCCGAGTCATCGTACGGCCGTTTAAACCTGCGACGGAGCCACGCGATCTCAATCCGACAGATAAGACGCGCGCCAATCATATTGTCGACCGGATTCTTGCGCTCAGTCCCGAGCAGGCAGAGCATCAGTTGGCCGACGTGCTTGAAAACTTTCTGGGCCGCCACCGGAATCTGCTTCAGACATTCGAGGCCCGCGCTGACGAAATGGAAGATGCATTCCACGGCCATAGCCGGTTCACGACGATTCAGCGTCAGCTAGTCGGCGCCTATTTCCTGAGTGAATACTCGTTTGAAGCATCGGCACTCTTCAATCCGAGCATCGTGCCTCACCCCGATCAATCGGGAACGACAGCCGGCGCCCTGCGCTTCATCCTCAGCCTGCGCGCCGTCGGAGAAGGCCATGTGTCATCCCTGACATTTCGCACCGGCCTTGTAGATACCGACGGGACCGTGAGCATCGATCCGACCGCACGCCTCGCATCAAATCCAGCAGTTCAACACCTCGGGTCTGGGCCTGGCGGCGAGGATGTCGCCGTCACGTTTCGTAGCAGCGAGGATATCAGCGAGCGGGTCATTTTTCCGATTACGGAGTCGCAATCGAACGGCATCGAGGATGCGCGCTTCGTGAAATTCGAGCATTCCGAGCGAACGGTCTATTACGCGACTTACACGGCCTATAGCGGCAGGGCGATCCGCTCGGAGATTATCGAGACGTCCGACTTCGTCACGTTTCGCTTTTCAGCCCTCAGAGGCAGCGCATCACATAACAAGGGTATGGCACTTTTCCCCCGGAAAATCGACGGGCGGTTCGCGATGATCGCGCGGCAAGACAATGAAAACCTCTACCTGATCTATTCGGATGATCTTTATACATGGGATGGCGGCACGCCGATCCTGAAGCCGGCCGCCCCTTGGGAGTTCATTCAAATCGGCAACTGCGGCTCACCTATCGAATTAGATGAGGGCTGGCTATTGCTGACCCACGGTGTCGGCCCGGTCCGCAAGTATTCGATAGGAGCAGCACTGCTCGACAAAAACGACCCGACGAAGGTGCTGGGGCGCCTGGACGAACCGCTCCTTCGGCCTGCGCCGTCCGAGCGCGAAGGATATGTGCCGAACGTCGTCTATACATGCGGCGCAATGCGGCATGGCGATCAAATTATCTTCCCATATGCGATTTCGGACAGCTACTCGAACATCGCGACGATCGATATAAGAAGCCTGCTCGCAGCGATGGACAAATAAGAGCTGACTTAGCTTTACCGTAGTGGCAATCGGACGTGGCTTCTCAGCACGCCCAGCTCGTCCGTGGTTGGCACCTTTCACCAAACGGCAAGTAGAACTTTTGGGAGACGCACAGTGACCGGTGAAAAATCAAGGGCGCTCGTTCTCGGAACGACAGTCTTTTGGAAGAACGATAAAAATGACTTTGGCACCGTCATCGCCAAGGACTGGAGTAGCGTCACGGTCAAATGGGATAGCCGCGCCAGCCAGACAATCATGCACAACGATATGGATAGCTGCACGGCAGCCTGAATTTACTTGGCCCAAACGAGCATTCCTGACCATCATTCGCGAAAGCCGACGCGACACCAACCGGCCGCTGAAATCATCGCAAAACGCCCGCCGGGACAAGTCCGACGGGCTGCCAGTTATGTGGTCATTTGGCCGACAGCCGGGCGCCACCAGACTTGCGGCGCCAGGCAAAAGAGGCCCGATCAGCCAACCCGAAGGTTTTCTGCCGACGTCTTGCCACGGTTGGCCACTTCCTCGAAGCTGACCTTGGCCCCTTCATTCAAAGTGCTCAGCCCCGCCTTCTCGACGGCCGAGATGTGAACAAAGACGTCTTTGCTGCCATCGTCCGGCTGGATAAAGCCGAAGCCCTTCGTCGCATTGAACCATTTTACTACGCCAGTGGTCACTTCAGTTCTCCCGGTTGTCTCCGAACGATAGCAACCCTGAATTCAGGGAGGAGTCAATCAAGCAAACTTCCATCTCCTGAATTGATGCGGCTGTCTGCTGCCTGGACGACGGGTGGCGGTCGTCCGCCCGCGATGCGGCGATGCGACAGCGGCTTTAGGCAACATAATCTCCGGGAGACCCAACCGACGTGCTAATGTCACCGAAGCCCAGTGCGGGCGGAGGACCAAACCATGGCTAAAGGCGAACAACGGAACAATCGCGAAGTAAAGAAGCCCAAAAAGGACAAGGCCAAGACGATCGCAGCAGCCCCGACCATGAAGGGCCTGATGCACCCCGAGGCAGAAAAGCCCCGAAAGAAATAGTCGAACAGAGCGCATCGCCAGCATAGCTACGGCATCTGAGGTCACGGGCACCCGGCGCATGATCCATGCGCTCGACGGCGCTACTGTGTTCGCGACGATCGAGAACCAGCAAATTCAATCAAAATGTCCAATCCCCTTCCGGGGCGCTCCGACGCGCATCGGCGATCATGCCAGATGGAGCAATCATGACACATGAAGACCTGGAACTGATCCGTGAGATCGTCCTGCACGGCGGCGCAAAATATACGGCTGGCAATATCGATCGCAGCAAATACCAGCGCCTTGTCGATCTCGGGTGGCTATCACCCCTCATCATGAACAAGACAGACATTGCCTATGAGACGACAAAAGCAGGCGAAGTGGCAGCGAGCTGACCCAGCACCCGGGGAGCGGCTCTAGCCCCGCGCGACGATTTTTCCGGTCGCGTTCAACTCCGACTCCCAACCAGATCGATAAACGTCTGAAGCTCTGCAGAAAAGCGCTCGGCCTGCCTGGCATCCAGCCATAGTTTTATCGTCGACGTCGCCGACAGGACAAAGGCAACCCCGAAACCGCCCGCATTTGGCACACACAGCGCCGACCAGCTGTCAGCTTCGCTCACGATCTTCCGTTCGTTGGGAGTTCCCGTTTCCAGGACGTGATTGATTTGGATCTTAAGCTCGATTGCATCGTCGAACGACAGGGAAATCTCCTCTCCGCTGAAGTTCAAAATTAGCCAGCAATCTTTTTGCTTGGATTTGACGTCGGAGGTGAAATTGAAGGCCATGGTGGAACCATGCGCCTATGCCCGTGACGGTCAATCAAATTCGTCGCGACACTATGCGACTTGATGCACAGCCCTTCCGTAATCGCCTAGCTGCCTGCCAATCGGGAGCAAGTTTCATGTGGCAGCCAAGGTCTGCACGCTTTAACTGGACGTTGCGGCCTCGCGTTTGAGTCGCACTGAGGCGCAGACAAAGGGGCGATCAAATGGGCGACGGGTGGCAACCAATCAGCACCGCACCGAAGGACGATGAAAGGATCATCGTTGCGGGTGGAACATGGATACGCGGAAACAAGGACAAGCTGCCTCAGACATTTCCATGCCTCGTCATCTGGGACGAAACCGAGTGGCTCATTTGCGACAATGAAGGGCCGCGAGCGCTCATACGGGGTCCCAAAATCTGGATGGCAATCCCGCCCGCTGACTTGCCTTCAGCATCGGAATTGCTGAAGACAATCTGACGCATTTCATTAACCATACGATGCTACCCGTCCTGTAGCGCGGGTCTTGTCGAGCGTACCGCGCCAACTCTGGAGTCGCAGATGCAGGTCATCGAAATCACGGACCTCGTCGAGGCCAGGCGCGCTCGTCTGGCTCAATATCACGGGCTGCCGCGCGCACTTCAGCTGAACGGTCAAACAGTCACGGGATCGGTGAGATCCGTCGTGATGGATGCATCGGCAGCAAAGTGGACTGTAAAGCTCGTTGCAACGCCACCTGTCGTCGACAGAAAATATCGTCTGCGCCGCTCCGCCTAGAGCCGGACGCAGACCCGCACGACGACATCCGACTTTCTTCACCTACGCCATACCGCGGTCGCATGTATCCGTAGGCCCCCTATTCTCCTGAACCAGCCACCCAAGGCACGGGCAGTCCAGCGGATTGACCTCAGCGATTCCGGCGGCAAATCAGAACCTTCGAATTAGGTCGACTTCCGAACATAAAGGGCATCTACTGCACCGCATCATCGGCCGTCCTTAGGCATTCACCGGTGACAGAGAGTTCGGTCGCGCTCCCGCCCAATGTCTCGGGACTGCCATGCCTACCTCCGAATGTACTTTGGAATCGCAACAGCACAGGTCCGGACGGTGAAGGCTTCTCACCTTGAAGCTGAGCACGCCGCGATGATCGCGCTTGCGGCAGCTGCTCAACTCCCTCACGGAGACGAGCGAACGCTTGCCATGCGAAAAGCCGGACAACTGCAACTAATCGCAGATGCGAGGAAGCATCGGCTACAGAAACCGGAAGCGACACAATTCGTGCTTCCAGAATAATATCTTCCATTCTTAATTTCCGACCGGAAGCGTAAGATCTGAAGATCATCGCAAGAACCACGGCTTCTACCGGCGTCTGTGAGCACTGTTTCCCCTCAACAAGGGGTGGCCATATCAGAGCGTTGGACGATCAATAACCGGGATCGGCCTCTGCCTTTGGTACTACTGTCCCTCCTCTTGGCTCTTCTTGTTGGCGCCGTCGTTATTCAGCAAGGCTAAATCACCTCCGGTCAGAACGCGCGACAATCTGCTTGACGCCAAGCCCTCGGCTTAACGGAAGAAAAGCTTACGCGATCTCAACTTGAGAGGGTTTCTCAATGTCAGAGCTGGAATTCAGTGCCGTGAATGACCTTCAACACACGCCGCAGCACGCCAGATGTAACGAGCAGTCCGAATATGATGCTGCAGTCGAGGTTGCTGCGAAGGCAATCAGAAAGACCTGGGATACGATGGGCGACATGCCGTCACCGCTTTACGAAGATGAAGCGCGGCAACTCGGTAGAGCAGCACTCGATGCCATTATCGCTTCGCAACCAGTCACTCGAACGACCACATGACCTCCATCAAGCTGGCAGACACGCAGCATCTAACGACGGCCTTTCCATGAACGGCGCGCGTGCAGCTCGGTACAGACGTTTGGCAGCCGCCCAAAACAGTCCGTAGGTGTACCGGCTACTTATGCTTCTTGCCGACGAAGCCGAAAAAGGAATCCTCTGCATCTCAGCCTTCAAACACCGACGTCCACCCCACGTTGTCGCAAAATCAACGTGAAACGCGTGCGCGGCACGTAGTCATCACGTCGGACAACATCAGTTTTATTTCTTCCACCACCGCAAGGACATGAACCGTTGAATTGGCTACCTATAGACACCGCACCACAAGACGGAACGCCAATATTCCTGGCTGGCGGATACGATGACAATTCGGATCATGCCATGGAATCCGAGGCGGAAAAAATGCGAACCGCCTGCCGCGCATGGTGGAACGACGGCGACTGGATTATTACCCTGGCTGAAGCAGGATGCGTCAACGTCACCCGGATTGATCCCACGCACTGGGCGCCTATTGAAGAACCGCGCTAGCCCAGCAAGATCGGATTGCCTTGCGGGCAAGACCGCGTTGCGGCACTTTTAACAATCAGTCAAACAGAGGCTCAGAGTAAAACCCGCCTGCCAGGACCTCGAAAAGCGCTGCGTTTCCATCATACCGAGCCTTCCATCGCGTGCTGCTGAAGCCACTGTTGAACAGATCACCATCGTCCTGCACCTGCCATTCCCAGAAAAGCAGGGGATGTGGAGTGACTGTGACTTCCAGGTTTGGTTGGCGATACATAGCCACCATATCGAGCCTCACTTTCGAACCAGCATTTACAAAAGGTCGCTTCCCGCCTGTTTATCGAAGGCGCCGCGCGCCGTTCTGCAGCGATCGGGGCGCTTGCTCTTGACAGATGACGGGCGGAGCGCCTCTCATTCTGCAGTGATGATGACACCATCGAACCAGCATCGATGACATTCACCATGCGCTCCTGAGTCGTCGCGTCAATCCAATTTACAGCGGGCCTCCACCAATCCGTCGGCCATATATCCGCCGTGCCCGGATTGACGTAGCTGATTATCCGCCATCCATCCTGCGAGGCTAAACACGATGCGCGTCGCGATGTTAGCGCCTATATCCTGGCGAACTCCTCCCCGACACTACGGCCCGTGGGAACTCGTGACGAGCTTGCTTACAGAGGCACTGCTCTTGCGGGGAGTTGACGTCACACTGTTTGCCACCAAGGACAGTTTGACGTCGGGAAATCTCGCCGGTGTCGTCCCGGCACCATACTCTGAAGACTCGTCGCTCGACGCCAAGGCGTGGGAACTCCTGCATGTTGCAAATGTCTTCGAGCGGGCCGGCGAATTCGACATCATCCACAATCAGGCAGATTTTGTACCGTTGGGCTTCTCTCGCCTTGTGGACACGCCAGTCGTCACAACCATTCACGGCTTTTCATCAGCCCGTATTGTTCCGGTTTTCAAGGAGTATGAGGATCGTGTCCATTATGTCGCAATCAGCGATGCCAATCGCCATCCCGACCTTCGCTATGCGGCAACGATCCATCACGGCATTCCGATCGACGATTTTCCCTTCGATCCGCTTGGCAGCGACGATCTTCTATTCTTCGGTCGCATTCATCCCGATAAAGGGGCTGCGGAAGCGATAGCAACTGCCGAAGCGGTTGGCCGCCACCTCATCATGGCCGGTATCGTTCAGGATGCGGACTATCATCGACGTCATGTGGAGCCGGCACTGGGAAGGTCCGCGACTTATCTCGGTTCGGTCGGAGGTCTGGAGCGGACACGCGTTCTGGGATCCGCACGGGCATTGCTTCACCTGATCAATTTCGACGAACCATTCGGGTTATCAGTTGTTGAGGCGCTTGCCTGCGGAACACCGGTGATCGCGCGTAACCGCGGATCGATGCCCGAATTGATCACAGATGGCGTGACAGGTTTCCTGGTCAATAGCGCCCTCGAAGCTGTTCAAGCCGTTGAGCGCATTGGTGAACTGGATAGATGCGCCTGCCGGGCGGCGGTTTCTGAGCACTTTACCGTCGATAGAATGGCAGATCGCTACCTGGCTCTATACCAATCTATCCTGGGCTAACCGACGGAGAACCGCAGCGAGAGCGAGATCGCCTCAGGCTGTTTGCCGCCCTCGTCCACATACATTGAACACATAGACGTCGTAATGTTCCTGGAGTTCGGGCTTTCGCCGAGCTTTATGGATCCAAACATGATTGCTATTTCGACACAGGTTCAGGCGCCTGATGACTTTCAGCGCGTGGCGTTCGACATAAGACACGGCAACCGCCGAATTGCGTGTACCCTGACGACCAAGTTTCCAACCAAAGATCAGGCCAAAAGGTACTTCCACGCCAACAGGCCGCTGATCGAAAAACTGGCGCGCGAGCAGATGGAACTGGTTGCAGCCAACGACGGTGAGATCAAGCTGGTGATGATTTAAGAGTCGCCCGCCATACTTGCCGTTTCTGCGAAACTAAAGGCCTGATCTGATCTTCAGGGTTGGCTCAAACGATGACGCAAGGGAATACCTACTATGGCGAAGTCGCTGCTTTCCAGACACGACCTCGAACATGCGGCATTGCTGCAAATCCGAAGCTGCTACGGGTGCGAAGATGTTACGGCCGTGATCATTGACGAGATCGCAGACCCTCGCTTTGAGACGAACTGGGGCATTCTCTCACTTCACCGCGCAGCCGACGTGCAATTGAGGCTCACTGCAGAGCTCAATACAGTCCGCGCGATTGACGGCACGCAAGAAAGATTGCGCAAGCTCTACAACCTCAAGACCAACTGAGCTCGCCTAATCTGCTGATGAAGCGCATAGTCCAGATCGACGGGGAGCGGTTCCGCCGCCTCAGGGCGAATTCCGTCGGGGGCCACCGCCTTTTCAGGAGGGTGCCTGGCAGCGCATTTTTGACCTCCTCGCGACACGCATCATCGACCAGCAGAATGTTCCCTTGCATGACGCGTGATAGGCAATCCCAGGATTATGTCGACTTCGGATGTAAAAATCGCTAGGTTCCTTCACATCACCTCGGTACGATAGGCGCTCGGTGACTGAGGGCCGTGTGTGCTCCCGCCTTGATGGGAGCAGCTTAGGTGTCATCATCTCGAGATAAGACCAACGTGCTTGTCGTCGAAGACGAGATGGTGCTGCGTATGCGAGCGGTCGACATCGTTGAGGATGCAGGATTTACGGCCGTCGAAGCGACGAATGCCGATCAAGCCATCAGCGTGCTTGAGGCGCGATCCGACATTTCGCTCTTGTTTTCGGACATCCAAATGCCCGGTAGTATGGATGGATTGAAGCTTGCTCATGCGGTCCATGAACGCTGGCCACAGATCAAGATCATCCTGGTATCCGGCCAGATAACCCCCTCAAGCGACGAGAAACCGGAAAACAGCCGCTTCTTTGGTAAGCCCATCGACAGCAAGGAAATGATCGCCGAACTGCAGGACATGATCGGTGCAGGCACCCTTGAGGTCGTCTCTGGCCAGGCAGGTTTGACCGTCAATCCGACGCGGCCAAGCCAGTCTGTCGCGGAAGAGACACTGACGGCCGAGAACGACAGCTTACGACTATTGCTGGAACAGGCTGGAATAGATGCCAAGCTGTTGCTCGCGCAGGCCGGCATAGACGCCAAGGAGCGGGAAGCGGCCGACAAGCTGCAAAAGCTTGTGCTCGGCGAATTGCACCATCGCATCAAGAATACCCTCGCAACTGTAAGTGCGATCGCTTCACAAAGCCTTCGGACCGCCACCAGCGTCCAGCATGCGCAGCAAGCCATCGAGGGGCGGCTTCTTGCGCTCGGTCGAGCTCATGACCTCTTGATGCAAGTTAGTTGGGCGAGTGCAGGACTCGAGATGACAATCCGTAATGCCACCGAGCCCTATGACAACAAGGGAGTTGGCCGCTTCGCTGTCTCAGGACCGGAAGTAGATATGGGGTCGGGCGCAGTTATCGCCCTGGCGATGACGCTCAACGAACTTTGCACCAACGCCACCAAGTTCGGAGCGCTTTCGGACCCGAGTGGCATTGTTAAGGTCGACTGGACGATCGACCAGGCGTCGCAGCAACTGACCTTGAGCTGGATCGAAAGCGGCGGCGCGCTCGTCAATCCGCCCGTCCGCCGCAGCTTTGGCACACGCATGATGGAATCGCTCGGACGGCAACTAAGCGGCACTGTGCGTTTGGCCTATCCACCATCAGGCTTCACCTACACTCTGGAAGTACCGATAGCCTCGCTGAACAAATGAGTCGGTGGATGGCTTGTTTGGCTCAATCTGTCGAGATTGGCCTGCATTTAGCGGCTTTTCTTACAAGCGAGAAGGTCGCTAGGTGGCAAAACCGGTCCCAGTAGCTGTCCAATTCCCGGAAATCTCCGGCTAGCACCGCGCTGCCAGGAAGACCAAGGGTCACCAAAATAGACCTCGACTAGTCGGCAGCGTGTTCGGTCGGGCGCCATTACCCGCCAGAGCCGTTCGAGAACACCCGGCTCGCGAGCACATCCGAAGCCTCCAGTGACATGATGTCGTCGACGCTCAGCACGCGGTCGAGATCGGCGACAAGCCGGTTGGCCTGACGCAGCCGCATGCGGTCGAGCGCGTTGCGGATCGAACGGGCGTTGGAGAACAGCGGCTGGGTCTTGCGCAGCGCGATGTAGCGAACGAACGCCGCACGCGCATCGGCGCTGAATTTGTAGTTCATATCCCCGAGCATCAATTCGGAAATGGCGAGCAATTCGTCGTCGGCATAGTCAGGGAAATCGATGTGGTGGGCGATGCGCGAGCGGAAACCGGGATTGCTGCCGAAGAACTTGTCCATGCGGTCGCCGTAGCCAGCAAGAATCACCACCAGATCCTCGCGCTGCGATTCCATCACTTGCAGCAGGATCTCGATCGCCTCCTGGCCGTAATCGCGCTCGTTATCAGGCCGATGCAGGTAATAGGCCTCGTCAATGAATAACACGCCGCCCATCGCCTTCTTCAGGATCTCCTTCGTCTTCGGCGCGGTATGGCCGATATATTGCCCGACCAGTTCATCACGCGTCACCGACACCACCTGCCCTCGCCGCACGAAACCCAGTTTATGCAGGATGCTGGCGATGCGCAGCGCCACCGTAGTCTTGCCGGTGCCGGGATTACCGGTGAACGACATGTGCAGCGTCGGGTTCCCCGACGCCAGGTCCATGCGCTTGCGGATGCGCTCGATCAGCAGCAGCGAAGCGATCTCGCGAATCCGCGTTTTCACCGGCTTCAGCCCGATCAATTCGCGATCGAGCTGATCGAGCACCTCGCCGATGCCGACTTCGTCGAACTCGCGGCGCAGATCGACCTGCGTCGCAGGCAACGCGTCGCCGGCGCTATCGACCACCGTCAGCGTGTTCACGACCCACCGTAGCGCAGGCCTTCGGGTCGATCGACGGCATAGGATTTGGTCGTATAGCGGATGTTGCGGCCTTCCACTTCATGCCGCTCGAGCCGGAAGCCTGGCTCATCCTTCGGACGGTTGACGATGAAGGAGAGCCGCACCGATTCCCAGCCATGGCTGGCATCGAATGCCGATAGCCGGATGTAGCGATCGCCATACACCTTGCGGCATTCGGTCAATTCCATCAGCACGCCGGCAGCATCGCGCAGATCGAACATCGGCAGCCCCCACATTTCCCAGAAATTGTTGCGGGGATGCGGATCGTCGGTGAATTCGATGTTCACGGCCCAGCCATTGGCGAGGCAATACTGCACCTGCTTTGAAATCTGCTCATCAGTGAGATCGGGCAGGAACGAGAAGCAGCCCTGGGTAATGCGCATGATCGTGCTCCTTACAGCGAGACGCTGGCGGTGGGGGCGTAGTCGGGCATGTCAGTGGATTCGTAGTTGAAGGTGACGTTCTTCCACGTCTCCAGCGCCGCCTTCAGCGGCGTGCAGGTCATCGCCGCCTTGGCAAGAATCTCCTCGCCTTCATGCAGGTAGTCGCGACCTTCGTTCCGAGCGAGGATCATCGCTTCCAACGCGACACGGTTGGCGGTGGCGCCGGCCTGGATGCCCATCGGATGGCCGATGGTGCCGCCACCGAACTGCAGGATGACGTCTTCGCCAAGGTGATCGAGCAACTGATGCATCTGGCCGGCATGGATGCCGCCCGATGCGACCGGCATCATCTTGTTGAGGCTGGCCCAGTTCTGCTCGAAGAACACGCCGTGTTCGAGCCGCATCGGATTGTAGTCTTCGCGGCAGATGTCGTAATAGCCGCGCGTCGTCGCCGGATCGCCTTCAAGCTTGCCGACGACCGTCCCGGCATGGATATGATCGACGCCGGCGAGCCGCATCCATTTGGCAATGACGCGGAACGAGACGCCATGATTGCGCTGCCGCGTATAGGTCGAATGCCCCGCGCGGTGCAGATGCAGGATCATGTCGTTCTTGCGCGCCCATTTCGCCATCGACTGGATCGCGGTGTAGCCGATCACGAGGTCGATCATGATGATGACAGAGCCGAGCTGCTTGGCGAATTCGGCGCGTTCGTACATGTCCTCCATGGTACCGGCGGTGACGTTGAGATATGTGCCCTTGATCTCGCCGGACGCCGCCTGCGCCTTGTTGACCGCCTCCATGCAATAGAGAAAACGCTCGCGCCAATGCATGAAGGGCTGCGAGTTGATGTTTTCGTCGTCCTTGGTGAAGTCGAGCCCGCCCTTCAGCGCCTCGTAGACGACGCGGCCGTAGTTGCGACCAGATAGACCCAACTTCGGCTTCACAGTCGCGCCAAGCAGTGGGCGGCCGAACTTGTCCATACGCTCTCGCTCAACCACGATGCCGGTGGCCGGGCCCTGGAACGTCTTCACATAAGCGACTGGAAGCCGCATGTCTTCCAATCGCAGAGCCTTCAGCGGCTTGAAGCCGAACACATTGCCAATGATCGAGGCCGATAGGTTGGCGATCGAGCCGTTCTCGAACAGGTCGAGATCGTAGGCGATATAGGCAAAGTACTGGCCGGGCGAATTCGGCACCGGATCCACCCGAAAACACTTGGCGCGGTATTTTTCCGCAGCCGTGAGGCGGTCGGTCCACACCACGGTCCAGGTCGCGGTCGAGGATTCGCCGGCCACTGCTGCCGAAGCCTCGATCGGATCGACGCCATCCTGCGGCGTCACCCGGAACAATGCGATGATGTCGGTGTCCTTGGGTACATAATCGGGCTCCCAATAGCCCATCTTCTTGTATTCCATGACGCCGGACTTGTAGCGATCCTTGCCGCGGATCGTGATCGAAGCATGTTCATTCATGGTGGCCTCCTCGTTTGGATCCGGCGTCACCGGATGGAATAAGGTCTGTTCACTCGGCAGCTTGCGCGATGTTGCCGATCTTCGGGTCGAGCGCGCCACTGCGATAACGCTTCGCCATTTCGGCCAGCGGAATCACCTTGATCTTCGCGGCGTGGCCCGCGGTGCCGAATTGTTCGAAGCGTTCGCGGCAGAGGTTGCGCATCGCGTCCATCGCCGGTTTCAGAAATTTTCGCGGATCGAATTCGCTTCTGGTTTGCGCGGCGACTTTGCGGAAGGCAGAGGTCATTGCGAGGCGGCAGTCGGTGTCGATATTGACCTTGCGAACGCCGTGCTTGATGCCGCGCACGATTTCCTCCACCGGTACGCCCCAGGTCTGCGGCATCTCGCCACCAAATTGATTGAAGATGTCCTGCAGAGGCTGCGGCACCGATGACGATCCGTGCATCACCAGATGCGTATTCGGCAGCCGGCGGTGAATTTCTTCGACGACCGTCATGGCGAGAATGTCGCCGTCCGGCTTGCGCGAGAATTTGTAGGCGCCGTGTGAAGTCCCCATCGCGATCGCCAGCGCATCAACCTTGGTGGCACGGACGAAATCGACGGCTTGATCCGGATCGGTGAGCAACTGGTCGCGGCTGACCTGGCCCTCGACACCGTGGCCGTCCTCCTGCTCGCCGCCGCCATGCTCCAATGAACCGAGCACACCGAGTTCGCCTTCGACAGAGGCGCCGATCCAGTGCGCGATATCGACCACGCGACGCGTGATGTCGACGTTGTAATCGTAGTCAGCAGCGGTCTTGGCGTCGGCCTTCAGCGAGCCGTCCATCATGACCGAGGTAAAGCCGTGCTGTAGCGCGGTGGCGCAGGTGGACTCTTCGTTGCCGTGGTCCTGGTGCAGGCACAGCGGAATCTGCGGATACATCTCCTGCAGCGCATCGATCATTCTCGCCAGCATGAAGTCGTTGGCGTAGGAGCGCGCGCCGCGCGAGGCCTGGATGATGACCGGCGCATCGACCTCGGCGGCAGCCTCCATGATCGCCAGACCCTGCTCCATGTTGTTGATGTTGAAGGCCGGCACGCCGTAGCCATGTTCGGCGGCGTGATCGAGCAGTTGCCTCAGCGTAATGCGTGCCATAGGTCCTCCATTTCGTTGTCTTGTCCCGAACAACTCATTCGGCGGCGGCGATGCGCGAGCGGGCGATGCAGCGCATCGCCGCCGTTACGACCGCCGCGGCGGTGATACCGAATTCGCGATACAGATCATCCGCAGGCGCCGAGGCCCCGAATCCGGTCATGCCGACGAACTCACCGCCATCGCCAAACCAGCGCGCCCAATCGCCCTCGATCGCGGCCTCGACACCGACGCGCGGAGCGCTGCCGAGAATTGCGGCCCGATAGTCGCCGGGCTGTTGCCGGAACAGATCGAAGCACGGCGCCGACACCACCGCAGCGCGAATGCCGTCATCGGCAAGCAGCTTTGCCGCAACAATCGCAATCGACACTTCGGAGCCGGTTGCCACCAGGGTGACGTCGCGGCCACCTTCCGGCTCGATGACGACATAGGCACCACGCGCGACCCGGTTAGTGGAATCGATGCCATCGCGGAACACAGGCAGCGCCTGACGCGACAGGCAAAGCACCGACGGCGCATGGGGCGTCCGCAACGCGCAATCCCAGGCCTCGGCGGTCTCGACGGCGTCGCCGGGACGGAACACCAGCAGATTTGGAATCGCGCGCAGGGAAGCCAGGTGCTCGACCGGCTGATGGGTCGGGCCGTCCTCGCCAAGCCCGATCGAGTCGTGCGTCATCACGTGAATGACGCGGATGCCCATCAACGCGGCCAGCCGGATCGCGGGGCGGCTGTAATCGGCAAAGCACAGGAAGGTGCCGCCATAGGGAATGAGGCCGCCATGCAAAGCGACGCCGTTCATCGCCGCCGCCATGGCGTGCTCGCGCACGCCGTAATGGACGTAGCTGCCGTCGAAGGCATCGTGCTGGATCGGCGCCTGCATCCTGGCGCGCGTGAGGTTCGAATGGGTGAGGTCAGCCGATCCGCCGAGCAGATTCGGCAGGACATCGGCAATGACATCGATGACGAGTTGCGAGGCCTGCCGGGTGGCGATCTTCGGTCGCTCCAGCAAGAAATGGGCGCGAATCTTGGCCAGCGCATTGTCGTATCCGCCGGAAAGCTGGCCCTTCAGCGCGGCCTGAAAGTAATCCCGCACAGCGCCGTCGAGACGCGCAACGCGCCCCACCCATTCCGCATGCGCCGTCTGTCCGCGCGCGCCGACCGCGCGCCATTGTCGCGCCACCACATCGGGAACGTGGAACGGGGCGTGCGGCCAGTGCAGCGCGTCACGCGTCTTCGCAACCTCGTCCGCGCCCAGCGGCGCGCCATGCGCCTTCTCACTGCCTTGCCGATTCGGCGCGCCGAAGCCGATCACCGTGCGGCACGCGATCAGCGATGGGCGGTCGTTGTCGCGCGCCCGTGCAATGGCCGCGGCCACGGCCTCGGGATCATGGCCGTTGACACGGCAGGCCGACCATCCCGATGCAGCGAAGCGCGCAAGCTGATCGTCCGAACACGACAGCGAGGTCGCGCCGTCGATCGAGATCTGGTTATCGTCGAACAGCACGATCAGACGATTGAGCCGCAGATGTCCCGCCAGCGAGATCGCCTCGTGGCTGAGGCCCTCCATCAAGCAGCCGTCACCGGCGATCACGTAAGTGTAGTGATCGACGAGACCGTCGCCGAAACGCGCATTCATCAGGCGTTCGGCCAAGGCCATGCCGACCGCCGTGGCGATACCCTGGCCGAGCGGGCCGGTGGTCGTCTCGACGCCCGCGGTGTGGCCGTATTCGGGATGGCCGGGTGTCTTCGAGCCCCATTGCCGGAACGACTGCAACTGATCGAGCGTCACCTCCGCCGATCCGGTCAGATGCAGCAGCGCGTAGAGCAACATCGAGCCGTGGCCGGCGGACAAGATGAAGCGGTCGCGGTCTGGCCAGGCCGGATCGGCGGCATCGAATTTGAGGAAGCGTGAGAACAGCACTGTCGCCGCGTCGGCCATACCCATCGGCATGCCGGGATGGCCCGACTTCGCCTTTTCCACCGCGTCGATCGCGAGAAAGCGAATCGCATTCGCCATATCCGCGTGCGGAACGGTCGCTTGATCCATCTGGGGAGCGGGACTTTGAATATTCATACCGTGCGCCTTTTGCGTTCCATCAATTGCAGGATCAGCGGGGTGAGGATGAGCTGCATCGCCAGATCCAGTTTCGAGCCGTGAATCACGATCGAGTTGGCGCGCGACATGAAGCTGTTGGGGATCATCGACAGCAGATAGGGGAAATCGATGCCGCGCGGATTCTTCAACCGGATCACCACCATCGATTCATCCGGCGTCGGGATCCACCGCGCGATGAAGGGGTTCGAGGTATCGACCGTCGGCACACGCTGGAAGTTGATGTCGGTCTCGGCAAATTGCGGGCAGATGTAGTTCACATAGTCCGGCATCCGCCGCAGGATGGTGTCGGTGACGGCTTCCTGCGTGTAACCGCGATCCTTGCGGTCGCGATGCAGCTTCTGGATCCACTCCAGATTGATGACGGGAACGACGCCGACCTTGAGGTCAGCATGCTGGGCGATATTGACCTTGTCGGTCACCACGGCGCCATGCAGACCTTCGTAAAATAGCAGGTCGGACTTTTCCGGCAGCGGGCCCCATTCGGTAAAGGTCCCCGGTGCCGCCCCGTATAATTTGGCTTCGTCCTCGTCGTGCACGTAATGACGGGCGGTGCCGGTACCGGACTCGCCGTAGTCGCGGAAGACTTTCTCCAGCTCCTCGAACAGGTTGGTTTCCGGGCTGAAGTGGCTGAAGTGCTTGTTGCCCTTCTCGCCTTCCTCCTGCATCTTCGTGCGCATCTCGACGCGGTTGTAGCGATGAAACGCATCGCCCTCGATATAGGCGGCGGCGACTTTCTCGCGACGGAAAATGTTCTCGAACGTCTTTTTCACCGAGGTGGTGCCAGCGCCCGACGAACCAGTGATCGATATAATGGGATAGCTGCGCGACATTTTGCTCTGCCCTCGGCTCAGCGAAACAGGCCGCGCCGCGCAAACAGCGGTGCGTCGCTATTGTCGAACATCGGTTCGATGCCTTCGTGAATGGCGGCAACGTCGCGAACGCCGCGCATCGAGCCCATGATCAGCGGCACGCGCTGGTGCGGTGTTCGCGCCGAAATTTCGAGGATGCGGCGACGGCCGGTGGTTGCGGAGCCTCCGGCCCACTCCATGACCAACGCCATCGGGTGCGCTTCGTATAAAAGGCGTAGGCGCCCTTCGCGGTATCCGGGGCGCGCGTCGGCCGGATAAAGGAACACGCCGCCGCGGACGAGAATGCGAAGTGACTCGGCGACCAGCGAGCCGATCCAGCGCATGTTGAAATCAGCACCGCCGTCGCCACCAATGCCGGCTAGGCATTCGTCGATATAGGTCCGCACCGGACCGTGCCAGTGCCGCCGGTTCGACGCGTTGATGGCGAATTCCGGCGTATTGGGCGCAATCCTGACGCCTTGTGCGACAAGCAGGAATTCACGCGCGCGGCGATCGAGAATGAAGATGTCGACATGCCCGTTATGCGCCAGCACCAACGTGGTCTGGGGACCGTAGACCACGAAGCCCGCGGCGCATTGGGCTGTGCCGGGCTCGAAGAAGGTGGAAACCACATCGTTACCGCGCGGACGGATCGAGAAGATGGTGCCGACCGAGATGTTGTTCTCAAGATTGGCGGAGCCATCCAGCGGATCGATCGCGACACATAGCGGCGCGGCGACATCGAGGATTTCGGGCAATTCTGCCTCTTCCGACAGAATGGCGGCGACGGGGGTCACGAGCAGCGCGCGGCGCATCATCCTGTCCGCGACAAGATCGATGTCCTTCTGCGCGTCGCCGTCGGAGTTCACGCCGCTGAGACGACCCGTAATGCCGGCCAGCGGGCCGTCGGCAATGACGTCGGCAAGGTCGATGGATGCGGCGGCGATTCCCTCGATCACGGCGGCGATCGCAAGCCGGTTCGGCGTCTTCGCCCCCGCGCGATCGAGATGCGAACGCAATGTCACGCGTTCATCCATAGCCGTTCCCTCATCGCCGCCCTCTGCGGGGCCATTTTCAAAGCGTCGTGCCGTTCGGCCGTCCGCGCACCAACAACATCCCAGTTTGCAGAATTAGTAAAATATTCTTATCTTTGGCCGGAGCAAAGTTTTCCTTATAGAGGTTGCTAGGCTGGTGAGCCGGTTTCTGCGGGAATTGACCCTTCGCCAATTGCGCGCTGACCGCCGTTCACCGCGATCGCTCGGTCACGGCTGCGGCCAAAAAACTGCATCCGACACAGCCCGCGGTCACGCTGCAGAGTCGCAATCTGCAGACACTGGCGGGCCAGATCGCCCATTATTCACAAAGCGTGGGCATCAACAGATCTGTCACTACAGCGTGTTGGCGCTGCCAAGTACGGCCGTAAATTCATGCGAGAAGGTGCAACCATTGCCATGAGCGATCGCGATCTCGGCATCCGCGATCTGCCGTGCGCCGGCATTGCCGCGTAATTGCTCTGTCGCTTCGATCAGCGTGAACAGCCCATACATGCCTGGATGCGCAAACGACAATCCACCGCCATTGGTATTGACGGGCAGAGCACCACCCGGCGCGATCCGGCCACCGGAGACAAACGCGCCGCCCTCGCCTTTCTTGCAGAATCTCATGTCTTCCAGGAACATGATGACGTTGATGGTGAACGCGTCGTAGAGCTGCAACACATCTACATCAACCGTGGCGATGCCCGCCATCTCGAATGCCCGCGGCGCGCACTCCGCCGTCGGCGTCGTGCAGAAATCCGGGATCTGCGAGACTTCGCGGCTCCAGCTCGCACCAGCCCCACCGAGGAAATAGACGGGCTTGTGCTTGAGCGCCTTCGCACGATCGGGACTGGTGACGATGACAGCCGCACCGCCATCGCTCATCAGGCAGCAATCCAGCCGCGAGAGCGGATCGGCCACCAGCGGCGAAGCCAGCACCTCGTCGATGGTCAGCGGCGCCTTCATCGTCGCATCGGGATGCAGTTGCGCCCATTGTCGCGCAGCGACGGCGACTTCCGCCATCTGCGCGCGCGTGGTGCCGTATTCATACATGTGTCGCGCGGCACACATCGCATAACCTGGCAGCGGCGACGCCAGGCCGTAGACCTTCTCGAAGGTCGGCAGTTCATGAATGCCGAAGGTACCGGCCTGTTTGAGATTGGAGCCGTAGGCGATCAGCACCGTGGTGCACAGCCCGGCCTCGATCGCCATGGTGGCTTGCAGCAGATGCGACAGGAAGGACGAACCGCCGGTCATGTCCGAGCACGCCCATTTCGGGCGGATGCCGAGATACTCTCCTATCGAGAGCGTCGGGAACATGTGATACAGCGTGCCGCCGCAGATGCCGTCGATATCCTTCAACTGCAGGCCCGCATCCGCAACGGCGCGTGCAGTGGCGCCGGCCATCAGATCCATCGAGGACAGGCCGGGCGCACGGCCGAGGCCGTAGGTGCCGACACCGACGATGGCGCTCTTGCCACGCAGCGATGAGCCGCTCATGACGCAGCTCCCACAGGGCGAAACAGCACGATGGGCTGCTCGCTGTTCGCATAGGTGCCGAAGTCGACCGGCGTGATCACCGCCTGCACGCGCATGCCGATATGGACTTCGTCGGGCGCACAGTCCACGATGCGGCTCAGCATGCGGACGCCTTCGTCGAGATCGACCACACAGGCATTGTAATCGCCGCCATGCTTCGCGGGGCGGCGCATGACGGTCGTCGAATAGACCGTGCCGAACCCGCCGACCTCGACGAATTCGAGATCGTCGGCACCGCTGCGCGGCGCGATCAGGCGCGGATAGAACACATATTCGCCGGTAGAGCGCGAACGCTGGATCATCAGTCTGCCGGCGCGCAGATGGGCCCAGAACTGTCCTTCGGGACCAAGCTCGGCCGCTGGCGAGGTTGCTGTCGTCATGTCCACTCCGCTTCCTGCAGCGACCGCCAGCTGATCTTGTTGCTTTCCGAGCGCGGCAGGCTATCGACCAGCACCACCGAGCGTGGCGTCTTGTAATTGGCCATGGCGCCACGCGCCCAGCCGATGATGTCGTCTGCCGTTGTCGACGCCTTGGCCGCATCATGCAGGACCACCAGAGCCTTCACCGACTCGCCGCGATAGCTGTCCGGCGTCGAGATGATGCAGCACTCCTTGATGGCGAGATGGCCATACATGATGGACTCGACTTCCGCCGGCCACACCTTGAAGCCACTGACATTGATCATCCGCTTCAGCCGGTCGACCGCGAAGAAATAGCCGTCACGATCGCGATAGCCGAGATCGCCGGTGCGCAGGAAGCGCTTGCCGCCCAGCGTGACGAATGCGGTCTCGTTCGCTTCAGGCTTGTTCCAGTAGTTTTGCAGCACCTGCGGGCCGTTGACCACGATCTCGCCGATTGCGTCACTGCCGAGCTCGGTCAGCGTGTCTGGATCGATGATCCGCGCATCCGTCTGATGCACCGGGATGCCGAGGCACTGCCGCCTCGGCGCTTCCATCGGATTGATGTGGGTCGGCGACATGGTCTCGGTCATGCCGTAGCCCTCGACGAATTCGAGGCTAAAGCGGGTCTTCAACCGTTCGGCCACCGCCACCGGCATTGCCGCGCCGCCGCCGGTGATGACCTTGAGCTTCGCAAAACACGCTTCACGAAATGTCGGGCTGGAGAGCACGTCGACGATCATGGTCGGCGCCGCGTTCCAGAAGGTAACGCCATGGGCCTCGAACAGATCAGGGATCAGGTCCTTATCCCAGCGCGCCATCAGCATCAGCGTCGCGCTGACCGAGATCGCCGCATTCATCGAGCCCTGCATGCCCGCCACATGAAAGAACGGCTGCGCGCCAGTCAGCACGTCGTCGCCACCGAGCCGGTACCAGCGCGCCTGCAGCACTGCCGTGAACAGCACGCTCGAGTGCAGATGCATGCAGGCCTTCGGCTTGCCCGTCGTGCCGGATGTGTAAGGGAACAGGCAGAGATCGGCTGGCGTCGCGGTCATCGGCGACGGCGTCTCGTTGCGAGCGATCACATAATCCCAGGCGCGCCAACCCGGCGCCGTGGGGCACGATCCGTTTTGCGTCACGCAGGCTGGCAGCGTGTAAGGCGATGTCTCGGGCACATAGTCGCGATAGTGCGCGACGATGATGCTGTTGATGACGTTGCCAAGCAGCGGTGCAAAAACATCGACGAGATCGCTGCCGACGATCGCCACCGTGGCGCCGCTGTCGGACGCGATATAGTCGAGTTCGGCGGTCTTGTTCATCGGGTTGATCGGCACAACCACGGCGTCGGCCCGCATGACGGCGTAATACGCGATCACATATTGCGGCGAATTCTGCAGCGCGACCATCACGCGGTCGCCGCGCTTCACCCCGCAGATGTTCTGCAGATAACCGGCAAGCGCGTCTACCTGCCGTAACAATTCCGCGTAAGTGAGAACTCCGCCGTAGAACAGCGTGGCCGGATGATCCGGCCGCGCCGTCGCGGCCCGCACCAGCGCATCGTAGAGGACGCCCTCGGGCAACGGCAGCGTGTGCGGCTCGCCGGGTGGCCAGAACGGAGAGACGTCACTCACGGCAAGCCTCCTGACAGGTACATTTCAGCAATTAATCAGGCGAAGAAGTGCCAGACCTTGGCGATGATCTGCCAGCGGCCATCGATCTTGATGAAGGAGAGTTCGTTGACGAAGCGCTTCGGCAGATACATGTCCTTGACGCGGGCATGGGCCGTGGTCGGCGATGCCACGGACACGCTCACGATGTCGTCCTCGCGCGGGTCGCTCCGCGACGCCGATGACGGCCGCGCGGCAACCATGCCCATATAGGTTTCGAGATCGAGATTGACGAGCGTACCGTCGGTGGCCGAAAACAACCGCACCTGGGGATGGAGTACCTTGCGGAAGCCTGCGACATCGCCGTGATACAGCGCTTCGAAATAGCCGGCGATGACGGCGCGGATGTCCTGTTCGTCTTGCATCTTCAAGTCTCTGCTGTCGTGTTTCAATTGAGGCCACTGGCCCGCGCGTGTTCCTGGTCGGCAAGTTCGAGTCCGTGGTCGAGCGCTGCGAGCAGCCGCTCGGCATCCTGCTCACTAATGATCAGCGGCGGCGCCAGGAACAGCGAGGTCTGCTCGCCGCTGGTGCCGATCACGGCGCCGGCTTCCATCGCCCGCGCGGCGACACGCGAGGCGATCGGATTTTCCATGGTGTCGGCGGCCCATGAACGCCAGTCGGGCCCGTGCAGTTCGACGGTCCAGTGCAGGCCCTGGCCTGCAACGCGGCTGACGCTCGGATGGCGACGAGCGATTTCCAGCAGGCGCTTGGTGAAGAATGCTTCCATCGTGCGCACGCGCGCGAGGATATCCTCCTCGGTCACCACATTGAGATAGGTGCTGATGGCGGCCATACTGATCGGATGGCCACGCAGCGTGCCGTAGTTCTGCCAGCTCGATCCCTTGAGCTGCTCGACGATCTTCTTGGACACGATCACGGCCGCGACCGCCGCAGCGCCGCCGCCGAGCGACTTGCCCATGGTGACGATATCCGGACGGCTCTTGGCGCCCTGGAACGCGAACCAGCGGCCGGAGCGTCCGGCGCCGGTGACGACTTCGTCGGCTATCCAGATCGAATTTGCTTTCGCGGCGTGATCAGCGACTTCGTCCTGATAGTCGCCGTCGTAGTAATTGCCGCCCTGCGTGTAATCGATGATGGTCGCTGCGGTGTCCGCGAGCGTCGCGCCGGCATCGGCGAGAACGTCCTTGACCGGCTGGTTGCTCAGTGGCGCGCCATAGATCGCCCCATCTGGCGCAGGCAGGATCTTCACCGGCGCCATCGGGGCCGGTAGACGCGAGCCGCCGGCCTGCACCGCGAGGCCGCCATGCCAGTGCGGCTGCACAGTCATGCTGCGCGACAGACCGACGAGGCCATGATAGGCGCGCTCGCGCGTCGCCAATGCCGTCTTCTGCGACAGGGCCTGACACAGCGACAGCGCCATGTCGTTGGCCTCAGAGCCGCTGATGCAGAAGCGTACGCCGCCGACCCAATCCTCCTCGCCCGCGAAGGCGGTGCCGATCAGATCATCGGCGGCTTTCTCGCGACCGATCCAGGTCCAGCCTTCGTTGACGACCGGCGTATCCGCGGCTGCACGAATGGCTTCCACCATTTTCGGGTGGCGATGGCCGAGCCCGCCGCCGGTGTTGCTGCCGTCGATCAGGCGACGCCCATCTTGCAGATGGAAATAGACGCCCTCGCCGCCGACCACGGTCAGGGGGGCGCTGTCGCCGGCATTGAGGCCCGTCCGCAAAAGTCTGCTCATCGATTATCCTTTTTGTCCTTGCGGAGGTGCATCATGCGCGACCATAGCCGCCGCCGCCGCACATCTCGATGGTGATGACATCGTCCCGTCGCAGCACGAGGTTCGACTTGCCCTCGACGTCGATTACCTCGCCGCCCCGCGTGAGCGTAAGGCGTGCGGTCTTGCCGGGTGCGCCGCCCTTCAGGCCAAACGGGGGAATAAGCTTGCGCTCGACGCAACTGGTCAGATGCATGCTCGGCGCAAGGATGCGGTAGCTGCGCACGACACCGTCGCCGCCCGGATAGGCGCCAGCGCCGCCGGAGCCCCAGCGGATCGCCTGCTGCTCGACGCGAATATTGTAGTTGGCCTCGATGGCTTCAGCCGGCGTGTTGGAGGTGTTGGTCAGATGCACGCGGGTCGCGGCGCAGCCGGCGCGGTTGTGCCGCGCGCCCTCGCCGCCGGCATGGACCTCGTACAGCATCTTCCAGGAGCCATCCTGCCGCGGCTCGGCGAAAGAGAGCATACCGGACGTGGTGGCGCCGCCCGACGACAGCCGCTCCGGAATCACGTCCTGCATAGCCAGGAAGATCGCATCGACGATACGCAGCGAAGTCTCGTGATTGCCTGCCGCCACCGGTGCGGTGAGACCGGGTTCGAAGATCGAGCCCGGCCGGGTGATGATGGTGAGCGGACGCAACGCGCCGCCATTCTGCTGCATATCGCGCCCGCTCATGATGCGCGCACTATAGGCCACCGCGGATTTCGCAATGAAGGACGTCGTATTGCAGAAATTCGAGACCCGGTCGCAGCTGCCGGACAGATCGAACGTCGCTTCGTCGCCCTTGATGGTGATCTTGACATGGATACGCGCCGGCTCGTCGCCCGGGCCGCCGTCATCGAGAAAATCCTCGCCTTCATAGACGCCGTCAGGTAGCCCGAGAATGGCTTCGCGCATCTCGGCTTCGGAGAGATCGTGCAGCCGCGACAGCGCCGCCACGAACATTGCCTTGCCGTGCTGCTTGCACAATTCGACGATGCGTTTCTCGCCAGCCAGTGTGCAGGCGATCTGGCCGAGTAAATCGCCCTCGCAGGATTCGGGATCGCGGACATTGACCTTGAGGAACTGAACTATGGCATCGCTGACGCCTGCTGCCGTGGCGACCTTGATCGGCGGAATCCGCAGCGCCTCCTGAAAGGTGTCGATGGCCTTGGCGAGATAGCTGCCCGGCCAGGTGCCGCCGATATCGGGCCAATGCGCGAGGCTGACGGCAAAGGCAACGATGTCACCCTCGAAGAACACCGGACGGACGACCTTGACGTCGTTGAGGTGATTGCCGCCGAGCGCGCCGAGATTGTAGATCAGCACGTCGCCTTCGCTCAGCGTCGCAGCCGGCACGACTTTCAACAATTCGCGGATCGTATAGGCCATGGCGCCAAGATGGACCGGGATGTCGCGGCCCTGCCCGATCAGCTCGCCCTGCGCATCGGTGATCGCCGAGGACAGATCGCCGGCCTCGCGCAACAGCGGTGAGCGTGCCGAACGCGTCATCACCAGGCTCATCTCTTCCGCTGCAGCTGACAGGCCGTGGCGGATCACCTCGACGGCGAACGGGTCGAGCTTCATGACATCACCTTCGCGAGATAGAGGTTGCCATTGGCATCCGGTGTCGCCTGCCATTGCGGCGGCAGCACCACGGTGGACCACGCGTCTTCGATGATCGCCGGACCGGTGACGGCGTCGGTCATTGCGCTGCGATCGATCACATCGGTCATGACGTCCAGCGCGCCATCGAACGAGCAACGGCGCTTGGGGGCCACCGCCGTGCGCAACACTGTCGTCGGGCGGCTCACTTCGGTGGTCGAGGGCTGCCGCGCCTGCGCACGCACGGATTCGATCACGCAGCTTTCGTTGGTCGCGTAGCCGAACAACTCGCGATGCTTGACGAGAAAGTCCTGCCGAAGTCTATCGACATCGAGCGGCATCGTGAAAGGCACGGGGATCGCATCGGCCTGCGCGGCATAACGCATCAGCGCGACCAGTTCGATCTGGATGGAGTCGCGCGGAATCGCGTTGGCAAGCAGAGGCACGAGGGTCTGCTCGACCAGCGCTTCGATGCGCTGCGTGACCTTGGCCAGGTCAATTCCGTCCAGCGCAACGCGCAACGTCTGCTGCTGCAGGAAGCTAAAATCCGCAGTCAGGCATCCCAGCGCGGAGAAGGCGCTGGAGGCAGCAGGCACCACTATCTCGGTGATCCCGTAGAGTTCGGCGAGACCCGCCGCATGCATCGGGCCGCCGCCGCCAAACGCCAGCAGCGTGCAGTCGCGACCATCGATGCCGCGCTCCACTGTCACGCGGCGCAGTGCCCGCGCCATGGTGGCATTCGCGACGCGGATGATGCCGAGCGCGGTCTCGGTAAGGCTGAGCCCGAGGCCCTGCGCGATCGGCTCGATCACGCGGGCTGCAGCGTCGACATCCATGCCGATGCGGTCGCCGAGCTTGGTTTCGGGGTTGAGATAGCCGAGCAGCGCATTGGCATCGGTGATGGTCGGCTTGGTGCCGCCACGGCCATAGCAGGCTGGGCCCGGTTCGGAGCCGGCACTTTCCGGCCCGACGGTCAGACCGCCTGCGCCCGCGCGCACGATGGAGCCACCGCCGGCGCCAATGGAATGCACCGCGAGCATCGGCTGACGCAGCGGGCGATCGCCGAGCATCTTGCCGTCGGCCATCTCTGCCTGGCCATCGACAATCAGACAGACGTCGGTCGTCGTGCCGCCCATATCGAAAGTGAGCACGCGGGATTTCTCGAGCTGGCGCGCAATGCTGACCGAGGCCGCAACGCCGGCGGCCGGGCCAGACATCGCCATCACCAGTGGACGGCGCTTGACGGCCGAGATCGGGATCATCGCACCGGCGGAGTGAAACACCTGCAGGCCCGGACCGATGGGCAGACGCTCTTCAAGCTCGCTCAGATATTCCACCGCAATCGGCATCGCCGCCGCATTGAACGCCGTCGATGACGTGCGCTCATATTCGCGCGCTTCGGGATTGATCTCATGCGACAGCGAGACATGCGGGACGATATCCTTCAACCGCTCGGCCAACATCTGTTCATGGACGGGATTGGCATAGGCATGCAGCAGCGAGACGGCGACGCTTTCCACGCCGGTCTCCTTCAGCCAGGCGATCAGGCGCTCGATTTCGGCTTCGGCCAGTGGCTTCAGCACCTGCCCCTCGTGATCGAGGCGCTCGTCGAGCGCGAAGCACAGCTCACGCGGCACCAGCGCCTTGGCCTTTGGCGCGATATCCAGGCGATAGAGATCGCGGCGACGATAGCGCGCGATCTCAAGAACGTCCTCGAACCCCTTCGTCGCGATCAGCGCGATCTTCGGCAAGCGCTCCTCAACGATCGCATTGGTGATCCGGGTGGTGCCGTGAATGAAGCGCTTCACATCGCTCTTGCGCAGACCAACAGCCTCGATGGCTTCCAGCATTGCCTGCACCGGCGCGTGGGGGCGCGACGGCACCTTGGCGATCCGCGTCTCTGACGTGTCGCGCCGGATGGCGATGATATCGGTGAAAGTGCCACCGATGTCGGTTCCGATTTCCCAGATATTCGTCACGCGCGTTGGTCCCGCTTTCGTTCAGGGCCGGCGATGCAGCACAAGGGCTACATCGCCGGGTCGTTCGTCTTCGCTTACTTGCGGGCGAGATCGCGGAAGTCGACTTGGCGGTGAAACCAGTAGGTGTAGCCATCGAGTTGCGGGATCATCACGGCGTCCTGGTTAGCCTGCCACAACAGCACCAGCGGAATTTCCTTGACGTATTCCGCGATCATCTGCTTGCCCATCTCGTCATACTTGGCCTGATCCTGTTCGAACCGAGCCTGATTGGCCAGTTTCACCACCAGCTCGTCATTCCAGGAGCTGTAATTCCAGCGCTGGTTACCGGTGAAGAAATTGCGGAAGAAGTAATCGGTGGTCGGCAGCCAGGCGGTGGAACCTTCGGTGAAGAACGGCAGCTTCTTCTCGGTGATCTGTGTCGACATCTGCGAGTCCGGCAGCTTCTGCACGTCGACCTCAATGTTGAGCTTCGCCAGCGCCTCCTTCAGCAGCGCCGCCATCGGCTCGGTGACGGCGGCGGAACCGACATTGATGCTGAAAGTGGTCTTGAAGCCCTTCTCGAAACCGGCTTCAGCCAGGAGCTGTTTGGCCTTGGCCATATCGGTCTTCGCCGGCATCGGCTGCGGGAAGTCGGCATTCGGCGGCGACGTCCACGATGCACCGAACAGCGGAGAGCCACGTTTGAAGATTGCTGCGCTGAACATGTCGTTATAGGGCAGCGCCATGGCGATGGCCTGACGGACCTTGAGATTGTCGAACGGCGCCATCTGCGTGTTGAAGGCAATCATGGTGAAGCCGTTGGTCTGCGGTGATGACTCCACCTTGACCTTGCCGCGCTGCTGCAGCGACGGTACGTCGCTGGCCTGCAGATCGATGGCGATGTCGGCATCGCCCTTCTCGATCAGATTGGCCCGCGTGGCGGGATCGCCGATGGTCTGTTCGATGACGCGCTTGAAGTAAGGCAGCTTGCCGTCACGGCCGCTCTTCCAGTTCTCGTTGCGCTTCAGGACCAATTGTTCGCCCGGCTTGAACATCTCGACCGTATAGGCGCCCGAACCGGCGGTATTGGTCTTCAGCCATTCCTGCGCCCAGGGATCCTCGGCAGTCGCATGCTGTTTGGCGAGCTTGCTGTTGAAGATCGGGGCGAGCGGTGTGGCGAGATTGGCCAGCGCCAGACGATCCGCCTTTGGCAAAGTAACTGTGATCGTGCGCTCGTCGACAATTGCGAACTGCTCGGCCTTGGTCAGCGATCCCGTGCCCATTTGCCCTGCGGCAATGGATTTGGCGGTGACGGCACGATCAAGCGACCATTTCACGTCTTCTGCAGTGACGGGCGTACCATCGTGCCACTTGGTATCGCGCAGCTTGAAGGTGATCTTCAGCCCGTCCGGGCTGACCTCATAGCTCTCGGCCAGTTCGCCGCGGATCTTGCTGCGGTCGAATACCCAGACGCCGTTTTCGTCGCGCTTGCGGTCGAAGGCTACAAGGCGGTCATAGATGCTGGTCGAAACGCCAAAGGCCTCACGTGTCGCACCCGGCGTGGTGGGGTCCAGCGTCGGGATATTGTTGCCGGTCACCTGGCGCAGGGTCTCGGCCCGCGTCTGCGCCTGTGCCGCCGCTGGTGTGAGCGCCATCAGCAGCACACTGCCCGTCAATCTCAACAAACGCCCGCGATCAGCCATCATCTGCCACCGTCCCCTGTCGAACCTCGTTCTGCAAAATCTTGGCGTATCGCGCGCATCCGGATAGAGCCAGACTCACCGGAAACGACTAGGCCAGATTGCCGGACGCAGGGTAACGCGCGAGCGAGGTGCCAAGGTGCTTTGTTACAGTGCAAGCGCTGCACGCAAATACAGCAACGATCTCATCGACGCGCCTATCCGCTCAGATGCAGGACGTGCGGCAGTTGTCGCGCCGTCGATGGTTCGACGAGATCGCGCCTACGCGGCGGCAAGGGAGCTACCCGCCGAAGATTGAGCAATTCGCAGGCGCGCGGCCACTGCTGGGAACCGCATATGGCGGATCGAATTATTTTTTTGCCGCAGATGGCTCCACACCGAGAATCTGCGCCATTTTCGCGATCAAACGCGTCGCATCGGTGGGCTTGAGGCGGCCATAGCCCAATACGAGGCCAGCATAGATCGGCGTCTCCAGATGATTCTGCGATAGTGGCTGCACGTGGAGACCCGCTTGCTTCAACAGCCGTGCCGCCTCCACATCGCTCATCCGCGCCTTCAGGCGCTCGGTGAACAGAGCGACGAGATGAAGACCGGTTGCACAGGGAGCGACGGTGAGATCATCAGGCAAATACTGACGGATCGCATCCATCAGGGCCTTCTGCCGCTCCGCATAAACTTTTCGCATGCGGCGGAGATGGCGCAGCAGATGGCCCTCGCGCATGAATTCGGCGAGCGCGCGCTGACCGATGCCGGAACTGTGCACGTCGATGCGCGCGCGGCCCTTGGTGAATATCTCGACGAAGCGCTCCGGCGCGACGATGTAGCCTAAGCGCAAGCTCGGCATCATGATCTTGGAGAAGGTGCCGAGATAGATCACGCGCTGCTCGCGGTCGAGCGACTTCAGCGACGCGATCATACTGTCCTGATGCCGGAACTCGGAATTGTAGTCGTCCTCGACAATCCAGACGTCGTTGCGATTGGCCCAGTCAAGCAATTCCAGCCTCCGCTCCAGCCCCATGCTGACGCCGAGCGGATATTGATGCGACGGCGTCACCACGATCAGCTTCGCATTCGGCGCGCGGCGAATGCCCTCGGTGACGCATAGCCCCTTGTCGTCCACCGGTATCGGCACCAATTTACCGCCGGCCGCCGTCAGCGACCACTGCGCCTCGACGAAGCCCGGTTCCTCCACCCAAACTTCGTCGCCATGATCGAGGATCATGCGGCTGCACAGGTCGAGCGCGCTGGAAGTGCCCGAGGTAACGACGATCTGCTCGGGCGTGCAGACGAGACCACGCACCGCGCCGAGGAAATCCGCGATCTCGCGCCGAAGCTCGGGAAGCCCGGCGGGGGACAAATCGAGGCATTCCTCCTTGTCGGGTTGCAGCGACGTCTGGCGCAGCAACCGAGCCCAGTCGCCGAACGGAAAGGTCGAGATATCGGGCGCACCGGGGCTGAAATCGGACGCCCAATTGGTCTCGTAGGTGAAGCCAATCAGCGACTGCCAGCGTTGAGAGATGGGACCGGCGATGCGAGAGGTATCCACAGACACGCCCGCCGGCGATACCGCACTGCGGCTGACTGCGGCGACTGAAACACCGCCGCGCGGCATCGATTCCAGATAGCCTTCGGCATAGAGGATGTCCCAGGCACTCAGCACCACCATGCGCGAGCAACCGAGCTCGCGCGCAATCTCCCGCGAGCCGAGAAACTGGGTGCCCGCCGGCAGCGTCCCGTGCAGAATCCCGTCGCGCATCTGCGCCGCGATTTGCTGGGGCAATGCCACTGACGAAGCCCGGTCAAGACGGATGCCCGCCAGCGACATCCGCCTCCTCTGGCCAGTGGAATTCTGCATGCGAAACGGGGCCCGGACAAACGATCAAGATGAATGCGACCGAACAAGTAGCAGCACGGAAGGCTGGACGTCCACATCGCCCGTACACCCCCGATGGCCGAGCTCGCCAGGCGCCCTGCACACGGGTTGAGATCGGAGCCAAGACGCTTCCAGCACGTTAAAATCTCGATCGCATACAGGCTCACGCAATACGCGAGATCCGGACCTCTACCTCAAGCTCTTCGAAGAGATCCGGAGCCTGGAGGCATCGGGCGTATCAGCGATCTGCAATCACGGCCTGCACCAACGGCTCCCCCTCCACAAGGGCTCGGATTTACGAATGAAGGTCCGCTTTGCGCCAAAAGCGGACAAGCCAAGCATTGCTGATTGCGAAGTCAGAAACTCTGGGTAGTCCAAGAGACGAGCTCTTTGGCAAGGTTTGAAAAAGCAGAGTCGAAAGCCCGAACGGTTCCTGGTGCATCCAGCTGTTCAATCCTCTGGCTCTGGTGAAATATCCGTGAAGCCATGACCTTTCCATCCTTATCCAGAATCTTTGTAGACAACTCGATTTCTGCCGCGGGCGTTTCATCGGGCCCAACGTCAAATCGTCTGACATCGATCAAAAGCTGATAATCGGGCTGAACGCCGTCCAGCGGCCGCGTGGGTGCATGCGTTACGTCGTAGTTTTCGAAACTCTCCAAGATCTTCGCCTGGATGAGCTTGGGGATGCTGTCTGCCCACTGCGCATCGGGGAAGGCCGCCGTGTCCTTGGGTTGCGAAAACAAGAATCGTTGCGTCTGCAAAAGGACGACAGCTGTTGGCTCGGGTATCGCGAGCTGCCCCTTAAGTATTTTGGTTGGTGCCGGGAAATCAACAGCAGCGCGAAGATTATAGGTCACCTTAGATACCGGAGAAGCGCCGCCGCCCGTCATTCGCTCCAGACCGCTGACAATTCCGTCGAGCTTTCCAGTGTTGCGAGCGAGTCCTTCTGAGAACACTTGAAGATTGGCGATCGTGCTTTTGAGCGGCGCGGCATTGTCCGCCAGAACGCCGTCGACCCGCCCAAGGGCATCGCGTGCCGCTTGTGTCATACTGCGGCCAGCGCCGGGTTCGGCTACCAGTATCGTCACGGGAGCGGAATTCGTCAGTAATTTACCTCCCTCCAATGCGATTACCGGCACCCCCGTCAGTCCCTGGAAGTCCAATCCCACCTTTGTGTCACTGCGAACGGGAGTGGTGTTCACGACGGAGATGCTTGCATTGACGCGACTGGGGCTATCCTCCGCCAAATCGAGACGCGTCACCTCGCCCACGCGAATGCCGTTAAAGAGCACCGCGGCGCCCACCAGCAGACCCGGCACAGAGCCGTCGAACTGAATCTGATAGGCAGTCCGCGGACCTGAATTTCCGGTGCTATGCAGCCAGAATATAAAGCCGAACGCTGCAGCGATAGCTGCGAGAACGAATGCGCCGACGATGACGAAAGGAGCGCGCGTTTCCATATCAAATCGCCTTTGGTTGGAGCATGAGGGAGCGCTTGCCATGGAAATAAGCCTTAACCCATGGATGCTCGGATCGAAGCAGCTCGCTCATCGGTCCGATCGTGACGATTTTTCCATCAGCCAGGGCGGCCACGCGATCACAAACGGTATTCAGACTGGCCAGATCGTGCGTGACCATGAAGACCGTGAGTCCCAGCGTCTTCTGCAACGTCTTGATCAGCGTATCGAAATCGCCAGCTGCGATAGGATCAAGGCCGGAAGTCGGTTCATCGAGAAAGACGATGGCTGGATCCAGCGCCAATGCGCGTGCAAGCGCGACTCGCTTTGTCATGCCGCCGGAAAGCTCTGATGGAAACTTGGCACCGTCCTCAGGTGCGAGACCCACCATTTCAAGCTTGGCATTCGCAATCTCGGCCATGAGTTCGTCTGAGAGCGTTGCATTCTCACGAAGCGGAAACTCAACGTTCTGCAATGCCGTGAGTGACGAGAACAGTGCTCCCTGCTGAAACAGCACTCCCCATTTTGCAGCGACATTCCTTGCCCGGCGCCCGGGCGTCAGACCGATATCGTTCCCCATCACCTCGATCTTCCCGCTATTCCGCTCAATCAAACCAATCACGGTCCGCATCAGCACTGATTTCCCGCCACCGGAGGCACCGACCAGCCCCAGGATTTCGCCGCGCCGAACATCGAGTGACAGATGATCGATGACGATATGGCGGCCGAAACCGACAACTAGGTCCTCAACATGGATGGCAACATGCGTATCTTTCTCCTGCATCGTTACATTCCTATCGACGCGAAAAACACGGCGAATAGCCCGTCGAGAACGATGACGAGAAAGATCGATTTCACGACAGATGTCGTTGTTTGTTTGCCTAGGGATTCAGCGCTACCTTTCACGCGAAGCCCCTCGCTGCACGCGACGATCCCGATCACCAGCGCCATGAATGGCGCCTTGATGATACCCACTTCGAAATGCGTCACCGAGATCGCCTCATGTAGCCGGGCTATGAATGTCACCGGCGACATACCCCCATAAAACCATGCGACGAGGCCTCCCCCGTAAAGCGCCGCGACCGCCCCTACGAAGGCCAGGATCGGCAATGCGACGATCAACGCGACGACGCGAGGCAGGATCAGAACATCGACTGGATCAAGGCCCATCGTCGATAGAGCATCAATCTCCTCGCGCATCTTCATGGAGCCTAGTTCAGCGGTGTAGGCGCTTCCGGATCTTCCGGCGACCATGATTGCAACGATGAGAACCCCCAGTTCACGCAACACCAGGATCCCTACCATATCGACCACATAAGCCTCCGCGCCAAACTTGCGGAAGTGGAAGATGCCTTGCTGCGCGATAATGGCGCCGATCAGAAATGTAATCAGGACCACGATCGGAAGCGCCTGCCAGCCGACCCGATAGATCTGGTAAACCAATGATGTCAGCCGAAATGATCTCGGACGGCGAAACACACCGACAGCGGCCAGACAAATCGCGCCGAGCATTTGAAGGAAAGCTGACAGATCCAGAACTGCCGCCAGCGCCGCCCGACCCAGCATTTCCAATCTGTCGGCGATGGAGTTACGCTCTGTGGGATCCGGATTACGTCGTCGATTGACCTGTCTCAATTCTTCGATCAGATCGATATAGTCTTCTGCAGCTCCCACAATGCGCGCGCGCTGGCCGCCGCCGGCCAAATGTCGCGATATTCGCTCGATAAGCCAAGCGCCCAACGTGTCGAGCTCCCGGACGCCGGACATGTTCACGGTTACCGACCGTGCCCGCGCGAGCTGTGGCGCGATGCTGGTAGATAGTTGCTCCAGAGTTGCCGCATTGACGACGGTCCAACTTCCTATAGGGCGCAATTCGAGCGCATCGCCATTGGCGCTTGCTATCAGCAAAGGTGCATTCATCACGACGATCTCCTGCGCTTATGCCAAAATAGGCCAGTGGAGGCGCCATCGAGCGTCGTCAGCAGGACGACACGCGGGTTGAAGCGGAGGCCACATGTTGGGTGACACGGATCGCCCTCAAATCATACAACGAAGTTCCTTCTGCCTGATCACCGGAACGAAACTCCGTATATCATCGGCCTGTAAACTTATCTTCGGAACTTCCGCCGCTCTGGCGGTTTGGATGAAGTGAAGTCGATCATCCGCGCGTGTTCGTGGTCTTATTCAATTAGATCGTTTCTGACGTGACAGCTGTTTGACGTATGTCAAACGGCCACTCGCCGTTTGCCGTACTGTTCTGCGACGATACTCCGCAACAGCAAGCATGTGCCTCGCTTCTGCGGAGGATACCACGGCTGCAAGAGCAAGTTAGACGCAGCAAACCGCAAACAAGGAAACAAGATGCATCATTTTCATGCGGTCGTTTGGATCGACCATCGCGAAGCGAAGATATTCCATGTCGGCCTCACCGGGACGGATCAACTCGATCTCCATCCAACGTTCGAGACACGCCACATTCATCACAAGGCCAACGAAATCGGAAGCGGTCATATCCACGAAGACAGGGGATTGATGAAAGACGTGGCGGACGCGGTGAGCGATGCCGGTGAGATTCTGATCATTGGTCCGGCGCAGGCGAAAACCGAACTGGCGACCTATCTGCGAGAGCATACGCATATCGGCGGTCGCATTATCGGCGTCGAGGCCGTTGACCATCCCACCGATGGCCAAATCGTCGCTTACGCCAAGAAACTCTTCAAGATCGGTACATTGCGCGGCGACGCGCCCGCAAGCCGCTGAAATTTACGGCAAAGCTATTGCGAGTATTGGCGGCAAATATTTGCCGCCGCGCGGCGACTGGATCAAGGTGCAGCATATGCCACGTTATGGAGAAGCTTTCCTCAGCACCGGCGAGGTGCAATTGATTGATCGCTATTGGCGCTCCGCAAATTACCTGTCGGTGGGTCAGATATATCTGCTCGACAATGCCCTGCTGCGTGAGCCGTTGCGCAAGCACCACATCAAGCCTCGCCTGCTCGGCCATTGGGGAACCACGCCTGGGCTAAACTTCATCTACGCGCATCTGAATCGCGTTATTCGCGCCCACGACCTCGACATGATCTATATCTGCGGGCCCGGCCATGGCGGCCCGGGGATGGTCGCAAATACATATCTGGAAGGCACCTATAGCGAGGTCTATCCGGACATTACCCAGGACAAAGACGGACTGCAGAAACTGTTTCGACAGTTCTCGTTTCCGGGAGGCATTCCCAGTCATGCGGCTCCGGAAACTCCCGGTTCCATCCATGAGGGCGGCGAACTCGGCTATGCGCTGGTGCACGCCTACGGCGCGGCCTTCGACAATCCCGACCTGATCGTCACCTGTGTCGTCGGAGACGGCGAAGCGGAGACAGGCCCCCTCGCCGCGTCATGGCACTCCAACAAGTTCTTGAGCCCGAAGCATGACGGCGCGGTACTGCCCATTCTTCATCTCAACGGTTATAAAATTGCCAATCCCACTGTGATGGGGCGGATGAGCGACGACGAAATACGCCATCTGTTTCATGGCTACGGTCATGAGCCGATGTTCGTCGAGGGCAGCGATCCCGCCATGATGCACCCGCTGATGGCACACACGCTTGAGCGCGCGATCGACAGGATTCGTGCGATCCAGGCTTCCGCTCGTGACGGTCGCGCAACGGTGGATCGGCCGAAATGGCCCATGATCGTCATGCGCAGTCCAAAGGGCTGGACCGGCCCCAAGGAAGTCGACGGCTTGAAGGTCGAAGGTTTCTGGCGCGCTCACCAGGTACCGATTGTCAACCCGCGCGGCAATCCCGAACATCTCAGTCTGCTCGAAGAATGGATGCGCAGCTACCGGATCGACGATCTGTTCGACAAAGCCGGCCGGCTGCTACCTGAGTTGCAGGCTCTGGCGCCGCAGGGTCGCCGGCGCATGGGAGCGAATCCTCATGCCAACGGCGGTTTGCTGAAGCGCGAGCTGAAGCTGCCTGACTTCCGCGACTACGCCATCGATGTTCCCCATCCCGGCGGGACCGAAGGCGAAGCGACCCGCGTGATGGGGCAATTCCTGCGCGACGTCATCAAGCTGAACGCAGATGCGCGCAACTTCCGCATCATGGGTCCAGACGAGACAGCATCGAATCGGCTCGACGCGGTATTCGATGTGACCGAGCGCGTCTGGATGGAGGGTATCGAACCTTACGATGTCCATCTCGCCCAGGACGGCCGGGTGATGGAAGTCCTCAGCGAGCATCTTTGCCAGGGCTGGCTGGAAGGCTATCTGCTGACCGGTCGCCACGGACTGATGTCCTGCTATGAGGCCTTTATCCATATCGTCGACTCGATGTTCAATCAGCACGCTAAGTGGTTGAAAGTGTCCCGGGCGCTGCCCTGGAGACGTCCCGTTGCCTCCCTGAACTATCTCCTCACATCCCATGTCTGGCGCCAGGACCATAATGGCTTCAGTCACCAGGATCCGGGCTTTGTCGATCTGGTCGCCAACAAGAAGGCCGATATCGTCCGGATCTACTTTCCGCCGGACGCAAACACCCTGCTCTGGATCACCGATCACGTGCTCCGTACTTACGACCGCATCAACGTGATCGTTGCCGGCAAGCAGCCGTCGCCGCAATGGCTGAGCATGGACAATGCTGCGACCCATTGCGATGCCGGGATCGGTATCTGGCCTTGGGCTGGCACCGAAGACACAGGCAGCGAACCGGATGTCGTGATGGCCTGCTGTGGCGACGTGCCTACCCTGGAAACCATGGCTGCGGTGGACCTATTGCGGCAAGCCGTACCCGACTTGAAGGTCCGCGTCGTCAACATCGTCGATTTGATGACGCTGCAACCCAAGACGCAGCACCCGCACGGACTGGATGACCGCGACTTTGATGGCATGTTCACCCGGGACAAGCCGGTGATCTTCGCCTTTCATGGTTATCCCAACCTGATCCACCGCCTGACCTACAGCCGCGCCAACCATGCCGGCATGCATGTACATGGCTTCGAGGAGGAAGGGACGACGACTACGCCGTTTGACATGGTGGTGCTGAACCGGCTCGACCGCTTCCATCTCGCCATCGACGTCATCGAACGCGTTCCTCGCCTCGGCATCACAGCAGCGGCGATCAAGCAGCAGTTTCGCGACAAGCTGCTTGAGCACACAACTTATGTGCGCGCCCATGGCGAGGACATGCCGCAGATTCGCGATTGGAGCTGGCCAGACCGCTTCACCAAGCACACCGCCGACTGAGGACAAACAATGCCAGATGCCGTCCTTGTCGTGAACTCCGGCTCTTCAAGCATCAAGCTTGCGCTATTCGACATCGCATCGGATGGGGGGCCGAGATTGCTCTGCCGAGGGAGTCTGGACGAACACGAGGTCGAACCGCGCCTGACGATCAAGGAGACCGATGGAGCCATTCTCTATGATCGGCATCGCAAGGTCGCAGACGGCCACGGAGAAGAGCTGCTGCTCGATGCGTTGAACTGGGTCGATGGCTATCTTGCCAGTGACGATCTGATTGCAGTTGGTCATCGCGTGGTGCATGGCGGATTGGCCTTCGCAACGCCGGTCCGATTGACGGGATCGATAGTCAATGAGCTTGCCAAGCTGACACCGATGGCGCCGGTGCATCAGCCACGCTGTCTATCGCCGATACGTGCCATCATGACCGAACGCCCGGAACTGCCTCAAATCGCCTGCTTCGACACGGCGTTCCACCACTCACTTCCCGCCTCCGCCACCCGCTTTGCCATTCCACGCCAGCTCCACGACACCGGCATCCGCCGCTATGGATTTCATGGACTGTCGTTCGAGTTCATCGCCGAACGACTCCAGGAACTCTCACCATCTCCCGCCGAAAAACGGTGCATTATTGCACATCTGGGCAGCGGCGCCAGCCTATGCGCCATGCGTGGCGGTGCCAGTATCGACACCACGATGGGCTTTACCCCACTCGACGGCCTGGTGATGGCCACCCGCTGCGGCGCCATTGATCCTGGCGTGCTCCTCTATCTGCAACAAGACCGCGGAATGTCGACAGCCGATCTTGAAAATCTGCTCTACCGAGAATCTGGGCTGCTTGGAGTGTCGGGATTGTCAGGCGACATGCGAGCACTGCTCGCCAGTAAAGACCCGCATGCCTCCGAAGCCATCGATCTGTTCGTGGCTTCCATCGCCAGAGAAACGGCGATGATGGTCAATAGCCTTGGTGGTCTGGATTGCCTGATCTTCACCGGCGGGGTTGGCGAGCACGCACAGGAAATTCGACGGCGCGTTTGCGAACAGTTGAACTGGTTGGGTCTCACCGTCGATGCAGAAGCAAACGATGCCGGATTCGCGTGCATCAGCACTAGGGACAGCAGAATTGAAATAAGGATCATTCCGACGAACGAGGAATTGATCATCGCGCGTTACTGCGTACGAGACTTAGCTGATTGCGAATCCGCTTCAACTTAGGAGAGTCATTTTCTACTTCAAACAAGATCGCGAAAATTCGACAGGCATTGCTACGCGTCCGCACCGTATAACCAACGAGGCACCCATGATAAATCTAGAAACATACGCACATGGCATCAGGGAAGCTCTGGACGAATGCCACGAGCACATGTCGCCTATGGAAGCTGGCGAATTGCAAATCGGCAAGCGCGCCACCGGCGGCGACTGGCAGGACATAACGGCCGAGACAATCGATCGGCACAAGAAGATGATCACCACTTACGAAGGTATTCTGAAGGTGCTCTCTGCCAAGCTGCAGGGTGGCTTTTAGTGCCGGATCAGGCCACGAGCCACACATGAACGCGGTCGGTGGATCAACTCGTCCTTATCCGGTCGAATGGGAGCGACATCTCGTTCTCAATTCTGACTGGAGAATTTTTACGCGGCCGATCACGGCGACGGATGAACCTTCGGTTCTGACGCTTCTCTCCCACGTTAATAAAGGCGATCTCAGGCTTCGCTTCTTTGGTGCCATCAAAGAATTCACCCATCCATTTCTCGTAAGCCTGACGCAGATTGATTACGCTAAAGCCATGGCGTTCATCGCGTTCGATGAGGCGAGCCAGGAGCCACTTGGCGTCGTCAGGATGCATCGTAAAGATGACGGCGTTTCCGGTGAGTATGCCATCCTCCTTCAATCGGACCTCAAAGGCAGAGGGCTCGGTTGGGCTTTGATGCAGTTGATTATTGAGTATTCCCGCTCCGAAGGGCTTAAACCGATCGTTGGCCAAATCTTGCGCGAAAACACGATCATGCTTCAAATGTGTAGAGAGCTGGGTTTCGAAATCATCGCCGACACGGAAGATCACGGAATTTATGATGTCACTTTAAACCTCTGAATAAATGCACCACCTGCAATCCGGCACTCCGAAGGGCGACCTCGAACACTCAGTAAGGCCGGACTTCCGGATCAGAAGCGTTTTATGACGATGTCCGCGTTGGGCCAAACGCGGACATTATTCACCCTGAAGCGAAGGCTGCAAAGAGGTACGTGCCAACGATCTCGCTTGGCTCTAAGGCGCCAAATACTGCAACAGTCTCGGATCGTCGCGAATCTCGCCGGCCGAACCTGTCAGCGCAACCCGGCCGCGATCCAGCACATAAGCGCGGCTCGCGACCCGAAGCGCAAGATCGAGATGCTGCTCGACGATGACGACGGCAATGTCCTTCGCCAGCAGGATCAGGCGCTCGGTAATTTCCTCGATGACACCGATCCAGACGCCCTCAGTGGGCTCATCCAGCAGCAAGATCTTGGGATCGGACAGCATGGCGCGCCCGATCGCCAGCATCTTGCGCTCGCCACCGGACAGCGTGCCGGCGAACTGGTCGAGCCGCTGGCCAAGCTTGGGGAAGATCTCCAAGACCCGGTTGACTGCCCCGCTGTCGCGATTGGTCAGCGCGCCGACGGCGAGATTGTCTCGCACCGAGAGTTTCGCGAACACCGAATGTTCCTGCGGGACATAGCCGACGCCGCGGCGGATGCGCTGCTCGGTCGGCAGTTTGCCGACATCGCGGCCATCGAGGCTCACTGCACCGCCGAGCACCGGCAACTCACCGACAATAGCCTTCATCAGCGTGGTTTTGCCGGCACCGTTGCGACCGAGAATGGCGACGCCGCCGCGCCACGGCACGCTGAGCGTAACGCCGAACAGCACCTGGCTGCGGCCGTAACCGGCATCCAGCGACTGGATATCGAGGAATTTATCGTCAGGCACGGCGGAGATAGACCTCCTGGACCCTGGGGCACGACTGCACATGCTGCACCGTGCCGGTCTGCAGGATCTGGCCCTGGTCCAGCACTGTGAGGCGGTCGCAGATATCGCGGATGAAATCGAGATCGTGCTCGACGATGACGAGCGAACAGCGCGCCTTGATCGGCTGCAGCAATTCGCCGGTAACGCGCCGCTCTTCCAGACTCATGCCGCCGGTCGGCTCGTCGAGCAGCAACAATTTCGGCTCCGGCGCCAGCGCCATAGCGATCTCAAGCCATTGCTGCTGCCCGTGCGACAGCGCGGAGGCCGGCTCGTGGGCGCGATCGACGAGACGAAACTGTTCAAGCATCGCCATGACTTTGTCATGCAGCACGCCGCGGGTGCGCGACAGCGCCAGATTGAGCAGCGATGTCTGTGCCTGCAATGCCAGCAAGATGTTGTCGTACAGCGTCAGGGCCGGCAGCACGCTGGTGATCTGGAATTTCAGGCTCATGCCGGCGCGAGCGCGCTCCGCCGGCGAGGCCTGCGTGATGTCGCGGCCACCGAACGTCACCGTACCTTGCGTCGGTGTCTCGGCGCCGGCGATACATTTCATCAGCGTGCTCTTGCCGGAACCATTGGGACCTATCAGTCCGTGGAATTCATTGGCAGCGATGGTGAGATCGGCGCCGTTCAGCGCGGTGAGCTTGCCGAATATCTTGATGAGGCCTTTTGCTTCCAGAAGCGCCATGATTATCGCTTCCCCGGACGGCCGAAACTGCCGACGCGCTCGCGCTCTGACAACAACAGACTGACCAGTCCTGCGGGCCGGAACAGGATGACCAGCAGCAGCAATACGCCAAGAATGATCGGCCAGATGTCCTGATAGCTGTTCGACAGCCAGAAGCTGACAGCCTCAATGACGACCGTGCCGATCACAGCACCGATCAGCGTGCCGGAACCGCCGAACAACACATAGAGTACCACCTGGGTGGAAATCACGACGCCCAGCATGTTGGGCCAGACGAAGCCTTCGTGAAACGCATAGAGACTGCCGGCGAGCCCGGCGATAGCCCCGCTCAGCGAGAAGATGATCGCCTTGAGGTGCTGCACCTTGTAGCCGAAGAAGGCGATGCGCTGTTCGTTTTCGCGCAGGCCAGCCAGCGCGAGGCCGAATTGCGAGCGCATCAGGAAACGACAGAGCAGATAGACCACGATCAGGAAGCCGATCGCCATGTAGTAATAGACAGGTCCCTCTGTGAGTTCATAGCTGCCGATTGTCATCGGCGGGATCGAGGGAATGCCGTTCTGGCCGCCGAGATAGTACCAGCCCCGCGCCAGACGATCGCAGGCATAGGAGCCGGTCAGCGTGCCCAGCGCGACGAAGATGACGCTGGCGGGATGGCGACCAAGCAACAGAAAGCCGCCGAGCAGCAGCGCAAAGGCGAAGCCGATCAGAAGGCCGGCGGGTAGCACGAGCAGGATGGACGTAATGCCAAGATCGCGCGCCAGCAGCGCCACGCCATACCCGGCCGAGCCGAAAAACACAGCCTGGCCGAAACTCATGATTCCGGCATAGCCCCAGACCAGGTCGAATGACAGCGCGAACAGGCAGAGGATCAGCACGCGCGTGGCATAGACGGTGAGATAGTCCTGCAGCACTAGCGGCAGCAGCAGGCCAATGACCAGCACTGCGATCTCGATCATCGGCAGCACGCGCCATTGGCGCGATGCGCTGATGCCTCGCGTCAGAGATACGGTAGAGAGTGGCGTCGTCTCGGTCATCAGGTCGCCGGCATGAGAGAAAGAGAAGCGGGAGTGATATCGGCCACTCCCGCGAGGTTCGAACTATCGACTCAGCATTCCTTGGGATCGACGAGACCGGCGCTGCGCGCGACGACCTCATATTTGCCGCCCTTGGCCACCGCCGTATACATCTTCATCTTGCAGTGCCGCTGACCGGGGACCATCTCGGCCGGCCCGCCCGGGCCTTCGGCGATCTTGGCATGGTCGAGCGCCTTGGCAACTGCATCACGATCGACACTGCCGGCTTCCTTGACGGCCGCCTCCCACAGTTTCAGGCCGCGATAGGTGCCGGTCGCGGCACTGCCAGCCGCGAACAGGAAATTGCCCGGGAACTGTTTTTCGTAGGCCGCCTGGAGCTTGGCACTGAACGGATCTTCCGGCGTCAGCGCCTTGAAGTAATCGAGGCAGCTTGCGAGGCCCTCGATTTCGGCCGGCTGATTGATGCTGAGCGTGTTCTCGTCATAGTAGACGCAGGCGAGCCGTCCGCCATTCTTGAGGAAGCCTGCTTCGGAGAGCTGCTTGAAGAACGGTCCGACACCTGGCGGAATGACGGTGTTGAAGACGACATCGACCTTGTTCGAAATGATGCGGTTCACGGTCGACGAAAAATCGATCTGGTCGAGTGGGTAATACTCCTCGAACACGACCTCGCCGCCATTGGCCTCGATCACCTTGCGGGCATAGACGTTCAGCGTATGCGGCCAGACGTAATTGGCACTGGGCAGCGCAAACTTCTTGCCGCCATTCTTGATCAGCCAGGGAATGAATTCATCGCATTGCTGCGCCGGCGTCGGCCCGGTGCAGAACAGATAGGGCGTGCATTCCTTGCCCTCATAGAGCTGCGGGTAGATGTAGAGCGTCTTGCCGCGGGAGACGATGACGTCCTTGATGGCGTTGCGCATCGACGAGGTGATGCCGCCGATGACCAGATCGACCTTCTCGCGCTGGATCAGCTTACGGACATTGCCGACCGCGACGGATTCATTGGACGCAGTGTCCTCGATATACAGTTCCAGCGGCCGGCCAAGCAGACCGCCGGCATCGTTGATGTCCTTGATCACCATCCTGGCCACATTGGCGTCAGCATTGCCGGCATAGCCCATCGGCCCGGTGAGATCGGTGCCGACGCCGACCTTGATCGGTCCGGCCGCCGCATTGGCCCAGTCCGGCCGGATCACCCAACTGCCTACACCGGTGGCGATGGCCGTCCCGAACAGGGCCGCATTGCCGAGAAAGCGGCGGCGGCTGAGAGTGTTGGCATCATGAGACATTGGACTAAACCCCTTTTCCTGCAACGAGGCCCTGCGGCCGGAATTTGATGAAGATGATGGCGAGCACGAATACCGCGACATCGGCGATAACGGGCGAAATCACCCACGGCAGCGCTGCACTGAGCGTGCCGATCAGGCCTGCGCCAGCCACCGGTCCGGCAAAGGAGCCGATGCCGCCGACCATGACGGCGACGAAGCCCTGAATCAGAAAGCGGATGCCGAGATCGGCGAACAGCGTGAACACCGGCACGATCAGCGCACCGGCCAGACCTGCGAGCGCGGCGCCGAACGCGAAGGTTGCGCCATAGATTGCGTTGGTCGAAATGCCGGAGGCCCGCGCCAGCGTCGGATTCTCCAGCGAAGCGCGGATACGCAGGCCGAACGCGGTGCGCGCCAGAAGCAGATAGCTCCCTGCCATCACCAGCGCGGTGATCACGATGATCACCAGACGCCAGGTTGAGAAATGCATGCCGCCGATGGTCACCGAACCGCCGATGGGCTCCGGCACCGACAGATACAGTCCGCCGATCAGGCCGCGCACGACCTCGCGAATGATCAGTCCGAGCGCATAGGTGCCGAGCATTGCCACGATCGGCGCGGCATAGAAGCGCCGGACAATCAGCCGCTCCAGCACGAAGCCTAAAGCACCGACCACGAAGGGTGCAGCGATCATGCCCAGCCACACCGGCGCGCCGGCGGAATGGACGATATAGGTGACATAGGCCCCGAGCAGAACGAACTCGCCCTGCGCGAAATTGAAGATACCCATCATGCTGGCGATGATCCCCAACCCCAGCACGACCAGCACGACGATCGCCCCGAAACTGGCGATCTCAAAGATCGCCATGATCAGATTATCCATGCGCGATCACCGATCCCCGCTTCTGCATGGATTCCTCACATCGTCTTCCAATCAGCGGACTGCTCGAAAGCGTGCGCGGCGCGATAGATGGTCATCTCGTCGAAATGCTTGCCGACCAGCATCAACCCGACGGGCAGGCCATCGACCATGCCGCAGGGGATCGACATCGCCGGATGATGCGAGATGTCGAACGGCGAGGTGTTGGAGATCATCTCGAAGGCGCGGCCGACGACTTCTTCACGCGGCGCGCCGGGCGCCGGCAGCGGTGTTGCCTTCATCGGTGTGGTCGGCATCAGCAACAGATCATAGCTCGCCAGCGCCTTGTCATAGGCAGCCGTGACGCGACGTGAGATATTCAGCGCCTTTCCGTAGAAGCGCGGTCCGAAATTATTGTTGATGTAGGTGCCGAACAGCAGCAGCAGTTTGGTGGTTTCGGACAGCGAGTCCGCCTGCCCGCGCCAACCACGATGGGCGTCCATCAGCGAGGTCGAATACAGATCCGACCGACTGAGGCCATAGCCGTCGCCCACCATCATGGTCTGGGTCATGCCTTCGGTGCCGATCGGGGTCCACACCGCCGCTGCGGTAAGATGCATCGGAATCGAGATCGTCTCCACTGTCGCGCCGAGATCGGCGAAGCGCTTGGCGGCTTCGCGGACGCTGCGATTGACCGCGTCTTCGGCGCCGAGCTGCTCGAAACCTTCCTTGACGATGGCGATCTTCATGCCCTTGACACCGACACCGAGCGCCTTGGTGTATTCCGGCACTTCCGGCGACTTGATCCGCGGATCATAGCCGTCATCGCCGGCAAGCACTTCCAGCAGCAGCGCGTTGTCGGCGACATTGGATGTCATCGGACCGGTGTGATCGACGAATATCTCGATCGGCATGATGCCCGTATAAGGCACCAGACCCCAGGTCGGCTTCATGCCATAGGTGCCGGAGAAGGACGACGGCATGCGGATGGAGCCGCCCTGATCGCCGCCGATTGCCATGTCGACTTCGCCAAGCGCCACGACAACGGCGCTGCCGGACGAAGACCCGCCGGCGGAATAGCCCATCTTGTGTGGGTTATGCACGTTGCCCGTCGAATTGGTGTGGCTGCCGCCGGACATGCAGAAGGATTCGCAATGCACCTTGCCCATGATCTCGGCGCCTGCGTCCAGCATGCGCGTGACGATGGTGGCGTCGAAATCCGGCACATAGCCTTCCAGCGTGGAGGAGCCGTTCATCATCGGCACGCCGGCCAGCATGATGTTGTCCTTCAGCGCGACGGTCTTGCCTTTGAGCTTGCCGCCGGGCGCACCCTTCACAACCGACTTGCGATACCAGGCATTGCGCGTGTTCTCTTCCGGCGCGGGCCGATAGCCAGGTGTACGCGGATATTTCACTTCGGGTACTTCGTCGGGCATCGCCGCCACGACGTTGTAGGCATCGACGGATCCCTGCATCAGCGCGCGGAACGAGGTGACGTCCTCATCGGACAGCGCGAGGCCGCACTGATCGGCGACGGCGAGGAGTTGATCGGGAGTGGGAAGTGAAACGGCCACGATGATTTCTCCTGATATCCACGATGCAACCGGCACGGCATTTCTTCGGGATGCCCACGCCGTCAAGGAGACGACGGTGTCGCCTTTCGCGCATCATTAGAAAGAGAAATATTTTCCTTTTCAAGTATTATTTTTCAAAGTCGTCCTGATCGGGTCTGCGACTGACCTAGAATGTCCGGATGAGCCTGAAATCCAGACCGTCTGCTTCGGCAAGATAGATCGGCATTTTCGCCCGCCCGCCGCGCATGCTGACCTCACCGCGGGCGCCGTGATAGGCCACGCTGGACGCCGCGTTCAGCATCGGCCGGACGTCGAATGAGCCCGCCTTGGTCGCCACCGATTCGAGAAACCGAAGCCCCTCGTAGTTCGACTGCGCGACCGATCCCGGCACAGGCGCACAGCGTCCGAACGATGCTTCATATTGCGCACGGAATGCATCATTCGCCGCCGACGCGCGGTCGACGAAATAGCCCGATGCACAATAGAGCCCCTCGGAGCTATCCGCGCCCATGCCGAGCAGCAGCGTTTCATCCATGGCACCCGCCAGTCGGAGAACCTTCGACGAGAGACCATGTTCGGCGAAGGCGCGGTTAAACACGATGCTGTCGGTACCGATCAGCGAGATGACCACGACATCCGGCTTGGCGGCCCGGATGCGGGCAATCTGGGCATCGTGATTCTGCTCGCCAAGCGCAACGAATTCCTCCCCCACCACGCGCCCTCCGGCGCCGGCGATATATGTCTTGGTGGCCTTGTGGGCCAGCCACGGCCAGACGTAATCGCTGCCGATCAGATACCAACGCGCCGCTTTCTTTTCACTCGCCAGCCATTCGATGGCGGGGCGCGACTGATCGCGCGGCGTCTCGCCGATCGCCATCACGCCGGGCGTGCGTTCTCCGCCTTCATAGACAGGCGTATAGATATAGGGCACGCGCCCGGCGATCACCTTGCGCAACGCGACGCGGACCGCGCTGATATGCGAGCCCATGATGACATCGGCATCACCGGCCGCGATCATGTCGGCTGCCGTGCGGACAACGCCATCGATATCGCCGCCGGCATCATGAAACACCGGCTCGATCTCGCGCCCGAGAATGCCGCCGCGCCGATTGATCTCCGAAGCCGCGAGCATCATGCTATTGGTGCCCGCCAGGCCCCAGATCCCGGCCGGGCCGGACAGGCCGATAAAATTGACGACGCGCAGCTTTTCGCGATTGCGACGCCGCGGAAACAGATCGGGACGTGCAATCGCATCACGACCTCCCCCGCTGTCCTGAAAGCCCTTCAGCAACCATGGCGCCGGCATCGGCAGCGCACCGGTCGTTGCAATCTGCAGTGACGAGAGCATGTCGCTCTCCTTTCGACGTTGTCAGCGGCGGTGCGGCGTCAATTTATCGGCAGTAAAATCGTGCGAAAGAAAATATCGTAGAGGAAAATATTGAATATTCAACGATTCCCGTGCATATGGATCAGGCAAAGTCGCTTAATATTCATCACCCCTTCCAGCAAAGTTTCCCAACCGTGGCCAGAACGCCGAGCACGCCCATCACCGAACACCTCGCTTATCTGCTGGCGCAGGCGAACCGGGAAATTAATCGCCAGCTCGATGCGCGCTTCAAGAAGGAAGGCGTGCCGGTCGAACAGTGGCGCATTCTGAAAGTACTGTCCGACGGCAAGGGCCACTCCATGGGCGACCTCGCCGATGCGGTTCTGCTGAATCATCCGACCCTGACCAAGATGGTCGATCGCATGGTGTCTGACGCGCTGGTCTACCGGGTGCAGGACCCCGACGACCGCCGCAAGGTGGTGATGTTCATCTCCGACCGCGGCAAGACACTGACCCAGCGGCTGAACTCTCTGGCGCTGAGCCAGGAAGCCCATATCGCCGAGAACTACGGCAACAAGGCAACGGCCGACCTGAAGCGCCTGCTCGAAAGCCTGATCGAAAAGGCGAACTAGGTTTTCCATCTCTTCGCACCGACCATTATCTGGGCCGTCGACAAACCAGGTCGATTTCGATCAGAGCGTCATAAGCGAGGCCCGTGACGCCGACACAGGTCCGCGCCGGCAGGCGATCCGGCGGAAAATAGCTGCGATAGGTCTCGTTCATCGCCACGTAGTCGCGCTTGAATTCGGTGAGATAGATCCGCGTCATGGTGATGTGCTCGAAGCCGAGATCGAGCCCCGCGAGCACCACGCGCAGATTTTCCATCACCGCTTCGGTCTGAGCCACGATGCCATCGGGCAGCACGCCCGGCATCGCCGGCGTGTCCGGCATCTGCCCGGTGACGAACACGAAGCCGCCGGTCTCTACAGCATGGCTGAACGGCGCGACCGGCTTCGGCCCGCCGGTGATCATGTGAAATTGCAACAGCGCGTCTCCTGGACCTTATGATTTTGACGTGTGGTCGAACACTCGCTTGCTCAGAATGGCATGAACGCCCCAATTGCCGTCGACAACCTGCGTCACGCCGAAGTCGACCGCGACCGACATCAACGCGATCGCCTCATCTTCGGTGAGACCTTTGATGTTCATCAGGAAGCGCCGCATCTTGCGAAAGGCGTCCTTCATCGCGAGATCGAGCGACGAGGTCGCATAGACCTCGCTCTGCCCCTTGGCGCCGAATTCCGCGAGATAGTTCGGATGGCTGAAGCCCATCAGCACCCAGTCACTCTCGGTCTCGATCAGCGGATAAGTGAGATCGGCGAACGCCTGGCCGGCGAGATTGCCCTTCTTGTGCAGGACCACCTGGAAGGTTCCGGTCATCGAACATTCGATCGCCGTGCCGCCGAGTTCGCCGTCGCCCTGCGCGGCATGGGGATCGCCGACCGACAGCAATGCGCCGGGCACCGAAACCGGCAGATAGACCGTCGATCCCTTGCCGAGCCGCCAATTGTCGAGATTACCGCCAAAATAGGCTGGCGGCACTGAATCGACGAGATCGGCCTCGCGCGGCGCCACGGCAATGACACCGAAATGCGGGCGCAGTGGAATGCGAATGCCGTCGAGCACGTCATGCCGACGCCGTACAGAGGCCGGCGTAATCGGAATGCCCGGATAGTCGTAGGTGTTGTGCACGGTGCCGAACGGGTCGGTCTGCGGCTCCCAGCGATATGAATAGAGCGCGCGCGCATATGGCACGTCGTCGTGATCGAGAATTTCGTAGATCGTCACCGCTTCGCGCGCATTCTGCTCGGCGAGAAATTCCTTGTAGTGATAACCCCACCATGCCGCGACACTGCTGCCAAAAACCTGGCCGTCGAAATCCGGATTTCGACTGGCGCGCGGCACGATGTCGAGGATGCGGATTTCCAGCACGTCGCCGGGCTGCGCGTCCCTGATCGCCACCGGCCCGGTGCAGATGTGGACGCCAAAGCCCTCACCGGCACCGCGACCATAGATCGAGGCGTCCATCGGACCGGCGCCGCGGCGATCGACATTCTTCTGATCGCGCGTCCAGCGGAACACACTCTCAGCGCCGATATCGCCCTTGATCATCCGCTCGGGATCGTCGGACGCGTGCTGCGTCAGTGTTTCGATGGTGATCGTGTCACCGGAATTGATCTCGATCTGCGGCGGCAACGAGCGGCTGAAATAGCCCCAATGCACGCGAGATGCATCGGCGGCGAGATGATGATGCCGCTGATTCTTCGAAGCCTCCGCGATGCCGTGCGTGATCGTCGCGGCCGGCTCCGGCTGCGCAATCTTCCCCGCGGTCGGCGGCGCGTGCTGGCTGCGCAACTGCGCCAGCGCTTCCTGCGGCCATCCGCGTTGTCCCGCCGCCGTGGCCGACGCCGTCAAGCGCTCGGCTTCATTCTGGCGGAATTCGCGCGGCGACAGGCCGAAGCGGTGACGGAACGTGCGGCTGAAATGCGCGGAGTCATTGAAGCCGGCACGAAAGGCAATCTCGGAAATCGAGTGATGCGCCTCGGACGGATTCGACAGATCGGCCCAGGTGCGCTGCAGCCGGCGTTCGCGCAGGTAATGCGTAAAGCTGCTGCCGGTGCCTTCGAACAGTTTCTGCAGATAACGTTCGGAGATGCCCTCGGCCTGCGCCACCTTGGCCGGCGTCAGATCCGCATCGTCGAGGCGTCGCTCGATGGTCTGGCACAGCCGATGCAAGGTCGCAGCCTTGGTCGCCGTGCCGCTGTTGAGATCGGTCGTCGGCTCGGCCAGTTGACGTGTAAAGGTCGGCAACAGATCGGCAAGACTTTGTGCGATCGCCAACCATTCGGCATCGGACAATGTTTCAAGGTTGCGGGCCGCCTGTTCCATCATACGCGCGAACACGTCGCCGAAGCCGCCGGGGCCTACGATCTGGACATCGGCGATGGCGGGTGCACCGGCGCGGCGGCTGTGCAGCGGATCGGACGTCACCGAGAGCACCACCGCGCGCATGTCGCGCTGGAATGCGACGCTCCAGTCCCCTTTGCGCGGCAGCAGCAGCAGATGCCCAGCGGCCACGATCTGATGTCCGGCGACTGTCTTCAGGCCGACACCATCCTCAAGCGGCAGCAACACCAGCGGATGATCGCTGGCCAGATCCGACAGCGGCGAGATCGCCTGTGCGCCGGCAGACAGTTTGGCCAGAGCAATACCTTCGAAGGTGCGACGAACTGCGGTGGCATGCCCGTGATGCGTGGTCGTCGCAGCTGTCGGCTGCAAGCCAATCGAACTCAGGACGTCGCGCCATGCTTCGGGGCGGTCGTCTTCAGAGTAGGATTCACTGGTGAACGGACGGAGGCTCATGCATCGACCTTCATAGCCGAAGCGAAGCAACCTCCGTGCCATCCCGAAGGACGCAGCGCCCTGCCCTGCAACTTCCCCGATCACCGCGCCATCATCCTCATAGCCGAATTCAGTGCAATTTCATCCGCTTAGTCGCAGCGGAAGACGTTCTTGCGGATTGTGCCATGGACGCCCCAATTGGCATCGACCACCTGCGTCACCCCGAAATCCGCACCGACCGACATCAGCGAGATCGCCTCGTCTTCACTCATCTTGTGCACCGTCATCAGGAAACGCCTGAGCTTGCGGAACGCATCGCGCATGGCCCGATCGAGGCTGGAATGATTAGCGACGTCGAGCTGCGCATTGGCGCCGAGTTCGGCGAGATAGTTCGGGAAGGTGAAGCCGTAGACCGACCAAGCTTCCGCGGTTTCCAGCATCGGATGCGTCAGGCCTTCGAGGGGCGTACCGCCGAGGTCACGATGCTTGTGCAGGATGAACTCGAAATCGCCGGTCAGCGAGGTCTCGATGGCCGTGCCGCCGAGCTCGCTGTCGCCCTGCGCGGCATGGGGATCGCCGACCGAGAAGAATGCACCGGGCACCGCCACGGGATAGAACATCTTGGCGCCCTTGCCGACGCGCCAGTCATCGATATTTCCGCCTGTGTAACTCGGCGGGATCGACGACACGAAATCCTCCTCGGATGGCGCGAGGCCCATGGTGCCGAAATGCAGCCGTGCCGGCACCTTGACGTTCGGCAGGATGTTTTCGCGTTTCCTGATGGTCGCGTGATCGACGCGCACGCCGGGATAATCGATGGTTGGATGCAGGATGCCATCGGGGTCGGTCTGCGGCGTCCAGACATAATTATAGACCGCTTTAGCAAACGGCTCGCCCGACGTATCGAGCTCGAAGATCGTCACGACCTCGCGCGGCTTCGGCTCCTCGATCAGGTCGTGATAGTGGAAGCCCCAATTCGCGGCGACGTTGGAGCCGAAACACTTGCCGGCATAACAGGCCTTGCAGGCCGGCCGCGGGCGCACGTCGAGAATACGCACTTCCAGCACATCGCCCGGCTCTGCGCCTTCGATCGCCACCGGCCCGGTGAGCAGATGCACGCCGACGCCTTCGCCTGAGCCGCGGATGAACGGACCTTCCGTCGGGCCCGACCCACGCCGCACCACCGCCTTGTGCTCGCGGGTCCATTTGAACACGCTCTCGGCGCCGGGATCGCCTTCGATCATGCGCTCGTAATCGTCATTGGCATGATGCGTCAGCGTTTCGATGGTAGCGCGGTCGCCCGACTTCAGCGTCAGCGACGGCGTGACCACCTTGCTGAAATAGCCCCAGTGCACGGTCTTCGGCGACACCGGAAGAAGATGATGTTTCATGCTGAGGCCCTCGGTAGCAAATGGACGAACTTCACAGGCGCGACGATCACGAGACTTCCGCCTCCATCGCATTGAGGAAACGCTGCGCGACGGGATTGCGCGGATTGGTCAGGACTTCACTGGCTGGGCCTTCTTCGATGATCGCGCCTCCGGCGAGCAGCACCACACGGTCGGCCACTTCGCTGGCAAAGCGCAGCTGATGCGTCGAGATGATCATGGTCAGACCGTCCTCGACGGCGAGCCTGCGGATCACTTCGAGGACCTCGTTGACCAATTCGGGATCGAGCGCCGACGTCGGCTCGTCCAGCAACAGCACGCTTGGATTGGGCGCGATGGCCCGGGCGATGGCGACGCGCTGTTGCTGGCCACCGGACAGATGCCGCGGCAGCGCATCGGCGCGGTGGCTGAGACCGACGCGCGCCAGGAGTTCATCGGCACGACGCTCGGCATCGGCGCGCGCGACGCCATGCACCCAGCGCAGCGGGCCGGCGATGTTCTCCTTGGCCGTGAGGTGGCCGAACAGGTTGAACTGCTGGAACACCATGCCGACGCCTACCTCGGCGCGGGCATTCGCCAGCAGCCGCGGCGACAGCGGCTTGCCATGCGCGTTGAAGCCGAGCTGGCGGCCGGCGACCTTGATGGCGCCGCCGTTCCACAGTTCGAGATTGTTGATACAGCGGAGCAGCGTGCTCTTGCCGGAGCCACTTGGTCCGAGCAGCGCGATCACTTCACCGATCCTGACCGTGATGTCGACGCCGTCGAGCACCACGTTCCTGTCGTAGCTCTTGCGGAGATCGGAGACCTCGACGGCGACATTGTTGCGCGCCAGCATCTCCGCGCGTTTGATGGGATCGCCGCGTTCCGGCCGCAGTCGCGGCGGCGGTAGTTCGGCGACACCGCCATCGGGCAGAAGCTCCGGCGGAGCGCCAGCATCCTGAACCAAGGGATCGTCGATGCCCGGGGCGCGGTACCACGGCAGGAAGCGCATGAATGTAGTTTGCTTTGCCGTGCGATCAAGGTCGAACTTCCATTCCAGAAGCAGTTGGATGCCGGCGATCGCCGCTGTGAGTAGGAGATAGATCAGACCCGACGCGAAGAAGATCGAAAAGAAATCGAAGGTCGAGGACGCCAGTTGCGTCGAGCGCAGCGTCAGCTCCTGCACGGCGATGACGGAGGCTAGCGACGAATTCTTCAGCGCGCTGACCGCTTCGTTGCCGAAAGCGGGGATCATCGACCGGATCGCCTGCGGCGCGATGATCCGGCGCATCAGGACGCCCGGGGTCATGCCGAGCGCCTGACCGGCCACCACCTGACCGCGGTCAACGCCGAGCACGCCGGAGCGCAGCATCTCGGCGATGAATGGCGCTTCGTTACAGGCCAGCGCCAGGCCGGCTGCGAGAATGGCGGGAAGCTTAATGCCAATCTGCGGCAGGGCGTTATAGGCAAACACCATCTGCAGGATCAGCGGGGTGCCGCGAAAGATCACGGCATAGACCCGGGCGAAGGATGCCAGCGGCTTGAACCTGCTGAGCTGCATCCATGCCAGGATCACACCGAGGACCAGCCCGCCGCACAGACCGAGGGCGGTGACCTGCAAGGTCGCCTGGATGCCCTCGATCATATACGGCATGCTGAGATAGTGGAGGAACAGCTCCATGGAGGCAGAAAGCCCTTACGTGAGAGTGATCCTTGCTTGCGGACCGGCGTTACTTCACCGTCAGCAGGCCGGGCTCCATCAGGTTTTCCGGATCGAGTTTCCACTTCTTCAGCAGTGCGAGCTGATCACCGGACTTGTAGATCTCGGTGAGTGCGGCCTTCACTGCATCGCGGAACTTGGGCTTGTCCTTCGGCACGGCAATGCCGACCTGATAGGGGATCGTCACCGCGACCGCCTTCTCGAGCTTGTCCGGATAGGCTTTCACCGCGTTGTCGACGGTGTTGACGTCGTTGATATAGGTATCAGCGCGGCCGGCAAGGATCGCCTGGATGCAGTTGGCATTGTTGTCATAGAGCTGGATGGTCGGCTCCGCCTTGCCTTCCTTCTTGCATTCCGGCCCCAGCGCCTGGATCAGCGGCACTTCGACATAGCCGGTGTTTTCCGCCGCAGCCGTGCCGCACAGCGAGGTGTTGATACCGGTGATCTTCTTGGGGTTACCCTTGGCGACGAGCACGCCGTCGAACACCTTGGAATAGGTGATGAAATCGGCGGCCTTGGCGCGCTCCTCGGTGGCATAGATGTCGGATATCACGATGTCGGCCTGGCCCGATGCCAGCGTGGTCAGCAAGGCCGCGAAGGTCACCGCCTTGTAGGTCAGCTTGAAGCCAAGGCATTCGCCGATCTGCTCACCGAGATCGATATCGAAACCGATATATTTGTTGGGATCCTTGGGATCGATCGATTCATAGCCCGGTGTATGCGGATTGATGGCGTTGACGAGTGTCTTGCCTTTCCAGTCCGGATATTTCGCCTGCAACTCGGCGCAAGCCGCCGGCACGGCCGCCTGCGCCGACATCGGAACAAAGGTGCCGACCGCCAATAGCGCGCCCACTGCCGCCGCACGCCATCCGATCATCGCGCCCGTTTCAGGCCAAAGCCTACGGATGTCAGCAAAATGCAACTTGACCATTCGATCGCTCCTTCGACGTTGTCATGGCCTGAACCATGTTCCTAACCTCGAAGAAGCCTATGACCCCCTGCGCGCAGAAAGCTTGTCCCGGAACGTACAATAATTTGGATCGTCCGCTCCCATGATTTGGGCAGAGCTGCCACATTAATGGGCGACGAGGCTCTGCCGCATGTCGGCTGCCCGCCAGAAGCGGTCGTCGAGCCATCGACTCCGCCGTGCAGTCAAATGCCGTGAGTATTGTCGCACAAGGCAGCGGATCGATCGCAGCGAGGCCGAAGCGCGATTATTCGGGGTGACCCACAAAGTCGAAGCCCCTTGCCGGAGCAAATCTACTAATAACAACGCCGGTGGCGACATGTTGCCACCGGCGGATGCTCATATGCCGTGTTGACTCAGGCCGCTTTGGCCGTTGCTACGTGATTGGCGAGGACATCCATCAGCGCAGGCGAAAGGCAATCATAAGGCTCGAGTCCCAGTTCCTTGAGGCGCGACCGTATGCCGGCCATGTCGCTCGGCTTCACGCCGGATTCAATCACCGACGAGACGAAGGCGGCGAAGCCCGGTGCAGCCGAGCCGGATTCTTCGAACAATTCGGGATGAATGAAGTCGAGGCCATAGAACGCATGTCCCTTGTTCTCGATGCGGCCGAACATGTGGGTGCCGCATCCGGTGCAAGCATGGCGCTGAATGGTTGCGGCCTGATCGACGATGCGCAACTTGTCGCCGTTTTGCAGTACGGTGACGTTTTCGCGCGGAACCACCGCGACGACAGAGAACGTCGCGCCGCTCGGCTTCCAGCACTTGGTGCAGCCGCAGGCGTGATTGTGAGCGACGTCGCCTTTGACGCCAACCTTGACCGGCTTGTCGCTGCATTTGCAGACCAGCGTTCCGCCGGCAAAATGGCCCGAACCTTGTTTGACACCGCCGTCGACGGACGGGTGGATATGAACAGTCATCAGCCTATCCTCCTGGTATGATGCGTCACTTGTGTGAAGCATTGTTGTATTGGCACTCTGGTGTTGCAGCCTGCATTCAGAACACGACCACCGATCGGATCGATTTTCCTTCGTGCATCAGATCGAATCCCCTGTTGATCTCTTCCAGCTTGAGCACATGCGTAATCATCGGATCGATCTCGATCTTTCCGTTCATGTACCAGTCGACGATCTTGGGCACGTCGGTACGACCCCGCGCGCCGCCGAAGGCTGTGCCTTTCCAGACACGCCCTGTGACGAGCTGGAATGGCCGGGTCGCGATCTCTTTTCCGGACTCCGCGACGCCAATGACAACGGAGACACCCCAGCCGCGGTGGCAGGCTTCAAGCGCCTGGCGCATGACCGTGGTATTGCCGGTGCAGTCGAAGGTGTAATCGGCGCCGCCATCGGTCAGCCCCACCAGATGCTGAACAATGTCGCCATCGACCTTCTTCGGATTGACGAAATGGGTCATGCCGAAGCGGCGGCCCCATTCTTCCTTGTCGTCATTGATGTCGACGCCGACGATCTTGTCGGCCCCGACCATCCGTGCGCCCTGAATGACGTTGAGGCCGATGCCGCCAAGGCCAAACACGACGACATTGGAGCCCGGCGTGACCTTCGCCGTATTGACCACGGCACCGACACCCGTGGTGACGCCGCAGCCGATATAGCAGCTCTTGTCGAACGGCGCGTCGTCGCGGATCTTCGCCACCGCGATCTCCGGCAGCACCGTGAAGTTCGAAAAGGTCGAGCAGCCCATGTAGTGGTAGATCGGCTTGCCCTGATAGCTGAAGCGCGAGGTCCCGTCCGGCATCACGCCCTTGCCCTGGGTGGCGCGGATCGCGGTGCAGAGATTGGTCTTCTGGCTCAGGCAGCTTTTGCATTGCCGGCATTCCGGCGTGTAGAGCGGGATGACGTGATCGCCGGGCTTGACCGAGGTGACGCCGGGACCGACCTCACGCACGATACCTGCGCCCTCATGGCCGAGAATGGAAGGAAAGATGCCTTCGCTGTCGAAACCATCGAGCGTATAGGCATCGGTGTGGCAAATGCCGGTCGCTTTGATCTCGACCAGAACTTCGCCTGCCTTCGGCCCTTCGAGATCGACGTCGACGATCTCAAGCGGTTTCTTTGCTTCGAAGGCGACTGCGGCGCGGGTCTTCATTCTCAACTCCCTCGGTCATTTGATCTTGCGTCATCCGGTCCCGTGCGGTCCGAGCCCGCGTCATCCGGAACTGCAGGTCAGCGGATCGCTTGTGATCCGCATCAGTGTGGTTTCCCCATGCAGGCGCTCTCGGCCTCGGTATAGGCTGCGGGTTTTTCCTCACGCTTGCCCGGGCGCACACGGCCGACTGCATCATTGGCGCGCGCACGCAGATAGACGTAGAGATCGTCCATATAGCAGGCGACATTGGTATTATCGCCAAAGGCCGGCATGACGCTTTCCTGCGACGTGCTGACATTCTTGCGACCGCTGGCGACAACCCCGAGGAAGTCGCCATAGCTCATCGTTTTCAGCGAGTCCTTCAGTGCCGGTGCGTAGGTCGATCCCATCCCATCCGGGCCATGACAAACGTGGCATTCCGAGTGATAGCGCCGGTAACCCGAATATGTGTACCAGTCGATGGTGCCATCCGCGGAAACGTTGAATGTCGGATTGCCCTCCTTGTCCAAATACTTGCCGTCTTCGGATTTAACGGCTTTCGGATCGCCGGCATTCTCGGCGAAGCTCGTATTCCCGGAGGCCACGACAACAATCGTGGCAATGACAGACCAGATGTGACGCAATAGCTTGTCCTCGGCATGCGATTTCAGAAAAGACCGGCGCATGGACGAAGCCATGCGCCGGTGACTGATGCGTCAGTTCACTGTGGGAGTGCAAAGACCGTCAGCGCGCCGCCGAGTGCGGTATAGTTGGTCAGGGCTGCGTAACCACCGACGGCACCGAGACCGGCAGTCGGATCCGTCAGACCCGCTGCGAGACCGATGCCGGCCCAGCCGCCGACGCCTGACAGGACGGCGATATACTGCCGGCCATTGTTTTCGTAGGTGGTGACGTTGCCGATGATGCCGGACGGAGTCTTGAACTTGTAGAGTTCCTTACCCGTCTTGGCATCGACCGCCTTCAGGTAGCCTTCCAGCGTCCCGTAGAACACCACGCCACCGGCAGTGGCGAGCGCCCCCGACCAGACCGAGAACTGTTCCTTGTTGGACCAGACGATCTTGCCGGTCTTGTTGTCCCAGGCAATGAAGTTGCCCATATGGGTTTCGCCCGGAGGTGGATACATCGACAGCGTCGCACCCACATAAGGCTGGCCGGCGGTGTAGTTCACCTTGAACGGCTCATAGTCCATGCAGACATGGTTGGTCGGCACATAGAACAGCTGGGTATCCGGCGAATAGGCTCCGGGTTGCTGATCCTTGGTGCCGAGCGCCGCCGGGCAGACGCCCTTGGTGTTGACGTCTTCACCTTGCTTCTCGGTGGAGTACTGATCGACCACTTTCGGACGGCCATAGGTCGGCGACGACTTGTTCATGTCGACACCGGTGGTCCAGTTCACCTTCGGATCGTATTTTTCGGCAACCAGCAATTCACCGGTGACACGGTCCATGGTGTAAGCGAGGCCGTTACGATCGAAATGCGTCAGCAGCTTGCGGTTTTGGCCGTTCATCTGCTGATCGCTGAGGATCATTTCGTTGACGCCGTCATAGTCCCATTCGTCATGCGGCGTCATCTGATAGACCCACTTGGCCATGCCTGTGTCGGCATCGCGCGCGAAGATGGTCATCGACCACTTGTTGTCGCCCGGCCGTTGCTTCGGATTCCAGGTCGAGGGATTGCCCGAGCCATAATAGACGAGGTTCAGCTCCGGATCGTAGGAGGTCCAGCCCCAGGTGCAGCCGCCGCCGATCTTCCACTGATCGCCTTGCCACGTCTTGATGCTGGAGTCCTTGCCGACGGGCTTGCCAAGCGCAGTGGTCTTTTCCGGATCCACCATGATCTGGTCGTCCGGTCCTTCCGAGAAGGCGCGCCAAGCGAGCTTGCCGGTCTTCAGGTCATAGGCAGTCATGTGGCACTGAACACCGAATTCGCCGCCCGAGATGCCGATCAGGACCTTGTCCTTGACCACGAGCGGGGACGACGTGCCCGTTGCACCCTTGCCAGGGTCGCCGTTCTTGACGGTCCAAACTTCCTTGCCGGTCTTTGCGTCGAGCGCGACCAGCGTGGTATCGGCCTGGTGCAGGAAGATCTTGCCGTCCGCATAGGCAACGCCGCGATTGACGGTGTCGCAACACATCACCGGAATGACGTTCGGATCCTGCTTCGGTTCATATTTCCAGACGATCTTGTTGTCCTGCGACAGGTCCATTGCGTAGACCTTGTTCGGGAACGGCGTATGCACATACATCATGTTGCCGATGATCAGCGGACCGCCTTCGTGGCCGCGCAGAACACCGGTAGAGAAGGTCCAGGCCACCTGCAGCTTGCCGACATTAGCCGCCGTGATCTGGTTCAGCTTCGAATAGCGCGTATTGGCGTAGTCGCCCGCTGGCATGACCCAGTCTTTCGGGTTCTGCGCCATCTTTGTCAGTTCATCATTGGCGATGGCAACACTCGCGGCAGAGGCCGCCATTGTGCCAAGACAGGTCGCAAGCAGCACCTTTCGCATCGTGATGTCCTCCCAGACATAATGCCGGGTCTCGTCAAGCGGCCCAGCTTCATTTTGGTATCTATGAGTAGCAAGATCCGCTGCTGCATACTTGCCCAAGAGCGAAGCAGGCTTGCTCGACAGAGAACCCGTGCAAGATAATTTTCTCGTACATTGACGAAAAACCTGAACGGTATCTGGAAAGCTCGCGCCTTTCGCACTGCACACGGATCGCCGCACTGCGACCTAAGGGTGATGTTTCACTTGACGGGGCTGGTATCGAGTCAGAGGATCGGAAGGAGAAGTGAGTTACTCTGACCACAATTCACGAGCTGCGGGCTGTGCCGTTACATATTGTTTCGCACATTTTTCCATATGTGCTTCGTTCGATATGTGCTTCGTTCTGTAAGTATAGTTCCGTCTCGTGACGAATTGTTACGTGATGACCTTTCATCGGTGAATTGTTCATGTCCGATACGCTTAGTTCTCTCAGCACATCCGGATTGACGCCGACAAGGCAGATCCAGGTTTGGTCAGATGCCCTGACCGATCTGTGCGGGCGTTTTGACATCGATCCGCTGGAAGCATCCACATTCGATGCGCTGATCAGCTGCACATCGGTTTCGCGGCTGAAATTGTGTCACATCGAGGCGAGCCAGCATCGAATCGGCCACGCGGCCCCGCGAATTCGGCAAAGCGACCATCCATACGTAAAGATTGTGTTCCAAACTTATGGCGTTTCGCATTTCGAACAGGACAGTCGCCGGATCGATATCGGACCCGGCGATTGCCTCGTCTATGATGTATCGTGCCCGCATACCATCGTCAGCCCGGCCTTTACACGCCATGACGTCGTGATCGTGCCCAAGGAGCTGCTGCATGAGCGCGGCCTCGGTGCGGGAAATCTGGCCGCCTGCAAACTGTCGGCGCGCGCCGGCACCGGGCGCATCGCACACGAATTTGTACAGGCTGCCTTCCACGAAGCGACCAGACTATCGCCAAACAGTGCCATCGGTGTTGCGGATTCACTAATTGATCTGTTGCTGTTGCCGCTGCGGGAAGTCGACATGACGCTCGATCGCGTCGGTCCGGAAGCCATGTATGTCCGTGCGCAGGGTTTCATTCGGGAACACTTGCGGGACCCCGAGCTCAGCATCGATCAGATTTCGTCTGCACTGCACTGCACCAAACGTTATCTGCATATGCTGTTCAGCGACCGCGGAATAACCGTCAGCGACTATATCTGGCAGGCGCGGCTGCAGAATTGCCGGCAGGAGCTGGAAGCGCAGAACGGAAAGACGATCACGGACGTCGCATTTTCCTGGGGCTTCTCAAGTTCCTCGCACTTCAGTCGCGTGTTCCGGAAATATTTTGGCGTGGCTCCATCCGCGATACACAAAGCGCATCACGGCCATCAGCGGCCTGCTCTCACCGAGGAAGTGTAGTTAAACTTCGGTTGCCTGCACATTTTGCGCCGCAACCTGAGGAGTTAAGTTGAAAGACGTCGTCTCACTGCTTATCGTGCGGCGGCGCAATCATCGCGCAAACTCTGAGGAGACCAAGATGAGCTGGAAGACTCCGAAGATCGTGGAAGTGCAGGTCGGCATGGAAATCAACATGTACGCCTGCGCGGCCCGTAAGTGACAGATTGATCGTCTTGATCGATCTCTCCCGGCTCGCAGACTGCGGTTTGTGAGCCGGGCAGAGGCCGCTGAACCCGCGTTGCGGCTGTCAGGCGTCCTTCGTATCGAAAATCAGAAGATCTACGCCGCCATCCGCAAAATTCGCGAGATCGCCTGCTGCAGCCTGCCCTTCCGGCGAGGCGAGGCCAAGCTTGAGCGCCGCAACCGTTTCGAAATCCAGCGCCGCGACCAGATGAATATCGCTGTCTCCCGTCGGCGTTGTGACGCCCCCCGTGCTGACACCATAGTGTCTCAGCCCTGGAATCTTCTTTGCCAGCGGGATATGTACAGATTGATAGTATTTGTCGAAGGCTGCGGGCTTCTTCGGTGTTTTGTAGAGGACCAGGAGTCTCGCCATGGACATATCCTTCCCTGACTATTGGCACTAACGGCGCGCCGCATGCGTATAGCAACCGATCCTGGTGCGATGTTCAAGTCAATCGCAGAGACGTCTTCGCGGCTGGGCCAATTTCGACTAGGCTCGCGCGGTGCGTTATCTCTATATATACGCCTCTCTTCGATGACAGGATTGGATGCAGGTGCAGCGCGGCGTCAGGACAGTCTACGCGGCGATTCTTGCATTCAGCACGCTGGCCGCCGTGCCGCGCGCACAGGCCGGTGACATCGATACCGAGCATATTTTCGGCTTCATGATCGGCAGTGACGTCGGCCGCGTGGGCGAGCGGGAATTCCAGAGCGAGACGACCGGGCGATTCGGCAAATCCGGCGGTCGCTATCGCGCGGGCGAGCAGGAATTCGAACTGGAGTTCGTTCCCGCGAAGGACATTCGCATCGAGATCGGGAGCAGTTTCTCGGCCCATCGGATCACTGGCGTTCCCGGATTCGCCGATCAGCGCACGCTTGCCTGGCAGGGGGCATCGCTGGATTTCCGCTACAGATTTCTTGATCGCGAGACGGCCCCCGTCGGCATGACGCTCGCGATCGACGCGCAGTTCAACGGGATCGACGAAACGAGCGCAGCGCGGGTCAGGAGCTACGGCACTGGGCTGACGCTGGCCTTCGATCGCGAGATCGTCCCTGACGTTGCTGTTGCGGCACTCAATCTGATCTATCAGCCGGAATGGACGCGCTATGTCGATACCGGAACGCGGGAACGCGAGGCGAGCATCGGAGCGGCGCTCGGCGTCATGATGCAGGTGCGCCCCGGCATCCTTCTCGGCGGCGAAGCGCGCTATATGCGCCGATATGAAGGGATCGGCCTTGGCGAACTGTCTGGTCAGGCGCTGTTCGTCGGGCCAACCGCCTATGTCCAGCTTTCGGACCGATCACGGCTGACTGCAAGTTGGAGCACGCAAGTATGGGGCCACTCCGAGGTGCCCGGATCGACGCTGGATCTGGTCAATTTCGAGCGTCACCAGGCCCGTCTGGTTTACGGGATCAATTTTTAGCCTGGAAATCGCCGAAACTTCGCGCTGACGGGCGCGTATTTCAGATGTTATCGTCCGGTGAACGATCTGGGATGCCGACATGAATATGATCAATCTGGTCCTGACAGTCTGCGCGGTAATGTCGCCGAACACCTGCGAAGAGCGAAACCTGTCGTTCACGGCAGACTTCTCGCTGCATCAATGCGCCATGGCAGCGCCGCCCTACATCGCCCAGTGGATCGGCGAACACCCGAAATGGACCGCGGTGAAGTGGCGCTGCGAATATCCGCATAGCCATGACAAGGCATGATCGTTACTTGTTGCAGTCCTGCAGGTCCTTGTCCGCAATCGAGAATACCGCATCGGCCTTGATCTCGATATTCCTGACCACGCACTGGCGCGCCTCGGAATAGCTGACCTTGGCGTCGTAACTGCCGGGCTCTATCCCCGTGATGCGCAGCCGCTCGTCGTGATCGACTTCCTTATCCTTGTCCGCCAATGTCAGGTTGGCGCTCCATTGCTGCTTTCCTGCCGGGGATAGCTGGAACCCGGTAATGGTCGATGTCGTCAGGTTCCAGAGCCGGATGCCCTTGCCGGCTTTGCCCTGGGCATGAGCATGGCCTGCGATGAGCAGCAATATGACAGCCATCGATAGAGATGCGCGTGACATGTCCCCTCCATATCTGTTCGGCTTATTGAGCCGTTTCGTTTTCTTAGTATAGTTCGCCAGTCGTCTTCGCCAGCTTTGCGAGGCTCTCGTGGGACCCGATCGAATGACAGGATATCTCGTCACGCTTGCGGCCGTTGCCGTTTTGTCGGGATCGGCAAGGGCGGCGGAGGTCAATGACTATCCGACCTCCGCGCGCGCCGAATATGTCTTCGGCTGCATGAAAGCGAATGGCGAGACCCGGCAGTCGATCGAGCAATGCTCGTGCTCGATCGATGTCGTGGCGTCGCTGGTGCCCTATACCCGCTATATCACGGCGGAAACGGCGCTGAGCATGTCGCAGGTGCGGGGCAATCTGAGCGCCCAGTTCCGGACCTCGGAGCAGGCTAACAGCGCCATCAATGACGTCAGGCGTGCCCAGGCCGAGGCTGAGGTGCGCTGCTTCTAGCGCTATGCTGTGCATGATGCGCTGCGTTACATGCCGGAGCCATTGACCTTCCACTCATGCCTGAACTGATGTCCATCGGTGTCCTTGGCCTCGGCGCGGAACGTCTTTGCGCCATTTGAGACGTAAGTGAATCGAATATTCGGGTCTTCGGAGATCGAGATCCCGCCCTCCACCGACAGGACCGGGCTGTTGTCCTGCCAAAGCTGGAGCCGGTCGACATAGAGGGCCGGGATATAGAGTTGCGAGACCTGATCCATCTGCAGGCCGGAATTATTGGGGTGGCCGATCATGACCTGCGCCTCGCGCGTACCGCTTTTTTCCTCGTTTTGCGCTCCAGCAAACTCCCTGTAGCGCATCTGGCCCAACCGGCCCTTGGCCTCTTCGGCATTCTTCGCCGCCGGCGCAGAGCAGCCACCGGATGCCTTCACATAGGTTTGCACCACATGGAGTTTGCCGTCACTGGTCTCCGCGACGGCATGGACGTTGGTGTAATTGTTGATTCGAACACGGGTGGAAATCTCCGAGACGTTTGCGTCGGCCCCGAGCTTGAATTTCGCGGCCATGGGCGCCGGGTTCTGGTCGATCACCAGCGTGATCGTCACCACCCGCGAGCGTGCGTCGAATGTCGGCTTGAGGCGCAACGTCACCGGCACGATGGCAGCATCCTCCGCGCGCGTCGGCATCTCGAGTGCGATCAGGTTGCTGCCGTCTTCCATCGGTCGGCTGTCGAAAATATCCTGCACCAGCCCCGGCCATGGATCGTAAGGCTCCGGACCGGCCGCGGACACAGAATGCGGACTGAGTACGGCGCTCAGCAGGATGGCGGCACAGACGCTGCGGATTGCAAATTCCGGCATGGTACGGCCCTCGCAAGGGAAGAAGCGACGCGCTTGATACTACCCCAACCGGCGGTCATTCCCATTCAAATTGTGAGTATGCTGCAGTTGCGTTGCGGACGTTGTAGTCGTCAAAAAGCTCCCATTTGCCGCGCTCGGCTTCTGCCGCGTGTTTCGTAGCTTCCGCGATCGGTTTGCCATCGATGACGTCCTTCCGGATACCGGACGCGAGTGTTTCGAGATACCGGCGTTCAGCGGCGAGGGCTTGCGGCCAATCGCTCACTGGACCATGGCCGGGAACGACGCGTTCGGCCGGCAGCGCCGCGAGATCGTCCAGCAGCTTGAGCCATGCCTGGATGCTGCCATCGAGCACCGGAATATGGCGGAGAAAGACCAGATCTCCAGCGAACAACGTCTTCGTCGCCGTGTCGAATACCGTGACGTCGCTATCGCTATGGGCGGTGGGCCAGGCTTTCACGATAAGTGTGCGCCCGCCGAGATCGAGGACGAGCTCTCCATCGACGAGCCGGGTGGGCGGTACGATACGGACGTCATCGATCAGGGCGTCGCCCATGCTGCGCCTGAATGCGTCGAGATAATACTGCCCGCGTGCGGCCAGTGCCTGCGGCAGCCTCATATGACCGACAAACTCGGTTCCGTCAGCGACGAAGGCGGCGTTGCCGAACATATGATCGGGATGACCATGGGTGTTGATGACGTAACGAATGGGCTTGTCTGTATGCGCGCGAATGGAAGCCAGCAATTGTCGCCCTTCCCGCACGCTGCCCCCGGTGTCGATCACGGCAACCGCCCGATCGCCGATCACGACGCCGATATTGGCGACGGCGCCGTCATTGTCCGACGACATCAAGGCGATGCGCCCCTGATGCATGAAGACGCCCGGCGCGATTTCACTGATCGCCAAAGTCTGTTGTTGCGCGCGAGCAGATGCGAGCATTGCCAGCATGATGAGCGCTACATGCATCGCAAAGCGAGATGTCATTTGCATCTCCATATCACTCCGGGGCAAGCAGCGATCCTGCAATCACCCGGAAAGTGCGGCGCAACATCGGAAGCGCCCCATTGCATCTTGCACGCTTAAAACGAGAGGCCTAGGTTTTTGTCGTGTCACCCATCAAATGTGAACGGCAGGTAGCGCATGCACCACAGAGCGGAACGATCCGGAAAACGTCGCGCGCTACTCACGTCGCTCGTTGCGAGTGCGCTGCTGCTTGAGGGCCTATGCACCGCGCTTGGCCAGACTGCTGCGACCGACGATCTCTCGATCGAGCTGGTCGATCCGCAGTCGCTGCGTGTTTGCGCCGATCCGCGTAACATGCCGTTCTCGAATGAGAAGGGCGAGGGGTTGGAGAACAAGCTCGCCGAGCTGTTCGCAGCCAAACTGCAGAAGAAGCTCGATTACGTCTATTTCCCGCAGGCGACGGGCTTCGTTCGCATGACTCTCGGCGCGCATCGTTGCGATGTCATCATGGGCTTCCCGCAGGGCGACGACCTCGTCCAGGGTACCAATCCCTATTACCGGACGGCCTATGCCCTGGTATCGAAGACCGGCGCCGGTCTCGATGATGTCACGACACTGGATGACGCCAGGTTGAAGAGCAAGCATATCGGCATCGTGGCGGGGACGCCGCCGGCCACCAATATGGCGGTCAACGGCTTGATGGTGAATGCGAAGCCCTATCCGTTGGTGATCGATACCCGCATCGATTCATCGGCACTGGCCATGATCAAGGACCTCACATCTGGCGATATCGACGCAGCGATCCTGTGGGGGCCTATGGCGGGCTTCTACGCCAAGAACGCCAATCCTCCGCTTCATGTCACGCCGCTGGTCAAGGAAACCACCGGGCCGCGCCTCGTCTATCGCATCGGCATGGGCGTGCGCTCCGCGGATCAGAACTGGAAGCGGCAGCTAAACCGACTGATTCAGGAAAACCAGCCAGCCATCAACAAGGTCCTGCTCGATTTCGGTGTTCCCATTCTCGATGAGAACAACCGTCCGATCGGGCCGGAGGCGGCGGCCAAGTCGCCGTGACCATGCGTTACGCCATCCTTCTCGCGATGGCATTAGTGATGGTCACGACGGCCCGGGCCCAGGATATCGTCCCCGAGCCCGATGACTATCGCACCGACAATTATCGCACGCCGGTGCCGGCGACGCTGAAAGGCGGACGCGTCATCACGACGAAAGACGCGGAGGCGATCTGGCGCGACAAACGCGGCGCCTTCATTGATGTGATGCCGCGTCCGCCGAAGCCGGCCAATCTGCCGCCGGAAACGGTCTGGCGCGACAAGCCGCGGCACAACATTCCGGGCAGCCTGTGGCTGCCCGACACCGGCTACGGCAGGCTGGCCACCGAGACCGAGGCCTATCTGCGGGATGGTCTCGCGCGCGCATCGGCCGGCAACCGTGCTGCGCTTCTGGTGATCTACTGTCAGGCCGATTGCTGGATGTCGTGGAATGCCGCAAAGCGCGCGGTGTCCTATGGCTACAGCAATGTCGTCTGGTATCCGGAAGGCACCGACGGTTGGGAGCTGGAGGATCTACCCCTCGCGGATGCGCAGCCTGAACCACGGTCGCAGGCGAACTAGGGCGTGCTTGGAACCATCTTCCGCGCCATAGTAAAGAACTCCCCTTGGCTGGGATAAGACATCATGCATTGGGCGCTCAGGCTTTTCGGTTTCGTCGTCGGTGTTTTGGCCTTGGCGATATTGGGGCTTGGCGGTTGGATCGTCATCGCCCATCAAGACGAATTACAGCTCGCCTCCGCTGCTGCGGCGAAGACCATCTGCTCGAACGTATTCATGGCCAAGCGCGAAGCGGATGCGATCTTGCGTACCGACCTGCTGGCCCTCGGACATCCGATCTTCCGCCTCGTGAAAATCGACGTCAGCGCCGTCGACCACAGCGTCGACGCCAGTCTTTTCGGTCTTTTCGCCAAACGTCACGCCCAGTATGTCGAGGGACGGGGCTGCACCAACGTCTTGAATGGCACGTCTTGGAATCATCCTGCCGCGCTGCGACCCTCACCTACGACAGACGCCGACACGCTCTGGCCGACCGGCGAAAAAGTGCAGTTATCCGACAACGCACGTTTGCAGGCGGCGGTGAACAATCCGGTTTTGCAAGGTCCGGGCATGCGAGCGATCGTTGTCGTGCACGACGGGCGCATCGTCGCCGAAACCTATGGCCAGGGTTTCACCCCTTCAACGCCCTTGCTGGGTTGGTCGATGACCAAGAGCGTCACGGCGGCCCTGGTCGGGCTGGCCATCAAGGACGGCAAACTTTCGCTCGATAAGAAACATCTGTTTCCGCAATGGGCGGGGGACGCCCGCTCGGACATCTCGGTCGCCGATCTGATGGCCATGTCTGGCGGACTGGAATGGAACGAAGATCAGGGGCGTCACACCGACCCGGGACGCATGGAGTATCTCGTGCGGGATGCGGCGGCTTTCGCGCGGGATCGAAGGCTCGTCGCCTCACCGGGAACGACATTTCACTATTCGTCCGGCGAGTCCGTTCTGCTGACGCGACTATGGCAGAACGCGATTGGCGAGGGGGCTCTGTCTTATCCGCGCGAACGACTGTTCAACCCTTTGGGCATGAATAGCGCTGTTATCGAAGCCGACGAGGCCGACACGTTTCTCGGCGAAGGCTTCCTCTACGCCAACGCGCACGATTGGGCGCGCTTCGGCGAGTTTTTGCGATTGGGCGGGGATTGGAACGGCCAACAGCTTTTGCCGGCGGGCTTTGTCGACTATATGCGCTCACCTTTCCCAGCGTCCGATCAGGGCCAAGGCCCCGTCTATGGTCGTGGACAGCTTTGGTTGGCGCGTGGCCAAGGATTCGATCTCCCCGCCGACACGTTTATGTTGCAAGGTCACCTCCGTCAGGTGATCGCGATCATTCCCTCGCGCAAATTGGTGATCTTGCGTATGGGATTGACGCGTGAAGATATTGGCTTCAGCAACGCGAAGCTGCTGCGCACCATCGTCGCCGCAGGCTTTTGAAGCTTGCTGGATAAATGACGAGGCCGGACAGTCGAGCAGCGCCCCGTCATTTACGCGGGGAACGCGACGCTGCTTGTTGAGCAGCATCGGCTTTATCGTAGCGCATTCAAAATCGGCGAGTTCAAACGCCCAACGCCTCGACTAGAAAATCGATGAACAGGCGCGCTCGTAGCGGAAGTTGCCGTCCGAACGCGTGGAGAACATGGATCGGCGTGGTGAACATGGGTATCTCTGGCAGCACGATATTCAATCGTCCGGCCGCAAGGTCATCCTCGATCGCCAGGCGCATGAATTGCGTGATACCGACCCCCTTTAGGACTGCCTCGATCAAGGATTGAGCGTCGTCGCTATCGAAGGGGCCAGCCGGAACGATCCGCGTGCCATCGGCAAAAGTAAACGGTTGCGGCCGGCCGGCAAGCAAATGGCCAAGACAAGCATGCTGCTTGAGATCATCGATAGACCGGGGGATTCCCCGGCGCTGGAGATAGTCTGGCGATGCGCCCAGGACATATTGCAGGACACCCAACGACCGACGGATCAAGTTCGTGTCTTCCAATTCTCCGATTCTCACCGCGAGATCGAAACCTTCGCGAATCAGATCAACGCGGCGGTCTGTGACGCTGAGGTCGAGCTTGATGTCTGGGTAGCGTTCGAGGAACGAGCCAGACCAGGCAGAAATTAGCGGACGCCCAAATGTAGTCGGCACGGAGACCCGAAGCACGCCACGTACGTTGCCCGGAATCTGCACGATGTCCTCGGCTTCCTCTATAGCGCGCAGATGGGGAGCCACGTGCTCGTAGTACGCGGCGCCTTCGGACGTCGGGCTGAGCGTGCGCGTCGACCGCTGCAGAAGGCGGACACCGAGACGTTGTTCCAGGCGCGCGACGCTTTTCGATACCGCTGAAGGGCTGGCGCCGATCAACCTTGCGGCGCCGGCGAAAGACCCGGCATCAACCGTCCGCACAAAGGCGAGCAGGCCCGCCGTCTTTTCCAAAATCGTCGCCATTCAGGACATTTGATCTCGAAAGAACCGAACGACTTCTATCTATTCGGCCATCTATGAACGAATAGTCTAGCCATCGCAATGAGCGATCTCGCAGATACAAGGCGAGATCCGCTGTCATTGTTCAGATCCCTGGACGCCATGGTCTAGGTCTTCAAATGCCTTTCATCGCTCCCCCGTAGAGTAGACGGCCAGCAAATCGTCAGAGTTAGAATCCCACTTCTCACTTCGTAAAAAAAGGGAACGCAATATGCCTGCGCAAGCCAAACCAACCATCGTTTTCTGCCATGGAATCTGGGCCGATGGCTCATGCTTCAGTAAGGTCATTCCTGCATTGCAGGCGGACGGACACGAAGTCATCGCGGTTCAATATGGCCTGGACTCCTTCGAAGAGGACCTGGCGACGGTGAAGCGCACGCTCAACCGTGTCGGCAGCCCGGTCCTCCTCGTCGGTCATTCTTATGGTGGAGCGACCATCACCGCCTCGGGCACCGATGAGCGCGTAGTGGGCCTCGTCTACATCGCAGCTGTCGCCCCTGACGCCGGCGAGACCGTGCAGGACCAGCTTGACAAGTACCCGTCAGATATTTTCTCTCGCGTCGAGGTCGCGGACGGGCGCGCTTGGATGCTTCCGAATGGCACCGAGTTCTTCGCTGGAGATCTTTCCGAGAAAGACCAGAAACTCGTGTGGGCGACGCATTATGCGCCCGTCTACGATCTGTTCCGCCAACAGAAGCTCAGCGCAGACGACATCGCGTGGAGATCGAAGCCGAGCTGGTACATTCTGGCCACGCAAGACCGTACAGTACACCCTGACCTGCAGCGCTGGGTCTCGAAGCGCATGGGAGCGACCGTCACCGAAGTGGCGAGCAGTCACGTGCCGATGCTCTCTCAGCCCGACATCGTTATCGAGGTGATCCGCAAGGCCGCGGCCGCCGTTCAAAAAAGCTAATCGCGCTAGGCCATTGCCGGGACGTAAGAGAGACAGTCGGCAACGGCGGTCTCTCCTTCTCGTTTATGTAGCTGGTGCGCGACGACCGCCTATGGCGCGAAGGCGAAGTCGTTGGATAGCCGGCTTTCCGCCAGTGTTGGGTGCCAAGCGGACATCAAGCGAGCCTACTCCAAGCAGCCGATTTTATAGGTCCACGCCCTGGCACGCGATATCATTCCATCTCCTGCTGGATGGTGCGGCTGAGCGCGAACAGCCGCTGGTCGATCAGCGTCGGTACCTCGCAAACGAAGGTGACGACGCGGCGCCGGTCGTCGAAGATGCGGGCTTCCCATAGCAGCTTGTTGTTGAGTTCGTCGATCTTCGCCTGATCGGGTGGCGACGCGCTCTGCAATGTCTGCAGCATGGCTGTGTCGGCGCGGACCCGGTCGGCCGCTTCGCGCTGTTTACGCGTGACGCGTTCGAGACCGGCCAGCACCGTCGCGCGCTGCGCGTTCAGGCTGTCGAACAGCCCGGCGAAGATCAGTTTGCCTGACCTGGCCTTGTCCGGCGATCGCGACAGAAAGTCCGTGACCGCCTTCTGGGCTTCCTCAACAGGTACGCGCCGTGTCGCCAGACGTTCGACAAGCGCGCTGACATCCACGTCGTCTTTCCAGGCGCTGGCGACATCATCGATCGACGGTCCGGCCCAGACGGCAGCCAGCGAGATTTCCGGTACCTTGGCCTGAACGCACGGCCAGTCGGGATAACGCGGATCCGCGGCCTGCGCAGTGCCCGACCAGATCAACAAGAGTGCTGTGATGATGCCGATCGCTCTGTTCATGTCTCGCCCCCGGCTGGTGCCCGGCGGGCAAGGCCGCGACCGGGATCGTAAGCAATGATTGCACCGATCATGAATACGGCGGTACAGCCCGCGACAACGGCAAGGGAGACCCAGTTGACCTTGTCATAGAGCGCGAAGCGGATCAGTTCGACCGCATGGGTGAAGGGATTGAACAGGCAGAGATAATAGAGCATCGGGCTGCCCTCTTGCACGCGCCACAAAGGATAGAGTGCGGACGACGCAAAGAACATCGGGAAGATCACGAAGTTCATGACCCCCGCAAAATTCTCCAATTGCTTGATGCGCGACGAGATCAGCATGCCCAGCGATCCCAGCATCAATCCGGACAGGATCAGTGCCGGCAGAACAGTGAGATAGCCGATGAGCGGCGGAGCGATGTCCCAGAACCAGGCGATCAGGAGAAACGCATAGACCTGCAGCAGGGAGACGACTGTCCCGGCCAGCAATTTGCAGACCAACAGGAACCAGCGCGGCAGCGGGCTGACCAGAAGCGTCCGCATATTCCCCATCTCGCGGTCATAGACCATCGACAACGAGGACTGCATGCCGTTGAACAGTTGGATCATCGCGATAAGACCGGGCGCGATATAGACCTCATAGAGAATATAGGTCTCGTAAGGCGGGATGATCGAGATGCCCAGCACCTGCCGAAAGCCGGCGGCGAAAATGAACAGCCAGACCAGCGGACGCACCAGCGCCGAAACGAAACGTTCGCGCTGATGCAGGAAGCGCAACGCTTCCCGCCACAGGATGCCGTTGAGGCAGGTGACATAATTGCCGAAACCCAGCTTGCGACGCTCATGCGCGAGGAATGTCGTACTCACGATGACCTCCCGCGCCGGTCGGCCGCCTCGGTCATGCTCCGGAAAGCCATGTCGAAATTGGCAGCGCCGGTTTCGCCCAGGATCTGCGTCACGGAACCGCGTGCGAACACATGACCGTGATGCAACACGACGAGATCGTCGCTGGCGGCGATCTCGTCAAACAGATGTGTTGCCCACAGCACGCCGATGCCTTGTTCCGCGACCAGCATCCGGACATGCGCAAGAATATCGGCGCGCGCCTGCACGTCGAGGCCAACGGTCGCTTCATCCAGCAACAGCAGCCGCGGCCGGTGCAGCAACGCGCGGGCGATCTCCAGACGTCGCATCTGTCCGCCGGAGAGATCGCGCACCCGGCTGTTCACCCGGTCGGCAAGGCCGATGCGCGCAATCACCTCGTCGCCGCGCAGCCGGGCTTCGCGCCGCGCGATGCCCTGCAGCGCGGCATGATAGAGCAGGTTCTGCATGACAGACAGATCGAGATCGAGCGTACGTGGTTGAAACACCACGCCAAGCAGCCGCAAGGCATCGCTCGGCGTATCGCTGATGTCGTGGCCGAATACGCTGATCCGTCCAGTTTGAATGCCGAACAGCCGGGTGATCAGCGCTATCAGCGTACTCTTGCCCGCGCCATTGAGGCCGAGCAGAGCCGTGAAACTCGCCGGCGCGACATTGAAGGAGACATCCGACAGCGCCTGCCGACGGCCATAGCAATGGCTGATGCCTGCGACCGACAGCGCGGGTGTGACCGCCGGCGCGTCAATCGGCTCCGGCGCGTCGTGCGCGACCTGTTCAGGCCGGGATGTGTCGATGGTGGTCATGGCCGTGCCATGGCGATGCCCCAGGGCAATTCGCCGACCTGAATGGTCTTGATGACTTTCTGCGCAGCGACATCGATGACCGAGACATCGTTGGAGACGCCATTGGTGACCAGCAGATATTTCTCATCGGGGGTAAACGCCATGTGCCAGACCCGCTGGCCCACCAGCAGATACTTGATCACTTTGTGGGTCGCCGCATCGACGACGGCGATCCGGTTGGCGGGGCCGAGCGCGATGAAGGCGATTTTGGCGTCCCGGGTCATGCCGATGCCAACCGGCTGAATGGCTTCGCGCCGCAGACCGGGAATGTTGAACTCGATCTTGTCGGTCACGACCCGCTTGGTGGGATCGATCACCGACACGGTGCCCCCGATCTCTGAGGACACCCACAGTTCCGAGCCGTCGCGCTTGAATTCGGCGAAGCGCGGACGCGCGTCGACCAGGACATTGGCCACGATCTCGCGCGTCGCGGTGTCGATGAAATGCGCCATGTTGGTGGTTTCAGACGTGTTGATCAGGATCTTGCCGTCAGGGCTGATCGCCATGCCTTCGGGCTCGACACCGACCTGCACGTCGCCCATGCGCACGCGCTTTTCGAGATCGATCACGGTCACCGTGTTGTCGTTCTCATTGGCGACATAGAGAACCTTGCCGGCGGCATCCTGGGTGAACAGCTCGGGGTCCGGACCGGACGGCAGCGAGTCGACCACCTTCTGACTGGCGACGTCGATGATCTGAATGGTGTCGTCGTCGCCGACCGCGACAAGTACCGATTTGCCATCGCGCGTCAGTTCGATGCCGCGCGGACGCTGACCGACCTTGATAGTCGCCGTGACGGTCCAGCTATCGGTGTCGATCACCGAGACCGTGTTGCTCTTCTCATTCGACACATAAGCGAGAAAGGCCGATGCAGGCGCCGCTGTTGCAAGCCATGTCGCTGCTCCGCACAGCCAGACGCGGCACAGCATCTTCGATCTGTTCATCATCATTGCAGCCTGCATTTGCTTTCCGGACGATCAATACCGAGCGTGTCGAGCTCCGAGACCTGATGCAGGAAGCCGTCCTGCGGCGATACCGAAATCACCATGCGCCCGTCGACCAGCAGGATCGGCTGGCGTAGCTGCAGGTTCCAGTCTCGGATCGTGAGCCGCTGCCCCTTGAAGCCGGCGATGGAGAAATCGGGCGACTTCAGAAACGCCAGAATGGCTTTGCCATCGCCCGAATTCGTGCGGGACGCGGCTTCGCCGATCATGCGGGTCGCGAGCCAGGCCTGCATGTCGCGCGCTGTCATGCGGCGCGCATTCGGTTTGGTGAAGCGGTTCTGGATCTGCACGGCGCCCCATTGATCCTGTGCAGCATGCCAACTGGTCGGTACCAGACCCGCCGATCCCGCGACCGGCCGCGGATCCCAGGTGCGATACGGCAGATAGGAGGCGAAGACTTCGCTCTCGTCGGCGGCGATCATGACGTCATAGGCCGGTGCCTGTTGTGTGAAGACCGGTATCTGGCGCTGGATCAATGTGACACCGCTATCGGTACGCCGCGCGCCGCCAGTGTCTTCGAAGACACGTTCCTGCACGATCTTTGCGCCGAACCGTGCGGCGGCACGGCGATAGGCGTCGGCTTCAAGCCGGTCGTCGTCATGCGAGCCGACCACGAGTAGCCAGCGTTTCCACTGCTTCCACACCAGATACTGCGCCAGTGCATCCGCCAGCATCGATCGCGTCGGCGCGATATGGATCACATTGGCCCGGCAGTCCGCCTCGCGCAGCCGATCGTCGGCAGCACCCACATTGAACAGGATGCCGCCGCGGTCACGCACCGCGTCGGCCGCCTGCAGCAATGCATCGGGCGGCAGGTCGGCAATGATGAAGGTGCTGCGGCCAGCGAGATCGCGTGCGGCTCCGGCAACATCGTCACCGTCCTTCACACGGACCTCGTCCAGCCCGAACTGCTGCTTCAGGAACTTGCCCGTGGTGTTGTTGTCCTCGATGGCGAGCCGCGCGCCGGCGATGCCATCGTTCTCGGACGGTAATTCGACCAGCGAAAGAGTTGCCTTGATGCCGGCCTGACCGAGATAACCGATGCTGATCGTCAGCGGTTCGGCCGCCAACGCAGACGACGTCACGGCGCAGAGACTGATCGCGCCGATCAACCACCGTATCATGTTCCCTCCGGCTACTCCTTCCCGGCTTGGCGCTGGTAAAGGGTCTCGTGCTTGAAACATGAACCAATTATCGTAGCTTGCAACCTCGGATTCTGCCGACGCGTTGCATTTTAATGATGCGAGGTCCGCGATGAGAGCCCTATCGATCACCGTGCTGTTACTGATGATGACAGCGACGGCTCACGCCGCGGCGCCTAAAGTGGCGGTGTTCAATTTCGAATGGCTGGATACGAGCCTCGAAGGCGAGGTGAAGGGACGCCGCAGCGACGAGCAGGCAAGACTGCTCCATGCTGCCGACCAGCTTCGCGAGGAGATGAAGCAATCCGGCCGTTTCGAGCTGCTGGATATGTCATCCCTCAATGTTGCGGCGCAAGGCCGGAACTTGCAGGCATGCGGCGGCTGTGACGTACAACTCGCGCAGCAGATCGGCGCCGACCTCGTCATTACGGGGCTCGTACAGAAGGTCTCGAACCTGATCCTCAATATGAACATCACCCTGCGGAATGTTCACACCGGGCGGCTGGTTGCCACAATGAGCGCTGATCTGCGCGGCAACACCGATGAAAGCTGGTCACGCGCGACGAGCTATCTGGTTCGCAACCGCCTGCTCGCTCCGAATTACGGTGCCCCGCAGCCCCAGTAACGCGAGCCGCAGCTCACCCCTTGAGCCGCGCCGCGTGCCAGCGCAGATGATCGGCCATGAAGGTCGAGATGAAATAGTAGCTGTGATCGTAGCCGGGCTGATGGCGCAGCGTCAGCGCAATGCCTGCCTTGTCGCAGGCGCTCTGCAGCAGTTCAGGCCGCAATTGTTCGGTCAGAAAATTGTCGGCGTCGCCCTGATCGACCAGCAATTCGGGGAATCTCGCGCCGTCCTCGATCAGGGCAACCGCATCGTGCTTTCGCCACGCCGCTTTGTCGTCACCGAGATAGCCGCCCAGCGCCTTGATCCCCCACGGCACTTGCGACGGCGCCACGATCGGCCCGAAAGCGCTGGCCGCGCGATAGCGATCGGGATGACGCAGCGCAATGGTCAGTGCGCCATGCCCGCCCATGGAATGGCCGAGAATCGACTGACGACCGCTATCGATCGGGAATTGGTCGGCCACGAGCTGCGGCAGCTCCTCGGTCACATAACTCCACATGCGATAGTTGCGGGCATAGGGCGCCTGGGTGGCATCGACATAGAAGCCGGCGCCGAGCCCGAAGTCATAGGCATTGTCGGCGTCACCGGGAACATCGGCACCGCGCGGGCTGGTGTCCGGGGCAATGAAGATCAGCCCCAATTCGGCGCATGCGGCTCGAAAGTCGCCTTTTTCGGTGACATTGGCGTGGGTGCAGGTGAGACCCGAGAGATACCAGACCACGGGCAGCCTGGCGCCGTCCTGATGCGGCGGCACATAGACCGAGAATGTCATGTCAGTTCCGGTCGCGCGACTGGCGTGTTTGTAGACACCCTGCGTGCCGCCATATGATCGATTGAGCGAAACTGTCTGCATGGTCATGACTTTACAGGTTGGATGCGGCAGCGATGCGACATCGCCGAAACAAGTGATGTCAGGTCAGGGACGCCCGGTCAGGCGATGCCACGCTCGATGGCGAAGCGCACCAGTTCGACTGAACTGCGGACGCCGAGCTTTTGCCGCATGAGTGACGATGTATTGGCGACCGTCTTGTAGGAGGCGTGAACCATCCATGCAATCTCGGCAAGGCTCTTGCCGGCACCGAGCAGTCGCAGGATCTCCATCTCGCGCGAATTCAGCTTCGACAGCGGACTTTGCGTCAGCGCAGGACCGGCAAAAGCAAGGCTTCGTGCCATCGCCGGTGGCAGATACACGCCGCCGCGCGCAACCTCATAGACGGCCTCCAGGAGATCGTGTGGGTCGCCGGTCTTGGAGACATAACCCTTGGCGCCACTCTCGATCGCGCGGGCTGCGAAGATCGGATCGTCATTCATGCTGAACATGATGATGCGCATCGTGTCGTCGCGCAGCAGGATGCGCCGCGCCAGTTCATATCCGGAAACTGTCGGCAGATTGATATCGATGATGCAGATATCGGGGTCTCCGGTCAGGAAAACCTGCTCCCCACTGGCGGCATCGGAGGCTTCCAGCAGTTCGATCTCCGGATCGTCCGCGAACACCGCGCGGCAGCCCGATGTGACGATGGGGTGATCATCGACGATCAGAACGCGCATGGGTTAACCCCGTAAACTCTGTCGGCAAGAAACCAAGAAACTCTGTCAGCAAGTCTCGGCCTGCTCCTCGATTGCTGCGCTGCATCAGCCGCGCGCCTTTGGAGTGACATGATTGACAATCGAAGGTCGCCTCGATCCGATATGATCGCCGTCGAATTTCGCTGTCAAGTTCATAGTCGCGGCATGCAGGCGAGATGCGAGTGAAAGCATGGTCATGTGGCAGAATCTTTCGCTGCGCGCGCGGATCAATCTCCTGGTAGCGCTCGTACTCGCTCTTGGCCTGGTCGCCAATGTCGTGCGGCTCGCACTGGAAGCTGGCCCGCGCGTCCAGGCCGAGGACCAGAGCGTGATCCGGCTGACACGTGAAGTCATCGAAAGTATCGGAACTGGCCTGAGCGAAGCGCAGGATCCGAATGCGCGGCTTGATAAAATTGTCGCCGATCTGAATCGATTGCGACATGTCAGTATTGTCAGGCAAAGCGATGGGAACATTCCCTCCCCGAAGAGTGACGGTCAGGATCGGAGCGACAGCACGGGTTCTCCGCCATCGTGGTTCGTATCCTTGATTCATCCCGAGCGGATATCGGAATCGGTGTCGGTAACAATTGGCGAGAAGCGGCAGACACTGCTGGTCACCTCGCATCCCGATGACGAGATGCGGGAAATATGGGACGGCATCGTCACCCAGCTGACACTCAGTCTGATCGTTGCAATGGTGCTGTTCGTCGTCACGAGCCTGGTCGTCAGGCGGGCGCTGGCGCCGCTCGATGCATTGTCGCAGGCCATGGTCGATATCGAAGCCGGGAACTATCAGGCACGCGTCGCCCCCGCGGGAGCGCCGGAACTTGCCGCACTCTGCATCCGGCTCAATCATCTCGCAGCCACATTGGGCGATGTGCTCGAGGACCGGCGACGTCTGGCCCAACGGGCCGTCTCGCTGCAGGATATCGAGCGCAAGGATATCGCACGCGAACTGCATGATGAGTTCGGGCCGTATCTGTTCGCCCTGCGCGCCCATGCGGGCGCAGTGATGCGTCTCGCCGATCACGATCCGTCGGGCACAGGTGCCTTGTCGAGGCATGGCGCTGCCATTCTGGCGCAGGTCGATGTCCTGCAGCAGTTCAATCGCCGCATTCTCGAGCGATTGCGGCCGGTCGGGCTGACGGATCTCGGCCTGTCCGGTGCCATTACGGTCTTGCTGCGTCTCTGGCGCGAATCCCATCCGGAGGTCGTTATCGAGAGCCTGATATCCCCGACGCTTGCTCCGCTTGGTGAGGTTGCCGAACTAACCGCCTATCGCGTCGTTCAGGAGGCACTCACCAATGTGTTCCGCCATGCGCAAGCCTCTGCCGTGAGCGTGATCATCGAACCGGTGATGGGGGCGGCGGCGAAGCCTGACTGTGACAACGTGCTGGTCCGCGTGCGCGACAATGGCCGCGGCCTCGATCCTGATCGCAATGGCGGCTTTGGTCTGGTCGGCATGAGAGAGCGGGTCTGGGCCCTGGGCGGGACGCTCACGGTCAGATCTGATGCGGACGGTGTGACTGTCGAGGCCATCATTCCCGTGACGGAGCCGCTGCCAAATGCGCCTGCAACGCGCGATCGGGAATTTGTCCCGACTTTATCGGGAAAATAACTGAGACGGATTTCGACATTTGCAGATAGCGCAGCCTCTCACACTCGCTAGTATCACGCTACCGAACGGTGCCATCAGAGCGCCGACGCGGAATGGGGTGAAACAGATGCGCGTAAGAGTGCTGGTCGTGGCTTCGCTGTCGACGGGTTTTCTACCGGTTTCCGAAACGGCTTTTGCGCAAAGTCCACCTGGAGAACCGCAGGTGCTGCCTCCGGTCGTGGTGTCCGCCCCCGCCACCGCCAGTAGACGCGCCCCCCGGCGTCAGACCACCCAGCGGGTCGCCGAGCGGCCGCGTACGGTCTACGTCTATCCGACCACGCCGACGTCGCGTTCCGGCATCGACGTCGACAAGGTCACGGCGAGTATCAATTATGTCGATGCCCGTGCGATCGAACGTGCCAATTCCCTGAACGTTACTGATGCCCTGCAGCAGCAAGTGCCCGGCATTCTGATCAACGAAGTCGCGGGCAATCCTTTCCAGCCTGACCTGCAATTTCGCGGTTTCGTGGCGTCGCCGGTGGCCGGTACGCCGCAGGGGCTCGCGGTCTATCAGAATGGCGTGCGTATCAACGAAGCCTTCGGCGACACCGTCAATTGGGACCTGATCCCGACCGCGGCGATCCGCTCGGTCAGCGTGGTCACCAATAATCCCGCGTTCGGCCTCAACGCGCTGGGCGGCGCAGTCAACATCCAGATGAAGGACGGCTTCAACTATCAGGGAGCCGAGCTCAGCACGATGGGCGGCTCGTTCGGCCGCATCCAGGGCTCGGCGCAATGGGGCAAGCAGGTCGAGGGATTCGCCGTCTATGGCGCGCTCGAAGGGCTGCATGACAAGGGCTTCCGCAACTTCGCGACATCGGACGTCCGACGCTTTTATGGCGATGTGGGCTATCGCAGCGACAGCAGCGAGCTTCACCTGAATATGGGCGTCGCCAACAACAAGTTTGGCGCCTCGGCGACCGTTCCGGTCGAACTGCTGCAGCAGAATTATGGCGCCACCTATACGACGCCGCAGACCTCGAATAACCGCGTCGGCTATCTCAATTTCACGGGCAAGGTCGAGGCGACGCCGACCTGGACGGTGGAGGCGGCGGCGCATCTGAGATTCTTCCGGAACAAGACCCAGGATGGCAATCCGACCGGCACCCAGCCCTGCGAAGATCCGACCCTCTTGTGCTTCGGCGATGACGACACGCCGGCCAACGGCCTGAACGGCGCGCAAATTGCCAATCCTTTCGCGCCCGGCGCGGTTCTTGGCGAGAATGATCGTACCTCGACGCGCTCGACCACGGTGGGCGGCTCCCTGCAGGCGACCAATACCGATCAGCTGTTCGGCCATAACAACCGCTTTGTCGTCGGCGCCAGCTATTCGTCCAGCGCCAGTCACTTCACGGCCAGCGCCGAACTCGGCACCATCGGCCCGGATTACGTCGTCACCGGCAGCGGGATTTCCCTCGGCCAGTCCGGCGATCCGATCGCGATCGGCCCGGTGTCGTTGCGGACCACCAATCGCTATGGCGGCATTTACGCGCTCGACACGTTCGACGTGACCAATGCCTTTTCGATCACCGGCGGCGGCCGCTTCAACACGGCGCAGATCGTGCTTGAGGATCAGATCGGCACCGCGCTCAACGGTGACCACACTTTCAACCGTTTCAATCCGATCATCGGCGGTACCTACAAGATCACGCCTGAGCTGACCGCCTATGCCGGCTATTCGGAAGCCAACCGCGCGCCGACCCCGCTGGAACTCGGCTGCGCCGACCCTGCCAATCCCTGCATCGTCGGTGCCTTCCTGATCTCTGATCCGCCGCTCAAGCAGGTGGTTTCGCATACGATAGAAGCTGGCCTGCGTGGCACGAAGGAGCTGAATGCGGGCACGCTGGGCTGGAAACTCGGCGCCTTCCGCGCCACCAACACCGATGACATTCTCGCAATCCCGAGCCCGGTGCTGCAAGGCTATGGCTATTTCCAGAATGTCGGCTCGACGCGCCGGCAGGGTATCGAGGCGGAGGTCACGCTGCGTGCACCGACCCTGCAGCTCTATGCGAGCTACGCCTTCGTCGATGCGCGCTTCCTTGATCCGCTCGCGATCGGATCGAACAGCCCGTTCAAGGATGACGACGGCAACGTCCAGATCCTGCCCGGCAACCAGATCCCGGCGATCCCGCGTCACCGCGTCAAGGCCGGGTTCGACTATGCGCTGACTGACGCTTTCAAGGTCGGGGCTGATGCGCTGTTCGTCAGCAGCCAGTATTTCGTCGGCGACGATTCCAACCAGGCGCCGAAACTTGAAGCCTATACCGTGTTCAATGCCCACGCGTCGTACCAGATCGATAAATCCGTGCAGGTCTTCGCCCGCGTCGACAACCTCCTCGACCGACGTTATTCGACATACGGGACTTTCTTCGAGACCGACTCGGTGCCGAATTTTGCCAATGGCGGCGCCCAGTTCACGGACGCACGTTCGGTCAGCCCGGCGCGGCCGCGTGCCTTCTATGCCGGTGTGAAAGTCAGGTTCTGACGAGCGTCGGCGATCAGGCCCGCGTCCAGTAGCGATAGCCGAGCCACCCGAGCAGGAGTGCGCTGGCGAGCCACAACACGAGGATGGCGATCATGCCCGATCTGCTGGTCGGGCGTTCCGCAGCCTCGCGCGCCTTGATCCGGTACTCGGCCATCACCTCGCCCGGGACCAGCGCCACCACGAGCCAGATACCCAGCGGCACGATGATCAGGTCGTCGAGATAGCCAAGGACCGGCACGAAATCCGGAATGAGATCGATCGGCGACAGCGCATAGGCGGCGACAGCGATCGCGAGAACTTTCGCAAACCATGGCACCCGCGGATCGCGCGCGGCGAGATAGACGGCATGCGTGTCCGTCTTGATGTTCCGGGCCCAGCTTTTGATCCGCATCAACATGGATGCGTCGTATCGCACAAGTCAGCTTCAAGATAGCCATTGATATTGCAGCAGAAGTTGGCGGATTTCGTTTCCCCATACGGAGACTCGGATCTTGCCGCCCCAGCCACAGAGGGCCCCGGATGCGCCCTTTGGCGTGTTGAGGAGCTGCCCGTTTCGTGGGAAGACGGCGGAAAGCTGAAAAAGTGTACCCAAAGAATTGCTGGGAGCGAGATGCCATGACCTACCGAGCACCGATCAACGACATGCTGCTGGCCCTGAATCATGGCGCCGGCCTGCAGGCGGCCCTGAAAGCCGGCCATTACGGCGACTTCGACGCCGATATGACCGCTGCCGTGCTTGAAGAGGCCGGCCGCTTTGCCAGTGACGTTCTGGCGCCGCTCAATACCGTGGGCGACAAGAACGGTATCAAGCTCTCGGATAATAAAGTCACCACCGCCCCCGGCTGGCCCGATGCCTATGCGCGCTGGACTGCCGCCGGCTGGAACGGCGTCTCCGGCCCCGAAGCCTTCGGCGGCCAGGGCCTGCCGCTGGCGATCAATGCCGCCTGCACCGAGATCTGGAGCGCGTCGAATATCGCTTTCGGCCTCTGCCCGCTGCTGACGCTCTCCGCCATCGAGGCGCTCGACGCCCATGGCAGCGATGAGCTCAAGAAGATCTATCTGGAAAAGCTGGTCACCGGCGAATGGACCGGCACCATGCAGCTCACCGAGCCGCAGGCCGGCTCCGATGTCGGCGCGCTGCGCTCGCGCGCCGAGCGTGCGCCGGACGGCAGCTATCGCATCTCCGGCACCAAGATCTTCATCACCTATGGCGATCACGACATGACCGATAACATCGTGCATTTCGTGCTTGCGCGATTGCCCGACGCCCCCGCCGGTACCAAGGGCATCTCGCTGTTCCTGATCCCGAAATTCCTGGTCAATGCCGACGGCTCGCTCGGTGAACGCAACGATATCCATGCGTCCGGCGTCGAACACAAGCTCGGCATGCACGCCTCCCCCACCTGCACCATGACCATGGGCGACAAGGGCGGCGCGGTCGGCTACCTCATCGGCGAGGAAAATCGCGGCATGCTCTGCATGTTCACGATGATGAACCAGGCCCGGCTCGGCGTCGGGCTTGAAGGCGTCGGCATTGCCGACCGCGCCTATCAGCAGGCACTGGCCTTCGCGCAGGAGCGTAAACAAGGCCGCGGTATCGGCAGCAAGACGGCCGGCATGGATCCGATCATCGTCCATCCCGACGTCAAGCGCATGCTGATGCAGATGCGTTCCCTCACCGCCGCCGCGCGGACCATCTGCTACGCCACCGCCGTGGCGCTCGACATCGCCGCACGTTCGCCCGACGCCAAGGTGCGCACCGAAGCGGCCGCGCGCGGCGCACTGCTGACGCCGATCGCCAAGGCCTTCTCCACCGATATTGGCAATGAAGTGACGTCACTGGGCGTGCAGATCCATGGCGGTATGGGCTTCATCGAGGAGACCGGCGCTGCGCAGCACTACCGCGATGCGCGCATCACCGCGATCTATGAAGGCACCAACGGTATCCAGTCGATCGATCTCGTCACGCGCAAACTCGCGGCATCGGGCGGCGAATCCGTATGGGCACTGCTGGACGAACTCGGAGGCATCGTGTCGCGCGTCGAGGCCTCCAACGATCCCGCCTTCGGCACCACCGGCGCAAAACTCCGCGACGCGCTCGGCTCGCTGGAGCGTTCGAGCAAGTGGCTGCTGGAGAAGCTGGCCTCGGCGCCGAACGACGCACTGTCCGGCGCCACGCCCTATCTGCGGCTGTTCGGCTCCGCGCTCGGCGGATGCATGCTGGCCAACGAAGCCCTTGCCGCACGCGATGGCGACGGCGACGCTGCACGCTATGTGACAGTTGCGCGGTTCTTCGCCGAGAATGTTGCGGTGCAGGCTGGTTCGCTTGAACGCACCGTGATGGACTCCAGTGAATCCGTGATGTCGGCCGATGCTGTTTTGCTGGCATAAACCATCGCCCACCATATCGGCCGCAGCGGATTGATGTAATATCCGGCAGAGGAAACGCGGCAGCCGCGCTTTTTGCGGGGCGCTATGGGCTATGCCAGGGAATTGACATGACCGAACATCTGATCGTGACCGACGACGAGGCCACGCGCGTGATCACGCTGCGCCGGCCGGAAAAGAAGAACGCGTTGACGCAGGACATGTATCACGCCATGTCGGACGCGATCGACACCGCGCAGAACAATCCCGATATCCGCTGCATGATCATCACCGGCGGCTCCGGCGCTTTCACCGCGGGCAACGACCTGCAGGATTTTCTGAAGGACAGCGCCGAAAAGGCCGAGTCCCCACGCGCGTCGAACGCCGTGAAGTTTCTGTATTCGCTGGCGCAGAACACCAAGCCGATCATCGCCGCGGTGGATGGCATTGCCATCGGCATCGGCACGACCATGCTGTTCCACTGCGACTATGTGCTGGCCTCGACCACCGCAACCTTCTCAACGCCGTTCATTCATCTCGGCCTGGTGCCGGAAGCCGCCTCCAGCCTGCTGTTCCCGCGCACCATGGGTCATCAGCGGGCCTTCGCCGCGCTGGTGATGGGCCGCACGATGACGGCGGAAGATGGCCAGGCCGCCGGTTTCATCAACGAAATCGTGCCGCCCGGTCACACCGAAGTCGAGGCGCGCAAGGTCGCACGCGAGATCTGCGCATTGCCGGTGGAAGCCGTGGCAATCTCGCGCCGGCTGCTGAAGCTCCCGCCCGAGGATCTCACGCGGCGGATCGATCAGGAGAGCCATCTGTTCGGCGAGCGCATGAAGTCGCAGGAAGCGAGCGCGGCGTTCAAGGCGTTCTTCGCGCGCAAGAAGGGGTGATGATTCTGCGCTTTCTTAACCTCTCCCCGTTCTTCACGGGGAGAGGTCGACGTTCAGGCGCGCAGCGCATGAACGTCGGGTGAGGGGCATGGCACTGTCGTCAACGCAATTGTGAGCTATCGTGTCGCTGTCATGTCAAACGATAGCGGCATGAATGACCACTCATCGCAACCAAAGCTGCGAATATCCGACCTGAGAGACCCTCCGCTTTGCTGACATCGTGCCCTGCCCCTCACCCGACCGGCTTCGCTGCGCTTCGCCGGTCGACCTCTCCCCGCCTAGCGAAGCTGCGCTTCGCATGGACACGGGGAGAGGTTAAGACCATCGTACTTGCGGTGCTCGCGGCATGGTCGCTGAGCTTTACGGGTGCTTACGCCCAGACCCCCACCCCCGTCGACGTCACCGTCCTTGCCATCAACGACTTCCACGGCAATCTGCGCCCTGCCCCCGGCGGTATCAGTATCGACGATCCCGCCGACAGGACGAAGAAGATCACCGTGCCCGCCGGCGGCGCCGAGCATATGGCGACGCTGGTCAAGCAGCTCCGCGCCGGCAAGGCGAACAGCGTATTCGTGGCCGCGGGCGACCTGATCGGCGCCAGCCCGTTTCTCTCCGCGCTGTTTCATGATGAACCGACCATCGAGGCACTATCGATGATGGGCCTTGAGATCGCCTCGGTCGGCAATCACGAATTCGACGAAGGCCGCGAGGAGCTGCTGCGCATGCAGAACGGTGGCTGCCATCCCGTCGATGGCTGCCAAGGCCCGCATCCGTTTGCCGGCGCGACGTTCAACTATCTCGCCGCCTCGACCATCGATACCAAGACCGGCCAGTCGCTGCTGCCGTCCTATCAGATCAAGACATTCGACGGCATTCCCGTCGCCTTCATCGGCCTGACGCTGAAAGGTACGCCCGGCCTCGTGGCGCCGCCCGGCATTGCCGGTCTCGAATTCAGGGACGAAGCCGAGACGGTCAATGCGCTGGTGCCCGAACTGAAGGCCAAAGGCGTCGAGGCCATCGTGGTGCTGATCCATGAGGGCGGCTTCCCCACCGGCGACTACAATGAATGCCCGGGCATCTCCGGACCAATCGTCGATATTGTGAAGAAGTTCGACAAGGCGGTCGATGTCGTGGTCAGTGGTCACACGCACCGCGCCTACACCTGCCAGATCGACGGACGCCTCGTCACGTCAGGCGACAAATACGGCACGCTGGTCACCACCATCGACCTCAAGCTCGACCGTACGACGCGCGATGTCATCAGCGCCAAGGCCGACAACGTCATCGTGCGCACGGCGACCTATCCCGCCGATCCCGCGCAGACCGCCTTGCTCGCCGCCTATGACAAGGTTGCCGCGCCGATCGCCCGCCGTCCTGCGGGATCGATCACCGCAACGCTGTCGCGCATGCCCGACATGACGACCGGCGAAAGCCCACTTGGCGATATCATCGCCGACGCACATCTCGCCGCGACATCGGCCGGCAATCTCGGCGCCGCCGTGATCGCCTTTACCAATCCCGGCGGCATCCGCGCCGACATCACCAGATCGGCCGACGGCAGCGTGACCTATGGCGACGTCTTCGCAGCGCAGCCGTTCCGCAACCAGCTGGTGACGCTGACGCTCACCGGCGCGCAAATCAAGGCGATGCTCGAGCAGCAATGGAACACGCCGAGCCGGCCGCGCATCCTGCAGGCCTCGAAAGGCTTCAGCTACGCGTGGGACAACACGGCGGCGGCGGGTCAGCGCGTCCCGCCCGGGCGCATGATGCTGGATGGCAAGGTGATCGATCCCACGGCCAACTATCGCGTCACCGTGAACGGCTTTCTGGCCGTCGGCGGCGATGGCTTCACGGTATTGAAAGAGGGCAAGGAGCCGCTGGTCGGCGTCTACGATGTCGATGCGCTGAACGCTTACATGAAGGCCAACAGCCCGGTGTCGCCGATGCCGCTGGGGCGGATTGCGCGGGTGGATTAGCGGAACGACTGTCTGCCCGAAGCTGTCATTCCGAGGCCCGGAATCTCGATCCACACTCGTCATTCCCCGGCAAACCAATTGGTTTGCCTGAGGGCGCACGAAAGCGGCGGAGCCGCTGTAGTGCGAACCCGGAATCTCGATGTGTTTGGCACGATCAGAGACTCCCATGCCGAGATTCCGGGTTCGCGATACGCCGCCTGCGGCGTCTCCTCGCGCCCCGGAATGACAGTTTGGGGCGCCCAAACATTTTTTCCTATCCCCCGTTGACAATATCCCTGCATTGATTATATTCCCCCTCTGTCCTGCCCCACCGAGAGGGGCGATCGCGATCGTCACGTTCGCGGGGTGGGATGCGGTGGACGCCGGAGATGCGGCGTCACGCGGTTCATGGGGGAACGTCTGTCTTCGGGCAGGACGGATCTGCGCCAGCACTGCCACTGGCAAGGAGACGGCCGACCTTCGGATGGAAAGACGCCCTGGACAGTGTGACGGACGACCAAGTCAAAACGTGTCCGGCCCAGTCGCTTGAGGCTCCCTTCCCATCGCCTTGGGACTTTAATTCGCGATCGGAGCGTTCGTCGAGGCAAAGTGCAAGCAACCGAAAAAACACCGCATGCGGAACGCCGGGCACTTGCTCGGCGCCTCCGAAAGTCCTGATGCACACTCAATTGCGGAAGACCGCATTCGCATCAGGCCCAAGGGTGCAACGGGCACCTGGCGTTCCGCACGCCCTCTCACAAGGGGGTGGGAATGCAAAGGACGACGGCGCCCCGCGCCGCAAACAATGGGGGCGATGACGCATGTCTGAAGAGCAGTGGCTGTTTGAAATTTGAATCTGCGATGGAGGCGCCGCACCCACAGGTGTCATCCCCGGGCTTGACCCGGGGATCCAGCTTGGCCCGCACACCGTCGCACAAGAAAGATGGATGGCCGGGTCAAGCCCGGCCATGACGTGGGGAGAGGCCTGGGATTATTGCGAAGCTCGCTTCGCGCCATCTGGCCATGACGATCATGAAATTCAACCGCTCCACCTTCTACGCCACGTTTCTCCGATCGATCTCGCTATGGACATCGAACGGCTCCGGCCGGCCCACCGCATATCCCTGCGCAAAGTCCACGCCGATCTCGGTGAGCGTCGTGATGATCTCGTCGCTCTCGACAAATTCCGCCACCGTCCGCTTGCCCATGATCTTGCCGATATGGCTGATCATCTCGACCATGGCGCGGTCGATCGGATCGGTGAGCATGTCCTTGACGAAGGAGCCATCGATCTTGAGATAGTCCACAGGCAGGTGCTTGAGATAGGCGAAGGACGACATGCCGCTGCCAAAATCGTCCAGCGAGAAGCGGCAACCGATCTGCTGCAGCGCCTGGATGAATTTATTGGCATCGGCGAGATTGGCGATGGCGCTTGTCTCGGTGATCTCGAAGCAGATGATGGTCGGCGGTATCCGATAGATGCGGAACTGCTCGCGGACATAGTCCAGAAAGCTTTCATCCTTGAATGTCGCGCCGGACAGATTGATGGCGCAGGTCGAGACCGGCGTCGCACCTTCGACCAATCGCGCGGCGAGAATGATGAACGCATTCCTGACCACCCAGCGATCGATCAGCGTCATCAAACCATAACGTTCTGCCGCGGGAATGAAATGGCCGGGCGCAACCAGTTGCCCCGCCTCGTCGCGCAGCCGCAACAACAGTTCGACATGCAGAGTGCCATCCTCGCGCTCGCTGAGCGGAATGATCTTCTGGGCATAGAGACAGAAGCGATCCTGTTCCAGCGCATCGTGAATGCGCTGGACCCAGTTCATTTCGCCGAACCGCTGCAGCAATTCGGAATCGCTGGGCTGATGCAGTGTAACGCGATTGCGGCCTTTCTCCTTGGCCATGTAACAAGCTGCATCGGCCGCGCGCAGCGCTTCTTCCAGTGTCACCTCGGGCTGCGCGATACAGACGAGGCCGATACTGACGGTGACGTTGAACGAACGTCCGTTCCAGACGAAGTTCAGCTCTTCGACCGTCCGCCGCAATCGCTCGGCGGTCGCCGCCGCACGATCCGGCTCGCAGCGTTCCAGCAGCACAGCGAATTCATCGCCGCCGAGGCGGGCCAACAGATTGTCCGGGCGCAGATGTTTTTTCAGTATGCCCGAGACCTGCCGCAGCAGATGATCGCCGGCAGCATGGCCACAGGTGTCGTTGACGATCTTGAATTGATCGAGATCGAGGAACATCAGTGCATGCGGCCGCGCATCGGCGTCGATCCGCGGCAATGCGTATTGGACCCGACGCTCGAATTCGCGGCGGTTCGCCAGCCCCGTCAGTGCATCATGCGAGGCCTGGAACGCGAGACGTGAGATGTATTTCTGCTCACGCTCCTTCTCGATCTTCAGCGCCGTCTCGAAGCGCTGACGCTGGATCAGCAGATTACGTGTCCGCCAGATGCCGAGCAGGATCAACAGCGCCGCGGTGAACACATTGGCGACCAGCAGAATGCCTTGAATGGCGCGGGAGCCGATGCCGAGGCGTCGGGAGAACTCCACTGCCAGCGGCGAGGTCTGTTCATTGATCTGGTCGATTTGCGCCTTCAGGGCTGCAAGGCGCATCGATCCCACCTTGCCATCGGTGACGCTGGCGTGAATGGCGTCGGCCGTATCCACCAAATTCTGGATCACGGGATCGGTGGCGTGCCAGGTCTCGATGGCTCGGGCGAGATAGACGACCTTGCTGAAATTGCGAAACAGCGAGATCATGCCGGGGATGTCTGCGGCATCGTTGCCGCCTTGCAGGAATCCGTCATAGGCAGCCCGCAGATCCGGCACCGCCTGTTCGAGCGCGCGGCGCGCGATGAGATCCCCGAGCGGCACGGCGATGCTCGCCTGATAGAGACGATAATATTTGTCGTCGCCGGTCTCGGCATAGAGGCTGAGCGAATGCACCGCCTCCATCTGCCCCTTCGACCATCGGCTTTCGCCGGTGACATAGGCGCGGACCGACGACAGGATGTGGATGCTGGTGCCGGCGAGAAATGCCTGCAGCAAGACGATGGCAACGAACGGCCACACCGAACGCAAGAGATGGGGTACGCGCCTTGGATATTTCGATTCACTCATCGCGTACGAACCCACCCCAGACGCGAGCGCAACTGCGGAGTCCGACGATGGAATATGCGCACCTTCTCCGCAGAATGCCGCGGCCTCCACCGATAGCAGCCGCGACTTAACGCGCATTTCAATTCCGCGGCGTCAGGCGGTGTCGATGAAACGACATGAATCGAATGTGAAGAAAGCGATCCATAATTCTGATCGGTAGCTTTGTTAGGGGACGACCGCACCAGCGATGCCCCCCTATCGGAACCTGACCTGACCGGCTAGGTTATCGTCTCATCATACCAGCGCACCCTGCGCTTGCGGACCATTTGCATGACGACACTTCTTCTGAGCCATCCGGCCTCGCTCGATCACCTCACCCCGCCCGGTCATCCCGAACGCCCCGACCGTATGCGCGCGGTGGCGCAGGCACTCAGCGAAGACCGCTTCAACGCGCTGGTGCGGGGCGAAGCGCCGGAGGGCAATCTCGACGTCGTCAGCCTCTGTCATGACAATCATTACATCGATGAGCTGCGCCATGTCGCGCCGAGCAGCGGCCTCGTCTATCTCGACGGCGACACGTCGATGTCCCCCGGCACCTGGGAAGCGGTGATGCGCGGCGTCGGCGGCGCAATCGCGGCGACCGACGCGGTGATGAAAGGCGAGCACACCAATGCCTTCGTCGCGACGCGCCCGCCCGGCCATCATGCCGAGCACAACAAGCCGATGGGCTTCTGCTTCTTCGATCAGGCGGCGATTGCAGCGCGGTATGCGCAGCGCACCTACGGCATTACCCGCGCGGCCGTCGTGGATTTCGACGTCCACCATGGCAATGGCACGCAGGACATTTTCTGGGCCGACCCCACCGTGATGTATTGCTCGACACATCAAATGCCGCTGTTTCCCGGTACCGGTGCATCCCAGGAGCGCGGCGAGCACGACACAGTCGTCAATGCCCCGCTGCATGACGGCGACGGCAGTGCAAAATTTCGCTCTGCCTTCGACAATCTCATCCTGCCGCAACTCCAGAAATTCGCACCGGAACTGCTGATCATCTCTGCCGGCTTCGATGCGCATCGTCGCGATCCGCTCGCGTCGCTTAATCTGGACGCCGAGGATTTCGGCTGGGTGACGCGCAAGCTGATGGATCTCGCCGACAGCACCGCCGGTGGCCGCATTGTCTCGGTACTCGAGGGTGGTTATGATCTGCAGGGCTTGAAAGAATCGGCCGCGGCCCATGTCTCTGCGCTGATGGGGGCATCGCGCTGAAAGGGGCGCAGGTCGCAAAACGTACCCGCCACAATACGCCCTCAAACATATCTTTGACTCCGTCCTTCCAAAATGCGCACACGGGAAACCGAATGGCCGAGAACACCCATGCTGACGTCAAGAAGCTGACGTTTGAGACCGCGATCGAAGAACTGGAATCGATCGTGAAGCGCCTCGAAGACGGCAAGGTGCCGCTGGAAGAGTCGGTCGCCATCTATGAGCGCGGCGAGGCGCTGAAGCGGCGTTGCGACGAATTGCTGCGTCAGGCCGAAGCCCGCGTGGACAAGATCACCACGGATTCGAACGGCAAAGCGGTCGGCACCGAACCGCTGGACGTCCAGTAGGAAATCGCGCGGCTGAGACCTCGCACCACCCCGCGGCCGAATTAGCGCTTGGCGCATGGCGCGGCCTGTTTATAGTCCGCCGTCAGTCCGGGGAACCAGCGTGCGCGTCCAGCACCGTCATGTCATCTATGTGCAGGGATACGATCCGCGGGGACTCTCGCAGTATTACCGCATGTTTCGGACCGAACTGCGCAAGTTCGGCCGCCTTTATGGCCTGACCACCTCGGTCAGCCGACCGAAAGGTCATACGGACGGCGAATTCGCGCATGAATCCGCCTCCTGGCGCATCGAAACCTCGGGCGACGGCTGGCAGACCACGACCGATTACGATTTCCTGCGCTGGGAAGACATGATCCAGCGCGATCTGGCCGTGCCGATCTGGCGCACGCTGATCCACGCCATCGCCATCTATTGGGGCCTTGTCTTCTCCGGCACGATGGGCCGGTTCTGGAAGGCGCATTGGCGCTTCGCCACCTTCATCAGCTGGCCCCACGTCCTGCTACTCAACGGAGCGATCTGGTCGGCGGGCATCGCCTGGCTGTTCGCGCTAGGGCTGCAGGCACTTGGAATACACGGATTTCTGGTGGGCTGCGGCGCTGCGGCGGTGTTCGTGGCGGTGCTCGGCACGCTGCTGAAATACACCGAAAAGCACACCTATCTGCTTTATCTGATGGCCGATACGATCTTCACTTGGCAGTTTTCCCACGGCAACCGGCCGGACTGGGACGCCCGGATCGACCGCTTCGCGCAGCATCTGGTCCAGGTCGCCAAGTCTACCAAAGCGCAGGAAATCGTACTGGTCGGTCACAGCTCCGGCTCGTTCCTTGGCTCCGAAATCCTCGCCCGCGCGCTGAAACTCGATCCGGAACTCGGTAGCCACGGCCCTCGCGTCGTGCTGCTGACGCTCGGCGGCAATATGCCGATCGTCGGCTTCCATAGAGTCGCGCAAGGCTTTCGCGACAATTTGCGGCTGCTGGCCGTGGAGCCTTCCATCGACTGGATCGACTGCCAATCCCGCAAGGACGTGATGAACTTCTTTCCGTTCGATCCCATCGCCGGTCACGGGATCGACGCCGGCCCGGCCCGGCGGAATCCAACCATCGTCCCCGTCCGGTTCCGCGAAATCATCCGCCCGGAACATTACAACCGGTTCCGTTGGAAATTCTTCCGGGTGCACTTCCAATTCGTCATGGCCAATGAGCGGCCGCATGCCTACGATTTCTTCATGATCGTTTGCGGGCCTGTGCCTCTCAGGGGGCGTGTCAGTCAGCCGGCCACAACTTTGGCGTTGGTGGATGGCACCCCCACTACCCGCGAAAACGCATGGAAAAAGCTCGATTTGGGCGCGAAGAGCCCTACCCACACGGGTTCCCATGAGACGGAACCGGTCGCCCGGCGCATCGGCTAGGCACACCGCGCGAATGTCCACAGCGCCTTTGTGCTGCCACCCCCGCAGGCACAGCGGTTGGCTTTGGCCATCGCTTTGGTGTAAAGGGACTAGGACTATGCGCTGACGAGCAGGCTGAAACGCCGGCCGTTAACGTAGATAAGCGCTTCATTCATCTGGCAAAAATGATCAGATGAAGTCGCCGCCAAGCATGTTAGATATCACACTGAAAAATCGAAGCCCATTATAAGGCCTCGAAACAGGCTTCCCGGTTCTGGAGGCTGCGGTTGTCCAGTGGGCGCGCGGAAACGCGACGGCCCCGATGCCAGACGCAGTCCCGGACATGTAAAATTGGAATAGTGCCGTGACCGATTTTAGTAAGACACCGTTGCTCGATACCATCAAGACTCCGGCCGATCTCCGGAAGCTGAAGATCGAGCGGGTTCGTCAGGTTGCCGACGAGCTTCGTCAGGAAACCATCGATGCGGTGTCCGTCACCGGCGGCCACTTCGGCGCCGGTCTTGGCGTTGTCGAACTGACCACCGCCCTCCACTACGTCTTCGATACGCCGCGCGACCGCATCATCTGGGACGTCGGCCATCAGGCCTATCCGCACAAGATCCTCACCGGTCGCCGCGACCGCATCCGTACGCTCCGCACTGCCGGTGGCCTGTCGGGCTTCACCAAGCGCAGCGAGAGCGAATACGATCCGTTCGGCGCCGCGCATTCCTCGACCTCGATTTCTGCTGGCCTCGGCATGGCGGTCGCCCGCGACCTCTCCGGCGGCAAGAACAACGTTATCGCCGTGATCGGTGACGGTTCGATGTCGGCAGGTATGGCTTATGAAGCCATGAACAACGCCGGCGCGATGAATTCCCGCCTCATCGTCATCCTGAACGACAACGACATGTCGATCGCGCCGCCGGTCGGCGCCATGTCGGCCTATCTGTCGCGCATGTATTCGGGCAAGACCTATCGCTCGCTGCGCGATGCCGCCAAACAGCTCGGCAAACATCTGCCGAAGCTGATTGCAGACCGCGCCGAGCGCGTCGAAGAATATTCACGCGGCTTCATGGTCAACGGCGGCACGCTGTTTGAAGAGCTCGGCTTTTACTATGTCGGCCCGATCGACGGTCACAACCTCGATCACCTGCTGCCCGTACTGCAGAACGTCCGCGACATGGAGACCGGCCCGATCCTGCTCCACGTCGTGACCCAGAAGGGCAAGGGCTACGGTCCGGCCGAAGCCGCCGCTGACAAATATCATGCGGTCGTCAAATTCGACGTCGCCACCGGCACCCAATCGAAGTCCAAGCCCAACGCCCCGGCCTATCAGAACGTGTTCGGCCAGAGCCTCGTCAAGGAAGCCGAGAAGGACGACAAGATCGTCGCCATCACCGCGGCCATGCCGTCGGGTACAGGCGTCGACATCTTCAACAAGGCGTTCCCGAACCGCACCTTCGACGTCGGCATCGCCGAGCAGCATGCGGTGACCTTTGCGGCTGGCCTCGCCACCGAAGGCTACAAGCCGTTCTGCGCGATCTACTCGACCTTCCTGCAGCGCGGCTACGACCAGATCGTCCACGACGTGGCGATCCAGAATCTGCCCGTGCGCTTCGCCATCGATCGTGCCGGACTGGTCGGTGCGGATGGTGCGACCCATGCGGGCTCATTCGACAATGCCTATCTCGGCTGTCTGCCGAACATGGTCATCATGGCCGCCTCCGACGAAGCCGAACTGGTGCACATGGTCGCGACCCAGGTCGCCATCAACGATTCACCGAGCGCCCTGCGCTACCCGCGCGGCGAAGGCCGCGGCGTCGAGATGCCTGAAGTCGGCATCCCACTGGAAATCGGCAAGGGCCGCATCGTCCGCGAAGGCAGCAAGGTTGCTCTTCTGTCGTTCGGCACGCGCCTTGCCGAATGTGAGAAGGCCGCCGACGAACTCGCCGCCCATGGCCTGTCGACCACGATTGCCGACGCACGCTTCATGAAGCCGCTCGACACTGACATGATCCTCAAGCTCGCCCGCGATCACGAGATCCTTCTGACCGTCGAAGAAGGTTCGATTGGCGGCTTCGGCTCGCATGTGATGCAGCTGCTCGCCGACAACGGCATGCTCGACGGCGGTCTGCGCATGCGTTCGCTGGTGCTGCCCGACATGTTCCAGGATCACGACACGCCGGCAGCGATGTATGCCCAAGCGGGTCTGGACTCCAAGGGGATCGTCAAGAAGGTGTTCGAGACCCTCGGCAAGGATTTCAAGGCCGAGACCGTCAAGCTCGCTTGATCTGTCGTTGAACGCGACATCGCGTTTGCAATTGCGAAGAGAATACGACGAGGCAATTCGGCAGGAACCGCCGGATTGCCTCGTTCTCGTCTGAATTGGCTCGTCAATGTCGGCGCGGCTCACCATGAGACGGGGACTTCATGAATATCTATCTCGCAGGCCCCGACGTGTTCCTGCCCAATGCCGCCGAGATCGGCCGGCAGAAGGTCGCGCTCTGCAAGCGCTACGGCGCGCACGGGTTCTTCCCGCTCGATAACGCCATCGACATCAATGCCGGCGACGCTTCGCGCCAGATCTTCCACGGCAACGAAGCGATGATGAATCATTGCGACATTATCATCGCCAATCTCACGCCGTTCCGCGGTCCCAGCGCCGATGCCGGCACGGTGTTCGAGCTTGGCTATATGGCGGGCCACGGCAAGCTCTGCTTCGGCTATTGCAATGACCCCACGCTCTATATCGACCGTGTCCGCCGCATGACAGAGGTCACCGATCGGGACGGACATCTGGTGGATGCGGATGGGCTCACCGTCGAAAATTTCGGCCTCGCCGACAATCTAATGATGATCCACGCGCTCGATCTCTATGGCGCGCCCATGATCGTCCCCCGCGAAGCACCCAATGATCTCTGGCAGGATCTGACGAGCTTCGAAGCCTGTTTGAAACTTGCTGCATCGTACTGACCATGACGAAATCTCAGAACACTGCTGCCGCGCCGCGCAAACGCGCCGATACGCTTCTCGTCGACCGCGGAATTTTCGAAAGCCGCGCGCGTGCGCAAGCCGCCATCGAAGCGGGGCTTGTGAAGGCCAACGGCAAAGCGGTCGCCAAAGCGTCAGAACCGCTACTGCTCGACGCCGCGATCGAGGCTGAACCGGCGCATCCCTGGGTCTCGCGCGGCGGGGTCAAGCTGGCCGGCGCGCTCGAGCTATATCCGATCGAGATCGAGGACCACGTCTGCCTCGACGTCGGCGCCTCCACCGGCGGTTTTACAGAAGTGCTGCTCGCCAACGGCGCCAGCATGGTCTTCTCCATCGATGTCGGGCACAGCCAGCTTCATCCATCGCTGCACGGCCATCCGAAAATCATCTCGATGGAAGAAACGGATATCCGCAGCTATGAGAACAAGCGCCTGCCGGCCCGCCCGGATGTGGTCGTGATCGATGTCAGCTTCATTTCGTTGAAGGCGGTACTGCCCATCGCGCTGTCGCTCGCCGCGGCGCCGATGAGTCTGCTGGCGCTGATCAAGCCGCAATTCGAGGCCGACCGGAAGCAATCCAAGCGCGGCATCATCAAGAACGCTGCCGTGCATCAGGCCATCTGCGACGACATCACGGATTTTGCCAGGACGCTCGGCTGCACCGATATCGAGGTCTTCCCGTCGTCGATCACAGGCGGCGATGGCAATATCGAGTTCTTCATGGGTGCCCGGCGTGGCTGAACACCTGACCATCGATCATGTCGGCCAGCGCGGCGACGGCGTCAGCCTCACCAGTGGCGCGTCGCTGTTCGTGCCCTACACGCTGGCGCATGAGATCGTCGAGACGGAACGCGACGACGAACATCCGGAGCGTCGACGATTGCTGCAGATCGACACCGCCAGCTCGGAACGAATTGATCCGTTCTGCACCTACTTCACGCGCTGCGGCGGCTGCGCCATCCAGCATTGGCAACCCGATCCCTATCAGGCCTGGAAGCGCCAGATCGTGATCGACACGCTGGCGCAGGCGAAGATCACTTGCCCGGTCGATCCGATCGTCGATGCCCATGGCGCCGGCCGCCGTCGCGTGACGTTGCATGCCCGGCGTGGCAGCGATGGCGGACTGCGTGTCGGCTTCGCGGCATCGGCAAGCCACGCCATCATCGCTATCGACGCGTGCCCGATTCTGGATCCCGCGCTGGATGGCGCGCTCGATGCAGCGCGCGCGCTGGCCGAGGTGTTGAAGCCGGTCAGCAAGCCCTTGGACATTCAGGTGACGGCGGCCAGCAACGGACTCGATATCGACGTCCGCGGCACCGGGCCATTGCCGACCGCTATCATCACAGCGCTGTCGCGCATCGCCGAGGCGCACAAACTGGCACGCCTCACGCGGCATGGTGAACTCGTGCTGATGCGCGTACCGCCTGTGGTCACGATGGGCAGCGCGCAGGTTACACTGCCGCCGGGCTCATTCCTGCAGGCCACGGCCGCCGGTGAAGAGACATTGGCGGCGCTTGTGCTCCAGCTCGGCAAAGGCGCGAAGAACATTGCCGACCTGTTCTGCGGCATCGGTCCCTTCGCGCTGCGGTTGGCCACCAAGTCGAAGATTACAGCTTTCGATAGCGATGCAGGCGCGATCACATCGCTGCAGCAGGCCATCAAGGACACCAAGGGCCTGAAGCCCATCAAGGCAGAGATGCGCGACCTGTTTCGCCGTCCACTGGTGCCGCAGGAATTGCGCGACTTCGACGCTGTCGTGTTCGATCCGCCGCGCCAGGGCGCGCAGGCACAAGTCGAACGGCTCGCGGCCAGCAGGATCCCCGTCGTCGTCGCCGTGTCGTGCAACGTCCAGACCTTCGCACGCGATGCAAAGACCCTGATCGATGGCGGCTACAAGCTCGACCGCGTCACACCCGTGGACCAGTTCCGGCATACGCCCCATATCGAATTGGTGGCCCGCTTCAAACGCTAGTTGTCTTTTCACGGTGCTTGCGCTGGAGTGCACTCACGCTGCCGCACAAGTGCAGCATGGAGGCGACGTGACACCCATCGATCCCAACATTCTGCCGGCTGGAATTCGCTCGCGCTTTGTCGAGGACATCAACGGTTTGCGCGTCCATGTGCTGGAGGCCGGCTTCGAAACCAAGGGCCGGCCCTGCATCCTGCTGGTGCACGGATTTCCCGAGCTGGCCTTCAGCTGGCGCAAGGTGATGCCGCAGCTTGCCGCTGCCGGCTATCACGTGATTGCGCCCGACCAGCGCGGCTATGGCCGCACCACCGGCTGGAGCGCGGACTATGATGGCGATCTGCGTCCCTTCAATCTGCTCAACCTCGTGCGCGACGCGGTAGGGCTGGTCGCAGCTTTCGGCTATCGCCATGTCGACGCCGTGGTCGGACACGACTATGGCAGCTCGGTCGCAGCCTGGTGTGCGCTGGTGCGGCCGGACATCTTCAGATCCGTTGTGCTGATGAGCGCGCCCTTTGCCGGGCCTCCGCCGCTGCCATTCGGCACCGCCGATCAGCCGGCACTGCCGAAGGCCGAAGATCCCGTGCATCGCGACCTCGCGGCATTGCCGCGGCCGCGCATCCACTATCAGTGGTATTACGCCACACGCGATGCCAACGCTCATATGCAACATGCGCCACAAGGTGTGCATGATTTCCTGCGCGCCTATTATCATCACAAGAGTGCGGACTGGCCGGGCAACACGCCCACTCCATTGCAGGGCTGGACGGCGAATGAACTTGCGAAACTGCCGACCTATTATGTGATGGACCGCGACCAGACCATGGCCGTGACCGTCGCGGCAGAGATGCCGACGCCTGAACAGATCGCATCATGCAAATGGCTGCCGGACAATGAACTGGCCTTCTATGCCGGTGAATATGCCCGCACCGGCTTCCAGGGCGGATTGCAATGGTACCGCTGTAACACGACAGGCGCGTTCAATGCCGACTACGAGACCTTTGCCGGTCGCACCATCGACGTCCCTTCAGCTTTCATTTCGGGCAAGCAGGACTGGGGCATCTATCAGCGTCCCGGCGCCATCGAGACGATGCAAAACAGCGCCTGCACGAATATGCGCGCGGTGCACCTGATCGACGGCGCAGGCCATTGGGTGCAGCAGGAACAACCACAAGAGGTCAGCCGCTTGCTGCTCAAGTTCCTGAAAGATAACGGTCCGCGCTCATAGTCCCTGCGATCAGGTCAGGCCAGCATCAGCCGACTGGCCTCCTCCATGCTGACATCGCGCTCACCCAGCAGATGCGCGACGATCTGCTTCTGGGTTTCGCTTTCGATCACAGCAAACGGATCGGGCGCCATCAGGCGATGATCGATGACGAGGCGCGACAGCAGCAGGCGCCGGGCGTCGCCGCGCCGGGCGTGGATGCGGTGCGCCTCCCATGTGAGTGCCACGGCGCTGGCCACATGATACAGCGAGCTCGTTGCGCGGCGGGCATCGCCCTCATTGTCCGAACGTGCAGCCACCTCACGGGCAAAGTCGATCGCCTTGTCTGTCAGACCGCGCAGGCGATCCCGCCATGCCTGCGGCACGCTTGGCGAGTCATCGAGCCGCGCATGCAAGTCGGCAGCAAGCGCAGCCTCCGCGCCGTGCCGCCCAACCGCACGTGTCAGCGCATCGAGCGCGACGATATTACCGGTGCCTTCCCAGATCGAGCCGAGATGCGCATCGCGCAGCAGCCGCGCGGTGGCGAATTCCTCGATGTAACCGACACCGCCGCGCATCTCCATCGCGTCGCCGCAGACCTTGCGCGCGTCACGGGTAGCACGGAATTTCAGCGTCGGCGTCAGGATCCGCAGCAGTGCTGCAGCGTCCTGGCTGCCGGCCTCTGCACGGTCCAGCGCATCCGCGGTGAGGAAGCTCATCGACAACGCCTGCTCGGTCGCCAGCATGATCTTCATCAACTGCCGCCGCGCCAGCGGCATGTCGATAATGCGCTGGCCGAACACGACACGTCCACGCGCGACTGCCATCGCATCGTGCCAGGCGCGGCGCATCAGCGAGGTCGACTTCACGCCATTCGACAGGCGCGACGAATTCACCATCTCGGCCATCTGCACGAAGCCGCGATCGAGCTTGCCGACAGCATAAGCGATAGCGCCCTCAAGCTTGATCTCACCTGATGCCATCGACCGCGTGCCGAGCTTGTCCTTCAGGCGCACGATCCGGTAGTGATTGGGCGTGCCGTCATCGAGCGTCCGCGGCATCAGGAACAGGCCGACGCCCTTGGTGCCGCCGACCGCACCTTCCGGCCGCGCCAGCAGCATCACGACCTTCGCATCGGCATTGGAGCAGAACCACTTTTCTCCATACAGCCGCCAGTGATCGCCCTCCTGCACGGCCCGCGTCGTCAGCTTGCCGACGTCGGAGCCGCCTTCCTTCTCGGTCATGAACTGGCCGCCCTGGGTCAGCTTGCTCATGTCGGTCTGCGTCAGCCCGTCGAGATATTTCGCCTTGAGCGCATCGTCGCCGTAATTCGACAGCAGCTTCGCAGCACCGTCGGTGACATTGATCGGGCAGCCCATGCCGAACTCGGCCTGGTTGAACAGGAACGTAAAGGCGTGTTTGGCCGCCACCGGATAGGTCGAGGGCCAGCCCATAATGCCCTTGCGATGCGACAGCGCGTGAATGCCGAACTCGCCGAAGGCTGCGTTCTCCAGTTCGCGATAGGCCGGGTGATATTCGACCCACTGCACGTCCTGGCCGAACTTGTCGCGCTGATGCAGCACGGGTCCATGCTTGTCGGCCATCCGCCCGGCTTCATCGAGCGGCCCACCGACAAGACCGCCCAGCCGATCGAGATGCGGCTCGATATGGTTGAACAGATCCTCCGGCAGATGAATACGCAGCAAATCGGTCAGTGCCGGATCGGCCCGGTAGAAATTCATGCCGGACGTGTCGGGTGCGATCAGATTGGCGGCAATCTGGGCGTGGGCGTTCATGACGGCCTCTTGTGTTTGGCAGTTGCGTTTCCATCTTCATCATGCGCCTGCCGCGCCAGCGAATAAAGTGCCCCAGCCGGAGATTTGATCCATGGAAATTCCGCATTACGAAACCGCTTTGATCGTCGGCGTCGGTGGGGGCATCAGCGCATCGCTGGCGAGGCTGCTGTCCAAACAGGGCATCCGCGTCGCACTCGCCGCCCGCAATCCCGGCAAGCTGGATGCGCTGTGCCAGGAGACCGGCGCCAAGGCCTTTGCCTGCGACGCGACCCAGGCCGGAGATGTCGCCAAGCTGTTTGCAGATGTCGAACGCCAGATCGGCGCGCCCGATATCGTCGTCTACAACGCCAGCCAACGCGCCCGTGGGCCTTTCATCGAGCTCGCACCTCCCGATGTTGCACAATCCATCGCCGTTAGCGCCTTCGGCGGATTTCTGGTCGCGCAACAGGCATTGCAGCGCATGTTGCCCAACAAGCACGGCGCCATCCTGTTCACTGGTGCCTCCGCGAGTATCAAAGGCTTCGCACAATCGGCACCCTTCGCCATGGGCAAGTTCGCGTTGCGCGGAATGGCGCAGTCGTTGGCCCGCGAGTTTGCACCGCAAGGGATCCACATCGCCCACTTTGTCATCGATGGCGGCATTCGCAGTTCAGTCCGCGTTGAGCCAGCGGACAGGCCGGACTCGATGCTCGACCCCGATGCCATCGCCATGAATTACTGGAACGTGCTACAGCAGCCGCGCAGTGCCTGGAGTTCGGAGCTCGAAATCCGTCCATGGGTCGAAAAATTCTGACGCGAGAACGGGGCGAGATACATGAGTGAAGCCGTACAGGTCATCAACACCGGCACCGGTGAGCTGCTGTGCGAGATCCGCGAGCGCGTTGCCGTCATCACCCTGAACCGGCCGGAAGCGCGCAACTCGCTGTCGGACCATCTCACGCCTGCATTGCGCACAATGATCCGCACCTGCGGCGAAAACCCCGATGTCGGCGCGCTACTGATTACAGGCGCCGGCACGGCCTTCTGCTCCGGCGGGGACGTGAAGGGCATGGGCGCTCATCGCAAGCAGTCCACGCTCGATATGTCCTTCGACGAACGCGTTGCCGACCTGCAGGAGCGCCAGCGCCTGCTGACCGGTGCGCTGGTCGCCGTACGCAAGCCGACCATTGCCGCCCTGCCCGGCCCCGCTGCAGGCGCCGGCCTTGCCATAGCCATGGCCTGCGACATCCGCATCGCGGCGCAATCGGCTTTCGTTTCCACCGGCTATCTGCGCGTCGGCCTCAGCGGCGATTACGGCATCGCCTGGCTGCTGACGCGTCTTGTCGGCACGGCCCGCGCGCGCGAGCTGATGTTCACTGCCGACAAAGTCGAGGCAACCCGCGCCGAAGCCATCGGGCTGTTCAACCGCGTGGTGCCGGACGACAGGCTGCAGGACGAGGCTTTCGCACTGGCGCGCGGCATGGCGCAGGGGCCGACGCTGGCGTTGCGCTACATGAAGGACAATCTCGATGAGGCACTGGCCTTCGATTTTGCGACGGCGCGGGACCATGAGGCCGAGCGGCTGATCCGCACGACCATGACGGCAGATCACCGCGAGGCGGTGCAAGCCTTCATCGAGAAGCGCAAGCCGAACTTCAAAGGCAACTGATGCGCATCTAAACCTTCGACTTCACTAAAGCCGGCGTCTTGGCAAAATCGACAAAGGCCCGCAATGCCGCCGGCAGTTGTCGGCGGCTGGGATAATACATGAAGAAGCCGGGATAGGCCGGGCACCAATCAGCGAGGACCCGCACCAGCTTGCGCTTGGCGATCAACTCCTCGACCTGCCCTTCGAACACGTAAGCCAGTCCGGCTCCGTCCAGCGCAGCGTCCACCATCAGGTCCTGATCGTTCAAAGTGAGCGTGCCCGCGACATCGATCTCGACCTCGATGCCACCGCGCTCGAACTCCCAGCGATACAGCGCGCCACCCCAGAAGCGATAGCGGATACACGGCAGGTCTTTCAGCTCGTGCGGCGTCTGCGGCGGCTTGTGTTGCTTGAAGAAGCCGGGTGACGCAACGACCGCCGATCGCTGCCGCGGGCCGATCGGCACGGCAATCATGTCCGCCGCAACAGTTTCGCCGAAGCGGATGCCCGCATCGAAACCGGCCGAGACCATGTCGACAAGACCGTCATTCACGGCAATCTCGACATTGATCTCCGGATAGGCTTTCAGAAATCGCGTGACGATCGGCAGCAGCACGAGCTGTGCGGATTGCCGGGCGGCGTTGAAGCGCAACGTCCCCGCCGGCTTGCCGCGAAAATGGTTGAGGTCCTCCAGCGCATCATTGATGTCCTGAAACGCCGGACTGACCCGCGCGAACAACCGCTCGCCCGCCTCCGTCAGCGCGACGCTGCGGGTGGTGCGATTGACCAGCCGGACATCAAGACGCTCCTCGATGCCGCGCAAGGCGTGGCTCAGCGCGGAGGCGGATACGCCCAGCTCAATGGCGGCATTGCGAAAGCTGCGATGCCGGGCAATCGCCAGAAAGGTGGCGAGGTCGGCCGGGCCGATCAGGCTCATTGTTGAATCCGACTCATGAACACATGGAACAAATAGAGGATTATTTCAGTTCTGGCGAGCCGCTAGTTTCCTCCCATCAGCCCTGCACTAACGCGGGGCCAACACAGGAGAGACCACCATGCGTGTCTGGTTCATCACAGGAGCATCCCGCGGTTTCGGCGCCCTCATCGCGGCAGAAGCCTTGGCCCAGGGCGATGCCGTCGTGGCAACGGCCCGCGATCCCAATGCTGTCACTGCACGTCTCGGCACCCATGAGCGCCTGCTGGCGACGCGGCTCGATGTCACCAGCGAGACCGAGGCCCATGAGGCCGCAGGTCAGGCCGTGAAGAAATTCGGCCGCATCGATGTGCTGGTCAACAATGCCGGTTATGGCCTGCTCGGCGCGATCGAGGAAGCCAGTGCCAATGAAGTCGAACGCCTCTATGCCACCAACGTGTTCGGCCTGCTCGGCGTCACCCGTGCCGTGCTGCCGCATATGCGCCGGCAGGGCTCGGGTCACATTATGAACATTTCATCCGTCGGCGGATATGCCGGCTTCCCCGGCTGGGGCGTCTATGGCTCGACCAAGTTCGCGGTCGAAGGCATCAGTGAAGCACTGGCCGGCGAAGTCGCGCCGCTCGGCATCCATGTCACCGTGGTCGAACCCGGCTTCTTCCGCACCGACTTTCTGGACGATAACTCGCTGGTGCGTACCGCACTGGAGATCGGCGACTATCACGCCACCGTCGGCAAGACCCGCAACCACGCCGCCGACGTCAATCACGCGCAGCCCGGCGATCCCAGCAAGCTGGCGAAGGCCTTCATGCAGCTTGCAGCTGCCAAGACTCCTCCGATCCGTCTGCCGCTTGGCAGCGACACGGTTGCGCGGATTGAGAGCAAGCATGCTTTTGTCGAAAAGGAACTGGCTGCGTGGCGCGACGTGGCCACATCGACAGACTTCGCGAAAGGAACGGCATAGGCGCCGTCTTCAAGACACGCAGATGCGACGAAGAAATCCTGAGCTAGAGACGGATTGAATTGCTTCGTCGCATCATACCTTGCCTAAACGTGGCGAGCGTTGCCGCGCTTAGGCAAGTATCGGCTGCAGGGATTGCGCTGCGAGGCGCCAGACCGCACATGGGTTTGCGATTGACGCCGCATCGATCTGCTTTACGAAGCGCACCTGCTTCCAATCGCCCGGCGTCGGCGCGAATGTGAAGCCGGCCTTACGGGCCAGTGCGAGCATTGCCTCGTTTGAGCGCAATGTATCTCCGAAGAGCTGGTCGGCTCCGAGCGCAGCAGCACGGCATTCCAAATTGGACATGAGTGCCAGGCCGATGCCCTGCCCTTGCATGGAATCAGCTACGGACAGGCCCAGTTCGAAACGGGACGTCGCTTCATCGAACGCGTAGCGGGCCTCGCCGACAATGGTCTCCGAGCCATCGCGCGAGACCGTCGCGACGACCGAGAAACTGTCGGCCTCACCGACATGGATGAATTTGTCCAGCTGCCCCGCCGGCAATTCGCTGGCGGCGCCCATCAGGCGATTGTAGCGCGACCGCACCGACAGGCCGCGGAAATAGGCCTGTAACGCGTCCGCATCGTGAAGCTCGACAAACCGAACCGTCACCGCAGCGCCGCTGCGTGACAACACCACATCGGAATACTGACCGAGGTCATCGAGGTTGAGATGTTGCATGACAGTTGCTCCCGGACGATCGGACCGTCCTTACGCGCGCCAGAACGGCTTGCTGGCCTCGGCCATCACGTCGCCCACCGAAAGGCCGGCGTCGTGGATGTCACGCTCGCTCCAATGGGTCAGTTCGCGGCGTTGATGGGCGCGCTCCCGCCAGACGTGGAACGTCTCGGCGATGGCCGCCACGCTGAGCGGAGCATGATGATTTGTCATCGATTCATGGGTGCAAGTAGACATTTTGCTCTCCTAAAGCTAAATTTACTTAGGAAATATCGGCTTCATTCTCACATTGCACAAACGACATTGTGCACCGCATCACATGAGACAAACTCATGGATGGGACGAAGGGTGAATCGCCAGGGGAGAGAGCACGGATGAGCACCCGGTTGCCGTCACTCAACGGGCTGCGCGCCTTCGAAGCCGCCGCACGCCATCTGAGCTTCACCAATGCGGCAAGCGAGCTGAACGTCACGCAGACGGCGATCAGCCATCAGATCAAGCGGCTGGAAGAAGAGCTTGGTCTCAAGCTGTTCATTCGGCAGAACCGCGCGCTCGCACTCACCCCGCAAGGACACGACTATCTGCCGGGCGTTCGCGCCGCCTTCAACGACCTGCGTCTTGCCACAGACCGGCTCAAGCGCCGCGACAATGACCACGTGCTGACGGTGAGCACGCTCGCATCGATGGCATCGAAATGGCTCCTGCCGCGCATCTCAGCGTTCCAGAAAGCCCATCCCGATATCGATGTGCGCATCACCACATCGACAAGCATGGTCGATTTCAAGAGCGGCGATGTCGACGCCGCGATCCGCTACGGCCGCGGCCAATGGCTTGGCCTCCGCGCCGACTGGCTGACGGCGGACGATCTGTTTCCGGTCTGCAGCCCGGCGCTTCGCACCGGAAAGAAGGCGCTGCTGAAGCCGCAGGATCTCGCGGACTATACGCTGCTGCATTCGAGCGGCGGCTATGACGATGACTGGCGGCTCTGGCTCACCGCGGCCGGATTGCCAACCGATATTTCGAAACAGCCCGGCCTGACCTTCGACATGATCTTCATGACCCTGCAGGCTGCGATCGACGGCCTCGGCGTCGCCATCGGCCGCACCACCTATGTGGAGGGCGATCTCGCCAAGGGCCGGCTGGTGGTGCCCTTCGACATGCGCATGCCCGCCGACGCCGGCTTCTATCTGGTGTCCCCCGAAGCCTCTTCCGACTCGCGGAAGCTGAAGGCCTTTCGCGACTGGCTGCTCTCGCAGGTCCCGCCGGAACGTGACCGTTCTGGCCGCTGATCGGCATTGTCGACATCACGTGTTCGGGAGCAGATCGCCATCCGAAACATGCTAGAAGTCTGGCCTGTTTCGGAATGGAGCTTGCGATGAATCGGACGACACTGGCCGCGGTTTTCACCCTTCTGGCGCTGGCGCCTGCGCTCGCACAGCAGGCGTCCACACCGCCGGCAGCACCGCCGCCGCCCGACTTCTCAAAAGTCGAGATCAAGACCACCGACCTCGGTGACGGCGTCTACATGCTCGAAGGCCAAGGCGGCAACATGACGCTGGCCACGGCCAAATCGGGCGCCATCCTCGTCGACAGCCAGTTTGCCCCGCTGCACGACAAGATCAAGGCGGCCATCGCCGCGGTGACGCCGCAGCCGGTGAAGTATCTGGTCAACACGCATTTCCACGGCGACCACACCGGCGGCAACGAGGCCTTTGCCAATGAAGGCGCGACCATCGTCGCCAACGTCAAGGTCAGAACCCGCCTGAAAAAAGGCACCACGAATTTCCTGACCGGCGCACAGAATCCGCCCGCGCCGAAGGCGGCGCTGCCGACCAACACCTACACGCATCAGCTCAAGCTCAGCCTGCGCGGCCGCATCGCCGAACTGCGCCATCCCGACAACGCACATACCGATGGCGACACCTACGTCTACTTCAAGAGCGCCAATGTCATTGCGACCGGTGATACATTCACCAACGGCCGCTATCCCAACATCGACGTCCTCAACGGCGGCAATATCAAGGGGATGATCGCAGCGACCGACGCCTATCTGAAACTGGCGAACGACAACACCAAGATCGTTCCCGGCCACGGTCCGCTCGCCAACAAGGCTGCGCTGGTCGACTATCGCACCATGCTGGTGACGGCGCGCGATCGCATGGCCAAGCTGATCAAGGAGGGCAAGACCGAGGACGAGGTTCTGGCGGCCAAGCCGTTCGCCGATCTCGACGCCAAATGGGCGCCGAACGAGACCGCCAGCAAGAATTTCATTCGCGCTGTCTATGGGTCACTGGCGAAAAAGCCGTGGATCAGGCCCTGGTCAAAACCTTGGGGGAAGAAGTCATGAGAGATCTCATTCCCCTCGCCGAGAAGATTGCCATTGAGCTGATCGCGCGCAAGCAGACCATCGGCATAGCTGAATCCTCGACCGGCGGTTTGATCTCCGCTGCACTGCTCACAGTGCCCGGCGCCTCCGCCTATTTCATCGGCGGCGGCGTGATCTATACGCGCGATGCGCGGCGTGTGCTGATGGATATTTCCGATGATGCGTTTCGGATACCGGGCATGCGCTCGTCTTCAGAGCCCTACGCACAACTGCTGGCGACGCAGATCCGCGAGCGGCTCGGCTGTGACTGGGGCCTGTCGGAAACCGGCGCGACCGGCCCCTCCGGCAATCGTTATGGCGACGCCGCAGGCCATAGCTGCATGGCCGTCGCCGGCCCGCGAAACGAGGTCATGACGCTGGAGACCGGCAGCAACGACCGCTCCGGCAACATGCACAGTTTCGCGCAGACGGCGCTGACGTTCCTGCTGAAGAATTTGGCGGGGTAAGAAGGCGTCAGGCCGGCAGTGCCGCTGCCGCCTGCTCCGCCAGAATACACCGCACCACACGATTGTCGGCGAGTTCGACATTCGGCGGCGCCGCCTCGACGCAACGCGGCTGGGCGAATTTGCAGCGCGGCGCGAAGGAGCAATTCACCGGCGGCTTGTCGAGCGACGGCGGCGTACCCGGAATCGTCTCCAGACGCGCCCCGCGCTTGGCGCCGTGCACGGTGGAGGCCAGCAGCCCCTGCGGATAGGGATGCACGGCCGAGCGTACGATCTGGCTTAGCGTGCCCTGTTCGACGATCTGGCCGGCATACATCACGGCCACGCGATCGCAGATTTCGATGGCCACGCCGATATCGTGCGTGACGAAGATGATCGACATGCCGAATTCGCGCTGCAGCTCGCGCAGCAGCAACAGGATCTGGATCTGCACGGTGGCATCGAGCGCAGTGGTCGGCTCATCCGCGAGCAGGATCTTCGGCTTGCAGGCCAATGCCAGCGCGATCATTGCGCGCTGCCGCATGCCGCCGGACATTTCATGCGGATAGGCATCGAGGCGACGCTTGGCGGAGGGGATACGCACGACCTCAAGCATTTCGAGCGCGCGCTTCACGCCCTCGGCCTGGCTCTTGCCCTCGTGCCGCATCACGCTTTCGGCGATCTGCTGGCCGATCGTATAGACGGGGTCCAGCGCCAGCGCCGGTTCCTGGAAGATCATCGACACCGTCTGGCCGCGAAACGCCGAGAGCTCATCATCATCGAGCGCCAGAACGTCCTTGCCGAGCACATTCACCGTGCCGGTGATCCGCGTGCGCTTCTTCGGCAGCAGCCGCATCAGCGCGCGCAAGGTAACGCTCTTGCCCGAACCGGACTCGCCGAGCAGCCCGAGCACCTCGCCTTCGCCGAGCGTCAGGTTGAGATCGTTGACTGCATAGACGGTGCGTTCGCCGCCGAACCGGACGTTGAGATTGCGAACCTCGACAAGATTGCTCATGCCAACTCCGGGCACTGTTTGTGGAAGTCCGTGGCGCGCTGGAAGGCGGCACCGATGGTCAGCAGCGTTGCTTCATCGAACGGGCGACCGATCAGCTGCATGCCCACCGGAAGTTTCGACTTGGTGAAACCCGCCGGGATCGAGAGACCGGGCAGACCGAGATAATTGATCGGCCGCGTGAAGCGCGTCAGGCGCTGGATCATCGCTTCGGCGCCAGAGCTGTTGCCGACATCGGTCTCGGCAATGGTCGGAGCCGCCCCGGGCGAGACCGGTGCGAGCACGGCGTCAGTGCCGGTCACCGCAGCGAGATAGGCCGCAAGCGCAGGACCGCGCCAGCGCAGCGCCTCGATATAGGAGACGCCAGTGATCGCCAGACCGTTCTGTAACCGCATCAGGACCTGCGCGCCGTAATCCTGCGGCCGCTCGATCATCCAGCGCTTATGCATCGCCGCGGCTTCCGTCGCGAGCACGAACTGGCAGGCCGCCGTGAGCTGACCCTGATTGGGCAGATCAACCTCGACGATCTTGACGCCTTCATCCTTCAGCGTCGCGATGGTGTTCTGCAAGATCGCAGCCGTGTCGGCGTCGAGGTCGTCGACATAGAATGCCTTGGGAATGCCGACCGTCATGCCTTTGGCGGACGCACACGTCGCCGCCATGTAGTCCGGCACAGGGCGCGTGCTGGTGGTTGGATCGAGCGGATCGGCACCAGCCATCAGGCCGGTCAGCAGCGCGCAATCCTCGACGGTCCGCGCCAGCGGGCCGACCGTATCGAGCGATTGCGACAGCGGCATCGCACCGGCGCGGCTGACCAGACCGACGGTCGTCTTCAAACCGGAGACGCCGCAGAAATGCGCCGGCAGGCGGATCGATCCGCCGGTGTCCGAGCCCAGCGCTGCAAAAGTCAAACGCGCTGCGACGGCCGAGCCCGAACCCGACGACGAACCACCCGTGACGTGATCGACATGCCACGGGTTATGCACGGCGCCGTAATGCACGTTGTGACCGAGCGGGCCATAAGCGAATTCGACCATCTGCAACGAACCGAGCCGCACCGTGCCGGCATCCTTCAGGCGCTGCAGCGATGTCGCCGTGGTAGTTGCAACCCAGTCGCGGCGAATATGCGAGCCGCAGGTCACGACATGTCCCTCGTCGTAATACATGTCCTTGTGCGCCAGCGGCACCCCATGCAGCACGCCGCGGCTTTGCCCCCTAGCGAGCGACGCATCGGCCGCGTCCGCCGCCTTCAGCGCTGCATCGGCCTCGATCGACATATAGGCGTTGAGGCTCGGCTGCGATTTCACGGCGCGATCGAGGCACGACTGCGTGGCTTCGCGCGACGAAATCTTCTTCGTGGCGATAGCGTCGGCGACTTCCGTCAGCGACAGCAATGCGGGTTCGGTGACGCTCATTTGGCAGCCTTGGTATTCTGGACAGCGAGGAAGGTCGCGGGTTCGAGATCGAACGGTAGGGTCCCGGACACAGCCGCGAATCCTTCGAACGCCGGGCCGATCGAATTGGCGATGCGCTCGGCAACCTCGTCGGATGCGGGAAGGCCGCTGACTTCGGTCAGCGCCTTGATCTGCTTGGCAGTCGGTTTGGTCATGTCAGTGCACTCCTGCGGCAGGTGCTTTGCTGTGTCCCGAACCCGGGATCGCCATGTAACAGGCAGCCTGATGGCCAGTCACCGTGATTTCAGTCAGTTTCGGCGTCGCCTCCCCGCACATCGCTTCGGCAAAGGGGCAGCGTGTGTGGAAACGACAACCGGACGGTGGATCGATCGGGTTCGGCGGATCTCCGGTGATCGGCGGCGTTTCCGTGCGCTTGTCAGGATCGGACGATGGCATCGCCGCGAGCAGCGCGCGGGTATAGGGATGCGCCGGCCCGTCCCAGACCTCGTCCACCGGCCCGAGTTCGACAACCTCACCGAGATACATCACCAGCACGCGGTCGGAGATATAGCGCACCACGTTGAGATCGTGGCTGATGAACAGATAGGTCAGGCCGAACTCGCGCTTGAGATCGACCAGCAGGTTGAGCACCTGCGCCTCGACCGACTTGTCGAGCGCCGAGACGGCCTCATCGAGAATGACAAGACGCGGCGACAGCGCGAGCGCACGCGCGATGTTGACACGCTGACGCTGGCCACCGGAGACCTCATGCGGATAGCGGTTGGCGAATGTCTCGGGCCGCAAGCCAACCTTGCCGAGCAGCTCGCGCGCCAGCAGTCGCGCGGCCTTGTCGGCCATGCCGTGCACCTTCGGTCCGAAGGCGATCGATTCCTCGATGGTCAGGCGCGGGTTGAGCGACGCATAGCTGTCCTGAAACACCATCTGCATGCCGCGGCGCAGCTCGCGCAGCGAAAGTTCGCGCCCGACGGTGCGGCCGTCATAGATGATATCGCCGGAATTGCGCGGCATCAGATGCATCAGCAGCCGCGCCGTGGTGGACTTGCCGCAACCGGACTCGCCGACGATGCCGACAGTCTCCCCCTTGGCGATGGCGAAGGACACATCGTCCACCGCGCGCACGGTCTTGCTCGGCGCGAACAGCCCGCCGCGTACCGGGAAATGCTTGGTCAGGCTGACCACCTGTAACAGCGGCTGCGCAACACCGCCAATATCTTCGAGCGGTTCCAGCTTGTCGATTTCTTCTACAATATCACTCATGCCATCAGTTCCGGATGTCCATGGCACTGCGCATGCCGTCGCTCAGCAGATTGAAACAGATCGACACGGCGAAGATCATCGCGCCGGGGAGTGCTGCCACCCATGGATTGACGTAGATCGCAGTGCGCAGCGTGTTCAGCATCAGACCCCATTCCGGCTCCGGCGGCTTGGTGCCGAGGCCGAGGAACGACAGACCGGCGGCGAGGATCATCGACACCGAGATCAGGCCGGTCGCGTAGACGAAGATGGAGCCCAGCACGTTGCCGAGCATGTGCACCCGCATGATGGTGAAGGCGTTCGCGCCGGAGGCACGTGCCGCTTCCACATAGTCCATGTTGCGCACGCCAGTCGTGACGCTCTCGGCGACGCGCGTGATCTGCGGCACGAACACGATGGTCAGCGACACGATCGAATTGACGATGCCGGCGCCCAGGGCACCGGAAATCGCAATGGCCAGCAGAACCGAGGGGAACGCGTAGAACACGTCGACGGTGCGCATGATCGCGGTATTGAGCTTCCCTCCGACATAGCCGGCCACAACGCCAAGCCCCGTCCCGATGAAGAAGGCAAGGATCACCGGCAGGATGCCGATCAGCAGCGACAGTCGCCCGCCATAGATCAACCTGGCCAGCATGTCGCGACCGAGTTCGTCGGTGCCGAGCGGATAGTTGGGTGTGCCGATGAAACGCAAACGGCGGATCATGGAGCCCTGATAGGGATCTGCGAGATGCAGATAGGGCGCAAAGATCGCTGCCAGGAAGATCAGCAGCAGAATGAACGCGCAGGCCATGCTGACCTTGTCGCGCACGATGCGGCGGCCGACCGTGGCCCAATAGCCGCGGGCCTTGGTGGCAGGCGCCGCCTGCAGTGCAGTGTCTGTCATCGCGGTCATGAGAGGATATCCAGCATGGTCAGCTCCGCTTGATGCGCGGATCGATCGACGCCTGCGCGATATCGACCAGAAGATTGAGGAACACGAAGAACAGCGCCAGCACCAGGATCGTGCCCTGCAGCAGCGGCAGGTCGCGCTGGAAGATTGCGGAGTTCAAAAGAAGCCCCGAACCGGGCCACGAGAACACAGTCTCGATCAGGATCGAACCGCCGAGCATGTAGCCAAGCTGCAGGCCCATCACGGCCAGCGCCGTCGGCGCAGCGTTCTTGATGACGTGACGAAACACCTTGGTTTCTTGCAAGCCCTTGGCGCGCAGCGCTTCGACGAAATCCTGCGACAGGATATCGCCGGTAAGCGCGCGCACTGTGCGCGTCACGATGCCCATCGGAATGACCGATGTCGTGATCGCCGGCAGCACGAGATATTTGATGTGCTCCCAGTCCCAGGCCCATGAGCCCGAACCGCCCGGCCCGGCACCGACCGCAGGCAGCCAATTGAGCTGCACCGAGAAGATGATGACCAGCACCATGCCGAGCCAGTAATGCGGCACGGAGACGCCGGCGATGGCAATCGAGGTCGCGACCTTGTCGATCCAGGTATCGCGGAAGTAGCCGGCGATCAGCCCGAAGAACAGACCGAGCGTGAAGCCGATGGCGGCGGCGGCGATCGCCAGCGTCACGGTATTGCCGACGGCTTTCATCACCTCCGCCAGAACAGGACGTCCGGTGGCGATGGAGCTGCCGAGATCGCCGTGTAGCGCGCGCCACAGCCAAAGGCCGAACTGCACCGGCAGCGGACGATCGAAGCCGTAGGCGACGCGCAGTTGCTGCGCCAGCTCCTGCGATGCGTCAGCGGGAAGAATGGCAACGAGAGGATCCCCGGGCGTAATGTGCACCAGCAGGAAACACACCAGCGCCACGCTGAGGACGATAGGAATCACATAGACGACGCGTCGCGCGATGTAGACGAACACTGATCACCTTCGATTCAGAAACTCTGCCCCCTCGTTCGTCATGCCCGGGCCTGACCCGGGCATCCACGTCTTTGCAGCGAAGAAGGCGTGGATGGCCGGGTCAAGCCCGGCCATGACGTGGAGAGGTTCGTGCGAATATCGGCTGCACAATATGCGGCCGATATTCGCTTGTTGCTTACGGCGTGATCGACACCGGCGAGAAGTCGACGAACCAGCTCTTCGGCTGCACGAAGCCCTTGATCTTCGGGCTCAGCGCACGCGGACCGACGTCATGGGCCACGTAGAGGAAGGCTGCGTCATCGACCGACGCGGCGTGCAGCTCGGCCAGAGCCGCATCACGTGCCGTCGCATCGAAGGTGGTGCGTGCCTTGGTCACGAGTTCATCGAACTTCGGATTGTTGATGAAGCCCCAATTGTTCGAGACCGGCGGTGCCATCGACGACTGCAGGAAGCGAACCAGTGCGAAGAACGGATCCATCGCCGCATAGGTGACGTTGGTGGCGTTGGAGCCGTTCGCCGAGGGATCCTTGACGCCGCGGCGCCAGTTGGTGAACAGCGTGTTCCATTCGATAACGTCGAGCTTGACGTCGAAGTAGCACTCCGCCAGCGCCTGCTGCAGATATTCGTTCATCGGCAGCGGCAGCATCTGGCCGGAGCCGGACGCCGAGGTCTGCGTCTTCACTTCGAGCTTCTTGGTGGGACCGTAACCGGCTTCCTTCATCAACGCTTGTGCAGCCTTCAGGTCATACTTGATCTCGAAACTCGGCTTGCCGCGCCAGGGGTGGCCCGGCTCGAAAGTGCCGCTTGCCGGCACCATCAGGCCGGCGAGCAGACCGTCCTTCAGGCCTTCGCGATCGATGCAGAGATTGGCGGCCTTGCGGACGCGGATGTCGTTCCACGGCGAGCCTTCGGCACGGGAGAACTGCCACGGCCAGACATGCGGCTGCTCGTTCTTCTCGATCTTGAAGCCGCGTGCGGTGATTTCCTTGACGGCGTCAGGCGCCGGCGCCTCGACCCAGTCGACCTGACCGGACAGCAGCGCAGCGGTGCGTGCGTTGGCTTCCGGCATCGGCAGCAGCACCATCTTGTCGGTCTTCGGAACGCGGTCCTTGTTCCAGTAGGCGTCGTTCTTCACCAGTTCGAGACGCTCGCGCGGCGTGAACTTCGACATCTTCCACGGGCCGGTGCCGGAGGCTTCGCGCGCGAAGGCCGCCCATGCGGCCTGCGACTTGGCCTTGGCATCGGCGCCTTCGGCCTTGTCGAACAGCGCCTGCCACTTGGTGGGGCTCGCCATAAAGAGGTTGGTAAGATTGATCGGCAGGAAGGAGTCCGGCTCCTTGGTGGTCAGTTCGACGGTCATGTCGTCGATCTTCTTCGCGGACACCAGGGTCGGCATGCGCGAGGCGGTTACACCGACCTGGCTGGCGTCGAACTGGACTGCATCTTGTTTGAGCACCTTGTCCACATTCCAGACCACGGCATCCGCATTGAAGGCCGAACCGTCGTGGAATGTGACGCCGGGACGCAGCTTGAAGGTCCATTTCTTCTTGTCGGCGTCGTCCACTGCCCACTCAGTGGCGAGCGCCGGGATAACAACACTCGCTTTGGTCGCGGACGACAGATCCCAGCCGGTCAGGCCGTCATACATCGTATTGCCGGTGAAACGATTGCCTTCGAAGCCCTGATCGGGCTGGCCGAGCGTGCGCGGAATATCGGCAGCGGTCATGCCGATGCGCAGCACCGTTTCGGCGCGCGCCACCTGTGGCAAGGTCAGGGCCGTGGCAAGCGTCAGCAAGGTGATTGCTGTCGCGAGACGGCTCTTTGTCGGCTTTTCGATACGCATCGTAATCAGTCCCTCTTGGCTTTGGATGACACGTTGGCTTTCGCCAGTGTTGGCTTGTTCTAAACTGGCTAATTCTTATGCAACGCTTGTGCCAAGGCCTGCAACCTTGCACCGCAATGACTCAAACTGCGGCACTGCAGCACACCAGCACACACCAACCGTTCGATATGCCCAATCTGGCATCAGGATTGCAGGTATCTGGCGGACAATATCCCACCATACGGAGTCTGGTTTATGCGCGTTCGAAGCTCGTTATTTGTTGCGGCCATCGCCGCCGCCATAGGTGCAGCCGCGCCGGCGCAAGCCGAAACGGTGGTGCGCTATGGCATCTCGATGGCGGACGTGCCGCTGACCACAGGCCAGCCTGATCGCGGCGCCGGAGGCTACCAGTTCACCGGCTACACGATCTACGATCCGCTCGTCGCCTGGGAAATGGATGTCGCCGATCGTCCCGGCAAACTCATTCCCGGCCTCGCCACCGAATGGAAGGTCGACGATACCGACAAGACCAAGTGGCGCTTCACCTTGCGCAAGGGTGTCAAGTTTCACGACGGCAGCGACTTCAACGCCGATGCGGTGATCTGGAATCTCGACAAGGTGCTGAACGAGAAGGCGCCGCAATTCGACAAGCGCCAGAGCGCGCAGGTCAAGACCCGTCTGCCCTCGGTCGCGAGCTACGCCAAGATCGATGACGGCACCGTCGAGATCACCACCAAGAACGTCGACTCCTTCTTCCCCTATCAGATGCTCTGGTTCCTGGTCTCCAGCCCGGCGCAGTACGAGAAGGTCGGCAAGGACTGGGACAAGTTCGCATCGCAGCCCTCGGGCACCGGTCCGTTCAAGCTGACCAAGCTCGTGCCGCGTGAACTCGCCGAACTCAGCAAAAACTCCGACTATTGGGACAAGAAGCGTATCCCGAAAGCTGACAAGCTCGTGCTCGTCCCGATGCCGGAAGCGCTCACCCGCACCAATGCCCTGCTCGCCGGTCAGGTCGATCTGATCGAGACCCCTGCTCCCGACGCTGTGCCGCAGCTCAAGGGCGCCGGCATGAAGATCGTCGACAACGTCACGCCGCATGTCTGGAATTATCACCTCAGCGTGCTGCCGGGTTCGCCCTGGACCGACGTCCGCCTGCGCAAGGCGCTGAACCTCGCCATCGATCGCGATGCCGTCGTCGCGCTGATGAACGGTCTCGCCAAGCCCGCCATCGGCCAGGTCGATCCGTCGAGCCCGTGGTTCGGCAAGCCGACCTTCAAGATCAAATATGATCTGGCCGAAGCCAAGAAGCTGGTGAAGGAAGCCGGCTACGGCCCGGAGAAGCCGCTGAAGGCGACCTTCATCATCGCCAATGGCGGCACCGGCCAAATGCTGTCATTGCCGATCAACGAATTCCTGCAGCAGAGCTTCAAGGAAATCGGCGTCGAGGTCGAATTCAAGGTCGTCGAACTCGAAGTGCTCTACACCGCGTGGCGCAAGGGCGCGGCTGACGAGAGCATGAAGGGCATCACGTCCAACAACATCGCCTACGTCACCTCGGATCCCTTGTACGCCATCGTCCGCTTTTTTCACTCCGGCCAGATCGCACCGGTCGGCGTGAACTGGGGCGGCTACAAGAACCCGAAGGTCGATGCGCTGATCGACGAAGCCAAGAACACCTTCGATCCGAAGAAGCAGGACGAGTTGCTGGCCGAAGCCCATGCGCAGATCGTCGACGACGCCGTGCTGGTCTGGGTCGTTCACGACACCAACCCGCATGCGCTGTCGCCGAAGGTGAAGAAGTTCGTGCAGGCCCAGCACTGGTTCCAGGACCTGACCACGATTGGTCTGGACTGAGCCTCTCTGGTCCACTGCGAAATCAGGAAGCGCCGCCGAGCAATCGGCGGCGCTTTTTCTTGCCGTGCATGTGGTCGCGGAACGCGGATATCTACCGCAGCCTGACGATTACGCCTTCATTGCCTGATAACTCCAGTGCGCCCGAAACATTCTCACCATGGCGATCGAGGCCTGTCGCCAGCAGGATTTCACCGCCCCCCACATGCAATGATGCGGGCTCACCGCTGAGATTGAGGGCGATCAGAACCGTCTGCGCGTCATAGACGCGCCGATAGGCCAGCACATCGCCCTCAGCGTCCACAGGCTCATAGCCGCCGAACACTAGTTCAGGCATGTGCTTGCGCAAGTCGATCAGCTTCACATAGAGGCTGAGAATCGAATGGGGATCGGCCGCGAGAGCAGCCGCATTCTGATGGTGGTAGTCCGTGTCCAGCGGCAGCCAGGGCTCGCCGGTCGTAAAACCCGCGTGCTCGGTGGCACCCCATTGCATCGGCGTGCGGCATCCGTCGCGGCCGAGACCGATCCCAGGCACGTTCTTTTCGAACGGATCCTGAACCTGATCCGGTGCAATAGGCACCTGCTTCATACCGATCTCGTCGCCATAATATAGCGTCGGCGTCCCGCGCAGCGTCAGCAACAACATCGCGGCGACGCGCGCCTGAGCCATGCCAACCCGGCTGGCGACGCGCGGCCGGTCGTGATTGCCGAGCACCCAGTTAGGCCAGGCGCCGAGCGGCAGCGCGGCTTCGTAGCGCGCGATCAATTCGCCGATGGCGAAAGCATTCCACGGCGCGGAGAGCAGTGCGAAGTTGAACGGCAGATGAGCGCCTGACAGGTCACTGCCGTAATAGGCGACCAGCCGATCGAAGGGGAGATAAATCTCGCCTATCAGCACGCGATCGTCGAATTCATCGACGACGCGGCGCATTTCGACGACCACGTCCAGCGTCTCCGGCCGATCGGTCGAATAGAGCGGCAGGAAAGCCTCGTGTGGCGGGCGCCCGGCCGTGAAACTCGGATTTGTCGGGTTGTCGCGAAACTCCCCGTCCTTGATGAGATGCCAGATCACGTCGACGCGGAAGCCGTCGACGCCGCGTCGCATCCAGAACCGCATCACCTCATAGATGGCGTTGCGAACAGCAGGATTGCGCCAATTCAGGTCCGGCTGTTTGTCGAGAAAGGCGTGATAGTAATATTGCCCTGTGGCCTCGTCATACTGCCAGGAGCTGCCGCCGAATTCGGACATCCAGTTGGTCGGCGCGCTGCCGTCCGGCTTCGGATCGTGCCAGATATACCAATCGCGTTTGGGATTATCGCGTGACGACCGGCTTTCGACAAACCACGGATGCTGATCCGAGGTGTGGTTCGGCACCAGATCGAGAATAATCTTCAGACCATGACCGTGAGCCGCAGCCACCAGCGCGTCGAAATCGGCCGATGTACCGAAGATCGGATCGATGCCGATATAGTCTGATATGTCATAGCCGAAGTCTGCCATCGGAGATGGGAAGATCGGTGACAGCCAGATCGCGTCGATGCCGAGCTGCCGCAGATAAGGAAGCCGGCCGACGATGCCCGCGAGATCGCCGATACCGTCTCCATTGGAGTCCTGAAACGATCGCGGATAGATCTGATAGATGGTGCCGGCCTGCCACCAGACTGTCGCTGCAGTTGCCATGGTCCTGTCACTCAATGTTCTGAGGCTTCCATCACGCACGAAAAAACGGCCCTTCCGAGGAAGGGCCGCCTCTCGTTCGGTGCAATATTAGTAGCGTTCGATGACAGTACGACGTTCGACGCCGCCATCGTAATAGCCACGATCGCGGTCGCGGCTGCGCTTGATGATCACGGTCTCATTGCGGTCACGACGATCGCGGTAGTACCCGCGATCATAGTCGTCGCGATAGCGGTCGCGGCCGACGGCGCCAACCGTAACGCCTCCCGGACCGACGCCAACGCCGAACTCCTGGGCCTTGGCTGGAATTGCGCTGCTAATGCCCGCCGCAGCAACGGCGATGATGGCAAGATGCTTAATCATGACGTGCTCCTCGTGTGTGAACCATGAGGGAGCAATCCCGCGCTGCAGGGTTAGTTCCGAGACGATAACAAAACGATCATGCGTAACGCGCGCAAAGACCCGGAACCAATCGAGGTTTTGCCGACCGCGAGCTAGCCGGGCGGTATAATTGCGTTGCTCGGTGTCGGCCGATCGGTGATCTGCTGCCCGAACAGGCTGCCGACCAGCTCGACCATCACCCGTGCGGTACGCCCGCGCTCGTCGAGAAACGGATTGAGCTCGACGACATCCAGTGAGCACATCAGCCCGGAATCATGCAGCAGCTCCATGATCAGATGCGCCTCGCGATAGGTGGCGCCGCCGGGCACCATGGTGCCAACGCCGGGCGCTGCCGCGGGATCGAGGAAGTCCACATCGAAGGACACATGCAACACGCCGTTGCGCGCCTTGACCCGCTCGATGACGCGGCGGATCAGGACGCCAACACCGAACTCGTCAATCTGCCGCATGTCTGCGATGGCCACCTTGCGCGTGTGGACTAGCTCTTTCTCAAGCTTATCGATGGAGCGGATGCCGAACAGATCGAGATTATCGGGCTTGATCGATGCGCGCGGCTCAGCGCCGAGTAATCCATCCAGACCGGGCTCGCCGCACAGAAAGGCCGCGGACATGCCGTGCATGTTGCCGGTGATGGTCGTGTGCGGCGTATTGTAATCGGCATGCGCGTCGAGCCACAGCACGAACAATTCGCGCCCCTGCTCGTGCCAGTGCCGCGCCACGCCATTGACCGATCCCATAGACAGGCTGTGATCACCGCCCACGAAGATCGGCAGCGCGCCCGATTTGGCAAGCGTGTAGGCACGCGCACTCAGCGCCTGGATCCAGCTCTGGATCACACGGTAATGCTTGGCATTCTCCGGCGGCGCATCGGTCGACAGAGGCACAGACGGTGGCATGAGGTCACCGTGGTCTTCCACCTCGAAGCCAAGCTCTTCCAGCAGCGGCCCCAGGCCTGCCGTCCGCATGGCCGCCGGCCCCATCAAGGTCCCGCGCTGCGAGGCCCCGACTTCGACTGGCGCGCCCAGCAATGCGATGCGTTTGTGATGGGAGACGTCGGTCATAAGCAAAACTCCGGGCTAGCGACCCTCGCAGGCCAAGATATATTCCGAAACAGCCTGTTTGCATTGCAACGGAAATGCGGCGGCGCAGTTATCCCGCGCATTTTCATCACCAGACAGTGGGGCAATCGTGACGCACAGAGTAGTCGAAGAAGGTCTCCCCTATCCCTTTGGCGCGCATTGGGACGGAAAGGGCACCAACTTCGCGCTCTTCTCGGCCAATGCCACCAAGGTCGAGGTCTGCCTGTTCGACGGCGACAAGGAAACGCGAATCGAGCTGCCGGAATATACCGACGAGGTGTTTCACGGCTACATCCCCGACGTCGGCCCCGGCACCTTTTACGGCTATCGCGTCCATGGCCCCTATGAGCCAGAAAAGGGCCATCGCTTCAATCCGAACAAGCTGCTGCTGGATCCCTATGCCCGCGCCCATGCCGGGCAGCTCGAATGGAATCCGGCCGTGTTCGGCTACAAGATGGAGAGCGGCGACGACACCACCTTCGACGAACGCGACTCGGCGCCTTTCATGCCGAAATGCGTGATCGTCGATCGCGACTTCGACTGGGCCGGCGAGGCTGGCCGGCAGCCCGTGCCATGGGACCAGACCATCATCTACGAGACCCACGTCAAGGGCTTCACCAGGCTGCATCCCGACGTGCCCGAGAAGCTGCGCGGCACCTATGCCGGCTTCGGCAGCAAGCCTGTGGTGGATTATCTCTGCGGCCTCGGCATCACCTCGGTCGAGCTGCTTCCGATCCATACTTTCATCAATGACGACTATCTGCTGAACAAGAAGCTGGTGAACTACTGGGGCTACAATTCCATCGGCTTCTTTGCGCCCGATCCGCGCTACGCATCGGACGTGCCGAACTCGCTGCGCGAGTTCAAGGAGATGGTGTCAGCGCTGCATGCCGGCGGGCTCGAGGTCATCCTCGATGTCGTCTATAATCACACCGCCGAAGGCAACGAGCTTGGCCCGACTCTGTCCTTCAAGGGCATCGATAATGCCAGTTATTATCGGCTGCTTCCGGACAAGCCACGCTATTACATCAACGACACCGGCACCGGAAACACAGTGAACCTGTCCAATGCCCGCGTCATCCAGATGGTGGCGGACAGCCTGCGCTACTGGGTGCGGGAGATGCATATCGACGGCTTCCGCTTCGATCTCGGCACCATCCTGGCGCGCGAAGTCTATGGCTTCACCGAACAAAGCGGCTTCCTGAAAGCCGTCGATCAGGACCCATTGCTGACGACAGTGAAGTTGATCGCCGAACCCTGGGATATCGGCCCCGGTGGTTATCAGGTCGGCGGTTTCCCGCCCGGCTGGGCGGAATGGAACGACAAGTTCCGTGATACCGCGCGTGATTTCTGGCGCGGCAAAGCGCCGGTCTCGGCACTGGCACCGCGTCTCGTCGCGTCTGCGGACATGTTCAACCATCAGGGTCGCCGCGCCTGGGCCAGCGTCAATTTCGTCACCGCTCACGACGGCTTCACGCTGAACGATTGGGCGAGCTACAACGAGAAACACAACGAGGCCAATGGCGAGAACAACAAGGACGGCAGCTCCAGCAACCGCTCATGGAATTGCGGCGTTGAGGGCCCGACCGACGACAAGGCCATCATCGCCCTGCGCGAGCGCCAGAAGCGCAATATGCTGGCGACGCTGCTGTTCTCTCAGGGCACGCCGATGCTGCTCGGCGGCGACGAATTCGGCCGCACGCAGAACGGCAACAACAATGCCTATTGCCAGGACAGCGAGATTTCCTGGTTCAACTGGAGCCTGACGACCGAGGGCAAGGACCTGCTCGCTTTCACCAAGCGGCTCATCAAACTGCTCGGCGGCTGCTCGGTACTGCGTCGCAGCCGCTTCCTGACCGGCGAGCACGACCCCGACCTCGACGTTCGCGACGTGGCATGGATCAACGCCAATGGCGGCCCGATGCAGGACGCACATTGGAAAGACGGTAACATGAAATGCTTCGGCATGCTGCTGGACGGCCGCGCGCAGAAGACCGGAATTCACAAGCCGGCGGAGGATCAGACCATGCTGATGATCCTGAACGGCTTCGAAGGGCTGGTCGATTTCACGATGCCCGAGGCGTTTGGCGGACAGGCATGGGAACTTCTGGTGGATACCAACATTCCCGATACGAAAGGCGGCGAGGATTTCCCGTTCGGCCATATGTATCAGGTAACTGCCCGCTCGCTGCTGCTGTTGTCCCTGAAGAAATAGCTTATGGCGCAGCGGGGCCGACGCGGCCTCACTGCCCACATTTTCTGCACATTCCTGTCACTGAACCTCGGAACGATGTTTGGTGACTACACTTGTCTGGCAACGATGAATTCCTGATTTGCCGAGCTAGTGGAGACGTAAAAGTGAAGATTCGCGCGGGCTACGACATCGCTTTCCAGTGTTTGCAGGAAACACCCATGATCCTGATGCTCAGCATTCATCCTTCGCGCGCGAAGGATCTCCAGAGTCCGCATCGCATCCAGTTTTCCCATGACGTACAGGCGCATGACTATCTCGACATGTTCGGCAATACTTGCACGCGCATCGTCGCGCCGCCCGGGCTAATCGAGATCAAGAATGACTTTCTGATTTCAGATAGCGGATTGCCGGATGCGGCTCCGCCATCAGGGCCGTTGCAGGCGGTTGGCGATCTGCCTGACGATGTCATGGTCTTCCTGCTCGGCAGCCGCTATTGCGACACGCAGAAGCTGTCAGATCTTGCCTGGTCACTGTTCGGCCATATCGAAGACGGCGCGGCGCGCGTCCAGGCCATTGTCGATTACGTGCATCAGCGCATCGAGTTCGGCTATCACCATGCCCGCAACGATCGCACCGCCTTTGAAGGTCATGAAGAGCGTATCGGCGTGTGCCGCGACTTCGCCCATCTGGCGGTCACGCTGTGCCGCTGCATGAACATTCCGGCGCGCTATTGCACCGGCTATCTCGGCGATATCGGCGTGCCCATCGATCCCGCGCCGATGGACTTCAGCGCCTGGTTCGAAGTCTACCTCGGAAGCAAGTGGTACACCTTCGATGCGCGTCACAATCATCCGCGCATCGGGCGCATCGTGATGGCCCGCGGTCGCGACGCTGCTGACGTAGCGATCTCCACCAATTTCGGCCCGACGCCGCTGGTGCGTTTTACCGTGGTCACGGAGGAGGTTTTTAGCGAAGCCACCCCCGCCATCACGCCGATGTCGATGGTGGCCTGATCGTCGTCTCGAGACCGTTGTAAATTTCAAAGCCACCCGTATCCGCGGGTGGCTTTGTTATTTCAGGTCCTGACAGGACTGATCTTCCACGTCAGCGCCATGAGACCTGCCGTCATGGCACCCGAGATCACCGAGGCAATCGGCAGCACCAGTGCCAGCGCCGCTGTCGCAGCCCAGCCGATCGACGAGAAAGCTTCGGCGAAGGTCGCAATGCGCGATGACGTCTGACGTCGCCTGAACTGGCTGCGCCGCGCCTGCACCCTGAACCAGAGCTGGATGGCGGTAGCCGATCCCGCGGCCACGACGGTCGCCAGCGCTGTCACTGCCGCCAGCCGCGGCGAGACCAGCGCGAGACCCACGACCATCGGCGTGAACACGACAGCTATGATGACCAGCACGACTTCGATCTTGGCCGTGATGATCGTGTTTGCCAGAAGCGGCGCGGTTGTGACCAGATCCGCAGCGTCCTCACCGGAGATCGTCAGCCAGGCTAAACCGCCGGCGAGCTGACCCGCGGCCATCACGATCACCGGCGCCAGCACGATGAACGCGCCTGCCCCCTCGCCGAAACTGCGCCACAGCATCAGGGCTGGCGGTAACAGATACAGCAGCTGCATCAGGGTTTGCGAGACCAGCCACGGATCGCGCCACAACAGGATAAACTCCTTGCGGCGCAAGGCGTTACGTCGAGAGCCCGGTCGAAACCGCCTTGCGACTTTCTTGCGTCGAACTTGCGCCAATGGTGCTGCACTGGCCACGTAGTTGCTGAATCGCGGCGAGAAGATCGCCATGGCGCTTCCCAGCAGGATCAATCCGGCCGCCAGCAGCGGCACCAGTGCTGCGATATCGCCAAGCATCGCGCGCGCGGGCCACCACACGACGCTGTCCGCCGCCGGCGCAAAGGCGGCTGCGGCATCGGAGGTCAGCACGGCGAAACGCGACAGCGTGCCGTAAGAGAGAATCGCCGCGACCTGCAATGCGATGACGAAACCTGCGCCCGTGACTGCAGAAATGATCTGTGCCACTAGCCGCGTCTTGGCAGGGCCGCAGAGCTGAAACAATCCGACAGTGATGGCGATAGCGCACGCAGACGCCGACAGGCCCATGGCAATGACGACGGCATAGGCGGAGAACCAGCGCGCACCGCCGCCGATCACCAGTACGTTGACAAACGGCGTCGCCAGCAACATCGCCATCAGGGTCACCGTCAATGCGATGGCTGCGATGCGGACGGAGAACAGGTTGGTGAGCGGCGCCGGCGACGACATGATGAGATCGAGATCGGCGCGCGCATAGAAGACGCGGGTGACGGACTCAATCGCCTGCGACAAAACGAGCGCCCAGGCGAGGAAGATACTGGCGGTGATGACAATCGCCGTCGATTGATCGAGCGGCGTCTGCACATCTGCGAAACGGCCGACCACCGCATAAGCCGGCAGATGCAGAAAGATCACGAAGACAATCAGCAGAAGCGAAACGCTGCGCGGACGCCAGCGACGGCCCGCCGTGAGCATGCCCAGCATCTCTCGCCACGCCAGCCGGACTTCATGGCCGGCAAACCACATCACGCTGGCGGATGGTGTCATGCGGCAACCGGCGCGCCGTCCACCAGCGCCACGAACATGTCCTCGAGGCTGGTGTCGCCCTGTCCGTTCTGCTGACGCAATTCGGCAAGCGTACCTTCGGCGATCAGCCTGCCTGCGGCGATCACACCGATCCGGTCGGCCATGCGTTCGGCGACTTCGAGAATATGCGTGGTCATGATCACGGTGCAGCCGGAGCGCACCCGATCCTGCAGCAGGCCTTTGACATGACGCGCCGACACGGCATCGAGCCCGGTCAAAGGTTCGTCGAGAATGATCAGCCGAGGTTCGTGCACCAGCGCGCCGGCCAGCGCTACCTTCTGGCGCATCCCCTTGGAGAAGCCTTCGCATCGCTCATGCAGATGTGGACCAAGACCTAGCGATGCCAACAATTCATGCGACGTGCGCTCTGCCGTTTCAGCATCGCAGCCCCACAAGCCGGCAACGAATTCGAGATATTCGAGCGGCGTCAGCTTGTCATAGATCATCGGCTCATCGGACACCCAGGCCATGATCTGTTTCGCTGCCACCGGATCGGCGAGCGCGTCGATACCAAGTATCGACACCGATCCGGCATCGGGACGCAGCAATCCCGCGACCATGCGCAATGTCGTCGTCTTGCCGGCTCCGTTGGCGCCCAGCAGCGCATAGAACTCGCCAGCACGAACCGTGAGATCAAGTCCGTCGACAGCTGGCCGATCGAAACGTTTCGTTAACCCTCGCAATTCGAGGGCAGCGTGTGTTGCGGACATGACAGACGATCTGCGCGTTAAGTTGCGTAGCAACATGGAGGGAAGTTGTTTCAGGGCAGTGAATCCGATGACATAACTACGCCGCCTCACGCGCCTGGTGGTATCTATGTGCACATCGGGATTGATGCCTCCATCAATCCTCCCACTCACGCATGTGCGTTTGTGATCTCTTATGCCGGCAATTTAACTAGATCTGAGGGGAACAATACAACCCTGAATAGATTTACGCTGACCTGCAAAGATCGATCTCCGGAGATTCGCGATGACACGGCTAGCTGCCTTGAAGGTTCCTGCTGTAGCCGAGTTCGATGCGCCGTATTTTCTGACCTGTCCCGGCATCGGAAGGGTCACGGCCGACTACAAGAAAAACCAGAACATCTTTTGTCAGGGTGAGACGGCAGATTCTGTTTGCTACATCCTGAGCGGACGTATCAAGCTCACGGTCCTGTCCGAACAAGGCAAGGAAGCCGTCGTCGGCCTGCTCGAACCCGGACAGTTCCTGGGTGAGGGTTGCCTGAATGGTCATCCGCTGCGCACCGTCACAACGACGGCGATGGAAGACTGCACCATTGTTACCATCAGCAAGTCGGTGATGCTCGCCCATCTGCGCGACGAGCCAGCTTTCGCAGAATTCTTCGTCGCCTATCTTCTGTCGCGCAACAACCGCATCGAAGAAGACTTGATCGATCAGTTGTTCAATTCAAGCGAGAAGCGCCTCGCGCGCCTGTTGCTGATCCTCGCTCACTATGGCGAGGGAGGCGCCAGCCATCCCATCGATATCGACATCAGTCAGGAAATGCTGGCGGAGATGATCGGCACCACGCGGTCGCGCGTCAGCTTCTTCATGAACAAGTTTCGCAAGCTCGGCTTCGTCAGCTATGACGGACATATTCAGGTCCACAGGTCGCTGCTCGATGCGGCGTTTAACGAGAAGCCACATTTGCAACGTGGCATGTAGCGATGCGTGCGTAACCAGACAACCATGCTCCGCACTGGCGCGACGGCATCCGGGGGACCGGCAGATGGCAAGCATCCTGATCGTCGACGATGACAAGGTCGTTCAGATCTTCACCAAATTGATGCTTGAGCGCGAAGGCCACCGCGTCACCTGCGCGAGCGACGGCCCGCGCGCGCGCCACATTCTCCGCAACGCCGATTTCGATCTGCTCATCATCGATATCTTCATGCCCGGGATGAACGGGCTCGAGACGATGAAGCTGGCGCATCGGTGCCGTCCGGAGATCCCGATCATCGTCATGTCAGGTCACGCGGCCTCACCGGCAGGCGTGTCCGCGCCCGATTTTCTCGCGATGTCCACCGAGCTCGGCGCCGTCTGTCGCCTCCAGAAGCCCCTCAAATCAGCAGTTCTTCTCTCGCACGTGGACCGGTGCCTTGCGCCGGGGAATGGCTCGTCTCGGCTCCACTAGTATCGTCGCACATTCGATCACGACTGATGCTGGCATCGCCCGAAGCCAAAATCTGCTGCGGCATAATGGAACCATGATACCAGGATACCTACACATCAGAGGTAATTAAGAGCTCCTTCACTCGGCTTCCCTATTTTCACGTGGAATTTCAGTGCCGCAGCAAAATTGCTTGTCGCGGTCCAAGGGGCATGTCGATGCAAGCACTCAATTCTATTTCAGCACGTATGATTGTCGCCATCACGCTCGTCGCTGCCGGATCGTGCGGCGCGCTCGCTGCCTTCAGCATGTGGCAGCAACAGGCGATCATCGACACAGCCCTTAGTCGCGAGGCGCATGACGACTACGCCAATCTCACGGCAGCGCTGAATGCCGAAACGCGCACGCTGCTCGCGGTTGCCGAGTCGATCGCGTCGTCACAGCCGATCAAGGACGCCATCAAGGCGAACGATCGTGCCAGTGCGCTCGCGAATCTGAAGGAGGCCCATCAGCGTATCAAGCCGCGCGGCCTCGAACTGATCACCATTCAAACACCGCCGGCCATCAGCTTCGCCCGCATCCACAATCCCGGCACCTTCGGAGACAACGTTTCCGAACGCCGCAAGATGGTGGTGCAGGCGATGACCAGCAAGAAGTCGGTCGGCGGCATCGAGCCCGGCCGTGATGCGCTCAACGTCTTTGGCGTAGCACCGGCGATGGATGGTGATACCATTCTCGGCACGATCGATGTCGGCGCTCCGTTCGGCAAGACTTTCGTCGACACCATGAAGTCGCGTTTCGGTGTCGATGTCGGCATTCACCAGATCGACGGCCAGGCCGGCAAGACGCTGGCGTCCACCCTGAAGTCGGCTGCTCCGGGGGTCGATATGCTGCGTCGCGCGCTTGCCGGCGAAGTTGTGACCCAATATGGCGAACTCGACAACAAGCCCGTTGCCACGACCTTCGGCGCAATCAAGAGCTTTTCGGGCGACAACATCGCCGTCTTCGAAATCACCCGTGATACCAGCGGATATCACAGCCTGATGCGATCCTCGCTGAATTGGCTGGCCATCATTTCTGCCTGCGTGCTGCTGCTCGCCGGTGCCATCGCAACCTTCATGGGCCGCTCGATGGCGAAGCCGATCCGCGCACTCGAAACTGCGATGCGGACCATTGCGGGCGGTAATCACACGATCGCGGTGCCGGGTGCAGGCCGCAAGGACGAGATCGGCTCGATGGCCGGCGCCGTCGAAATCTTCAAGACCGGGCTGATCGAAACCGAGCAGCTGCGGGCCGCCCAGGAAGAGCAGCGCGAGCGCGCCCAGCTTGATCGCCGCGACACCATGAGTGCTCTCGCCTCGCGCTTCGAGGGCAGCGTTGGTACCGTAGTCACCGCCGTCGGTTCGGCTGCCGGCGAACTCCGCAACACCGCGCAATCGATGGCGGCCACCGCCGAGGAATCGACCCGGCAGACCGCAGCCGTCGCAGCAGCGTCCGAGGAGGCCACGCAGAGCGCACAGGCGGTCGCCGCTGCTATCGAGGAGCTCAACGCCTCGATCAGCGAGATCGCACAGCAGGTCAACGAATCTGCCCGCGTCGCCGGCGATGCGGTATCGCAGGCCAACGTCACCAATAGCGAAGTGCAGAGCCTTGCGGAGGCCGCGCAGAAGATCGGTGACGTCGTCAAGCTGATTAGCGAGATCGCTGCGCAGACCAACCTGCTCGCACTCAACGCCACCATCGAAGCGGCACGGGCGGGTGAAGCCGGCCGCGGCTTCGCCGTCGTCGCTTCCGAAGTGAAAGCCCTGGCCACCCAGACGTCGAAGGCAACGGACGAAATCTCGGCACAGGTCGGCGCGATTCAGAGTGCCACGAAGCTCTCGGTGGGTTCGATCCAAAGCATTACCTCGACCATCGGCCGCGTCAGCGAGATCGCAAGCGCCATCGCCGCCGCCGTCGAGGAACAGGGCGCAGCCACGCTCGAAATCGCCCGCAACGTCGCCGAAGCCGCCCGCGGCACCGGCGAGGTCTCGCAAAACATTGCCGGCGTCAATGACGCCGCCCGCGAGACCGGCCTCGCCGCGTCGCGCGTGGTGGAATCGGCCGCGGACCTGTCACGCAACGGCGAAGATCTGCGCACGCAGGTCGATGTGTTCCTCCGCGAAGTACGGGCGGCTTAAGCCGCTACAAATTCGGATGTCATCGCCCGGCTTGACCGGGCGATCCAGTACAAGGCGCCGTCAGCGCATTTCGCAAGCAACCGCGTTTACTGGATCACCCGCTTTCGCGGGTGATGACAGCTGAGAAAAAAGCGCCTCAAACCGTCCATTGCGAACAAAGCGGGAATCAGCGAGCGTGATTCGTCACCTCGGATACATGCCTTGCTCGCTCAAGCCTCTTATCTCGACGCCCTCAATCCAGAACAACGCCGTGCCGTCGAGCATGGCGTGTTCCCGCATGGGAACAGCATCACGTCTGCTCCGCTGTTGGTCATCGCCGGTGCCGGTTCCGGCAAGACCAACACCCTCGCCCACCGCGTCGCGCATCTGCTCGTCAACGGCGCCGATCCGCGCCGCATCCTGCTGATGACCTTCTCACGGCGCGCGGCCAGCGAGATGAGCCGCCGCGTCGAGCGCATCGCGCGCCAAGTGATGGGCGACAATGCCGGCGTCATGACCGATGCGCTGGCCTGGGCTGGCACATTCCATGGCATCGGCGCGCGGCTGCTGCGGGACTATGCCGAACAAATCGGACTCGATCCCGGTTTCACCATTCACGACCGCGAGGATTCCGCCGACCTGATGAATCTGGTCCGGCACGAACTCGGCTTCTCCAAAACCGAGACGCGCTTCCCGACAAAAGGCACATGCCTCGCGATCTATTCCCGCTGCGTCAATTCCGAGACCGAACTCGATCAGGTGCTCGGCGCGTCCTATCCGTGGTGCGCGGCGTGGTCAGCCGAGCTGCGCGAACTGTTCGCCGGCTATGTCGAAGCCAAGCAGAAGCAGAACGTGCTCGATTACGACGACCTGCTTCTGTACTGGGCGCAGATGGCGAGCGAACCGCTACTGGCTAGCGATATCGGCGGTCGCTTCGATCACGTGCTCGTGGACGAATATCAGGACACCAACCGCCTGCAATCGGCGATCCTGATGGCTTTGAAGCCCAACGGGGCGGGCCTCACGGTTGTCGGCGATGACGCGCAGTCGATCTATTCGTTTCGCGCCGCCACCGTACGCAACATTCTGGATTTCCCCGGGCAGTTCAGCCCGCCGGCTGACATCATCACGCTCGACCGCAACTATCGCTCTACGCAACCGATCCTGGCGGCGGCCAATGGCGTGATCGATCTTGCGCGCGAGCGCTTCACCAAAAATCTCTGGACCGACCGCGTCTCCTCCGCCAAGCCGCAACTCGTCACCATCCGGGACGAGACCGATCAGGCCCGCGCCATCGTCGCGCGCGTGCTCGACAATCGCGAAGGCGGCATGAAGCTGAAGGAACAGGCCGTGCTGTTCCGGACGTCGTCGCATAGCGGGTCGCTTGAGGTAGAGCTGACACGGCGGAACATTCCATTCGTCAAATTCGGCGGCCTGAAGTTTCTCGACGCCGCGCATGTGAAGGACATGCTGGCGCTGCTGCGTTTCGTGGAGAACCCACGTGACCGCGTCGCCGGTTTCCGGCTAATGCAATTGCTACCCGGTGTGGGACCTGCTTCCGCACAGCGCGCGCTGGATCACATGATCGCGGCACCCGATCCGATCGACGCCCTCGCTCACGCGCCGGCCCCGCCCCGCGCAGCAGCCGACTGGCGCGGCTTTGTCGAGGTCATCAGCGAGATCAAGTCACGCCGTGCGGGTTGGCCCGCCGAACTGGAACTGGCGCGACGCTGGTATGAGCCGCATCTCGATCGCATTCACGAGGATTCGCTGACGCGCCGCGCCGATCTGATCCAGCTCGAAGCGATCGCGTCAGGCTATCCGTCGCGCGAACGTTTTCTCACCGAACTCACGCTCGATCCGCCGGACGCGACCAGCGATCAGTCCGGCGTGCCGCTGCTCGACGAGGACTATCTGATCCTCTCGACCATCCATTCCGCCAAGGGGCAGGAATGGAAATCAGTCTATGTGCTGAATGTGGTCGATGGCTGCATGCCGTCGGATCTGGGCACCGGGACATCAGCCGAGATCGAAGAGGAACGTCGGCTACTCTATGTGGCGATGACGCGGGCCAAGGACGATCTGCATCTGATGGTGCCGCAGCGTTTCTTCACCCACGGCCAGCACGCACAAGGTGACCGACACGTCTATGCGTCGCGCACCCGCTTCATTCCGGAAGCGCTACTCGGCCTGTTCGAGCGCACAACCTGGCCGCAAGTGGCCGCCGCTGATCCCGCGCGCGCGGCAGCGCAGGGTGTGCGCATGGACATCAATTCGCGGATGCGCGCGATCTGGCGCTAGAGCTTCTCATCCCACTCCGGCACGCCGCTGAAGCGCGCCACCAGGAAATCGATGAACAGGCGCACCTTCACGGCGAGGTGCCGCGTCGGCGGATAGATCGCATAGAGCGTCAGCGGCGGCGCCTTGTAGGCGGAGAGTACACTGCGCAACGTCCCCGCACGCAACGCGTCGCCGGCAATGAAGGTCGGCAGCAACGCGACGCCCCTGCCCTTGATCGCGGCATCGCGCAGTACTTCAGCATTGTTGACGCAGAGTGTCCAGCTCGGCTGGATCCAATGATCGTTGCCATCCCTGCCGGTCAGCTTCCACTGATTGCCCGTGAGTAGGAAGCCATAGGTGAGCAGCGCGTGGCTGCGCAGATCCTCCGGCAGCTTCGGTGTGCCATGTTGCTTGAGATAGTCCGGCGACGCGCAAACCGCGCGATCGATGGCGACGATTTTTCGCGCGATGAGACTTGAAGACTCCAGGTCGGCGATGCGAAGCGTCACGTCGAAACCGCCCTGCATCGGGTCGACCTGATCGTCCGACAGCACAAGCTGGATCTGCAGCTCCGGACACTGCGCCATGAAATCGGCAATGGCAGGCCCGAGCTGCAGCGTGCCGAATGACATCGGCGCATTGACGCGCAGCAGTCCGCGCGGCGTCGATTGCGCCTGCGCCACCGCCTGATCGGCCGCATCGAGATCGGCGAGGATGGTCAGCGCGCGCTCGAAATAGGCCTGACCGTTCTCGGTCGCGCTGGCATGGCGCGTGGTGCGGTTGAGCAATTGCACGCCGAGGTCCTGTTCGAGCTCGCCGACATATTTCGAGATCGCCGAGCGCGACAGCCGCAGCTGCCGCCCTGCTTCGGAGAAGCTGCCGAGTTCGACGACTTTGACGAAGGCGCGCAGGCTGTTGAGCTTATCCATGGAGCATCCCGACTGTCCCCAATTCATAGACAGTCATGTCACAAATGGCCAGATTGTCTTTGAACGGGGATGACCCAATTATCCCGGCAACGGAAGACGAGACGCCTTCCCAACCAGGAGACAGACCATGTCAGGCATCCACCATGTCACCGCAATCGCCGGTAACGCCTTGCGGAATTTCGATTTTTACACCCGCGCGCTGGGCATGCGCTTCGTCAAGAAGACCGTCAATTTCGACGATCCGGGCACCTACCACTTCTACTACGGCGATGAGACCGGCAAGCCGGGCACCATCCTGACCTTTTTCCCGTGGGAACATGCAGCCCCCGGCCGCGGCGGCGTGGGCCAGACCCAGCAGACTTCGTTCCGGGTCCCTGCCCGCTCGCTCGGCTACTGGACGCATCGCTTCATCGAGAAGGGCATTGCCCATGAGGCGCTCGAAAAGCGCTTCGGCGAAGCCGTGCTGCCCTTCACCGATCCGGACGGCATGAGCCTCGCTCTGGTCGGCGTTGCCGGCGCGGAGAACGAGCCCGGCTGGAGCAGTGGCGACGTTCCGGCGGAGCACGCGATCCGCGGCTTCCATGGCGTGACGCTGCTGCTGGAGAAGGCCGAGAAGACCAGCGCGATCCTCACCGACGTGTTCGGCTTTAAGGAAACCGCGCGCGAAGGTTCGATCATCCGGCTGAGTGCCGACAGTGTCGAAGGCGGTATCGTCGATATCTATGAGGCCGGCGGTTTCCTGCCGGGTCGTCAGGGCCGCGGCTCGGTGCATCACATCGCCTTCCGCGCCGTCGATGACGCCGATCAACAGGTGATGGCCAACAAGCTGGTGAAGACCCACGGCCAGCAGCCGACGGAGCAGAAGGACCGCAACTACTTCCGCTCGGTCTATTTCCGCGAACCCGGCGGCGTGCTGTTCGAGATTGCGACCGACATCCCCGGCTTCGCCGTGGACGAGCCCGTCGAATCCCTCGGCGAGCATCTGAAACTGCCCGCGTTCCTCGAAAAGCATCGCGGCGAGATCGAGCGCGTATTGCCGGTGCTCGACACTGAAAAGGTGACGTCATGAGCAACGACCTGTCCCACATTCATCGCTTCGCGCCGGGCAACCGGCGCGAGGCAACGCCGCTCCTCCTGCTGCATGGCACCGGCGGTGACGAAAGCGACCTGCTCCCGCTCGGCGAGGCAATTGCGCCGGGCGCAGCACTGCTGTCGCCCCGCGGTCAGGTGCTGGAGCACGGCATGCCGCGCTTCTTCCGCCGGCTCGCCGAAGGCGTGTTCGACGAGGACGACGTAGTCAGACGCGCCAACGAGCTCGCGGACTTCGTAGTCGAAGCCCGCAAGCGCTACGGGCTCAAAGCACCGATCGCGCTCGGCTATTCCAACGGCGCTAATATCGCCGCGGCAATGATGCTGTTGCGCCCCGAGGCGCTGGCCGGCGGCATATTGTTGCGGGCGATGGTGCCGCTACGTGACGCGCCGATGGCAGATCTCGCAGCCAAGCCGGTACTGATCGTGTCGGGCCAATCCGACCCGATCATCCCGCCGAGCAATTCGCAACGGCTGGCTGTGATGCTGACAAAGGCGGGGGCCGATGTGCAGCATCGCACGTTGCCCGTCGGGCATCAGCTCTCGCAGGCGGATCTGACGATTGCGGAAGAATGGTTGGGGAATGTTGAAGCAACGAACCAAGCCGCGGCATAACCTCTCCCCGCCTGCGGGGAGAGGTCGAAGGCGAGCGCAGCGGAGCCTTCGGGTGAGGGGGAGTTAGTGGTTTGCGCTTAAGTGTATCATGCGCTCCCCCTCACCCGGCTTTCACGCGCTCCGCGCGCTTCAGCCGACCTCTCCCCGCCAAGCGGGGAGAGGTAAGAAGGCCAATTACAAGTTCGCGCCGCTGAACATCTCGCTGTACCAATCCGCGATCAGCTTTGGATTGATCCGGCCGTCGACGATGAACACGCCCTGCGCACCATCGGCGACCCAGGTCTTCACGGCATCGAGATCGGCGAGCGTCCGCACAACAACGCCATCGGCGCCATATCCGCGCGCGATGGCCGCAAAATCGGTCACCGGGAATTGCGCCATGCCGGCGTTGTAGCCTTCCGGCCCGAAGTGATGCACTTCGGCGCTATAGGCGCTGTCGTTATAGATGAAGATGCAGATGCGCTTCTTCAGCCGGACGGCAGTTTCAAGCTCCGCGATCGACATCAGGAAGCCGCCGTCACCGACCGCGAGCACTGTCAGCCGCTCCGGCTGCGTCACTGCCGCACCGATCGCGCCGGCAAGGCCGAGGCCGATGGACTGGAACGCGATCGGAATGCACCAGCCTTTATGATCGGGCGCGGAAATATAACGCGTCACCCAGCCGACGAAATGTCCACCGTCGACAACGACCGTGCGATCCTTCGGCAGGATATCGTCCATCGCCTTGCTCAGCGTGCGCGGATCGATGTGCTCGGCAGTGCTGGTGTCGTCATAGGCCAGATTATGATTGCCTCTGGCAGTCATCACCGCGGCAACCTCGGGCGTGCGCCAGCCGGCCTCGCTGGGCGGCGTCTTATCAAACGCCTGCAACACGGCAGTGGCCACAGCCGATGCATCGCCTTCGAGTTCGAGATCGACCGGGCGATGCACGCCGATGCGGCCCTTCTCGACATCGATCTGCACGAGCTGGGCATAGTCCGAAATCAGCTTGCCCTTCTTCGTGGTCCACATGTTCAGCGACATGCCGAAGGCGAGGATCATGTCGCTCTGCGCGATTAGCTCAGCCGTTGCTTTCGAGGAGAAGCCTCCGGCAACGCCGAGATTCCACGGATGACCGGAAAACATCCCATGCGCCTGCAACGACGTCGCCAGCAACGCGCCGATTCTGTCTGCCAGTTGAACCAGTAACGGCTGCGCATCGGCCACGACAGCGCCATGACCCGCCAGAATCAGCGGTCGCTTCGATGTCCGGATCGTCGCAACAAGTTCATCCAGCTTCGCCGGATTGATCGTGACCCGCGGCATGATCGGCAAATGCTTCTTGCCCATCGTCGCCGTCACCGGCATTTCCTGCACATTGATCGGCAGGCTGAGCACGACCGGCTTGCGCTCGCGCAGCGCCAACGACGCGGCCTTCCAGGTGTCGGCATACGCGCTCTGCGCATCGGCGATCTGCCGCCACTCGCCGCCGACCGCGTGAACAAGTTCCGACTGATTGAAGGCAAATGCCGACTGCTTGTCGCCGAGCACCACGTCACCTGCGAGAACGAGCAATGGCGTGTCGCTCTTGGCAGCTTCGCCGATGCCGGTGATCGCATTGGTGAGACCGGGCCCCGCCGTCACACTGACGATCGTGAGATCGCGCGTCAGACGCGCAGCCACATCGGCCATGCTCACCGCGCCGCCCTCATGGCGTGCAGCAACGAATTCGACGCCGAATTCGGTGAGGCCGAGTGTCACCTTGAAGTTTGCGCCCCCGACGAGGCCGAAACAGCGCTTGGCGCCGATGTCGGCGATCGCGCGTGCGACTTCGCGCCAGACGGTCGAATTGGCCGTGGTGTGGTCGAGAACTGCAGCGGATGAGGATGTCATGAGGTCACTTTGCACCGATCGCGATCTCCTCGACATTCAAGGATCGGGCCAAAGTAGTTTAGGTCTAAAGGAATTGCCATATGTCGATCGCGCTGGCCCAATCACGTGATCGGGAGAGCGGAACAGACGCAGAATTGCCATCTGCGGTGATCCGCAGTGGCCAATTCCGCGTAAATGCAGCCTTATTTAAGGGCAGATCGACTGGCGGCTACGCCCGTCCGGCGATCACCATGCTGTGCAAATCGTCAGCCATCTTCGGCGCAGCAGCGCCTTCAAGCGACGATCGCAGGGCCTCGATATCGGCATCCGGGACCGGGCGCCATCCGCAAGGGCACTGGCCGTCCTGATGGGCCGCCGCAACTTCGCGATAGGTCGCGCCGATCGCGGTTGCCAGAAGACGCATGACCACATCGGGCGCCAGACGCGAACTGTCGAGCACGCGGCAGAATGTCGTCATGATGGCCTGGTTGAGATAGGTCTGTGCCGAATTCTCGTCGGTGATATCAGAGACCTTGACCTGCTGCGGAAGCATGCGCGTATCCTTTGCGACCCCTGCGTTTGTCTAGGCCGCGGCCACATCATGCTCAACTTGTTTCGGGCTGGTTGGACTTAGAAGCCCTCAAGCCTGTCATGTTTTGAATGGCTCAAAACAGGATGTATCGTGCGCACACCGCTATTCAGCTGCAGCCTGCGCTTGTCCCGCGCTGGCATCGAGATGCATGGCCTCGATACGTCTCACCTTGCTGATCGAACCCATGATCAGCGGCACGCGCTGATGAATCGCCGTCGGCGCGAGATCGAGAATACGCACACGACCCGTGGTCGCACCGCCGCCGGCCTGTTCGACGATGAAAGCCATCGGATGCGCTTCATAGACGAGACGCAGCCGGCCATCGGCATAGCCCTTGCGCGCATCGGACGGATAGAGAAATACGCCGCCCCGGATCAGGATGCGATAGGCCTCGGCGACCAAGGCTGCGATCCAGCGCATGTTGAAATTCTTACCGCGCGGGCCTTCGACGCCGGCGAGACACTCTTCGACGAAATCGCGCACCGGTGCTTCCCAATGACGATGGTTGGACGCGTTGATCGCATATTCCGAACACTCGGCCGGGATCTGCACACGCACCCGAATGCGCTTGTAGCTCCCAGCGGCGCGATCGAGCGTGAAGATATCGACGCCGTCGCCGAGCGTGAGGACCAGCGAGGTCTGCGGGCCATAGACAACGAAACCGGCAGCGATCTGCGCGCTGCCTTTTTGCGTGAACGGCACAGCGCCCTTCGAGGTCGGCATGATCGAGAAGATCGTTCCGACCGTCATATTGGTTTCGATATTCGACGAACCATCGAGCGGGTCATAGGCAATGTCGAGCAACCCGCCGCTGTCACTTATATCCGCCGTCTCGGCTTCCTCAGAGGCCAGCGCGGCCCAGGACACCGGCTTCAGTGCCGCGCGAACGATCTCGTCGGCGCGGACATCGAGATCCTTCTGCACGTCGCCGTCGGCATTCTGCGCGCCCTGCGCCTCGCCGGTGATCCCGGCCAGCGTACCGCAGCCGATCAGGTCGGAGATTTCAATGGAGGCCTTGGCGAAGGCATCGACCGCAGCAGCCACCGCCAGCCGCAGCGGGTCCTGTCCGGCGTAGTCAGCCGTATATCGGGACAGGGGCATGTGGTCGGTCATCGCAATCTCCGCAAAATACTGGGCTCCTTCTGGCACATGGCCGCGTCCGGAGTGCCCGGGAATGGCAGAAATGGGCCATTTTGCCCACAGATATTGACCGGCTGGGCCAAATAAAGGAACTTTCGTAAAAATCAGGCGGCGAAAGTTTTCCTTATATGACGAAGCGCTTCCGCGACATTTCGATCCGCCAGCTGCGTGCACTGGCCGCCGTCGCCGCCAGCGGCAGCATTACGGCGGCAGCTTTGAAGCTGCGCCTGACACAGCCGGCAGTCACCTTGCAGCTGCGCAACCTGCAAGGCCTCGCCGGCCTGCCGCTGATCCAGCGCACCGGCGACGGGATGGTTCTGACCGATGCCGGCCGCGAGGTGCTGGCGCTGTCGGAACGGATCGAGGCGGCGATGGCCGCCTGCGCAACATCGCTGGACATGATGGCCGGCAAGACCGGTGGGCGCATCTCCATCGGCGCCGTCAGCACCGCGAAATACTTCGTGCCCTTCGCCATCTCGGCCTTCGCGAAGCTCCATCCCAAGATCGAGATCTTGCTGACGGTCGGCAATCGCGAGGAGACCATCGCAGGCCTGCGCAACTACGATCTCGATATCGCGATCATGGGCCGGCCGCCGGCCGGGATCGACATGGATGTGAACCTGATCGGCGATCATCCGCATGCGATCATCGCGCGAAGCGACCATCGCCTCGCGGGCAAGGCGCGCCTCTCCATGAGCGATCTCGCAGGCGAGACTTTCCTGACGCGCGAGCCCGGCTCGGGCACGCGCGGATTGATGGAGCAACTGTTCGAGAGCGCAGGCTTGCGCGCCACGATCGGCATGGAGATGGACAGCAACGAGACCATCAAACAGGCCGTGATGGCCGGGCTCGGCATCGCCTTCATCTCCGCGCATACGGTGGCCACCGAACTGGAGCAGCGGCGACTGGTGATGCTGGATGTGATCGGCCTGCCGATCATCCGGCAATGGTTCGTGCTCAACCGTAAGGACAAGGTGCTGCTGCCGCCGGCGCAGGCGATGCGCGCCTTCCTTGCCGCACAGGGCGCGCAGTTTCTGCCCGCGACGGAAACCGGCAAATCTGCGCCGGTACGCCGCAAGTCCCGCAGCCGCGCGCTGTAGCAACAGGCCTGGCCTCACCTTGTGGCATCCGGCGAGGGTGATATGGTGTCGCCAGCCCGAGCGCCAACACATCCATTTACCAATCATCGGAGAATTCAATGCCTGCTGTCTCGGCAGATAGCACTGCGCCCGTCAGCGTCGTGACCGCCCTTTATCTCGGCACCAAGGTGCTTCACACCGAAGCCGAGCGCTCCGGCATCATCAAGGACATGTTGCGCGGTGACGTCAGCCGCAAGGGCTATGTCCTGCTGCAACGAAACCTGCTGGCGGCCTATCAGGCGCTGGAAGCCGGACTTGAGAGCCATCGCGACACGCCTGTGCTCGCCGCACTCGCCCAGTATCGGCTCGATCGTGCATCGGCCATGCAAGCCGATCTCAATGTGCTGTGCGATGGCGATTTCTCGGCAGTGCCGATGCTGCCTGCCGGCGAAGCCTATGCCAAGCGCATCGCGGATGCCGCCAAGGGCGACGGCGAATTGCTGATTGCCCATGCCTATACGCGCTATCTCGGCGATCTCTCCGGCGGCCAGATTCTCAAGCGCCTGCTCGCCAAGAAGCCCGGCCTCGCGCCGGAGGAATTGTCGTTCTACGACTTCCCGGCCTATGCCGATCTCGCCGCGCTGAAGTCGGACTATCGCAACGCGCTCGATGAAGCCGGCAAGCTCTCCAAGAATCCGCAGGCGATCATCGATGAAGGCTCGGTCGCGTTCCAGCTCAACACGGATCTGTCCTGGGCCGTGCAGGGTGCGATCGAAGCGGAGCAGGTGGCTTCTTAGCCTCTCCCCGCCTGCGGGGACAGATCGACTTTCACATGCGAAGCATGTGGAAGACGGATGAGGGGGAGCCAGTGTTTCACTCTCTGGCTCCCCCTCATCCGTCTTGAATGACCTTCGGTCATTCAAGACACCTTCTCCCCGCGAGCGGGGAGAAGGAAATTACTTCCAGCTGACCAGCGGCGGCATCGAGCTCAGAATGTTCTCGACGTTGCCGCCGGTCTGCAGGCCGAACATCGTGCCCTTGTCGTAGAGCAGATTGAACTCGACATAGAGGCCGCGCGTTTCGAGCTGCTGCGCGCGCTCTTCCTCGGTCCAGGCTTCCTGCATCCGTGCACGCACGATGCGCGGATAGACATCGAGGAAGGCGGAGCCGACATCGCGCGTGAACGCGAAGTCCTTCTCGAAATCACCTGTGTTGAGCTGATCGTAGAAGATGCCGCCGACGCCGCGCGCCACGCCGCGATGCGGCAGGAAGAAGTAATCATCGGCCCAGGCCTTGAACTTCTTGTAGTAAGCGGGGTCATGCGCATCGCAGGCACCGCGCATCGCGTCGTGGAACGTGATCGTATCCGGCGCGTCGACCTTGCGCTGCTCGGGCAGCATCGGCGTCAGATCCGCGCCGCCGCCGAACCAGCCCACGGCCGTCGACAGGAAGCGCGTGTTCATGTGCACGGTCGGCACGCGCGGGCTGCGCGGATGCATGATCAGGCTGATGCTGCTGGAGACGTAATCGAGCTGCGATCCGCCGCCGGGCATTTGCCGCGCCATCTCCGGCGACAGCTTGCCGTTCGCGCTCGAGGTGTGGATGCCGATCTTCTCGAACAGGCGACCGCCCGAGAGGAAACCACCGACGCCGCCGCCGATGCCTGTCGCGCGGGTCCACGGCTTGTAGGTGAACGTGGCAGGCGTGCCCGGAAACAGCGCCTGCGGCGCCTCGCGCTCCAGCGCCTCGATCTCGGCGCAGATGCGGTCGCGGAGGGATTCGAACCAGACCTTGGCGCGGGTGCGGTTCTGTTCGATTTCTGGACTGACGATCGGGGTCATGATGTTCATGGTCTTTTCGCTCATGATGTTCGTACAGTCTATATGCCGCCTGCGGCGCGATGACACCTTGAGATGCGTCAAAACGTGAGGTGAATCGCCGGTTTTGCGGAATTGCCGCGCCTCGCCAAGAGCGAAGCGGCGGTGTATCAGAGGCGGCAAAATCATGCCTTTCGGCACCAGTTTCCGGAACCCAAGCATTTGACCCAGTCCACGCCCCGCAAGCCGTTCCTCGATGTCCTCGCCGGCCAGCGCCAGGCGGTGCCGCCGCTCTGGATGATGCGACAGGCCGGGCGTTATCTGCCTGAATATCGCGAGGTCCGCGCGCAGGCCGGTGGTTTCCTCGATCTGTGCTTCAATCCGGATTTCGCCACTGAAGTGACGCTGCAGCCGATCCGGCGTTTCGGCTTCGATGCCGCGATCATCTTCTCCGACATCCTGGTGATCCCTTATGCCCTTGGCCGCTCGGTCCGCTTCGAGGTCGGCGAAGGCCCGCGGCTCGATCCGCTGGACACGCCGGAAAAGGTCGCGACGCTCTCACCCGAGGCCGACTTCACGAAGCTTGAGCCGGTGTTCGAAGCACTGCGCCGCGTGCGCGCGCAGCTCGATCCGAAGATTACGCTGATCGGATTCTGCGGCGCGCCCTGGACCGTTGCGACCTACATGGTCGCCGGCAAGGGCACGCCGGATCAGGCGCCGGCGCGGATGATGGCCTATCGGCATCCGGAGGCCTTCGCAAAAATCATCGACACCATCGTCGAGAACTCGATCACTTACTTGCTCAGCCAGCTCAACGCCGGCGCCGATGTGCTGCAGATTTTCGATACCTGGGCCGGCATACTGCCCGCGGCGGAATTCCAGCGTTGGTCGGTGGAGCCGACCAAGCGCATCATCGCCGGCGTGCGCGCCAAGGTGCCGAATGCGAAGATCATCGGCTTCCCGCGCGGCGCCGGCGCGCTGCTGCCGAGTTATGTCGGCGCGACCGGTGTCGATGCCGTGAGCATCGACTGGGCCGCGGAGCCGTCCTTCGTGCGCGAGCGGGTGCAGAGCCACGTCGCCGTGCAGGGCAATCTCGATCCGCTGGTGCTGATTGCAGGCGGCGCGGCCCTCGATCGCGCCGTCGATGACGTGCTGGCCAACTACGCAAGCGGACGTTTCATCTTCAATCTCGGCCACGGCATCCAGCCGGAAACGCCAATCGCCCATGTGGAGCAGATGGTGAAGCGGGTGCGGGATTTCAGGGGATAGCATCTTCCTTCTCCCTCCCCCTTGCGGGGAGGGTGGCGCGTTGCGAGCGCAGCGAGCAAACGTGACGGGTGGGGGTGCCCCACGTGAGAGCGTCGCTTGTGGCTCCCCCACCCCGGCCTATCGGCCGACCCTCCCCACCTAGCGAAGCTTCGCTTCGCGCGGGGGAGGGATATTTCTGGCGCCGTCGCGCCATCGCAAACCGAGAATTTCAAACAGCCACGGCTCTTCAGACATGCGTCATCACCCCCATTGTTTGCGGCGCGGGGGCGCCGTCGTCGCTTGCATTCCCGCCCCTTGTGAGAGGGCGTGCGGAACGCCAGGTGCCCGTTGCACCCTTGGGCCTGATGCGATGCGGTCTTCCGCAATTGAGAGTGCATCAGGACTTTCGGAGGCGCCGAGCAAGTGCCCGACGTTCCGCCTGCGGTGTTTTTTCGGTTGCTTGCACATCTGCCATGGCGAACGGTCCCATCACCAAAATTAATGTCCCAGGGCGGAGGGACAGGGTAGCCGCAAAGCACTTGGCCGAACGCGTTTCGATTTGGTCGTCCGTCACACTGTCCAGGGCTCTGTCCATCCCAAGGTCGGCCGTCTCCTTGCCAGTGGCAGTGCTGGCGCAGATCCGTCCTGCCCGAAGACAGACGTCACCCCCAAACCGCGTAACGCCGCATCTCCGGCGTCCACCGCATCCTGCCCCGCGAACGTGACGATCGCGATCGCCCCTCTCGGTGGGGCAGGACGAAGGGGAATATAAACCCGATGGGGATGTTGTCAACGGAGAATAGGAAAAAATGTTTGGTGCAGGCTTGCCGCCCCACACCGTCATTCACCGCCACTCCAATTGGAGTGGCGGTGAATCCCAGCATGTTCAGCGCAAAACACTCCGGGATTCCGGGTTCGCGTGCGGCTGGCGCCGCCCACGCCCCGGAATGACGAGGAGGACGCGCAATACCGCGCGCACTACTTCGCCGCCTGCTTGCCGTCGACGAAGCTGACTTCCACACCCTTCTTCACGGATGCACCGAGGCGCTCCACGTCCCAGTTGGTCAGACGCACGCAGCCGTGGGAATCGCTCTTGCTGACGCGGGACGGATCCGACGTGCCGTGGATGCCATAACTCTTCTCCGACAGGCCGATCCACATGGCACCGACGGGATTGTTGGGGCCGCCATTGATGGTGAAGGGCTTCGACGATTCCACGCCCTTGAACTTGTATTTCGGATCGTAACGATAGACCGGGTTGGCGTGAACCGAGGTCACTTTCAGTGCACCCGATGGCGTCGGCTTCTCATCGCTGCCGACACTGGCGGCATAGAAGGCGAGCAACGCGCCGTCCTTGGCGAAGGCCTTCACGGTCTGGCGGACCTTGTCGACCTCGAGGCGGCTGACCTTGTCGGGCTTGCGATCCGAGAGCTTGACGATGGTGATGGTCTCACCGACCTTGTCGAACTTTGCTTTGGGATTGAGCGTCTCGAGCAGATCCTGGCTCATATGGAAGCGTTCGCCGAGGGCTTCGCGGGCGCTGGTGTAGTCCAGTTTCTTCAGCGATTTCATCTCTTCCATCTTGACCGGAAGCTTGTCGAGATATGGACCCTTCACGTCTTTCTCGGTCAGCACGTAATCGGTCATGACCGGTTCGGAGGACGCGGCCTGTAACTTGGTCCAGATCTCCGGTGTCAGCACCTTGCCGGGCGGCAGGTTGTTAGCCTCGGCGAAAGCCAGCAGCGCCTTCTCCACATTGTCGCCGAACATCCCGTCGATCTCGCCCGGCGAGAAATGCGCGCGGTCGAGCAGCACCTGGAGCTTCACCGCCAGCGGGCTGAGCTTCTCGTCGGGCGGCAGCTTGCCGGTGAAATTGGCGGCATTGATCGTCTCGGCATTGAAAGCCCTGGACGGCTTGTCGGAATCCTTGGCGAGGGCTGCGCCCTGCGCCAGCAGCGACAGTCCGACCGCGACGATGAGGCTGCGCATAGCGTCTCTTTCCGGCTGAGTGATGGATGATGCGCACCGGCGCATCTCTCCAAGACAAAGCCAAGAACCGCCTCTGGTTCCATCCTGACGCGATGCACGCCGTGATCGCGCCCTACCGCCCCTTCTCTTTCCGCCACGCCGCGAAATCCACCAGCGTCTGCTCATCCGTCGCGGGGTAAAGCCCGAAGATGCCCTTCCCCTTCTGGACCTGTTCGGTGACGAAATCCTCGAAGGCGGTCATCTCGAAGGCCTCGTTGGCGATCTCGTCGGCAAGATGCGCGGGGATGACGATGACGCCATCGCTGTCGCCGAGGATCACGTCGCCGGGAAACACCGGCGCATCGCCGCAGCCGATCGGGCCGTTGATCTCGATGGCCTGGTGCAGCGTCAGATTGGTCGGTGCGCTCGGACGATGGTGATAGGCGGGGAAGCCGAGTTTGGCGATCTCGGCGGAGTCGCGGAAGCCGCCATCGGTGATGACACCGGCAACGCCGCGCTGCGCCAGCCGGTTGATCAGGATCGCGCCAGCGGAGGCCGCACGCGCATCCTTGCGGCTGTCCATCACCAGCACCGCACCGGGCGGGCAATCCTCGACAGCCTTGCGCTGGGGATGCGAGCGATCCCTGAACACGTCGAGCTTGTTGAGATCCTCGCGCGCCGGCATGTAGCGCAGCGTGAAGGCCTCGCCGACCAGTGTCGGCTGGTTCGGTCCGAGCGGATGGACATCCTGGATGCACTGATTGCGGAAGCCGCGCTTGTAGAGCGCGGTGGCCACGGTGGCGGTGGAGATGGTCTTGAGTTTGGCGCGGGTCGCGTCGCTGAGCTTGGTCATGGGATCACTCACTCAATAAATCACGGGTTCTTTGACCGGCGCGCCGAAGTCGGTGCGCAGGAAGTCGAAGTCGCAGCCTTCATTGGCCTGCTGGATATGTTTGGTGAACATCCAGCCATAGCCGCGTTCGTAATTGCGCTCCGGGGCTTTCCACGCCGCGCGGCGCTTTTCCATTTCGGCATCGGAGATGTCGAGATTGATCGTGCGGGCATCGACGTCGAGGGTGATCATGTCGCCATTCTCGACCAGCGCCAGCGGGCCGCCGATGAAAGATTCCGGCGCCACATGCAGGATGCAGGCGCCGTAGCTGGTGCCGCTCATGCGTGCATCGCTCAGACGCACCATGTCGCGGATGCCCTGCTTCACCAGCTTCTTCGGGATCGGCAGCATGCCCCATTCCGGCATGCCCGGCCCGCCCTGCGGACCCGCATTGCGCAGGATCAACACATGATCGGCTGTGACGTCGAGGCTCTCGTCATCGATCGCTTTCTTCATGCTGGGATAGTCGTCGAACACCATCGCCGGGCCAGTATGCTTGAGGAAGCGCGGCTCGCAGGCTGACGGTTTGATGACGCAGCCATCGGGCGCGAGGTTGCCCTTCAGCACCGCGAGCGCACCCTCCGCATAGATCGGGTCCTTCACCGTTCGGATGACGTCGTCGTTATAGACTTCGGCACCGGCAATGTTCTCGCCCAGCGTCTTGCCGGTGACGGTCATCACGTCGAGATGCAGATGCTCCTTGATGCGGCTCATCAGTCCCGGCAGACCGCCCGCATAGAAGAAGTCCTCCATCAGATAGGTGTCGCCGGACGGGCGCACATTGGCGATCACCGGCACCTTGCGGCTGGCGATCTCGAAATCGTCGAGGCCGATATCCTGACCGGCGCGGCGCGCCTGCGCGATCAGATGGATGATCGCATTGGTCGAGCAGCCCATCGCCATCGCCACGGTGATCGCGTTCTCGAAGGCCTTGCGCGTCTGGATCTTCTGCGGTGTCAGATCTTCCCACACCATTTCGACGATGCGACGGCCGCATTCACTGGCCATGCGGATGTGACCGGCGTCTGCAGCGGGGATCGACGAGGCGCCGGGCAGCGTCATGCCGATGGATTCCGCAATCGCGGTCATGGTCGAGGCCGTGCCCATGGTCATGCATGTGCCATAACTTCTGGCGATGCCGCCCTCGACCTCGACCCACTCCTTGTCGGAGATCTTGCCGGCGCGGCGCTCGTCCCAGTATTTCCAGGCATCGGAGCCGGAGCCCAGCGTCTTGCCCTTCCAGTTGCCGCGCAGCATCGGGCCAGCCGGCAGATAGATCGCGGGATAGCCCGCGCTGGTGGCGCCGAGCAGCAGACCCGGTGTGGTCTTGTCGCAGCCGCCCATCAGCACCACGCCATCGACGGGATGGCCGCGCAACAGTTCCTCGGCGTCCATGGCCAGCATGTTGCGATAGAGCATCGTGGTCGGCTTCAGGAAGCTCTCCGACAGCGACAGCGCCGGCAGCTCCATCGGGAAGCCGCCGGCCATCAGGATGCCGCGCTTCACATCATCGACGCGGGTCTTGAAATGCATGTGGCACGGCTGCGCTTCCGACCAGGTATTGAGAATGGCGATGACGGGACGCCCGGCCCACTCCACCGGCGCATAGCCTTGCTGCATGGCGCGCGAGCGATGGCCGAAGGCACGCAGGTCGTCCGGCGCGAACCAGCGTGCGCTGCGGAGTTGATCGGGGGTCTTCTTGTGGCCCGGCATAATTCCATCCCTGTTTCTTTTTGCTTTGGCACGACTTACTTTTGCACGATGCGAACCGGTCAAGCCGGTCGAGTGTGCCGGATTCGACTGTAGCGGTTCAAGACCGCCTGGCCAATGTCCGGTCCGGCGTCTGTGCGTCTGCCAGCCGATGCGCTTCCAGTGCCTCGGCATAGAGCGCGAGACCTTCGGCCACCTTCTGACGCTGGGCCGGGGCCAGTTGCTGCAAGGCATTGGTGACCTGCCGCTGCCCATAGGCCTCGATCGCCTCGCGGGTCCGCCGCCCCTTGGCCGTCAGCAGCAGCCGCTTGACGCGGCCGTCGCCGGCACTGGCGGCTTCCTTCAATTCGCCGGCGTCGATCAGCTTGCGGATCATCCGGCTGACGCTGGATTTCTCCAGGCCGAGAAACGCCGATAATTCGACCGCGGTCATCGCCTCGCGCGCGCCGATCTCCAGCAGCGTATGCACCGCCGATGGCGGATAGTCGGTCGCTGCAACCGTTGCCTGCATGAAACCGAGTTCGCGCACCATCAGACGCGACGCGGCGCGGATGTGATCGATCAAATCGGCGTCAATATCGGACAATCGCAGGCTCCTTGACGATAGTTGCATGATACAACTATGTTGCTGGCGACGAATAACGACCGTGTTAGCACGATCCGTGCAAGGAATGATCATGACAACCAGCGCTGCCCAGTTCCGCCCCCGCGACCGCATGGCCGGACGCATCTGCCTCGTGACCGGCGGCGGCACCGGCATCGGCCGGGCGGCTGCGCTGCTGATGGCGCAGGAAGGCGCAGCTGCGGTGGTGATCGCAGGCCGTCGCGAGGCCGAGGGACAGGCCGCCGCCGACGACTGCGGCCGGTTCGGTGCCAAAACGCTGTTCGTGCGCACCGACGTAACCGAGGAGGCCGAGGTCGCCGGTCTGGTGAAGAGCGTGATGGACAGGTTCGGACGGCTCGACGTGGCCTTCAACAATGCCGGTTATCAGGAACGGCGCGCGCCGATCGAGCAGCAGACCGAGGCGGTCTATGACACCGTGTTCGATGCCAATGTCCGGTCGGTGTTTCTCGGCCTGAAGCATCAGATCCAGGCCATGGAGCTGAATGGCGGCGGCCGCATCGTCATCAATGCGTCTGTGAGCGGCATCCGCAATCCCAATCCCGGCCTTGCGCTGTATTCTGCCTCGAAAGCCGCGGTGATCTCACTGATGCGTTCGGCAGCGATGGAATGCGGGCCGCGCGGCATCCGCATCAATGCGGTGGCACCGGGGCGCGTCGTCACCGACATGATGCTCGCCTCGGGGATCGCCGACATGTCGGCCGTCGCAGCCGGCCTGCCTATCCGGCGTATGGGCCAGCCGCATGAAGTCGCCGAAGCCGTGGTGTGGCTCGCGTCTGACGATGCCGGCTACATCGTCGGCCATGTGCTATCAGCAGATGGCGGCTTCAGCGCGACCTGACGGCGGCCGCGCATCATTGCGTTGCAACAGACGAGCGGGACTGCAGAGCAGCACCGTGTGACTTGCAACAGCCAGGCCCTTGGCAACGTCCTTGCCATCGTCAAAGATCACAAGCCGATTGCCAAAGCCACCGCGACAGGTCAGCCTGAGGCGATGGAGATGGATCTGCGCGTCGCGCTCTGCCACTGCGCAACATCGGCATATGTCATGACGATCCGGAGTATCTGACCGACCAACGATATCACACACATGATCCGGCAACGACCGGGCGGACGAAACGGATGCCTGCATCAATGACAGGCACCGCAAAGGGAAAAACACAGGGAGGAAGTCAAGATGAGCATTTCTCGTCGTGGTATTCTATTGGGCGGCGCCGGCGCACTCGGCGCAGCAAGCTTTCCACTCGCACGTCCCGCCATTGCGCAATCGTCCGAACCGATCAAGATCGGCTGGCTCGCCGCCATGACCGGACCGAGTTCGGCGCCAACCGTCGGCTTCAACCGCGGCGTCACATTTGCCACGGAGGCCATCAATGCCGCCGGCGGCGTCAAGGGCCGCAAGATCGAGATCATCACCCGCGACACCCAAGGCGATCCGACCAAGGCCGTTAACGCCACCCAGGAACTGATCAGCCAGGCCAAGGTCCATGCGATCTGGGGGCCGGTGAATTCCGGCGAGGCACTGGCCACGACGCCATTGATGGCGCGCGCCAAGATGCCCGACCTGCATCCTTGCGTCGTCGATACGCTGATTGATCCCGCGAAATTCCCCGCCGCATTCCGCATCGCGCCATCCAACGGCCAGTGGGACGACGCTGTCAGGAACTACTGTCTCAAGGTGCTGAAAGTCAGCAAGATCGCCGTGATCGGCGACACCACCGGCTACGGCGTCACCGCGGTGAAAGCCTCGGTCGAGGCCTTCAAGAAAGACGGCGCGGATGTCGTCTACAGCGCCAATATCGACGCGACACAGCCCGACATGACGCCGGACATGCTGCGCGCCAAGAATGCCGCTGCGCAGGTCATCGTGGTGTGGAGTGTGTCCACCGGCATGGAAGCGCGCATGTTCAACACCCGCGCGTCGATGAACTGGGACGTTGCCTTTGTCGGCCATCCCTCGCTGGCATCCGGCGAACTCGCCAGCCTGATCGAGAAGCCCGCCAACTGGGAGAAGGTCTACGCCATTGGCTACAAGAGCTGCAGTTACGATTCAGCCGGCAAACTGCCGCCGAAGAGTCAGGATCTCGTCGATCGCCTGAACAAGGCCAAGGTGCCGCTGAACGACACGCTGCTGTGGTGGATTGCGGGCGGCATCGACGCGGTCGAGCTGATCGCCAGGGCTGTCGAGGCCAGCGGATCGACCGACAGCGAGGGCATCGTCAAATACTGGAACTCGCTGTCGAAATATCCCGGCTATTTCGGCAACTACTCGTTCTCGCCCACCCAGCATAACGGCTATCCGACCGACGAGATCGTCATGTCGGAAGCGCGTTCCGCCAAGAACGGCACCTTCGCCCTCGCCCCCGGCTACTCGTAAGCCGGCGCGAGGACGATACACATGCTCGGCTCGATCATAGCTTCAGGCCTCGCGGCGGGCGCAATCTATGCGCTCGTCGGCATCACCTACAACACGATGTTCTCGACCTCGCGGGTGATGAGCTTCACCGCCGGACAGCTGGCCATGCTCGGCGGGGTGTTCGGCTCGCTGTTCATGCTGAAAATGGGGATGCCGACTTTGGTCGGCTTCGCCCTCACTTTAATCGCCTGCGCGATCATCGGCGTCATTACCGAATTCGTCGCGGTGCGGCCGGTGCTGAAAAGCCTCGAACAGCATCTCTATGTACTGTCGACGCTGGCGCTCGCATTGATGATCCAGCAAGTCACGGCGATCAAATGGGGCACCGAGCCGCAGCCCTTCCCGCGCATCGTCGGCCTCGGCACCGGCGTCTGGGACGAAAAATTCTGGCTGCCGGTGGTGGCCTGCGGCCTCACCATCTTGGGCCTCGAATATCTCTATCGCCGCACGCTGGTGGGCCACGCCTTCATGGCCATCGCGGAAGACAACTTTGCGGCGCGTGCGCTCGGCCTGCCGGAGCGTAACCTGCGCGTGGCGAGCTATGCCCTCGCCGGCGTGATCGGCGGCGTCGCGGGCTTTGCCGGCGGCGAACTGATGCTGGCCTTCTTCGCCAATGGCGCGCTGCTTAATTTCTACGGCTTCGTGCCCGTTGCGCTCGGCGGCCTCGGCAACAATCGCGGCGCGCTGATCGGCGGCCTCGCGCTCGGCCTGTTCCAGCAGGCGGCGAATTTCCTGGTCGGCGGCATCTTCTCGTCGGTCGCGGTGTTCGCGATCTTCATCATCGTGTTGCTGGCAGCGCCCTCGGGCCTGTTCGGCTCCGCAACGGCGCGGAGGGTGTGATGACGACGATCACCGATATTCCGACATCGCGCGAGACCACGACCAGACACTCCGTATTGCCGGCACTGCTGCCGTTCCTCGGCGTGTTCGCGCTGGCGATGATCCTGCCCTTCGTCAGCAACGACTACTGGGCGCTGATCGGCACCCGCGCGGCGATCTACTGGGTGCTGGTGGCCGGACTCAATCTCGTGGTCGGCTTCGCCGGCCATCTCGCCATCGGCTATGTGGCACTGCTGACGCTGGGTGCCTACACGACCAGCGTGCTCGCCGCCGGCAATGTGCTGCCGCCGGTGCCGATCTATGGCGCGCTGATCATCGCAAGCTGCGTCGGCGCGGTGTTCGGCGTCATTGTCGGCCTGCCGGCGATGCGGCTGCGCACCTTCTACTTCGCCATGACCACGCTCGGATTCGCCACCATCGTCACGCAGATCGCGCTGGCCTGGCAGAGCGTGACCGGCGGCGGCATCGGCATCGTCGGTCCGGAATTCTCCGCGCCGTTCAACACGCCATGGGGCTTTTACTATCTGTGCATCGGCTTCGCGTCGGTGGCGACATGGCTCAGCGCCAATATCGCCTATAGCCGATTCGGCCGCGCGCTGATTGCGATCCGCGATGCGGATGTGGCGGCGGAAGCCACCGGCATTTCCAAGCCGAAGCTGCTGGTGTCGATCTTCCTGCTGGCCGGCGCCATGGCGGCCTTTGCCGGTGGGCTGTTCGCCAGCCTGCAGACCTATATCACGCCGGACGCGTTCACCTTCGACCTCTCGGTGCTGTTTTTCATCGCCATCCTGATCGGCGGCCGCGGCTCGATCCTCGGTCCGATGCTCGGCACCATCATCCTCACCATCCTGCCGGAGATCGCCGCACCGCTCGCGGCGTGGTCGACCTTTCTCTATGCGGTGCTACTGTTGCTCATCGTGCTGGTGATGCCCGGCGGCATCGCGGCGCTGCTGGATTTCAAGAGCCGCCGTCCGCTCGCCAGCAACCGCGCCATCGTGCCGCGCATCGCGGGACTCTCCGAAGTGCTGCGCAAGACGGCCACCACCAAGACGCTGACACTGCGCGAAGTCGTCCTCACCTTCGGCAATGTCCGGGCCATCGACGGCCTCGATCTCGATGTGAAGCCCGGCCAGATCCACGGCCTGATCGGGCCCAATGGCTCCGGCAAGACCACGACGCTGAACGTGATCTCCGGCTACTACGCCGCAAAAGGCGGCACCATCACGCTCGGCGATGACGCGCTACCACCGGGCATGCCGGAACTGCGCGCCGGCAAAGGCATCGCCCGCACCTTCCAGACGCCGCGCGTGATCGGCGAAGCCTCGGTGCTTGAGAATGTGATGGTCGGCGGCACCATCGAGGGCGAAGCGACATTCGCCGAGGCGCTGCTGTCGCTGCCACGGCATCATCGCGACGAACGCAAGCTCACCGCACAGGCGCGTGCGATGCTCGGCGTCGTCGGGCTGGAGGCGCTGGCCGATGTCCGCGCCGATCGCCTGCAACACAGCGAGCTGCGCTTCATCGAAATCGCCCGCGCCTTGATGCTGCAGCCGGACTTCCTGCTGCTGGACGAACCCGCCGCAGGCCTCTCCAGCGACGAGATCACGAGGCTGGGCGCACTGATCAAGGCGATCAGCCGCCGCGGCACCGGCGTGCTGCTGGTCGAACATCACGCCGACCTGATCTTCGACATCTGCGATCAGGTCACGGTGTTGAACCTCGGCAAGATCCTCGCCGCCGGTACGCCGGCGGAAATCCGCGTTCACAAGGAGGTCGTCAGTGCTTACCTCGGAGGCTGAACCGCTGCTCAGAGTCACCGCGCTGGAATCCGGCTACGGCAAGATCCGCGTGCTCCATGGCATCGACCTGCATATCGCCGCCGGCGAAGTGGTGACATTGCTCGGCCCCAACGGCGCCGGCAAATCGACGTTGTTGCGCGCCATCTCCGGCCTGCTGCCGGTCAATGCGGCGAGCGTTCGCTTCGATGGCCGCGACATCAGCAACGGCACGCCGCGCGAGGCGGCGCGCGCCGGACTGGTGCATGTGATCGAGGGCCACCGCGTGTTCACGCAGCAGACCGTGACCGAAAACCTGCTGCTCGCGGCCTACGACCTACCGCGCGGCGAACGCAACGCGCGTGTCGATGAGGCGCTGTCGTTCTTTCCGGAGATTGCCGAGAAGCGCAATGAGCGCGGAGCGTCACTCTCGGGCGGACAACAGCAGATGCTGGTGGTGGCACAGGGCCTCGTGCGACGGCCGCGGCTGCTGATGCTCGACGAGCCCTCTGCAGGCCTCTCGCCGGTACTGGTCGACCGCGTGCTGACGGTGATCGCGCAATTGCAGAAACAGGGCACTGCGGTGCTGCTGGTGGAGCAGTTGGTGGAGAAAGCGCTCGCTGCGGCCAACCGCGTCTATGCGCTGTCGCAGGGACGGATCGTGCTCGAAGCTGCGACAACGGAAGCGAACCTGCCTCAGCGGCTGGAGCGGGCCTATTTCGGGCATGAAGCGGCCGTTTAACACGCCGTCATGCCCGGGCTTGTCCCGGGCATCCACGTCTTTTGCACACGCTGCCAAGACGTGGATGGCCGGGACAAGCCCGGCCATGACGTTGTGAGAGAACGGAGTCTGTCAGTACATCTCCGAGCAAGGGCCCGGGCAGTTCGCGTCAATCAATAATCGCTACCGCCCTTGTCCACCCAGCCGATGCCTTCTCAATCTTCACCGGGAAACACGACACCATGAAACCGGTGGACGGCAGCTGTTCGAGATTGTGGAGCTTCTCGAGATGGCAATAGCCTATATGGCGGCCGGCCTTGTGGCCTTCCCAGATCAGGCTGGCATCTTTCGTCTCGGCATATTTCTTTGCGGTGTAGACGAACGGCGCATCCCAGCTCCAGCCATCGATGCCGGTGAGGCGCACGCCGCGCTCCAGCAGATACATGGTGGCCTCATAGCCCATGCCGCAGCCGGAGATGACGTAGTCCTGCTGACCGTATTTGACGCCGGCAGACGTGTTGACGACGACGATCTCCAGCGGGCTCAACGTATGGCCGATGCGCTTGAGTTCTTCTTCAACGTCCTTGGCCGTCGCGACATAGCCATCGGGGAAATGCCGGAAGTCGAGCTTCACGCCGGGCTGCAAACACCAGTCCAGCGGCACTTCGTCAATGGTCCATGACCGCTCGCCGCGATTCATGGTGGGATGGAAATGATAGGGCGCATCGAGATGCGTGCCGTTATGGGTCGAGAGCTGCACCAGCTCCACCGCCCAGCCCTGCCCGTCCGGCAGATCCTCGGCCTTCAGCCCGTCGAAAAACTGCAGCATCCGCGGCAGGCCCTGCTGGTGATCGACATAATTGATGGTGGGATGATTGCCCGGCGGATCGGCGGGGACGTCATTCTGCAGGGGAACGGAAATGTCGATGAGGCGACGGGGCATGGGATTTCCTCGATTTTCGTTTTTTGTTTGATCCTATCGGTCGTCATTGCGAGGAGCCCTTGCGACGAAGCAATCCAGTCTGCGCTTGTTGCTTCTGGATTGCCGCGTCGCTTCGCTCCTCGCAATGACGTGGAGAGGCATGTGCGTTACATATCCTGCCGCACCACCTTGTTCTTCAACACGCCGATCTTCTCGACCTCGAGCTCGATCTCGTCATTGTGTTCGAGATACCAGCCGAGTTCGAGGCCGCAGCCGTTGCCGACGGTGCCGGAGCCGATGAATTCGCCGGGCATCAGCGTCTCGTCCTGCGTCACATGGGCGATGATCTCCTCGAAGGAGAACAGCATGCCCTCGCTGGTCGAGGACGAACGCACCTTGCCGTTGACGCGGCATTCCATCTTCAGTCTGTAGGGATCGCCGATCTCGTCAGGCGTGACGATCCACGGCCCCAGCACGTTGCCGCCATCGAAACTCTTGCCCTTGGCCGGGCCGAGGCGGCCTTCCATCTCGAGCCGCTGCGCGTCGCGGGCCGAGAAATCGTTGAAGATGGTGTAGCCGAAGATGTGATCCTTCGCCTTGGCCGCGGAAATATTCGCGCCCTTGTTCTTGGTGACGATGCCGAATTCGAGTTCGTAGTCCATGACCTTGCTGTAGCGCGGCCACTTCACCGTCGTATTCGTACCGCGTACGCTGAAGCGGTTGGTGATGTAGTAGATCGGCTGGCGGCGATAGACTTCGGGCAATTCGCCGAGTGGCTCGGCTTCGAGCCGTGCCAGTTCTTCCATGTCACCCTTCGCACGGGCAGCCAGCTTCAACTGGCCACGCGGCGACTGCCGGATATGCAGCGGAAACGACATGCCATCGCGCATCTGCCGCGGCTCGGGTAGTGGTGCGAGAATGTCCGTGCCGGCGACATTCACGGATAGCGTTGCGTCACTGCCGTGTTTCTCGAAGGCACTGCGCGCCGCATCGAGTGCAGCCTCACCGGCATCGATCAGCGCCAGCATCGAGTCGAAGGCCGGATTGCCTCCATCGCGGGCCGCGGCGCTGGCGAGATCGAACAGCTTGGTATCGTTGGCGTGAACGATACCGACCCTGGCTTGGCCATCCTGCTGGCCGCCGGCACGAAATGTCGCGAGCTTCACTGGCGTCTCCCACTTGCTTTTGTTCTTCGATAAAATATATGATCAAAAAAAATATCGATAAACAAGAGGCGATCGCAAAGATTGCTTCACGATCGAAAAATGCTCGGGTGAGGGAGACGACCATGACCAGGTGGACGGTGGCAGCCCTATTGGCCACGCTCGCTGTGACGGGCACCGCGCATGCCCAGACCAAGCTCCAGATCGGTTGCACTGCAACAACGGACTGCGCCTCGGCCATGGTCGCGGTCGATGAAGGCATCTTCAAGAAGCACGGGCTCGATGCCGAGATGATCCCCATCGGTATCAACTCCAATATACCGGCGGCCATTCTGTCCGGCTCGATCCAGATCGGCGGCCCGACCTCCACCGTCTTCCTGCAGGCTGCCGACGGCGGCCTCGACCTCGTCGCGGTTGCCGGCGCAACGGTGATGAGCCCGACATCGAACGCCAATATCACCGCCTTCGTGCGTAACGGCATCACCATCAAGGAGCCGAAGGATTTCGTCGGCAAGAAGGTCGGCGCACCGGGCCTCGGTGCGTTTCTTCACGTGCTGTTCGTTAAATGGCTGGTCGACAAGGGTGTCGATCCCAAGAAGGTCAATTTCGTCGAAGTGACCTTCCCGACCATGCCGGACATCATCAAGTCCGGAGGTGTTGATGCCGTGCTGACCGCCGAGCCCACGGTATCGCGCATGCTGGCGGCCGGGAGCGGCAGCATCGGCGCGCGCTACGCGTCGGAGCTCGAGCGCACAGAGCCGATCATCTTCTACGCAGCGTCGCGCGAATGGGCCGAGAAGAATCCCGACACCATCAGGAAATTTCGCGCTGCCATCGCCGAAGGTGCGGCGATCGTGAACAGCGACAAAGACAAGACCTCGGCCGCAATTGCCAAATTCACCAAACAGACCATCGAACTGGTGAAGGCATCGCCGCCGAACAAGTCGGAGCCGGCACTGAAGCCCGAGCAACTGGCATGGTGGATCGACGTCATGTCCTCGCAGAAAATGCTGGAGACCAAACTCGATCTCAACAAACTGATTCTGAAATAGGGCAAACTGAATGGCGGGCCAGCCCCTTAGCAGTACAATCGACGTATCCGGCTCGGATACGCTGAGCGAGCGTGCAGCGACACTGCTTCAGCATGACATCATTGCCGGCAATCTCGCCCCGGGCACGCGGCTTGGCATCGTCGATCTGGTGCAGCGTTACGAGATCGGCGCCACGCCGATGCGCGAAGGACTGTCGCGCCTGATCTCACGCGGCCTGATTATCGGTATCGGCCAGCGCGGTTTTCGCGTCGCCGACATCAGCCGGGAGGATCTGGCCGACATCACACGGATGCGTAGCGTGGTGGAGATGGAGGCGCTGCGGCTGGCCATCGAACATGGCGACGATGCCTGGGAGGCTGGCATCATCAGTTCGCTTCACCAGATGCGCAGGCATATCGAACGGACCGGCGATGAATTCCGCGAAGGCGCGCCGGATTTCGACAAGCTCCATAAGGGGTTTCACACCGCATTGCTGGCAGCCTGCAATTCGAAGCGCCTGCTCTCGGCGCATTCGGAGCTTTACGATCAGGCCTATCGCTACCGCAGGGTGATGATGCGCGGCTTCGACAGCGGCAGCCGCTTTGTCGCCGCCCATCAGCTTCTGGCCGATCGCGTGCTGGCGCGCGAAACCGGTCCTGCGCAGGCCATGCTGACGTCGCATCTGCACTCGACGCTCGCTTTCGTCTATCCACCCGGACAGGGAGATTGAGCGCGATGACATCCATTGCCCTTCGCAAAGACATGCCGTCGGCCCAACCCGAAAAGTCGCAGATCGCGTTTTCCCATGTCACGCTGGATCTCGGCGGCAAGACGATCATCGAAAACGTTAGCCTCGACGTGAAGCCCGGCGAGTTCCTCTGCATCATCGGCGCCTCCGGCTGCGGCAAGACCACGGCGCTTCGCCTCGCCGCCGGCCTGTACCAACCGACATCCGGACACGTCAGCTTCGACGGCGAGCCCATGCGTGCGCCGCGGCGCGATGTCGCCATCGTGTTTCAGGATTACGGCAAGGCACTGCTGCCATGGCGCACCGCCGCCGGAAATGTCGCGCTGGCGCTGGAAACCATCGGCATGCCCAAGGCCCAGCGCTCGGCCCGCATCGACGAGTTGCTGAAGAAAGTCGGCCTGCCCCATCACGCCTGGAAATATCCCGCGGAGATGTCCGGCGGCATGCAGCAACGGTTGCAGATCGCGCGATGTCTGGCGCAGGAACCGAAAGCGCTGCTGATGGACGAGCCGTTCGGCGCGCTCGATGCCATGACGCGGCAGGGTCTGCAGGACGAGGTCCTGTCACTGCTCGATGCCAGCAAGGCCACGGTGATTTTCGTTACTCACGATCTCGAAGAAGCCATTTATCTGGGCGACCGCGTGGTCGGCCTGCTGCCGCATCCCGGCCGCATCGGCATCGATCTCAAGATCAACCTGCCGCGCCCCCGCGATCAGTTGACCACGCGCGAGAACCCGGAATTCCTGCGCGTGCGCCGCGAATTGTTCGACTTCATCAAGGCATCGGAAGCATGAGATCCGAGCGCCTGAAAGCGGCGATCCTTCCGATGAGCCTGCTCATCGTGCTGGAAATCTGGGCGCGCTCTGTCGATATCCACAGCGATGCATTGGCGCCGCCAAGCGCCGTGGTGCTGGCGCTGTTTCAGGCGTTCGGCGACGGCTCGATCCTGTCAGCCACACGCGATACATTGGCTTCGGCCTTTGCCGGCCTCGTGGTTGGCGGCGCCATCGGATTGCTCCTCGGAATTGCACTCGGTATCTTCCAGCCGCTGGATCGGCTGATGGAAGTCACCATCGAATCCCTGCGGCCGATCCCCTCCATCGCGCTGCTACCGATCGCGCTGATCGCGCTCGGCTTCGGCTATCGCATGGAAATCGTCATCGTCGCCTTTGCCTGTGTGTGGCCAATCCTGATCCTCAGCCGCGCTGCGGTGCGCAGCATCGAGCCGCGACTGATAGAAGTCTCCCGCGCGCTGCGGCTGTCGCCAGGCGACCGCGTCCGCAAGATCATCATTCCCGCGGCACTGCCGCGCATCTTTCTCGCCTTTCGCCTGGCGGCCGGCATTGCTCTGATCGTCGCCGTCACTGTGGAAATCGCGATCAATCCCATCGGACTCGGTGCCGGAATCATGATTGCGCAGCAAGCATTGCGCCCGGATCTGATGCTCGCTTATCTGCTGTGGATCGGCCTCATCGGCTATGCGCTCAATGCCGGATTGCTGGCAGCGCAGCAGCATCTGTTTGGTCCCGCAGCGCTGGCGGGAGAGGTCCGATGAACTGGACACTCACCCTCTGGCGCCTTGCCAGCTTCGCTGTTGCTGCAGGCCTGATCGCGCTGTGGCAGCTGATCGCCAATCTGAAACTGGTCTCGCCGGTGTTCCTGCCCGGCCCCGATCGCGCATGGGCCGCGCTGATGCGCGGCTTCAGCAATGGCACGTTGCTGGACAAGACAATCGGCACCCTCGAACACATGCTCTATGGCTGGCTGGTCGCATCCGTCGTCGGCATCGCACTCGGCGCCATGATCGGCTCATCGAAAGCGATGCGCAGCTATGTCGCCCCGTCGCTGGAGTTCCTGCGGCCACTGCCCGTATCGGCGATCATTCCCGTCGCCATCGCTCTGTTCGGGTTGACCCAGGGCATGGCACTCTTCGTCATCGCTTTCGGCGCGATCTGGCCGATGCTGCTTGCGACCGTCCACGGCTTCGGCGCAGTAGAGCCGCGTCTCTATGAGGTCGCGCGCTCGCTGCACATGTCGCGCCTCGCGGTGATCTTCAAGATAGCTCTGCCATCTGCGAGCCCCGACATCATCTCCGGCATGCGTCTGAGCCTGACCGTGTCGCTGATCCTGGCGGTGGTCTGCGAAATCCTCGCGGGGCTCGACGGCCTCGGCCACTGGGTGCTGCTCTCGGCGCGCGCGTTTCGTTCGGCGGATCTGTTCGCCGGCGTGATCCTGCTCGGCGTGATCGGCTATGTCACCGCGCTGGCGATGTCGCTGGTCGAGCAGCGACTGCTGCGGTGGCGGACGAGCGGGCATTGAGAAACATACTCGTCGTTCCGGGGCGCTCGCTCTTGCGAGCGAACCCGGAACCTCATCCTGTGGCTCTCTGATCGTGCCAAGCACCATGAGGTTCCGGGTTCGCGCGTGCCGCGCGCCCCGGAACGACGAGTGTGGGGTTGCGTGTGAGGCTATTTCGCAAACACCTTCGAGATCGCCGCCTGCGCATCGCCCTGAATCTGCTTGAGGTGATCCTCGCTGCGGAAGCTCTCGGCGTAAATCTTGTAAACGTCCTCCGTGCCCGACGGACGCGCGGCGAACCAGCCATTCGCGGTCGAGACCTTGATGCCACCGAAGGACTGGTCGTTGCCGGCCGCCTTGCTCTCGGTCTTGGTCACGGCATCGCCGGCGAGCTCGGTCATGCCGATCTGCTCCGGCGTGACCTTCTTCAGCACGTTCTTCTGCTCGGGCGTCGCCGCGGCATCGATGCGCTCGTAATAGGGCGTGCCGAATTCGGCGGTCAGCTTCTCGAAGCGCTGACTCGGATTTTCTTTCGTCACCGCGGTGATCTCGGCGGCGAGCAGGCCCAAAATAAGTCCGTCCTTGTCGGTGGTCCACACCGTGCCGCCCTTGCGCAGGAACGAGGCGCCGGCGCTTTCCTCGCCGCCGAAGCCGAACGAGCCATCGACGAGACCGTTCACGAACCATTTGAAGCCGACCGGCGTCTCGACCAGTTGGCGGCCGAGCTTGTTCACCACGCGATCGATGATGGCGCTGGAGACGATGGTCTTGCCCACCGCCGCATCCTTGCGCCAGTTCGGACGGTGCGCGAACAGATAGTCGATGGACGCCGCGAGATAGTGGTTCGGATTCATCAAGCCGCCGGTGCGGGTGACGATGCCATGACGGTCGGCATCGGTGTCGTTGGCGAAAGCGACATCGAACCGGTCGCGCATGCCGATGAGCTTGGCCATCGCATAGGGCGATGAACAGTCCATGCGGATCTTGCCGTCCCAGTCCAGCGTCATGAAGCGAAAGGTCGGATCGATCGCGGTATTCACGATGGTCGCATCGAGCTTGTATCGCTCGATGATCGGCTGCCAGTAATGCACACCGGCGCCGCCGAGCGGATCGATGCCGATCTTGACGCCTGATGCGCGGATCGCCTCCATGTCGACGACATCGGCGAGGTCGGTCACATAGGGCGTGATGAAATCGTAGCGCTTCACGAATTCGGATTTGCGCGCACGCGCTATCGGGATGCGCTTGACGCCGGCCATGTCGTTCTCGAGGAAGCCGTTGGCAGCTTTCTCCATGATACCGGTGATGTCGGTATCGGCCGGGCCACCGTTCGGCGGATTATATTTGAAGCCGCCGTCTTCCGGCGGGTTGTGCGACGGCGTGACCACGACGCCATCGGCCAGACCGGACGAGCGGCCCTTGTTGTAGGTAAGGATAGCGTGGGAGATCACCGGCGTCGGCGTATAGCCGTCGTCCTGGTCGATCCGCACATGCACGCCATTGGCGGCGAAGACTTCCAGCGCGCTGACCAGCGCTGGTTCAGCCAGCGCATGGGTGTCGATGCCGATGAAGAGCGGGCCGTCGATGCCGGCACCCTTGCGGTAATCGCAGATCGCCTGGCTGACCGCGAGGATGTGGTCCTCGTTGAAGGAATTGTGGAGCGCGGAGCCGCGATGGCCGGAGGTGCCGAAAGCGACGCGCTGGGCGGGGATGGAGGGATCCGGCTTGCCGACGAAATAGGCCGTCACCAGCCGAGGCACGTTGACCAGCAGGGACGGATCGATGGTTTTGCCGGCCAGCGGACTCACATGAGCAGCCATTTGTTCTCCTTCGCACACCAAGAGCCCAGACGCGGCGCAACCGTCGCGGGGGTCAGGACTCATGGCATGTTTTGGAGGACAAATCAGCCGGTTATGAGGGGCACCGGCATGCCGCCGAAGGGCTCCTGCCCGAAGGTCCGGCGCGAGACCCAGGCCAGCGGCAGGGCGAAGCAGACGAACATCGTGACCACGGCGGCGGCGACCAGCATACTGTCGAAAGGCATATCTCTTCTCCTTGAGTGACGGAGAAGAGTGTGAGCGCGGCAGGACACGCTCTCCTTGAGCTGCATCAAAATGCAGCGCCGCATTACGCCGCGGCGAGCTGATCCAGCCGGTCGGTGGACAGCAGCCGCACGCCATCGGGCACCACGACCACGGTCTTTTCCTTGGCGAGCTTGGTCAAAGTGCGGCTGACGGTTTCGATGGTCAGGCCGAGATAGTCGGCGATGTCCTGGCGGCTCATGGGAAGCGGCACGTTGACCGACATCGCGCCGATGCGGCCATAGCGCGCCTGCAGGTTCAGCAGGAAGGCGGCCACCTTCTCGTCGGCCGTGCGGCGGCCGAGCAGCAGCATCTGGTCCTGCGCGAGCGAGAGTTCATGGCCTGCAAATTCATGCAGCCGGCGCAGCAGATGCGGCTTGCCATCGACATAGCTGAGAAACTGGGCGCGGGAGAAACGGCAGACGCGCACCGGTGTCACGGCCTCGGCGGCGACGCCGTAGCGGTCCATCAGCGCAAGTCCGAGGAAGTCACCGGGCAGCGCGAAGCCGACGATCTGACGGCGGCCATCGGGCAGCGACTTGTAGAGCCGGACGATGCCTTCGGTCACGTTGAACACGCTGCCGGCCAAGGCGCCCTGATCGAACAGCATGGCCTTGGCGGGGAAGTTCTTGACCTGGCTGAGACGGTCGAGCTCGTCGAGTTCCGCCGGTTCCAATGCGCCGCAAACGCTGAACAGGCGCACCTTGCAATCGTCGCAGCCATTGGTGCTGCGGCCATGCCTGCAGTCGCGCTCTCCGGCACAGGTCTCGGCCGCTGGTTCCGCGAAGGTCATGGCACTGTCCATCTCTGGTTTGGTCACATGTGGCAGGTCTTGAAAATCACTCTACACCATTTGACATGGATCAATCGTGGACGCTTTGACCCATATCAATGCCGAACCAGCCCATCCCCGCCAATTTCGCAGGCCATGCGGGAATCCGGCGATGAATGAGGAATATCAGGCGCAACCAATGACTTGGGCGGACGCTCGCGCGGCCTATCCGCTCGTCTATCTGCACGATGCCAGCGTTACGCTGGACACATGGCTGGATTTCGTGCGCCGGCGAACCGATGCCGACGGCGGCGACAACGGGCTGATCGTGATCCGCGACCGGCGCGATATCGTCCATGCGCTATTTGCCTACCGGGTCGATCTCGACCTGCGCGGCACCAAACAGCTCTGCATCGCGCAGCTGATCGTGGCCCAGATTCCCGGCTCGCAGATCGACCATGCCGTGGTCGCCTCGACCAGCCAGGTCGCGGCGTCGCTGGGCTGCCCGAGCATCGTGATCGAGCAACCGTTTCAGCTGATGCCGGGCGTCACGTCGCGAACGTCGACCGCAGCGTAACGCGAAAGCTGCCCGCGACGCGGGTGGCCGCGCGACGACACTCACATCGCGGACCTCACAAGACGAAGTCACCTGCCTTCAAGACAGCGCTGTTCACCTGAACCGCGAAGTCGGCCGCACCATCGCCATCGACATCGCCTTGAAGAAGATGATCGGCGAAGCGCAATTCGCCGGCGATATGTGTGAAAGCGGCGCTTCCGACGAAGGCGAACGCTTGATCGCCGGCGGCCTTGCTGTTGGCATCGATTGCCGACAGATCGATCCAGTCGGCCGTGTCTGCGACGATCGACGAGAAGTCGGTGATCTGATCGGCAGCTCCGGGCAGACTGTCCTGCACAGCTTTGAATACAAAACTGTCCGCGCCAGCTCCACCGGTCAGGATGTCGGCGCCGAGCCCGCCTGTGAGCGTATCGTTGCCGGTGCCGCCATCAAGACTATCGTTTCCGCCGCCACCATCGATCAGATCGTTCCCGCCGCCACCGGAAATGCGATTGTCGCCTGCGTCACCCGTCAGCAGGTCCATGGTCCCGCTCCCGATCAGATTTTCGATCGAGCTGAGCCGGTCACCTTCGGCATCTCCCCATTGAATGACACCTGTCGCCAGATTGATATTCACCTGGGCAATCGACGTGCTGTAGTCCGCCGTATCGTTGCCGGCGCCGCCGGCAAGCATATCGGCACCTGCGCCGCCGGCGAGGATATCGTCACCCGCATTGCCCCAAAGCTGATCGTTACCGGCACCGCCGTGCAGGATGTCATTGCCGGCGCCGCCGGTCAGCGCATCGTTTCCTTCGCCGCCGTCCAGCACGTCATTGCCGTCGCGACCGTCCAGAACATCCTTGCCGCTGCCGCCTGACAACGTGTTGGCGGCACCGTCGCCGATCAGCATGTCGTCGAATCGACTGCCAATCACCGTCTCGACCGAGCTGAAACTGTCACCGGCGGCATCGCCCCCACTGCCCGCGCCAAGTGTGAGATCGATGTGAACACCAGACGGCGATGTCTCGTAGCGCACCGTATCGATGCCGGACGCGCCGGCGAAAGCATCGGCGCCCTTGCCGCCGACGAAAATGTCATTGCCGTCACCGCCCCACATGCGGTCGTCACCATCGCCGCCGAACAGAAAATCATTGCCCGCATCGCCGTAAAGAAAGTCGTTGCCGCCATCGCCATGCAGGACGTCATTTCCCGCCGCGCCATGAATCGTGTCGCGACCATCGCCGCCGTGAATGATATCGTTATCCGCGGTGCCGGAGATCGTGTCGGCAGCCGGCGTACCGTTCGTGATCGTGTTGAACGACATGATGCGGCCGTGGATGTCGTCTGCAGCCGGTCCCTGCTCGAACGAGGTCCAGGTCGCGAGAATACGCCCATCGGACAATGTCAGCAGATGCGGTCCGGTTTCCGCCAGGCCACCTGTCGAATTAACGAGGAAATCGTTGCCGATCGGAAAAGCGCCCGGAATCAGCAGGCGACCGTAGAGATCACTGGCGCCGGTGACGGGATCCGTGGCGTGCCAGATGATGACGGCGCGGCCATCCTGCAGTGCGGCGATCGACGGGGAATCCTGACCGCCGTCAAAATTCGCATTGACGATATTATCGGACACAACCACGGATCCGTCCGGGTTCAGCAGGCGCGCATGAATGTTGCTGTCACCATCCGGTTCCTGCGCGGTCCAGGCCACGAGAATGCGTCCATCCGCGAGAACCGCGGTGGACGCGTCGCTCTGATTGAACTGGGCTCCCGCCAGGATGCGAAAGTCTGGCGCACTCGCGCTGCCATCGGGGTTCACGAACTGGCCGGAGACGTTGTAGCGCCCCTCGTCGGGATCGTACGACCTCCATGTGACGAACGCCCGCCCGTCGGGCAGCGCCGTCACTTTCGGATCATATTGCGTACCCCAGGTGGTCGTATTCACGGTGAAGTCGTCGACGGCGACGGTTCCGTCGTCGTGGAGGATCCTCCCGCGGATATCGCCGAGATATTTCGGATCCCCGCCGTCTGCGGACACGTAGGTCAGCAAGATCTGGCCATCGGCAAGCGTCGTGACAGAAGGCATCTGCGGCGAAATCGCAGTTGATGAATTGACCACCATATCCGCAACGGAATGCCCCTCCGCATCGATGAGGGTGCCGCGAACTTCGGTGACATTGTCGGCGGCGATATAGGACTGCCATGCGACAAAGGCGCGGCCGTCGGAAAGCGCCGTGACCGAAGGCGCTCCCGGATCTCCGCTCCGATCGATCGTGATCTGAAAATCGGGACCTTGAGGCGTACCGTCCGCCGACAAGTAGCGGCCCTGAATTGTATGCGGCTGATGACCGCTGGCGTCCGTCGCAGTCCACGTGACAAGAATACGTCCGTCGGACAACAGCGTTTGGCTTGCTCCCGCCTGATCATTGGCCGTAGTGGAATTGATGGGAAATTCAGGTCCGACAAACGCCATGATGCAGCCCCCAACTCATTTCGCCGGAGCGTGAATCTTTAATCGGACGAATCTGCGGCTGATATTTGTCGAGCGCGCGTTGTTCGTCCTCGCATTGAATCAATTGCATCCCATCGCATGCGTTCGGCGCGGCTGCCTTGTCTCAATGCAACGCGCACGCTTGCGATCACGTCGACCGCCAGCTCTGCTTCATCACACATCGCGATATCCTGTTTCCCGCACGCAGTTTAAATCGCGCGCAGCGCTGACGGCTGTGTGTGCGCGTGGTCATATCATTCTTGCAGCGATCTCCTTCGATCAGCGGGCTGACGTCGATGCCCGGAGCCCTACCAACCATCTAGTGCGACCTGAACGGCGTGCCGAAAGCGCAACAGCGCGACGTCGTGCAAGTCGATCACCGCGTCATTCGGCTCGGGTCGATTTCAAATCGATAATATCGATTGCAAGCGTCAATAATATTCGTTTGTCAAAATTCATGGCAGTCCTAGGCTCGAAGGAACCCGAGGAGCGATGCCGCCCCTCGATGATGCAGGAGCCGACCATGAAAACGATCATCCACCCCGACGTATCGGTCGCTCTCGCGCTGTTCGCCTTTGCTGCGGCGATCATCGCACGCCTGACAGTTACCAATCGTTCCCGGCACAGCGCCGATCAGATCGCGGCGATCGTTGCGACATCGGGATATCCGTCCGGCACCTAGCCGCGCCTGCTCCCCGCATCACGTCCGCCTTGCCGGACGTTTCGGCGCCCTCGCCTGCCCTGCAGGCGCGGGCTTTCTGTTGGCCGCGTCATGCGCGAGGCGATGCATGAGTGCGACCGCTTCGGCGATGATCGCATCGTCGCGATCGCCGGGATAGACGACATAGGCTGGCATCGAAAATTCCGGCGCATCGGCGACGGCATGCAGCCGCCCGGCCTTCAGCTGGGGTGCAACGATGCGGCGCGGGAAATATCCGGAGCCGCCATTCTCCAACACATGCTGCAGCCCGAGCCAGCCGATATTGGCGGTGAGCGATGGCCCGGCGAAATCCGGAAACAGCGCCATGTGGCGTGCGTAGAATTCCGGGCCCCAGTCGATATAGACGTAACCCGACTGCGGCTCCGGCGCGCTGTGCGTGCTGGTCGAGACCAGAATGAGCTGCTCATCGAACAACTGCTCGACCTTGAGGCCAGGCCGGCTCTGCGGCGTATACATCACGCCGATATCGATCCTGCCTTCGACGAGGCCCTGCATCAATTCGGCTTCGAGAGCGCTCTCGGCGCGGATCGCGATATCCGGATGTTTCGCGCGCATCAGCGGCAGCCAGTGCAGCAGATGCTCCTCCCACAGCCCAATGCGACCGCCGACGGTCAGCGTCCCGCTGAAGCCTTTCGCAATGCCGACATCCTGCCGCGCATGTTCCACCGTTCGCACCAACGTGGACGCGTGCTTCTGAAACTGGCGGCCTGCCGGCGTCAGCGTCGCACCGGCCTTGTTGCGGACGAACAGCGTCACGCGCAGCAACTGCTCGAGCGTCTGGATCCGCGCGCTGACCGTGGACTGTGTGACATGCAGCTTCTCCGCCGCAGTCACAAAATTCCCGGCGCTTACAACAGCAAGGAATGTCCTGGCCAGTTCGGTGTCCATGCGAACGCTCCCCGGCTACGCGCCCTCGTCGAGCGCGACCATCTGGCGCTTCTTACGCAGTGCAGGCAACAGCGGCGCGATCAGAAGCACCACTGCCAGCGCAAGACACGCTGCCGAGATCGGGCGCTCGATGAAGGTCATGAGATTGCCCTGCGACAGGATCAATGACTTCCGCAGATTGTTCTCCAGCAGCGGACCCAGCACAAAGGCCAGCACCAAAGGCGCGGGCTCGTAACCGAACTTGCGCATGAAGTAGCCGATCACGCCGAAGCCGATCATGACATAGACGTCGAACACATTGTTGCTGCTGCAATAGACGCCGATGATCGTGAACAGGATGATCAGCGGGAACAGCACATTGTAAGGCAGCTTCAGCAGCTTCACCCACATGCCGATCAGCGGCAGGTTCAGCACCAGCAGCATGAGGTTGCCGATATACATGCTGGCAACGATGCCCCAGAACAGTCCGGGGTTCTGCGTGATCAGCAGCGGGCCGGGTTGCAACCCGTGAATGACGAAAGCGCCGAGCAGCAGCGCCATGACGACGTTCGGCGGGATGCCGAGGGTCATCAGCGGAATGAAGGCACCGCCTGCTGCCGCGTTGTTCGCCGCTTCAGGTCCGGCAACGCCTTCGATCGCGCCATGACCGAAGCGCTCCGGATGTTTCGACAGCCGCTTCTCCAGCGCATAGGACGCGAAGGACGCGACCACAGCGCCGCCGCCGGGGAGGATTCCGAGGAAGAAGCCTAAAATCGTGCCGCGCCCGATCGGGCCGGCGCTGGCCTTCCAGTCTTCATTGTTGGGCAGGAGCTGCGTGATCTTGGCATTGATGATGTCGCGCTTGATCACCTGCTCGGTGTTGAGCAGCACCTCGCCGAGCCCGAACAGACCCATCACCACGGGCACGAGACCGATGCCGTCGATCAGTTCGATCCGGCCGAAAGTCAGCCGCGGTTGCGCGGTGATGCTGTCGAGGCCGATGAGGCCAAGCACGATGCCGATACAGGCCATCAGCAGCGCCTTGGCCATCGAGCCTTGTGTCAGGAAGGTCAGCACCACGAGGCCGAGCACCATCAGGCTGGCATATTCGGCGGGACCGAACGCAATGGCGACCGAGGCGAGTGACGGCGCCACCAGCATCAGCATCACCAGCGCAAAAGTGCCGGCGATGAAGGAGCCGAGCGCGGAAATGCCGAGCGCCGGACCGGCACGGCCCTGCTTCGCCATCTGATGGCCGTCGATACAGGTGACGACGGATGCCGCCTCGCCGGGAATGTTGACCAGGATCGACGTGGTCGAACCGCCATACATCGAGCCGTAATAGATGCCGGCCATCATGATGATGCCGGACTCCGGCGTGCCGGACAGCGTCACCGGCAGCAGCAGCGACATCGCCGAGATCGGCCCGATGCCCGGCAGCACGCCGACCAGGGTGCCGATGAAGACGCCGATGAAGCAGTAGAGAATATTGACGGGCTGCAGCGCGACACCGAAGCCGTGCATGACATTGACGAGAACATCCATGATCCGTGTTTCCCGTCAGCCGATTTCAAACATGCCCGAAGGCAACTGGATCAGCAGGCCGCGTTTCAGCACCCACCACACACTGAGCGGCGCCAGCACCGCGAGTGGGATCGCCAGCGTCCAACGCACGGGATCGATGACGCGCAACAACACCAGCATCAACGGAATGGTCGAGATCAGGAAGCCGAGCGGTTCGAGCGCGAAAGCATAGGCCGAGAGGATGACGATGATCGCGCCCGGCTTGCCCCAGCTTGCGCCTTCCCATCGCGAGCCAAAGGTCGGTCCGCCTTCCGTTACCGAAGCGAGAACGATGGTGAGCGCGAAAGCGCACATCAGCAGGCCAATATAGAACAGCATGAAGCCGGAGCCGGGATCGTTGATGGTGCCGAGCTTCAGCTTGAGGCCGGAGCGAATGACGAACACGCCAAGCGCAATGCCGAGCACGCCGGTCCAGAGTTCTGAATTGTTGAGCCGGAATGGCGGGCGGGTTTGATCAGTCATCGTTTCTGTCCCGGGACATCGACATGAAATGAAGGCGCATGCGATGGACCCCATCGCATGCGCCTGACGTCGTTATTCGACGATCAATTCGGCTTCTTGCCCAACCCGATTCCCTCGATCACCTTGCGCTCGGAATTGGTGACCTCGACAACGAATTTCTTGTAGTCCTCGGTGTTCTTGTAGTTCGGCACCATGTCGTATTTCGCCAGCGTCGCGATGACAGCGGGATCCTCGATGGCCTTCTTGAAGGCGTCATGCAGCTTGGCGACGATCTTCGGATCCATGCCCTTCGGGCCGGCGATGCCGAACGGCGAGTCATAGACCATCGGATAGCCGCTCTCCTTCAGCGTTGGCGCATCCGGGAAATTCGGCGACCGCTTGTCGGTCCACACCATCAACAGACGCAGCTTGCCGGCATCGACCAGCGGCCGCCAGCCGGTGGAATCCGCCTGCAGCATGGTGTGATTGCCGAGTACCGCAGCGTTGGTTTCAGCGCCGCCCTTGAACGGCACCTGCGTCAGCTTGATGCCGGCCAGTGCCGCGATCTGCTCCATGCCCACATGCAGCGAAGTGCCGGTGCCCGGCGTCGCATAGGTCACCTTACCCGGATTGGCCTTGGCGAAATCGACCACGTCCTTCCAGGTCTTGAACTGCGACTCCGCATTCGTGGTGATGCCGAAGGTGTAGCCGGTGAGATGGATGATGTAGGAGAAATCCTTGTCCGGATTCCACGACACGTCCTGCATCAGCGGCAGGCGGAACACGGTGATCGGAATCTGCGAGATGGTGTAGCCATCCGGCTTCGCGGCGGCGGCCATGGTGGCCGGGCCGACCGTGCCGCCGCCGCCGCCCTTGTTGTCGATGGCGATGGGCTGGCCGAGATGTTTCGACGCCGCGTCCGCAATCGCGCGCATCGAGATGTCGGTGGAGCCACCGGCGGGCCATGGCACGATCAGTGTGATCGGCTTGGTCGGATAGTCCTGCGCCTGGGCTGCACCGCCGAACATGGTGGCGGCCGCGGCGAGCGCGACAGCAGCGGACATAGCAAGGCGATTGCGTTGCAACATGTGTTTCTCCCTCTGCGATTCCGGGGGTGATGCCCGGACCGGCTGTATTTTTATTGTCGTTCAGTCTAGCCCGGAACAACCCCAGGAAAAGGACATGTTCCGAACCAGGCTGCGAACGCGTCTTGCGTCTTTGGCAATCAACGATGATTTCACCGCCGCCGCAATTCGCAATCAGGATGAGCCATGCGACATTCCGTCTGCACGCGGAGATCGCCCGGCTGACATATTGATCGCGGCGGACAAGAAATTCCGCCTGCAAAAATAACTGAGAAAATTTTGTCGGTGATGTCGGATCGCGGTGGGCCCACGCGTCCTATGCGCGACAGTCACCACAGAGAACACCCAGAGCGTATACCCACAGGAGAGCCATCCGATGAGCAAAATGATCTTCGTCAACCTGCCCGTCACCGACCTGCCCCGCGCGGTCGCCTTCTATGAGGCGGTCGGCGCAACCAAAAACCCGCAATTCTCCGACGACACCGCCGCCTGCATGGTGTTCTCCGACACCATCCACGCGATGCTGCTGACGCACGACAAATATCGCCACTTCACCTCGAAGAAGATCGTCGATGCGAAGACCTCGAGCGAAGTGCTGATCTGCGTCTCCGCAGACAGCCGCGACGAAGTCGATGGTCTCGTGAAGAAGGCCGTGGGTGCGGGCGGCAGCGCCGATCCAACACCCACGCAGGATTTCGGCTTCATGTATGGCCGCAGCTACGAGGACCCCGACGGTCACATCTGGGAAGTGATGTGGATGGACATGGCCGCCGCGCAATCTGCGATGGCTCAGGCCTGATCGAGAGAGGGATAGCAGCGATGTCAAAGATCTCACCCTGCATCTGGTACGAGACCGAGGCCGAGGAAGCCGCCAGGTTCTACTGCTCGCTGGTGCCCAATTCCTCCATCGATCGCGTGCAGCGCGCCCCGATCGATTATCCCGGCGGCAAAGCAGGCAACGTGCTGGTGGTCGGCTTCACGCTGGCCGGCCAAAGCTTCATTGGCCTCAATGGCGGCAGCCCCGCCACATTCAGCACGGCCGTGTCCTTCACCATCCATTGCGAAGACCAGGCCGAAGTCGATCGTGTGTGGGACGCCATTTTGACAAATGGCGGCAAGGCAAATGCCTGCGGCTGGATCAACGACCGCTGGGGCGTGCCTTGGCAGATCGTGCCGAACGGCTTTACTGAAATGCTTGCCAGCGAGAATGGCGAGGGCGCCAAGCGTGCCATGACGGCCATGATGGGCATGGTCAAACTCGATCTGGCCGCCCTGAAGAAGGCCTTCGACGGCGGCTGAAGCCGGTCCTAAGTGCCTGATCGGGCGACGATAGCGGCCCGGCCCCGAAATCGGCGACCGGGTTGCGGGAACATCTATTCAGGCACCGATTTCAGGCGCTACTTTGCTTGACATCGAGTCCCTCGACTTCTTATATGCCGCGCATTCGCCGGGGGACAATTTGTCCCCTTCGGATGCCGTGGCGGGGTAGCTCAGTTGGTTAGAGCACGGGAATCATAATCCTGGGGTCGGTGGTTCGAGTCCACTCCTCGCTACCAAATTTTCTGCCTAACAAATCTTGCAGACATGTTTCCAAGGCCTTGCATGCGTCGCGAGGCCTTTTTCATGTCCCGCAGAGGTGTTGGCTGGGCCTGCGTCCGTGCCCGCTACGATGCCGCGTCTTCGCCCTCATGCAGTTCGGAAAAGATCTGCTTGTCCTGGAGAATGACTTCAGCGGTCTGCCTGTAATGCGCGGTGAGCAGATCCACGGCACGGTCCGCATCACCGCTCAAAACTGCAGTCATGATCGCCTGATGCTCGTCCGTCACATGGCGTGACGGGAAGGCCTTGCGGATCGACAGACGCCGATAGCGGTAGAGCTGGTCGGCGAGTTGTCCGCAGAACGCGATCAGGGACTGCGAACCGCAATTCCCGATCAAGGTGCGGTGATAGACGCGGTGCAGCCGTTCCCATTCCGGATTGTCTTCGAAGTGTTCGGCATTGAGCGAGCGCGGGGTTCGCCCGAGGCGATGTTGCGCGAGCAGAAGCTGCTCCTCCCATTGCGGCGTCGAGGCCGCCATGGATTCCCGCAGCGCCAGACTCTCGACCCAGCACCGGGTCTTGGTCAGTTCGGCCAGTTCGCTTCGGCTGATATCCGCGACATAGAATCCGCGCTGCTCGCGGCACTCCACCAGACCATCGGCGGTCAGCCGGTTGAGCGCCTCGCGGAGCGGCGTCTGACCGGTCTGATACAGCTCAGTCAGGAAACGCATCTGGAGTTTCCGGCTCGGCTCGAGCCGTCCGGACAGCAGGTCCTCCCGCAGCCGGTCATAGACCGTGCTGGCCTGGGTCGAGGACGGCGGCGGCGAAGCCAATTCCAGTGATGTTGTGTCCACGCTCTTAAATCCCGGAATCATCTGTCAGCCAGTCTGATTTTCTATACACTTTTTCTGATTTCAGAAAAATCTATAAATTTTTGTTGTCTGAGCAAGTTTATATAGGATATGAGTTTGCCGAAGGTCCTGAAAGATGACTGGCCGGGAGGCGCGACAATGTTTGGCAAGGCTCCGCAAGCGCCTGAGGCATCGGCAGTTTTCGCAGCCGTCCAGCCGCGCATTGCCCGATCACAGTGCCTATGAGCGCCATCTCCCCATGCAGCTGCGGGATCGATGTCCACGCGCATGTCGTACCCGCCTCCATCCCGTCCTACCTGGGCGCGGCGGTGCCGGCCGACTGGCCGTCGATGGCGGATGCCAACCCCTGCCACAAGCATGTGATGATGGCCGGCCGCGTCTATCGCACGGTGTCGGATCGCTGCTGGGATGTCGCCAAGCGCGTCGCGGATATGGCGGAGATGGGACTCGGCGTGCAGGCCATTTCGCCGATGCCGGAGCTGCTGTCCTATTGGATGGAGCCCGCAGCGGCGAATGATCTCCTCCGCTACATCAACGACCAGATGGCCGCGATGGTCATGCATTCCGGTGGTCGCCTCGCCGCCCTCGGCGCGGTACCGCTGCAGGACATCGACCGCGCCATTGCCGAGCTGCATCGGCTGAAGCACGAACTCGGCTTTGCGGGCATCGAGATCGGCAGCAACATCAACGGCAAGCCGATCGGGTCTCCCGACTTCGACGGATTCTTCGCCGAGGTCGAGAAGCTCGACATGGCGGTGTTCGTCCACGCCTTGCGGCCTTGCGGCATGGATCGCCTTGTCGGCCCGGCACAATTGCAGCAGGTGCTGGCCTATCCGACCGATGTCGGCCTCGCTGCCGCATCCGTCATCACCTCAAACCTCTTGCTGCGCCACCCGCGCCTGCGCATGGCGTTCAGCCACGGCGGCGGCACGCTCGCGTCGCTGCTGCCGCGGCTTCAGGAGGGATATCAGGTCTTCCCGGTATTGCAGGAGAGCATCCAGGAATCGCCGATCTTGCAGGCACGCCGGCTCTATTACGACGCGCTGGTCTATGACGACCCGACGCTGCTGCATCTGATCGCCAAGTTCGGCGCGACGCAGATCATGCTCGGCACAGACTACCCGTTCGCATTTCACGATCGCACGCCGGCAACGCGCGCCGCATCAGCGATCGGCGACGAGGCGACGCGCAATCTCGTCCTTCATGCCAATGCAAGACGTTTCCTCGACCTTGACGAGCAGGCTTCGCAATGACCCATTTCCCGATCTCCGCCCTGCGCAGCGTCGATCTCGACACGCCAGATTTGCAGCGATCCGAACAGTTCTACACATCTGTGTGGGGACTCGACCTCGTGACACGCCACGGAGGCGTCACTTACTTGCGGGCCAGCGGCAGCGACCACCATGTCGTCGCCTTGCGGCAGGGCGATCGCCCTGCGCTGAGGGCCATCACGTTCCGGCTGCATTCGGATGCGGAATTCGAAACGATCGCCGCAGCATCCGTGAAACACGGGGCCACGCTGCTCTCAGGCCCGGCTCCGAATCCGGGGCCCGATGGCGGAACGATCATGAGCATTCGCGCGCCCGGTGGCGGCGCGCTTCGCTTCGTTCATGGCGACCTGCAACATGCCGAAGCTCCGTCATCGGCCAACCGGCCGACGCGTCTCGCGCATGTCAACATCAACAGCACAGGTGTCGATGATCTCGCCGCGTTCTACGAACAGGCGCTCGGCTTTCGTCTCACCGACCGCTCGAAGATCATGGCCTTCGTTCGCTGCAACAGCGACCACCACGCCATCGTCATCGCCGACGCTGCCGTGAACGGGCTCAATCACGTCGCCTTCCTGATGCCGGATCTCGAAGCCGTGATGCGCGGCTCGGGCCGCATGATCGACGCCGGATTTCCCATTGCCTGGGGCGTCGGCCGTCACGGCCCCGGCGACAATGTGTTTGCCTATTTCATCGATCCGGTCGGGATCGTCATCGAATACACCGCCGAAGTTTTGCAGGTCGATGACAGCTATGTCGTGCGCGGCCCGGCGGAATGGGTCTGGCCACCCGGCCGCACCGATCACTGGGGCATCGCCCCACCCAAGGCCGATCACGTCAAGGCGGCACAGACCGCCGTTGGCTACGCCGACGGGAGTACCGCGTGACGCTTTCATCCGAGCAGACACGAAATGATTTTCAGGTCGTCGTGGTCGGCCATGGGCCGTCAGGCGCCATCGCGGCCAGTCTTCTTGGCGACCGTGGCATCCGCACACTGGCCATCGACCGTCAGCTAGAGGTCTATGACAAGCCGCGTGCGATCGCGATCGATCACGAGATCCTGCGCCTGCTCGACAATATCGGCGCTGCCGAGCGCGTGCTGCCTTATGTTGCTCCATTCCCCGCCTCCCAGCATTTCGGCGCCAAAGGGCAGCTGATCCGCCGGATCGACATGGTCGCGGAGCCCTATCCGCTCGGCTACACGCCCAGCATGGTGTTCACGCAGCCGCCGGTCGAAGCTGCCTTGCGCGAACATGCCGCGGCCTATGATAGCGTCGAAGTCGAGCTGGGCACCGAACTGCTCGGCTTCGAGCAATCGACCGACCGTGTGACGCTGCATTTGCGGAACGACCGCGGCGCGACGCGCGACGTTACCGCCGACTACGTCATCGCTTGCGACGGCGCATCGAGCGGCACCCGGCAACAGCTTGGCATCGCATTCGAAGATCTCGTCTTCGATGAGCCCTGGCTTGTCGTCGATCTTCAGGTCAACGACGCCTCCCTCAGCAAGCTGCCGCAGACCGCGGCGCAATTCTGCGATCCGTCGCGGCCCACGACCTTCATCATCGGCCCCGGCAATCATCGTCGCTTCGAAATCATGCTGCTGCCCGGCGAAGATCTGCGCGAGATGGAAACGGCCGCGCAAGTCTGGCGACTGCTTGCGCGCTGGATCACGCCTGATGATGCCACGCTGTGGCGTGCTGCGAGCTACCGGTTTCATGCGCTCGTCGCGAAGGAATGGCGACGCGGCCGCATCTTCCTCGCCGGCGATGCCGCACATCAGCAGCCGCCCTTCATCGGCCAGGGCATGTGCCAGGGTATCCGCGATGTCGGCAATCTGGTCTGGAAGCTCGACCGCGTACTCCGCGGACAATCCAATGCAAAATTGCTCGACAGCTACGGCGAGGAGCGCGGCGAGCATGTGCGCCAGCTCACTTCCCGCATCAAGGCCATCGGTCATGTGATCTGCGAACGCGATCCCGACGCCGCAGCAGCACGCGACGAGCGCATTCTTGCGGAGGGTGGCGGCCACCCCCGCACCATCACCCGTCAGGAAATCGTGCCGCCCTTGCAGACGGGACTACTGGCATTTCCCCTCCACCCGGCACACGGCACGTTGTTTCCACAGCCCTGGATCAGGACTGCAGAAGGACGGCGCCGTCTCGATAGCGTCGCCGGCACTGGATGGCGGCTTGTGCTCGATATGCGCAACGAACTGGAGCTCAGTCCCGATCTGCGAGCGATCCTGACTCGGCTGGACATCAGGCCAATTCGCATCGGCCCCTCCGCCGATGACGTACTTACTGAAGAAGATGGCGTTCTCGCTGCCTGGTTCGATCGCCACGGCTGTCATGCCGCCGTCGTCAGACCCGACCATTACGTCTTCGGCGTCGCCAGCGAGACCAGCGCACTCGACGCGCTGCTCACCGATCTTGCTGAGCGGCTCCGATGATCACGCCGGCCGCACAGCGTCGCCACACCACCATTCCCCACGGACACGCAGCTTCCACAGCGAGGACATCACGATGAAATTGGCAAGTTTTCAGATCGGCACCAGCAAGACCTGGGGTGTGATCGAGGGCGACGAGGCACTCGACATCGGCGCGGTTCTTGGAGCGCGCTATCCCGATCTCAAATCCGTCATTGCAGCCGACGCGCTGTCCGTGGTGCGTGATGCAGCGGACAAGGCCAAACGTATCCCGACGGCTGATATTACCTGGTTGCCGGTGATTCCGAATCCGGACAAGATTCTCTGCATCGGCCTGAACTACGAGATGCACCGCAAGGAAACCGGACGCGCCGAGGTCGACAATCCCACGGTGTTTGGCCGCTTCGCCAACAGTCAGGCCGGTCATCTCACCAATATCATCCGGCCGAAGGTCTCGACCCACCTCGACTTCGAAGGCGAACTCGCCATCATTATCGGCAAGCCCGGCCGCCACATCACGCAGGCCGATGCGTGGAGCCATATCGCCGGTTACGCCTGCTACAATGAAGGCAGCGTGCGCGATTTCCAGCGTCACACCCATCAGTTCACGCCCGGCAAGAATTTTCCGGAGACCGGCGGCTTCGGCCCCTGGATGATGACGCCGGACGAACTCGGCGACGTGGCGCCGCTGCGGCTGCAGACCCGCGTCAATGGCCAGGTCGTGCAGGACGCCACCATCGATCAAATGATCTTCGATATCCCGCGTCAGATCGAATACTGCTCGTCCTTCACCCGTCTTGAGCCGGGCGACGTGATCGCCACCGGCACGCCGGGCGGCGTCGGCGCCAAGCGCACGCCTCCGCTCTGGCTGAAGCCGGGCGATATCGTCGAAGTCGAGATCGATCGGCTAGGTGTGCTGCGCAACGGCGTGGCCGACGAAGCCTGATGCAAGCGGCAGCCCGCACCGCCAGCGCCGCGGGCTGCTTCGCACGACAAAGACCCGCTCGTTCAAAAAGCACGCCTCAACAAGCGATCAGAAATCGCAGGCCAACCATTTCAGGAGGAAGTTCATGCTCACATTGTCCCGTCGTATCTTGTTGACCGGTGGCATTCTTTGCCTCTCGCTGCCCGCCCACGCGCAATCATGGCCGCAAAAGCCGGTGACGATCGTGGTGCCGCAGGCGGCGGGCAACAGCCCGGATGTGCTGTGCCGCATCGTCGCCGAAAAACTCTCCCGCGCGCTCGGACAGCAGTTCATCGTTGAGAACCGCCCGGGCGCCGCGAACCTCGTCGGCGCACAGACGGTCGCGCGCGCCGCCCCCGACGGCTACACCTTCCTGTTCGCGACGTCGGCGGCGCTGGTCACCAATCCCTATACGTTCAAGAAACTGCCCTACGACCCCGTGAAGGATTTCGTGCCGGTGGCGATGGTGGCGCGGAGCAACCACGTCCTGCTCGTCAATCCCGAAGTAAAAGCCAAAACGCTGGCGGAATTGATCGCGCTTGAAAAATCCGCTCCCGGCTCCCTGAGCATGGCGGTCGACGGCGCGCGCAACATTTCCGGCCTGATCGCACAAACCATCAACAAGCAGGCGGGCACCAGTTTCGTCCTGGTCCCCTACAACACCATCACCAACGCGATCCAGGACAGCCTGACCGGACGCACCCAGGTGACGATCCAGTCGGCATCGGTCGCCGAATCCTTCATCAAGGCTGGCACGTTGCGCGCGCTCGCCATCGCCGGCAACAAGCGCGTCGATTCATTGCCGGATGTGCCCGCAATTGCCGAGACGCTGAAGGGCGCGGATCTGCAAGGCTGGTTCATGATGATGGCCCCGACCGGGACACCTGCCGAGATCGTCGACAAACTCAGTGCCGAGATTGCGCAGGCACTGAAATCGCCGGACGTGCTGGAGCGCGCGCCTGTACTCGGCTTCGACGTCGCCTCCGGTGACGTGGTGACGCCTGCGGGCGCAAAGCGCTTTTTCGACGCCGAGCTTGTCGCCACGGGCAAGACGATTCAGGAACTCGGCATTCAGCCTGAATAACCGCGGCCCAGCGCTTGGTGCTGAACAACGGCAACATCTCCACATGAAAACGCCCGCTGTGAAGCGGGCGCTTTGACATATTCAATCGGGAACGAAGCTTACGCCTCGTTGCCGCCTTCCTGCTGCGACGCCTCGAACAGGAACCAGGTGCGGCGCTCGGTGTCGTCGATGTAGTTTTCAAGCAGGCTGGCGCTGGCGATGTCCTTGGCGTCGTCGCAGACCTCGTGGGCCTTGCGCATCGCCGCTGCCATCTTCTTGTTGTCGTTCATCAGCTCGCGCAGCATCTCCACCGGCGGCACATAGGCCTCGTCATTGTCCTTGATGGTCTGCAGCTTGGCGACTTCGCCGATCGAGCGCAGCGTGCGACCGCCGATCTTGCGCACGCGTTCCGCCAACGGGTCTGTCGTCGCAAAAATCTGGTCGGACTGCTCGTCGAGCATCAGGTGATAGTCGCGGAAATGGCGCCCGCTGAGATGCCAGTGAAAATTCTTGGTCTTCAGGTAAAGCGCGAAAGCGTCGGCGAGCAACCCGTTCAGCGCCTTGGCCACCTTCTCCACGGCGTCGGCTGAGAGGTCAGTCGGGGTATTCATTTCGGCAGCGATTTTCGATGTCTTGGTGCTCACGTTACTTACCTTCCCGTGTTGGATGATTTGATGGCTGGAGGGTTGTCGTCAGGGCGGAAGATTTCAGGAAAAATCGGAGTGGTCTTGACGGAAAGCACTGCAAATTTCCGAAAACTGCGGTTCTTGAAGGAAAGGCGGTTTCCCACGCGCCTGAAAACGCTCTAGACCGTTTCAACGCATCACAAATATAGGGGTTCCCGACACGGGAACAACAATCGGGCCGGGCAGACGATGGAAGATTGGATCGATTATTACGATTCCACGCATACGATTTATGCGAGCAAGCTGCATCGTGACGTGCATTTCGAGGTCATCGCCCGCGATATCATTGGCTATATCGCCTCTCAGGATGCCGTCGTGCTCGACTATGCCTGCGGTGAAGCACTCTCGGCCGCCAAAGTGGCCAATGCCTGCAGCAAGCTGATCCTGGCAGAGCCCGCGCCTGGCGTTCGCGGCCGACTGGTCGCCCGCTTCGCGCCCAACACCAAAATCCGGGTCCGTTCGCTGGAAGAGTTGCGCAACATGACGGCGCAGTCGATCGACCTGGCTGTCATGAATTCCGTGGCTCAGTACATGACAGGCCCCGAACTCGACGATGCCTTTGCAATCATCAAGCGGCTGCTGGCGCCTGGCGGCAAGCTGGTGGTCGGCGACATCCTGCAGCCCGATGTCGGCATGGCGACCGATGTCATGGCGCTGCTGAAGCTCGCCCGGGAACACGGCTTTCTGTGGGATGCATTCGTCGGACTCGTGCGCACGGCCCTCTCTGACTACCGACAGCTGCGCACCAAGGTTGGCCTGCAGCGCTACAGCGAGGCGGAGATGCTGGCCAAGCTGACCGCGGCCGGTTTCCGGGCGTCGCGGGCGCCGATCAATATCGGCCACAATTCCTCGCGCATGACCTTCGTCGCCCATCACGCATTCTGAGGCATCGGCTCGGGCAAACGGACGATTAAGGTTAACAGACGGTTTACAAAACTTGAGGTGGATCGCCACCCCGTGATCGGTAACATGTGCTCGGCCCGGTGGCGGAAATGTCTACGCGGGGGCGATGCATCGCTCTTTATCCTGGTTCACGTCCAGGCTGGGCCTCCAACCTTTCAGACATTTACCAGTGGGTCGGCGCTGTCAGGTTTCGGTGAATTCCAGCACCGGAAGCTGCAGGCGCTCGGCATCGCGCTCGGCCGATGCGAGCACCGCATCCAGCAAACCCGGAAATCTGCTCTCGAGATCTTCGCGGCGCAGTTTCATCAAACGCGCCGTCCCCACCGCGCGCGTTTCCATCAGGCCGGCCTCGCGCAGTTTCGCAAAATGATAGGCGAGATTGGATTTGCCGCTGAGGCCGTAAAAATCGCCACAGCGCAATTCACCGACCTCTTTCTCGCGTTTGGCCAGATTATAGACGATCGCCAGCCGGATCGGATCGCTCAGGCAATCCATCACGCCAGGCAATTCGATCTGTTCGCGCGTGGGATGCGGGAGAATGCGGCTCATGACTCCTCAATACTGAATCCAACCGGCCGCCGCAATGTTCAATATTTCTTGAACCATTTGACATTTTGCACCGCCGCATCAATAGTTCAACAGACCTTGAACTAAGGATGTAGTGATGAGCGTGTTCTGGCTGGCCCTGGCGGCATTTGCGATTGGGACCGAAGCATTTGTGATTGCTGGCCTTCTTCCAATCATGGCAGCGGACCTGAATGTCACGTTGGCGGCTACGGGACAATTGGTCACCGTTTACGCCATCACCTATGCCATCGGCTCGCCGATCCTGGCTGTGCTGTTCAGCAATTTTGACCGCCGCACCGTCGTTTCGTTGGCGCTGGTCTGCTTCATCCTCGGAAATCTTTTAGCGGCCGTTGCGACCACATTCGGCACTCTCCTGCTATCGCGCATGCTGATGGCTGTGGGCGCGGGACTGTGCATGCCGACCGCCATGGCCGTCGCAATCGCGATCGCTGCACCGGAACGCCGTGGCCGCGCCGCGTCGCTGGTGATCTCCGGCCTGACGGTGGCGACGGTTCTGGGCGTGCCGCTCGGAACCTGGGTCGGCAGTCATTTTGGCTGGCGGTCGACATTCGTGATGGTCGCAGCGCTCGGCGCCGTCGCATTGGCCGGGCTGCTGCTGGGACTGCCCCGCGGTTTGCCACGCACTGCTGCCACACTCGGTCAGAGGCTTGCCGTCGCGCGCCATCCCGAAGTGCTGAAAACCCTTGCCGTAACCTGCATGTGGGGCCTCGGGGGCTTTACCTCATTCACCTATCTGGCTGTGCCGCTGCATCGGCTCGGCTTTGACGCCAACGGAATCAGCCTGGCGCTGCTGGTCTTTGGCGTCGCCGCGGCCATCGGAAACACCCTGGGCGGCGCGATGTCCGACCGTATCGGACCGCTCCGGACCTCAACGCTGGGCCTGATCGGCATGATGCTGTCACTGACGCTGCAATCGGCGGCCCTGACATTCGCACCGCCCGCCACTGCGGGTGTGCTGTTTCTGGTCTTCATTTTTTCCCAGGGCATTGCCGGCTGGATGTTCTATCCCGGACAGGTCGCACATCTCGTGCGCATCACGCCGGAAGCCTCGGTCATCGCGCTCTCGCTGAACGCCTCGGCCATGTATATCGGCTTTGCCGGCGGCAGCGCGTTGGGCGGCGTGGTGCTGTCGACATTGAGCTCCAACCACCTCGGCTGGATCGGCGGCTGCGCCGAGGCGGCAGCCCTCGTGCTCGTCCTCGCCGGACACCTTCTGAAGCGCCCGAAACCGGCCCAAATTGCCGGTTGATGGCACCTTCAAAAGCCTTCCCCGCCCCGTTATAGTGGTCTAAAGACAGCCGCGCGCGAGGATCGGCCTATGGCTCCCTGAGGGGTCAATGGCTGGTTTGGCGCCCGGGCCCGAGGGACGCGCGTATGCGCGCCCTTTTTTTGTGCCGATTTGTCACCACCGCGAGTTTAAATGCCAAAACGCACCGACATATCCACCATCCTGATCATCGGCGCCGGTCCTATCGTGATCGGCCAGGCCTGCGAGTTCGACTATTCGGGCACGCAAGCCGTCAAGACGCTCAAGGAAGAGGGCTACCGGATCGTTCTGGTCAATTCCAATCCGGCCACGATCATGACGGACCCGGAACTGGCGGACGCGACCTATATCGAGCCGATCACACCCGAGATCGTCGCCAAGATCATCGAAAAGGAGCGCGGCGACCGCTCCAAGGGTTTTGCGCTGCTGCCGACCATGGGCGGCCAGACCGCGCTGAACTGCGCGCTGTCGCTGCGCCAGCAGGGCACGCTGGAGAAGTTCGACGTCGAGATGATCGGCGCGACCGCCGAAGCGATCGACAAGGCCGAAGACCGCCAGCTGTTCCGCGAGGCGATGACGAAAATCGGGCTGGAGACGCCGAAGTCGCGGCTCGCCAACGCATCCGCGCTGAAGAAACAGTATCGCGAGCAGCACCAGGCCGAAAAGGCCAAGCTAACGGGCGACGCGCTGGCCGAACACGAACGCCAGTGGGTGCTCCATGAAGGTGACCGCCGCAAGCGTTATCAGGAGCACGCGCTTGGCCAGGCGCTGATGGCGCTGTCTGAAATTGGTTTGCCCGCGATCATCCGCCCGTCCTTCACCATGGGCGGCACCGGCGGCGGCATTGCCTATAACCGCGAAGAATTCCTCGACATCATCGAGCGCGGCCTCGACGCGTCTCCGACCAACGAAGTGCTGATCGAAGAGTCAGTGCTCGGCTGGAAAGAGTACGAGATGGAAGTCGTCCGCGACAAGAAGGACAACTGCATCATCATCTGCTCGATCGAGAATCTCGATCCGATGGGCGTGCATACCGGCGACTCCATCACCGTCGCGCCGGCGCTGACGTTGACCGATAAAGAATATCAGATCATGCGCGACGCCTCGCTGGCGGTGCTGCGCGAGATCGGCGTCGAGACCGGCGGCTCCAACGTGCAGTTCGGCGTCAATCCCGCCGACGGCCGCATGGTCGTGATCGAAATGAATCCGCGCGTGTCGCGCTCGTCGGCGCTGGCGTCGAAGGCCACCGGCTTCCCGATCGCCAAGGTCGCGGCAAAGCTTGCCGTTGGTTACACGCTGGATGAAATCGCCAACGACATCACTGGCGGCGCAACCCCTGCGTCGTTCGAGCCGACCATCGACTATGTCGTCACCAAGATTCCCCGCTTTGCCTTCGAGAAATTCCCGGGCGCATCGCGCACGCTGACCACGTCGATGAAGTCGGTCGGCGAAGTGATGGCCATCGGCCGCACATTCCAGGAAAGCTTGCAGAAGGCACTGCGCGGACTTGAAACCGGCCTGACCGGTCTCGACGAAATCGAGATCGAGGATCTCGGCCGCGGCGACGACAAGAACGCCATCCGCGCTGCTCTGGGCACACCGACGCCAGACCGTCTGTTGCAGGTTGGCCAGGCCATGCGTCTGGGCTGGACCGACGAGGAGATCTTCAACTCCTGCAAGATCGATCCGTGGTTCCTCGCCGAGATGCGCGGCATCGTCGAAATGGAAGCCAAGGTGAAGGCCAATGGCCTGCCCGCCAACGCCTTCGGCATGCGGACGCTGAAGGCCATGGGCTTCTCCGACGCGCGCCTCGCCGTGCTCGCCGGCAAGACCGAGGCCGACGTCAAGGCACTGCGCCGCTCGCTCGATGTGCGCCCGGTGTTCAAGCGCATCGACACCTGCGCCGCCGAATTCGCCTCGCCGACCGCTTACATGTATTCGACCTATGAGTCGTCCTTCGCCGGCAGCTTCGCCGACGAGAGTCAGCCGTCGGACAAGAACAAGGTCATCATTCTTGGCGGCGGCCCGAACCGTATCGGCCAGGGCATCGAGTTCGACTATTGCTGCTGTCACGCCTGCTTCGCGCTGGCCGACGCCGGCTACGAAACCATCATGGTCAACTGCAATCCGGAGACCGTGTCGACCGACTACGACACGGCGGATCGCCTGTATTTCGAACCGCTGACTGCCGAAGATGTGCTCGAGATCATCGACACCGAACGTCAGAACGGCACGCTGCATGGCGTGATCGTGCAGTTCGGCGGCCAGACCCCGCTGAAGCTCGCGCGCGCGCTGGAAGCCGCCGACGTGCCGATCCTCGGTACCTCGCCGGATGCCATCGATCTTGCCGAAGATCGCGATCGCTTCAAGCGCATCCTCGACAAGCTCAAGCTCAAGCAGCCGAAGAACGGCATCGCCTATTCGGTCGAACAGGCCCGCCTCGTCGCAGCCGATCTCGGCCTGCCGCTGGTGGTGCGTCCGTCCTATGTGCTCGGCGGCCGCGCGATGCAGATCATCCGCGAGGAAAGCCAGCTCGGCGATTACCTGCTCGGCACGCTGCCGGAGCTGGTGCCCGGCGACGTCAAGGCGCGCTATCCGAACGACAAGACCGGCCAGATCAATACGGTGCTCGGCACCAATCCGCTGCTGTTCGATCGCTACCTGTCGGATGCCATCGAAGTCGACGTCGACTGCCTGTGCGATGGCAAGGATACCTTCATCGTCGGCATCATGGAGCATATCGAGGAAGCTGGCATTCACTCCGGCGACTCGGCCTGCTCGCTGCCGCCGCATTCGCTCGACGACGACATGATCGCCGAACTCGAACGCCAGACCCGCGACATGGCGCTCGGCCTCGACGTGGTCGGACTGATGAACGTGCAGTTCGCGGTCAAGGATCGCGACATCTACGTGCTCGAAGTCAATCCGCGCGCGTCGCGCACCGTGCCTTTCGTTGCCAAGGTGATGGGCATGCCGGTGGCCAAGATCGCCGCGCGTATCATGGCCGGCGAGAAGCTCGCCGACTTCAGTCTGAAGAAGCGCAAGCTCGACCATGTCGGCGTCAAGGAATCGGTCTTCCCGTTCGCGCGCTTCCCCGGCGTCGATACGGTGCTCGGCCCGGAGATGCGCTCCACCGGCGAAGTGATGGGCATCGACCGCTCGTTCGAAATCGCCTTCGCCAAGAGCCAGCTCGGTGGCGGCACCCGCGTGCCGCGGAGTGGCTCCGTGTTCGTGTCCGTGCGCGAAAGCGACAAGACGCGCATTCTCGATGCCGTGAAGCTGCTCTCGTCGAACGGCTTCAAGGTGCTCGCGACGTCAGGGACCCAGCGCTTCCTGGTCGACAACGGCGTCCCCGCCGAGAAGATCAACAAGGTGCTGGAAGGCCGGCCGCACATCGTCGATGCCATCACCAATGGCGAGATTCAGCTGGTTCTGAACACCACCGACGGGCCGCAGGCCCTGGCGGACAGCCGCTCGCTGCGGCGGGCTGCCCTCTTGCATAAAGTACCGTATTACACCACTCTTTCGGGTGCCGTGGCGGCTGCACAGGGCGTCCGGGCCTATCTGGGCGGGGACCTTGAGGTCCGCACATTGCAGAGTTACTTTTCCGAAGCCTGAATTCGGGCGGACTGCAGGTCCGACGAGATCAGCTAGGCAAGGCACGACCGGAACTCACCGGTCGCGTTTTTGTTTTGTTTCGGCACTCGAAGCCGGCGTCTGAACTGGCTGCAAGCGCAGCCAAGCCGACATCTTGCAGAACGAATGGTTTCATGCGCGCGCCGCCGCGTTCCGCATGACGTTAGAGGACGAAGAGAATGGTTGAGAAGGTCCCGATGACAGCAGGTGGCTACGCTGCGCTGGAGGTCGAGCTGAAGGAACGTCAGTCGGTGCACCGTCCGCGGATCATCGAGCAGATCGCCGAAGCGCGCTCCCATGGCGACCTCTCGGAAAATGCCGAGTATCACGCCGCCAAGGAAGAGCAGTCGCATAATGAAGGCCGCATCAGCGATATCGAGGACAAGCTCGCCCGCGCCGATATCATCGATATCTCGAAGCTGTCCGGCGATACCATCAAGTTCGGCGCGACCGTGACGCTGATCGATGAGGACACCGAGAAGAAGGCAGTCTGGCAGATCGTCGGCGAGCCCGAGGCTGATGCCAAGAAAGGTCGCATCTCGATTACCTCGCCACTGGCGCGTGCGCTGATCGGCAAGAGCAAAGGCGCATCGGTCGAAGTCGTCGCTCCCGGCGGGGCCAAGGCCTATGAGATCACCAAGGTCGAGTGGCGCTGATCGACAGCGCTCAACGCGAAAACAAGAAAGCCGCGCATGATGCGCGGCTTTTTTATTATCCCCTGATGGCGGTATCCAGCCATCGCTACTCACGAAAACTTCTGGAATACTTCCACAGCTCACGTGTTTTCACACGAGAGTGACCAGCATTTTGCATTGCAGTAATGCTAGAAACGATGGTCATCACAGGGGGACTAATGACATGGACCAAGCCTTCGCTAAATTTCAGCCTGCTGCACTAAGCCTTTTCCGCTTCATCACCGGCCTGCTGCTGCTGCAGTATGGCATCGCCAAGATCTTCAAATTTCCGGTTCTGCCTTATTTCGCGAATATCCCGCCGTTGATCCAGGTCGCGGCAACGCTTGAACTCGTCGGCGGTGCGCTGCTGCTGCTCGGCCTGTTCACGCGCCCAGTTGCGTTCATCCTCGCCGGTGAAATGGCCTTCGCTTACTTCCTCGGCCACATGTTTAAAGGCGCGGATCCGGTTTTCCTGCCGCTGCTGAACGGCGGCACCGCTGCCATCCTGTTCTGCTTCTCCTGCCTCTATCTTGCGACGTCAGGCGGAGGCCCGATCAGCCTCGACGCGATACTGCGCAAGAAGAGCTAAGCTCGACATCACGGCAATAAAAAAGGGCGCTCACCGCAAGGTGGGCGCCCTTTGCTTTAACACTCGCTGCTAATCCGCGGCCCTCAGCTCAAGCGGCACCGCGGCAGCGTATTTCGAGTTCTGCAAGACCAAGGACGTGCGGACGTTGCGGACATGCGGTGCGGCCGTGAGATGGCCGACGAAATCCTGGAAGGTCGCCATGTCGGGCGCCACGCATTTCAGGATGAAATCGATCTCGCCCGATAGCATCCAGCACTCCCGCACCAAAGGCTCCTTGCGGACGAAATCCTCGAACGCCTTGAGATCGGCATCGGCCTGACTCGACAGGTGGACCGAGGCAAACACGGTAACGTCGAAACCGAGCAATCGGGGATCCAGCAACCCGCGGTAGCCCTGGATATAGCCAGCCTCTTCCAGGGTCCGGACCCGGCGCAGGCAGGGCGGCGGCGAGATGCCAACGCGCTTGGCGAGTTCCACATTGGTGATTCGGCCGTCGGCCTGGATTTCGCTGAGAATTTTGAGGTCGATGTCGTCTAGGCTTTTCGGCACGCGGCGCGGATCCTGGCTGGTATTCAAACAAACCGTTTGAACGCTCTTAGCGCAGGAGCCGCAACTTGCGCAATTTTATTGCGCGTGCATCGCAGAAATTAAGCGTCTCCGGGGGAAAAATTGCCGGGACGAATTGCAATTCTTGCATGGCTCGCCAGATATTCTACACTAGCAGACAAGACTTTCGACGCCGCAGCGACGTGTTCGCCGGCACATTTCGCCTCAGCAATGACCAATTTCCCTTCAGAAAGGGACTCGACCATGGCCGCCCCCATCCATGCCAAAGTCGTCATCATCGGCTCAGGCCCGGCTGGCTACACTGCCGCTATCTACGCCGCACGCGCGATGCTCGAGCCCGTCCTGATCCAGGGGATTCAGCCTGGCGGCCAGCTGACCATCACCACGGATGTCGAGAACTATCCGGGCTTCGCCGACGTCGTCCAGGGGCCCTGGCTGATGGAGCAGATGGAGAAGCAGGCGCATCATGTCGGCACCAAGATCGTCACCGATCTGGTCAGTGACATGGATCTAAGCCAGCGTCCGTTCCGCCTGACCTGCGACAGCGGCGATGTCTATCTCGCCGAAACCGTGATCCTGGCCACCGGCGCGCAGGCGCGCTGGCTCGGTATCCCGTCGGAAGAGAAATTCCAGGGCGGCGGCGTATCCGCCTGTGCCACCTGCGACGGATTCTTCTATCGCAACAAGGAAGTGATCGTGGTCGGCGGCGGCAACACGGCCGTCGAGGAAGCTTTGTTCCTGACCAATTTCGCCTCGCAGGTCACCATCGTGCATCGCCGCGACCATTTCCGTGCCGAACGCATCCTGCAGGAGCGACTGTTCAAGCACCCGAAGATCAAGGTGGTCTGGGACTCGGCGCTCGACGAGATCTGCGGCACCGAAGGCCCGGCCAAGGTCACCCATGTGCGCCTGAAAAACGTCAAGACCGGCGCCATCACTCAGGTGCCAGCCGACGGCGTCTTCATTGCCATCGGCCACGCGCCCGCGACCGAACTCATCAAGGGCCAGATCAAGCTGAAGCCCTCGGGCTATGTCGAAGTGGCTCCGAATTCCACCGCAACCTCGATGCCCGGCGTGTTCGCCGCCGGCGACGTGGCGGATGAAACCTATCGGCAGGCGGTCACCGCCGCCGGCATGGGCTGCATGGCCGCCCTCGAAGCCGAACGCTATCTTGCCGCGCATGCTCATGACCGCGCAGCGGCCGAATGATGATCAAACGAACCCGCGACGGATTTACAGATATGGACTGGGACAAGCTGAAGGTGTTTCACGCGGCGGCGGAAGCGGGGAGCTTCACGCATGCAGGCGAGCAACTGGGCCTGTCGCAATCGGCAGTCTCACGACAGGTGAGCGCGCTTGAGCAGGAGCTGGCGGTCTCGCTGTTCCACCGCCACGCCCGCGGCCTGATCCTCACCGAACAGGGCGACCTGCTGTTCCGCACCGCCCATGACGTGTTCATGCAGCTCCAGGCGGCCCGCGCAAAGCTGACTGACAGCCGCGAGCGGCCTAGCGGCGACCTCAAGGTCACCACAACCCCGGGCGTCGGCATCAACTGGCTGATCCCGCGCCTTGGCGAGTTCACAGCGCTCTATCCGGAAATCCGCATTTCGCTGATCGTCACCGACGAGGAACTCGACCTGTCGATGCGCGAAGCCGATGTGGCCATCCGCACCCGCAAGCCGACCCAGCCGGACCTGATCCAGCGCAAGCTGTTCGCCATGGGATTCCACGCTTATTGCTCGCCGGAATATATCAAGCATTTCGGCACCCCGCGCACCCTCGACGAACTCGACGGGCACCGCATCATCATGCTCAGCGACGCCCAGGTGTCCCCGCACCTGCAAAACCGCAGCTGGCTGATCGATGCCGGGCGCAACGGCTCCGGCCCGCGCGAACCCTACTTCAAGGTCAACAATATTCTGGGCCTGATGCGCGCCTGCCAGCAGGGCTTGGGCATTGCAGCATTGCCGGATTACCTGGTCGAAGAAAACGATCGTCTGGTTCAGCTCTTCAGTGAGTCGGACTCGATTCAACTCGACACTTATTTTGTCTATCCCGAAGAGTTGAAGACGGTCGCCCGTGTGCAGGTGTTCCGCGACTTCATCGTCAGCAAGGCACAGCGCTGGCCGTCCTAACCCGCAATATTTCAGGGCAGATATGCCCACGCTTCCCAGCATGTCAGACATGCCAAGTGATGCGTTGCTGCATGCCACCTTCAGGGATCATACTTCTCAGACGCTGAGATTTTGCGCTGCGCATTTGTCCCCCTCCTCCAGTGGTGCGAAGTCTCAGTAATCCCTCTTGGAAGGTGATTGTGTCGGCCTCTCGAGGCCAATACCTCAGAGCCGGACTCGTTTGAGTCCGGCTTTTTTTTGCGCCCGCGAACTGTCAGTCCAGCTTCACTTTCGCCAGCCGGAGCGCATTCCCGATCACGCTCACCGAGGACAGCGCCATCGCTGCAGCGCCGAGCATCGGCGACAGCAGGATGCCGAAGATCGGATACAGCACACCGGCCGCAATCGGCACGCCGGCCGCATTGTAGATGAAGGCGAAAATCAGATTCTGACGGATATTGCTCATCACAGCCTTTGATAGTTCGCGCGCGCGCACCAGCCCCATCAGATCGCCGGTCAGCAACGTCACGCCAGCACTCTCGATCGCCACATCGGTCCCCGTGCCCATGGCGATGCCGACATCCGCAGCAGCCAGCGCAGGTGCATCGTTGACGCCATCGCCAACCATGGCGACCCGGCGGCCTTCGCCGCGCAGACGTGTGACCACGTCACTCTTGCGCTCCGGCAACACACCCGCCTCGACCTCATCGATACCCAGTGTCTTTGCCACGGCTTTAGCCGTCGTCGCATTGTCGCCGGTGAGCATGACGATGCGCAGGCCGTCGGCGCGCAGCTTCTTCAACGCGTCCTGCGCCGATGGCTTCACGGGATCGGCAATCGCCATCACGCCGGCGACGCTGCCATCAATGGCCACGAAGATGGCAGTCGCACCGTTCTGCCGCGCCAGTTCGGCGACGCCGTCGGAGCGCGTCGTGTCCACTTTCAATTCGTCCATCAGCATCGCATTGCCGAGCGCAACGCGCTTGCCATTGACCACACCCGATGCGCCTTTGCCGGACGGCGAGGCGAAGTCACTGGCATCGCTCAGCACCACATTGCGTTGCTTTGCTTCATTGACGATGGCTTGCGCCAACGGATGCTCGCTGGAACGTTCGATACTTGCAGCAAGTTGCAGAATCTCACTTTCGTTGAACCCTTCCGCCGGCGAGATGCTCACCAATTGCGGCTTGCCTTCCGTCAGCGTGCCGGTCTTGTCGATCACGATGGTGTCGATGCTTTCCAGGCGCTCCAGCGCCTGCGCGTCACGCACCAGAATGCCGGCATGGGCGCCGCGGCCGACGCCGACCATGATCGACATGGGCGTTGCGAGACCGAGCGCGCAGGGGCACGCGATAATCAGCACAGTGACCGCAGCAACAAGCGCGAACGAGAGCCGCGGCTCCGGCCCGAATGTCGCCCAGGCGATGAATGCGATCACCGCCGCGGCCAGCACGGCCGGCACGAACCAGCCGGCGACACGATCCGCGAGACGCTGGATCGGTGCACGCGAGCGCTGCGCCTTGGCGACCATGTCGACGATGCGCGACAACATCGTATCACGGCCGATCTTGTCGGCCCGTAGCACGAGGCCGCCGCTCTGGTTGACGGTGCCACCGATGACGCGCGCGCCTTCGGCCTTGCTCACCGGCATGGACTCGCCGGTGACCATGGATTCATCCACCGACGAACGCCCCTCGGTGACGACACCGTCGACCGGAATTTTCTCGCCCGGCCTTACGCGCAACAAATCGCCGATGGCGATGGCGTCGAGCGCGACGTCCTCATCACCGTCCTTGCCGATGCGCCGCGCGGTCTTCGGCGCAAGACCGAGCAGCGCGCGGATCGCACCTGACGTCTGATTGCGCGCACGCAGCTCGAGCACCTGTCCGAGCAAAACGAGCACTGTGATGACAGCAGCGGCTTCGAAATAGACCGCCACTGCACCGTGATGGTCACGGAACGTGTCGGGAAACAGACCGGGCGCGAAGGTGGCCACAACGCTGTAGATCCAGGCCACACCGGTACCCATGGCAATCAGCGTGAACATGTTGAGATTGCGCGTCACCACCGAGCGCCATCCGCGTTCGAAGAACGGCGCGCCGGCCCACAGCACCACGGGTGTCGCCAGCACCAACGAGATCCAGTTCGATGTGGTCTGCGATACCAGCTGCATCAGGCCGAGATGCGCACCCATCTCCAGCACGAACACCGGCAATGTCAGCGCCAGCGCGATCCAGAAGCGCCGAGTCATGTCGATCAGTTCAGGATCGGGCTTGTCGTCGAGCGAGACCTGCTCCGGCTCCAGCGCCATGCCGCAGATCGGACAGCTGCCCGGCCCTTCCTGGCGAATTTCCGGGTGCATCGGGCAGGTATAGATGGTGCCGGCCGGCGCGGGCGGGGCGGGCTCCTTCGGCTTCAGGAAACTTTCGGGATCGGCGTTGAAGCGCTCGCGACAGCGCGCGCTGCAGAAGAAATACTCATGGCCCTGATAGATCAGACGGTTCTTCGCGGTCGCGGGATCGACGGTCATGCCGCAGACCGGATCGAGCACTTTGGTCGGCGCAGCCTCGGCGTGATGGTGACCATGCGAACAGCATGCGCCATGCGTGTGACCGGCGTGGGCATCGTGCCCCGTATGCGTGTGAGTTGTCTCCGCCATCGCGACCTCGCCTCTTGAAACATATACCCTATGGGGGTATATGAACCTCATGCGCAGCGAGATCAAGACGTCCTGTTTAAAACGCCTCAAACGGATCGAGGGCCAGGTTCGCGGCCTTGCCGGCATGGTCGAGGCCGACCGCTATTGCATCGATGTGGTTACGCAGATCGCCGCGGCCCGCGCAGCCTTGCGGCGGGTCGAAGAGGAGATCCTGCGAGATCATGTCGCGCATTGCGTTGAGCACGCGATCTCGTCAGGCGACAAGGCCGATCAACGCCGCAAGATTGCCGAGTTGATGGACGTGGTCAGCCGCGTCGACCGGTGACGCGAATGCGACGTGCGGGCACGATGTTGGAAGACGGTTGATCAGTCATTACGGTTTTTGCCCGGCGAGGGTGGCGCTGAAATGCGACTACACCTTTAGGTCATCAAGAGCCGGCGAATATCCGCAAAATTTACGGTTGGATAAGCATGCGCAGCGATAGCACACGGGGCGATCTAATAGCGCCGATCGCCGGTATTTACGTGTCTTTACGTACTTATATCTAACGTCCCGCGCAATTGCGGTAATCCCGCTCGCGGTATCTGTACATGCTTACGATCTATAACTGCATCGCCAATGCCCATGATTTCAGGCTCGTCGGACTTGCGGCCATCATCTGCGCGATCGCGTCCCTCGCTGCTATCAACCTGCTCCGTCATGCGCGAAGCGCCACAGGCCAGATGCGCCTCGTCTGGCTCGCGGTATCCGCGATCTCCACGGGCTTCGGCATCTGGGCCACGCATTTCGTAGCGATGCTGGCGTTCTCGCCGGGGATGCCGAGCGGCTATAATATCGTACTTACGGTCGTCTCGCTGATCGCCGCGCTGCTGCTGACCGGCGCCGGCCTCGCCGTATCGTTGATCCCGAATTTTCGTGCCGGCCTCTGGATCGGCGGCGCCGTCGTCGCGGGCGGCATCGCGGCGATGCATTACACCGGCATGGCCGCCTTCGAACTTCAGGCGCGCATCAACTGGGATACGACGCTCGTCATCGTCTCGATCGTATTGGGAGCCGTGCTCGGCGCGATCGCGCTTCCGGTAGGGTTGCATGGCACCACCCTGCGCTGGAAGATCAGCGGCGCGCTGCTGCTGACGCTCGCGATCTGCAGTCACCATTTCACGGCGATGAGCGCGGTCACGATCACCCCGGATCCGACCATCGCCGTCTCGCCGCTGACCATCCCCGCCGGATGGCTCGCACTTGGCGTCTCATTGATCAGCTTCGCCATCATTGGCCTGGCGCTGGCTGGCATCGTGCTGGATATCCGTGATCACCGCCGCTCCGATCTCGAAGCCGACCGCATGCGCGGACTCGCCAATGCTGCCGTCGAAGGCCTGCTGGTGTGCGACGGCGACACGATCGTCACGGTCAACACGTCCTTCGCCGCGCTGGCGGGATCGTCCGCTGAATTGCTGATTGGCGGGCGTCTGCAAGACTGCTTCTCCGATAGCGATACGCGAACGCAGATCATTAGCCAGCCTGACAAATCGGTGGAAGCGAGCCTGCGGCAGCGCGACGGCCAGACGATTCCGGTTGAATTGATCCTGCGTGGAATCGACTTTGCGGGGAAGCCACATCAGGTCATCGCCGTACGCGACCTCCGCGAACGCAAGCAGGCCGAGCAGCACATCCGCTATCTCGCCCACTACGACTCCCTGACCGGACTGCCTAATCGCGGCACGTTCCATGATCGAATCGATCAGGAGATTGCGACACTATCCAAGGACCGCCCGCTCGCCGTACTCGCTTTGGATCTCGATCAGTTCAAACAGGTTAATGACCTGTTCGGCCACGCCGCCGGCGACAAGGTCCTCAAGAGCGTAACGGCGCGCATCACCGCCCTGCTTGGCGAAGGCGAGATGATGGCGCGTCTTGGCGGCGACGAGTTCGCCATTCTCTTGCCGAACCTGACCTCGCCCGCAGCTGCGAGTCAGTTCGCCGACAGGATACTGGAAGCATTCCGGAGCAAGGATGCCACCTTCGAACTCGGCAGCGTCACCGCCAGTGTCGGTATCGCACTCTGCCCAGACGACTCCAGTGATCGCGACACGCTGCTCGCTTGCGCCGACACCGCGCTCTACCGCGCCAAATCCGAAGGCCGCGCGACCTGGCGCTTCTTCGAACCTGCAATGGGGGAAGCCGTGCGCGACCGCCGGCTGCTCGAACACGATCTGCGCAACGCCATCGATGCCAATCAGCTGAAAGTGGTCTATCAGCCCCAGGGCACCATGGAGTCGGGCCGCGTGATCGGCTTCGAGGCACTGCTGCGCTGGAACCATCCCGTCCGCGGCAATATTCGCCCCGACATCTTCATTCCGATTGCGGAAGACACCGGCGCCATTCTCGGCATCGGCGAATGGGTGCTGCGCGCCGCATGCCGTGAAGCAGCGACGTGGAAGCATCCGTTGACCATCGCGGTCAATGTCTCGGCGGTTCAGATCCACCACGATAGCTTTGTCGCAACCGTCCATGAGGTCTTGCTGGAAACCGGCCTGCCCCCGCATCGGCTCGAACTGGAGATCACCGAGACTGCGCTGATCCGCGACTTTGATCGCGCGCTGTTGACACTTCGCCGGATCAAGGCACTCGGCGTTCACATCGCCATGGATGATTTCGGCACCGGCTACTCGTCGCTGTCGAACCTGCGTGCATTCCCTTTCGACAAGATCAAGATCGACGGATCATTCATCAGGTCGGTGAACACCAACAGCCAGGCAGCAGCAATCGTGCGCGCCGTCCTCGGCCTCGGCCGCGGGCTTGGGCTACCGGTGCTCGCCGAAGGCGTGGAAACCGAAGCGGAATTCGCATTCCTGCGCGACGAGAAATGCGACGAGGCGCAGGGCTATCTGCTCGGCCGTCCGGCTGACATAGACAACTTCCGTGAAGTCACCCAAGGGGTGACCTCGCCCGCCGGAGATATCGCCATTTCAGCATAGGCGTGAACACCCCACCGTCGCGGTCATACCAACGACAAAAAACGCGCGAAAGTCTCGCGCGCTTTTTCTGGGGTCAAAAGAGCAGAACGGCTATCAGGCCGCCTGCTTGTGCATCGCGCCGGTCGCCGATCCGTTGCCGCGAATAGCCTTGATCGAACGTTCGATCGCCGCCCACAGCTTCCCGATCTCGCTGGCTGCGCGACCTTCTGCCTGATATTCGCGGGCGCCTTCGCCGTTGCCAAGCGCGAGCAGGAGATCTGCACGGTTGGTGATCTGACCGGACCACACCGGAGCCTTGAACTTGGCGAGCGCTTCGCGGGCGATCGTCACGATACGGCTTTCGGAATCGTCACGGCGTGCCGGCGCACCGTTGATGACAACCGCATAGGGCTTGCGGGCCGAACGGCAGCTCTGGATCGTCGCCTGCACCGCATCGACGTCGAACACGCCGGGACGCGCAGGAATGATCACCATGGTTGCGTTCTTGATGGCATCGTCGACCACAGCCGATGTATTAGGCGGCGTGTCGATGAACACCCATTCAAAACCGTCACGCTTCGCGGCGGCAACCATTTCGGTCACGCTGCGATTTGCGATCTTCAGCGGCGGTTCATTTGTTCCCCGCAGCTTGTGCCACAGCGTCAACGAACCCTGCGGATCCGCGTCGATGAGCAAGCAAGGCTTCGTTGATTTATGAACTTGAGCAGCAAGATGTGCAGCCAGGGTACTCTTCCCCGAGCCGCCTTTACGCGATGCGAAAACTATGACGTTCATATGTTGGCCTCCAGATTGACCCCAGGAGGCGAAAATGAATCAGTCTGCTGATTCGTTAAAGTCATATTTACGCGTAATTCAAGGATATGTGCCTGATTTGTTTGGAATGTTGGTTTTTGAGTCACACAGTGCGGCGCAACAGGCCCGAAATGAGTCAGGTGTAGTACGCTTGTCGCCACTTTGTCGCACTCTGGTATCAAGTCAGACGCTCAAATCTTGCTATCAGCGCCGTTGGAACGAGTTGAATCCGGGCCTTCGATAGCAATGCCCTTCGCGCGCTGACGTTCGATCCACTTTCGCTCAAGCCAACCGAGAAACTGCGCCACCGGTTTTTCCAGCGGCGGAATATCCTGCGCGATGAGGATGAGTCCGAGCGGCAACATCCAGAGGCCGAGCACAGGTAGAATGCTGAAAATCCCGCCGATAATCAGCAAAATGCCAAGCGGGAATCGCACGAGCTTCGATGAGGGCTTTCGCAACCAACCTACAAATCGAGCCGGTCGGGGCGGAAGTTTGGTTTCGAACCAGGCCAAATGCCGATTGAGTTCGGCCTTGTAGTCGATATTGGTTTCGCTGCTCAAAATGACGCTCCTCGTGGTCTGGAGATGTTGTTTCGTGTCGTGATACCCAACGTGTCAGTTTGTCACGGGTTCACTTTTTTGCCACGATCGATGGCGTCACGGTGCAGCGACTCGGCGAGATCACGCCGTTCTGCATGCTGACTAAACGTCCATTCACATGAAAGCGAAGCCTGATCAGCTCGAGCGAGTCGGTTTTTTCGCCCTTCGCGACTTGACCGCGGGCTTGCGCACGCTGGCCGGCGTTGCCCGAAAGAATTGCGCGCAGCCCGGGCTCAATTGCGCCCGCTTCTGGATCATGCAGGCCGTCACGCGATCCACATCAGGAATGGCTGCACTGCAGAGCCGAAAGGCATCGCCGGTGCAGAGCTGTTGCTGATCGTCGGTATAGGCTTGCGACGGCGTCGCCAAGAACGACGCGCCGATCATGAGTGACATGGCAAGCGACCCGCTCAAAATCCCTGGACGTACCGACATTAGTCCCCCCCTGGTTGCACATTATCGTGGGAGTGTCGGAGACGATTGCCAGCTTGGCAAGGTGGACGTGACGGGGATCGGGCTTGCCTTCGCGCCGGCCCTGTAGTTTCTCCCGGACATCGCGGCGCCGTTGCCCCGTCGCGACCTCGTGCGAGAGACGGTCCAGGATGAACAGTGAGACAAAAGCGATACTCCGAACCTGCGCGGGCGGTCCACGATCATGAACTGGACCCGTATTGGCATTATCGGCTTCGTGGGGTTGTGCGGCTGGGCGGCATGGCCCAAAGGAAATGACGCGACGCCGCCGCGCCCACTTCTGATCAGGGCAGCATTGAAACAGGTCGATGATCCCGTCATCATCCTCGGCGACAGTATCGTCAAACGCGCAACCTTCCCCCGTGCCGTATGCGGTCGGCCCATCGTCAATGCCGGAATCGACGGATCGACGACATCGAGCGGTCTCGATGCCATGCTGACAAAAGCACTTGGCGGGAAGCAGGCCGCCATGGTCGTCGTCTCCCTCGGACTCAACGATGCTGCGGTCCCTATGAACGCGGACTCATACAGGACCAACTATCTCGCTTTGCTCGCGACGCTGAAATCCACGACTCCACGAATGGCCATCGCGACTGTGACACCTGTTGAAGCCGGCAGATCCGATAGCGCGCGCATCAACGATCAGGCGATCGACAACTACAACGCGTTGCTGCCAACCATCGCCGGCGATGCTGGCGCGAGCCTTGTCACCATCCCGTCCATGCCGGCGAAATACACAACCGACGGCGTTCATCTGAATGATGCCGGCTATGCGATCTGGACCAAGGCGGTTCTCGGCGGGGTCAGCGACGTCCTCTGCAAAGGCAAGTAACAGCAACGCAGAAACCGCATCAGGCCTCATTGACGCCAACGCCGCGCTCATCAAGGAGCTGCTGCCCTTTCAACGTGATCCTAAATTTCGGCCCCGCTGCCGGCTTGGCTTGATCGATTACCTCGACAAGCCCTTGAGCAATCAGCCCGTCAAGCACGGCACGTTTTTCGGCATTGAGATCGAGCCCGGAGGCGCGCGCGATGTCGCACATCATCGCAATAGCGGTATTGCTGATATCAGCGTCGATCATGATTGCCTCCCTGTCGTTGGGAAGCCAACGGAACGATGGCAATCGAGTTCCACGACCGGCCTGGCGGAAGCACGCGGGCATTTACGACGTCGAGTTGCCCGAAGGCGGGCTGTTTGTGCGGAAACCTTACAGCCCCGAGCCAGATCGTGGGCACGCTGAATGATCTGACCGGCGCGCCGGCATTACCGGCCCGACCCAAGCGGTCAGACATTGCCGCAGCCCAAAGCAACGGCCAAGCTCGAATCGGCTAAATGATTGATTTGTATGGTACAGTTGGGTGGTCTCGAACCACCGACCTCCTGCTCCACAAACAGGCGCTCTAACCAACTGAGCTACAACTGCATCCTGACCGGCCCCAAAATCAGGGGGTCCCGAACAGGCGGGAAACTAGGTGCAACGCATCACTTTGGCAAGGCCGCGATGATGATTTTTGGCGCAAACAAAAGCCCGGGCTTGCGGCCCGGGCTTTCGATTATTTGGCGGTGCGATCGGCTCAGGCGGCCGGCTGGAACAGCTTCGAAGCGCCGGTCTTGATCGGTTCGGCGGTCTCGGTGGCGATCTTCTGGCCGAGTTCGGCCAGCTGTTTGGTCTGACCGGTGAAGGTTTCAACCTGGCTGCGCGCAAAAGCGGTCCACAGCTCCATCGCCTGCGACGGCGACTTCACGCCGATCAGCGACTGGGCGAAGTCAAAACCCGCATTGGTGTTGGTCTTGGCAATGTCGAGCAGCTTGGCCGAATATTCGGCAGCGCCCTTGGTGGCCGTGCCGAACACGGCTTCAACCGTGCTGTTATGGGTCTCGGCAGCGTCCTTGAACTTGGCATAACCCTCGCGCGCCTGCGAGACGCCCTTTTCGGCGAATGCGCGGACCTGCTCCGGCACCTGGAACGGGATAACGGAAGATGAGAACGGATCGGTCGATTCGGCCATAGCGTGCATCCTTCGTGGTGGGGGGTGAAATCAATAAACCCGTGGAGGCTGCGGAAGGCACCGGTGCCTTTCATCAGCTGGCGGGAAACAGAGCGGCATCGCCATCAGCGATGCGTCATTGTGGTTACCGCAATATCATGTCGGAATTGTGCGGCGCAACAGAATATTGCACCGCAGAATCGCATGAGACCCGGATCGAATGCGCGCCCACGTCATGGAACTCGCTAAATATCAATCACTGATTGCATGGCGGAGAGCGCAGGGGTCGGTCAGCTCTTGGGCTTGGCGGCGTCCATAGCAGCGCGGCTCATGATCTGGCCCATTTCGCTAGCTTGCTCTGCCAGCGACTTCATCTGCGACTGCACGTATTCGCTGTGGAGCCGCATGACGTCGCCGAGATCCTTGGCGTGCAGCAACTGCTGGGCATAATCCAGCGACGCGGCGACGTTCTTCTCGGCATAGGCGATGGCCTTGGTGCTGACATCCTTGGCGCCGGCGCGCACGGTCTCACCGCGATTTTCGATCGACGACGCCGTGCTCTGGGCGCTGGCCAGAAACTTCTCGAATGCCTGCTTGGCCTGGTCGAAGCTGGCTTCGGCCATTGCGCGCATTTCCTTCGGAATTTCGAATTGGTCGGTCATGTCCCGCTCCATTTTGCATTGACGAAGCCGTCCACGGCCCCGTCTCCCGTGTCGCCCACTGCAATCTAGCCGAGCTTGGCATCGCCGATGTGACGCGGCGTCCCGTCCTCGTCCGATCCCATCGTGGACCTTTGTTTTTGTTTTGCAACTGCCAACGCATGGCCCAGCCCCTCCGTTCGGCAGAATGCCGAACCCTCGGAGCGGATTAACGTTATTGCTGCTTTGGCCTGCTGGAATGGGCCGGGGACGTGGACCTGCGCGTCCGCGCGGGCGATACTAACGAATTATTAAGGATGTCATCGTTTGGCCCGCAATCTGTGACGCGGATACCGGACGGGCGCCCAACGAGTCAGTCATGAAGTGCCGATGAACAATGCGGATTTTCAGTTGCGGGGCGTTGGCGATGCACGGCTGGCCGTACACGCCACCAGCAACCAACCGGTCTGGCTGTGGTCGCGCGACGGCACCCGTGTGCTGTGGGCCAATCCGGTCGGCGCGCGACTGTTCGGCGCCCGTAACGCAGCGGACCTGTTTGCCAGGACTTTCGGACCCGCCGATACCCATCGCCGCCAGATAGCCCAGCTCGGCTCCCGGTTGCCGGCCAGTGGCGCAATGCGGCTGGAGCGCCTGCGCGGCTTCGGCGCGGCGCTGGGCAGCTTGATGACCTGCGCCTGCTCGCAGCTTGAATTTCCCGATGGCGGCAGCGGCATTCTCGTTGTCGCAGCGGAGCCGCTCGGTGGCCGCGGCATGCCGCTGGTCGAACGGCTGCAAAATCTCGTCGAGGGAATCGACACCCCGATCGCCGCCTTTGCACGCGACGGCCTGTTCGTCGGCGCCAACGAAATGGCTCGGGCGCTGCTTGGTTTTCGCAATCTCTCCGATGCCGGCCTCGATCATGCGCGCGACGGCGCGCTGAAGGACGGCCGCATCGAAACGCCTATCGGTTTTGGCCGCATGGTACTGCAGCGCGTAGGCAGCGGCGCCGATGTCGGACTCGTGGCGCTGATCGCGCCGGGCGCTGTGCATCCGGCGCCGAGCGAAGAAGAACTCGAGGCTCCCACAAAACCCGAAGCCAGTGTTGAACCACAGAGCGCCCTTGCAGAGCCGAGCGACCTGTTTGTCGAATTCGATGAGGCCATCGAAGCGGCAGACCTCAACAAACAGACCATCGACATCGACGCTCCGATCGAGCCGGAAAAAGCCGAGATCGATCGCGACGTACATCTCGAAGAGGTGATCGCCGAAACCATCGCACATGCCGACGCACCGACTGAGACTGATGCGCAGTCGCCCGCCGTCGAAGCCGTTGCCGACCAACCTGCGTCCGTTGCGCTGCCAGAGATCGAGCCGCGCACGACGCCGCTCCGTTTCGTATGGCAGATCGATGCGGAGAAGCGCTTCACACTGAACTCTGACGAGTTCGTCCACCTGATCGGCCCGCGTACAGCGGCAGGCTTTGGCCGTAAGTGGAACGATCTGACAGCCGAATTCAACCTCGATCCCGATAGCCACGTCGTCAAGGCGATGGCCACGCAGCAGACTTGGAGTGGCATCACGCTGCTCTGGCCGGTGGATGGCGGTGGCCGTCTGCCTGTCGAACTCTCTGGCCTGCCGCTGTTCGATCGCGAGCGCAATTTCACCGGCTATCGCGGTTTCGGTGTTTGCCGCGATCTCGATGGAATGACGCGGCTCGCCGAGCAGCGTCGACATGATCACATCGGCGATCCACCGCCCCGACCATTATCCGCCGATGTCGCGCAGGCCGGCCCTGTCGGCGACAGTCTCGATGAACCGATTACCCTCACCACCAACCCGATACCAGAACAGACACCACCGCCAACCACACCGGACAGCACCGTGCAACCACCCGAGAACGTCGTGCCATTTCGACCAGGCGATCCCAGATCGCCGGCACTGACGCCTGTCGAGAACAGCGCCTTCAATGAGCTTGCGCGGCAATTGTCGGCGCGGCTTGAGTCGGAAACGGGACTGATCACGAGCACGAACACACCCGAAGCGGACAGCGAGACAGACGATGCACCGACGCCTGCCCAGACCTTGTCTCAGCCAGCTGAGGCGGCGTCACAGGCTGCCTGGCTGACAACGCCACCGGCTGCACCGCGCGGCGAGATGATGCGCGACAAGGTGCTGCTCGACCTGATGCCGGTCGGCGTCCTGATCTATCGCCTCGATCGCCTGCTGTTCGCCAATCCCGCCTTCCTCGCCCGGATGAACTATCCGAGCCTGAACGCACTGGAAGAAGCGGGTGGCCTCGATGCGCTCTATGTCGGAGCTGATGTCTCTTCTGCGGCCAGCACCTCGGATGACGGCACCGCCGTCACGATTTCAGGCGGTGACCAGTCCGGCAACACGGTGCCCGCCGAAGCGCGCCTGTACACGATTTCATGGGACAACGAGCCGGCGCATGCGCTGATTTTCTCTCCGTCCAAGGCAGAGCCTGTCGCCACCCCTGTTACGATCGCTGCGCCCGTTGCGGACGCGCCCTTGCCCGCCGGCCATATCGATGCCGAAGATCTGGCCACGATCCTCGATACCACGGCCGAAGGCGTCATCATGTTCGACGCCGAAGGCAATATCAATTCCTGCAACCGCAGCGCCGTGGCACTGTTCGGCTATAGCGGCGAATTACTGACGCAGCGGAATCTGACCGACCTCTTCGCAGCAGAAAGCCGCCGCGTGGTGCAGGACTATCTCGCAAGCGTCAAGGATTCCGGCGTGGCCAGCCTGATGGATCATGGCCGTGAGGCCCTGGGCCAGGTGCGCGCCGGCGGCCTCGTGTCGCTGTCGATGACCATCGGCCGCACGCGCACGGATGGACCGAACTTCTTTGCCGTGTTCCGCGACCTGACGCAGACGAAGAAGACCGAAACCGAACTGCTGAATGCACGCCGCCAGGCCGATCGTGCGGCAACCGCCAAGGCGGATGTGCTGGCGCGGATCAGCCACGAGGTCCGGACACCGCTGAATGCCATCATCGGCTTTGCGGAAGTGATGGTCGACCAGCGCTTCGGCCCACTCGGCAACGAGCGCTATGTCGAATACATGAAAGACATTCGGGCCTCGGGTGAACGCGTCATCGCGATCGTCAACGATCTGCTCGATCTGTCACGCATCGAGACCGGCAAGATTGACCTCGCTTTCACCACGCAGAACCTCAACGAGATGGTGGAGCAATGCGTCGCGGTGATGCAGCCGCAGGCCAATCGCGGCCGCATCATCATCCGTACCTCGCTGGCGCATCTGCTGCCGACGGTCGTTGCCGACGCCCGTGCGCTGCGGCAGATCACGCTGAATCTGATCGGCAATTCGATCCACCTCGCCAATGCCGGCGGTCAGGTGATCGTCTCAACCGCATTGTCGGACTTCGGTGAGATCGTGCTGCGCGTCCGCGACACCGGTCACGGCCTCAACGACAACGAACTCGCTGCCGCGATGGAGCCGTTCCGGAGTTCAACGCCGGCTGATTCTTCGGAGAGCTCGGGTGTCAGCCTGTCGCTGACCAAGGCCCTCGTCGAAGCCAACAACGCGCGCTTCCAGATCAAGACCGCGCCAAGCTCGGGCACGCTGATCGAGGTGGCATTTTCGAATGCAGCAATGAAAGCCTGAGCGGCCTTCACCGATTTAGCGACTGAGCGCCATCGCCGCGTCGGAACGGCGTGGCTTGCGATAGCCGATCAGCAGCGGACCGAATGAGACGGCGAAGCCGATAAAGGCCGCGACCCACGTCAATGCTGCAACATGGAGCAGCGGCGGACTGTAAGCCGGCGCGATCACGGCGCCAATCCGCGCCAGTGCCGCTACGATGACGGCAGCATAGATCATCAGCGTCGTGCGTGAGGCGTGCAGTGCCTGGCCAGTATGCCCCAGTGTTGCGCGGCTCATGACAGCCAGCGTCATCACGCCGGCCGCACCTGCCATCCATGCATGCAGGCCGGCGCTGGGCGCGACCCATCCTGCTGCCGCTGCGGCATTCAGCAGAAAACCCAGCGGCACGAAAGCGTAACCAATATGCAGGATCAGCAGCAGGCACTCGCGCGAGGTGCGATCGCCGGCCCAGCGCGCAAGACGCATGATGTGCAGCAAGCCGACCAGCGCGAGAGCCACTCCCGTTAGTTCGGCAAAGGGCCGCGCGATCCACAGCACCAGCGCAGCGGCGCTGACGGCAATGACAACCATATCGAAACGCGCGAACGGCACTGGAAGCCGACCGGGATTCTCGCGCACCAGCCAGTTGCGGGTGAAGCTCGGAATGATCCGCCCGCCGATCAGCGAGATCAGCAACACCACGACCGCGACGCCGATCTGGATGCTGACGTCTGCGACGCCAGCAAGATGAGCTTCGACATGAAAGGCGATGTTACCGAGCAGCAGGAAGGCGACGATGCCGACCACCGGCAGATTGCGCCAGTTGCGGCCCGCCGCGATCTCGCGGGTTGTAGCGGCAGCGACCAGCGTCAGGAAACTCACATCGACCAGCATCGCCACGAGCCAGCCGGTATAGGCCGAAAACGTCAGGCAAATCCGTCCCGCGATCCAGAGGACGACCAGCCCGAGCAATGGCAAGCCGCGGATTGGCAACCGGCCGGTCCAGTTCGGAATGGCCGTGAACAGAAAGCCGGTGACGACGGCCGACATGAAGCCGAACAGCATCTCGTGAATGTGCCAGTCGCGCGGCGCAAAACCGGTGGCCAGCGCCAGCCGGCCATGGAAGGCCGGCATCCAGACCAGAATTCCCAAGCCGGCATAACACGCACCGAGCAGGAAAAAGGGGCGGAAGCCGGCCGAGAGCAACGGCCAATCGGCGATGGAACGAACACGAAGAAGCGTCATCGTCACTCTCCCGTTTGGAGCGCGTACTTCGCAGCCACTTTCTCGAACAGCGCCGCGAACGCTGTCTTGGCCTTGCCGGGATGGGTCACCGCCTTGGCTTCGGCCGCGTTGGTTGGCGTACCGACCACCACCAGTCCCACCATGCCCATGCCGTAATGCGGCGCGCATTTCACGCCGTAGACGCCGGGCTTGTCGAAGATCACCACGAGGTCCTGGCTCATCTTGCCAATGAAGGGCGTCGCATCGGCGGGCAGCATGCCTTTGACCGATTCAACGCTGTGCGCCTTGTCAGTCGACACGAATTTCACGGTATCGCCGGGCTGCACATTGACCAGTGCGGGCTCGAACACCATTGCGGTCCCGTCGGCGTCCTTGTTGAGCATTTTGACCTCGACTTCCGCAGCGCCAGCGGCGCCTGTCAGAGCGAAAAGGACGGCGGCGGTTGCAAGCATAAGAGCCTTGCGCATCGTATTTCTCCGTAAACTCCGGTCATTTCAGCCGGATGCGCCAAATTAGGCCTGCCGCCCGGCCTCGACATTGCGCCAGCGCAAACTTCCGCTTGATCGACGCCCGCAATCACGGTCTAGAAGTGGCCGGAACGGGAACTTGACGGAGAACGCATGTCGGCAGTCGACAGCTCCATGGTCGCGCATCTGCCGCTGTTCGAGAGTCTCGACACCGCAGCCTGCGAGGCGATCCTGTGCGAGGCGCATTCGATCCGCGTCCCGAAGAACAAGGTGATTTTCGAGCAGGGCGAGGACGTCCATTCGTTCTATCTGCTGCTCCATGGCCATATCCGCGCGACCAAGATGACGCCCGCCGGCGAACAGGTGATCGTGCGCTATGTCGCGACCGGCGAGATCTTTGGGATCGGTCAGGCGATGGGGCTCGCAACCTATCCGGCAACCGCAACGGCGGTGGATGACAGCGTGGTTCTGGTGTGGCCCACCACGATCTGGACGCGGCTGGTTGCTGACTATCCCGCCCTTGCCGCCAATACGCTCAAGACCGTCGGCAGCCGGTTGCAGGAGGCTCATACGCGCGTGGTCGAGATGTCGACCCAGCAGGTCGAGCAGCGCGTTGCTCACGCCCTGCTGCGACTGGTGAACCAATCAGGCCGCAAGACCGCGCAAGGCATCGAGATCGATTTCCAGTTGAGCCGTCAGGATATCGCTGAAATGACCGGCGCCACGGTCTTCACCGTGAGCCGCACGCTCAGCACCTGGGAACAGCGCGGGCTGATCGAAAGCAGCCGGCAGCGCATCGTGCTGCGCGAACCCGAGACATTGCGTGCGCTCGCTGATGCCGTTCCAGGTGATGACGCATAGCGTGGTTACGCGGCTTCGAACTGCCTGACTTCGTTCGGCACTTCTCCGAGTGGGATCGAGACGGCAGCCCTGACGCCCTGAGCATCGTCGCGGTTTGCGATATCGAGGCTGAAGCCGTTACGATCCGCCGCCGTCCGGGCAATCGCCAGTCCGAGCCCCGTGCCATCGATATCCATCGGCGCCGCACGGAAGAAGCGGTCGTAGAGATACGGCACGGCGGATTCCGGTATTCCGCATCCGCTGTCGATCACCTCGATGACGAGATCCGTGCCTCGGCGCTCAGCCTTGATGCTGACCGCGCCGCCGGCGCGCGTGTAGCGCACCGCATTGTCGAGCAGGTTCGAGACGATCAGCCGGAGATCGGCGGCACGAACATTCAATTCATCACGCGTCCCCGGCTCGATCGCGAGTGAGACGCCCTTTGCCTCGGCGATGGACACGAAACCGGACACCACCAGCCGCACGAAGGCCTCCGCATCGACGACTTCGGCTTCGCTTTCGATGCCGGCATCGGCGCGAACCATGGTCATCAACTGGTTGACCGAATAAGAGGCCCTTCGAATCCCGTCGAGCAGATCCTGCGCTATTTCACGCTCAGGCCCATTGAGCTCCCGTGCCCGCAGATTATCGATCTGGATCTGAAGCGCCGCGAGCGGAGTCCGCAATTCATGTGCCGCGTCAGACACGAAGCGACGCTGGGTCTCCAGCGCGGTCTGATGTCGCTCGATCAGCGAGTTCATGGCTGTCACAAGCGGAGCGACTTCGACCGGAACGCCTGTCAGGCTGAGCGCGCCCTTCGCATCGGCGCTGCGCTGGCCGATATCCATCGACAACGTCCCGAGGCCAGAGAGCACGCGCTTGACCGCCCACCAGATCATCAGCCATGCGATCGGAATGGCCGCGATCAACGGCACCGCAGCGCCCGCGGCCGCATAGGCGGCAACTTCCTCACGCGCACTCCAGCGCTGCGCAACCTGGATCGCATGCGTGGCATCACGCGAACGAAACACGCGCCAGCGCTCTCCGCCCGCGGTCACGTCGGCATAGCCGAGTTCCGACTGAAACGGGATATCGACCGAAGGGCCTGAACGATGAATGGGCTGTTTCGACTGATCCCAGATCTGGATCACCAATTGGTCTTCCAGTTCGGCATCGATCCGCGGCTCGATATCGTGCCGGAACACCATGCCCGCCGTGAGTGCAACCTCATGAAGGGCGTTATCCTGGAAGCTGTTCACCTCGTATTTGACGAAATAATAGGACGTGATGGCCGCAGCAACGCCGACCAAGATCAGCAGTCCCGTGACGTAAGTCATCACGGTCTTTCGCAACGACGTCATGCGCCCTCCTTGGTGACCATCCAGCCCGCACCGCGGACATTGCGGACAATGTCCTTGTCAAATTTCTTGCGCAGCCCGTGAATCAGCACATCGACCGCGTTGCTCTGCACTTCCTCGCCCCAGCCGTAGATCCGGCTCTCGATCTGGCTACGCGACAGAATCTGCCCGGGCCGTTCCATCAAGGCCTGCAGTACCGCAAATTCGCGCACCGACAGCAGATGCTTGATATCGCGGAATGTCGCCACCTGCGTCGATGGATCCAGCGTGATCTCCGCAGACGTCATGAGCGATACCACGCGGCCATTGGCGCGGCGCGTGACTGCGCGGATGCGCGCGAGCAGTACCGGCAATTCAAACGGCTTGACGATGTAATCGTCTGCGCCGAGATCGAGGCCCGCCACCATATCGGACACACCATCCCGCGCGGTGATGATAAGGGCCGGCGTGGTCATGCCGGCTTTTCTTTTCGCCTTGAGCACGTCCAGGCCGGACATCTTGGGAAGACCGATATCGATCAGTGCGACCGCATATTCCGACCGGTCCATCGCGGCGAAGCCATCGCGGCCATTGCGCGCCCAGTCGACGCTCATGCCATTCTCGCTCAGGCCACGCACCAGCGCCTTGCCGAACATGGCATCGTCTTCGATCAGTAGAACGCGCATCATTCAATCTCGTGCCTGCGGGACATTCGGAAAGCCAGTCAGTCAGACAACATCGGAGGCATCCCGATATTCCCTTATCCCAAGTGTCGGTGACTGCGGCGCTTACGCGCAGCGCTTGTCCAGTGACCAATCGTTTGGCGCAGGCTAGCCGTCGCTCCTCGTTTAGAACGATTACAAATTATCTCGACGGCCATTGGTGCATGGATCACACACCCTGAGCATATCCCTCGAAGTTCGATTTATTCTAAACGCCATCTAATTCGCGCCTAATACTCCGGATTGCAGATGTGTCCAAGTGTTTCCGAGGAAGCACAAGGACCGCCGGCGTTTGCGTGAGCGGAGAATATTTCAGGGGCGTAGTAATGACTTCCAGGACTTCTATCGGCGCGCGCGGCACGGCGGCGCGCAAAGCTTTTCTGATTTCGACGAGCGCGGCGGCCATCATCGCGGCTGGATTTTGCATCGCAGAGCCGGCGATTGCGCAGAATGCGAATTCCGGCGCATCGACATTGCCGCCGGTGCAAGTCGACGCTCCCAGCGCACCGCGCGTACGCCGCGCCCAGCCGCAGCGCGCCGCATCCGGACGCGTCGCCCGGACGCGCCCCGTTGCGCCGCAGCCGGTTCGCCAGCCGCTCAGCGTCAACCCCCAAGACGCACAGTCCGGCCAGGTCGGCTACATCACCCGCAATATTTCGAGCGGCACCAAAACCAACACCGCGCTCCTCAACGTGCCGCAATCCGTCACGGTGCTGACGAAGGAATTCATCCGGGATCAGGATTTCCGCAGCATCGGCGAAGCGGTTCGCTATGTGCCGGGCGTCGTGCCGCATCAGGGCGAAGGCAATCGCGATGACGTCGTCATCCGCGGCCAGCGCACCAATGCCGACTTCTTTATCGACGGAATCCGCGACGACGTGCAGTATTTCCGCGATCTCTACAACACCCAGCGCATCGAGGTCCTGAAGGGACCGAATGCCATGATCTTCGGCCGCGGCGGCGGCGGCGGCGTCATCAATCGCGTGCAGAAGGAAGCCGATGGCGTTTCGATCCGCGAAGTGACAGTTCAGGGCGGATCGTTCGACAACAAGCGCGTCACCATCGATACTGGCGGCGCCGTGAACGAGAATGTCGCAGCGCGTATCAACGCAATGTACGAGAATTCCGGAACCTATCGCGACTACGGCCATCTCGAGCGCTATGGCATCAATCCGACCGTTACGATCCGCGGCGAGGATACCAAGGTCAAGCTCAGCTACGAATATCTGCATGACGACCGCACCGCGGATCGCGGCATCCCGGCACAGGGCACCGTACCGGCGCCCACGAATGCACGCCCGACTGTACCATTCGCAACCAATGCTTCGACCTTCTTCGGCAATCCGGACCAGAGCTATTCGAAGCAGGACGTCCACATTGCCAACGCCGTCATCGACCACGATTTCAACAACGGTCTCTCGGTCAAAAATTCGTCGCGCTATGCCAATTACGACAAATTCTACCAGAACGTCTTCCCGACCACGGGGACGTTCGTCACACCGGGCGGTATCGCGTCAATCTCGGCTTACAACAACCTTGCTCAGCGCGAAAACCTCTTCAATCAAACCGACTGGACCTACAAGACCAATACCGGCCCCGTGCTGCACACTATCGTCTTCGGTACCGAGTTCGGACGGCAGAACACTTTCAGCCTCCGCAACACCGGCCAGATCAACGGCGGCACGACCCTGCTCGTTCCCGCGTCCAGCCCGACCACCTTTGCCCCGTGGTCGTTCATCCACAACAACGCCTCCGACAACAACTCCTATGCGACGCTCGACATCGCATCGGTCTATATTCAGGACCAAATCGAGGTCAGCCGTTACCTGCAGTTCATCGGCGGCGTTCGTTACGATCGCTTCGACCTCACGTCGCAGAACCTCAATCCGGGCGGCACCGTAGACAGCCGCGTGGATAACCTGGTGTCGCCACGCGCCGGCGTGATTATCAAGCCGGTCGACAACGTCTCGGTCTATGGCAGCTACAGCATTTCGTATCTGCCAAGCGCCGGCGACCAGTTCAGCTCGCTGACGCCATCGCTCGCCGTCACCGTGCCGGAGAAGTTCATCAATAACGAAGTCGGCGTGAAGTGGGACATCACCCCACGGCTGCAGGCCTCCGCGGCAATCTACGACCTCGACCGGGAGAACCAGAGGTTCATCGTGGGCGGCCAGGTTGTCGCCCTTGGCAAGACCAACACCAAGGGTGCTGAGCTCAGCCTAACCGGCTATGTCACCGATCAGTGGCAGGTCACCGGCGGCTACGCCTACACCGACGCGCGCATCGTCGATGCCAGCTCCGCCACGATCGTCGCGGGCAACCGCGTCGGCCTGGTGCCGTTCAATACCTTCACCATGTGGAACAAATATCAGTTCAATGAGATGTGGGGTGCCGGCCTCGGTATCATCCATTACGACGACTTCTTCGCCACGTCGGATGATACAGTGAAGCTGAAAGCCTTCACCCGCGTCGATGCCGCAATCTACTTCCGGCTCGACAAGACGTGGCGTGCCCAGCTGAACATCGAGAACCTGTTCGATACCAGCTACTACGCCACCGCCGATGCGGCCAACAACATCACGCCGGGCTCGCCGCGTGCGTTCCGGGCTTCGGTGACGGCGAACTTCTAAGAGCTCTCGACAGTGGGCCGCAGGTAAGCCGTTGCTTATCTGCGGCCCACTTTCGAATCTGGAATCAATCTAATCTTTTGTCACGCGACGTTCAGTCACTGACATTCGAACGCCCACTGCGCTACTCCACCTGACATTGTAGATACGCCCCTTGCCGGAGCCATTTCATGATCAAGCATCACGCCCTCGCCACCGCCGTCGTCTTCGCCGCCCTCGGTGCTTCAGCGCTGCAGGCCGCCGAAGAGGTCAATGTCTATACTTATCGCGAGACCAAGCTCGTGCAGCCGATCTTCGAGGCCTTCACCAAGGACACCGGCGTGAAGGTCAATGTGATCTCGGCGAGTTCGGGCCTCGAGCAACGCATGAAGGCCGAAGGCGCCAACAGCCCGGCGGACGTGCTGCTGACGGTAGATATCGGCCGCATCGACGAGGCCGTGCAGGCGGGCGTGACGCAGCCGATGAAATCCGAGGTGATCGAGAAGGTCGTGCCGGCGCAATATCGCGATCCCGACGGCCACTGGGCCGGCATCTCGATGCGCGCCCGCGTGATCTATGCGTCGAAGGATCGCGTCAAGCAGGACGCCATCACCTATGAGGAACTGGCCGATCCGAAGTGGAAGGGCAAGATCTGCATTCGCTCCGGCCAGCACATCTACAATAACGGCCTGTTCGCCGCCTATGTCGCCAAGCACGGCGAGGCCAAGGCCGAAGAATGGCTGCGCGGCGTCAAGGCCAATCTGGCGCAGAAGCCCTCGGGCGGCGACCGCGAGACCGCGCGGGACGTTGCAGCCGGCAAATGCGATCTCGGTATCGGCAACACCTATTACTGGGCGCTGATGATGAATGCCGATCCCGACAAGAAGCCGTGGGCGGAAGCCACCAAGGTGATCCTGCCGACCTTCGAAGGCGGCGGCACCCATGTGAACCTGTCCGGCGTGCTGCTTGCCAAACATGCGCCGAACAAGGCCAATGCCATGAAGCTGATCGAATGGCTCGCCGGCGAGCATGCCCAGCAGGTCTATGCCGACGCCAATTACGAATATCCCGTGCGCGCCGGCATCACGATCAATCCGACCATCGCGGGCTACGGCAAGCTCAATGCCGATCCGATGCCCATCGCCAAGATTGCCGCCAACCGCAAAGCCGCGTCGACGCTGGTGGACAAGGTCGGGTTTGATAATTGAGCCCGGCTATTGCTCCGTAGGCTGCGATGATACACAGCCTATCAGTATGTTGTCCCCGCCCTGTGTGCCTGCAGCGCACACGGGGCGGGGACCCATACGCACCGAACTCTCGGTAGGGCGCTGTGGCTACGGCAATTTCTGACTTACTTCTCCTTGGGGTATGGATCCCCGCCTTCGCGGGGATGACATGCGGAGAGTGCCCACATGGGCATGCACGCCCGTGAGGCCTTCCCGCACCGAAGCGCTCGCGATTCTCGTCGCAGTTGCCACCGCACTCCTCGTGGCAGCGCCCGTGATCAGCATCGCATTACTCGCGCTGCAGCCGGAGCCTGAGCTTTGGCAGCATCTGATTGCCTATGTATTACCGCAAGCGCTGCGCGACACCGCAGCCCTCCTGATCGGCGTCGGTATCGTTACGCTCACAGTCGGTGCCGGCACCGCATGGCTGGTCTCGGCGCACGATTTCCCCGGCCGCACGCTCATGCTCTGGCTCTTGCCGCTGCCGCTGGCGATTCCGACCTATCTCGCCGCTTACGTCTATGTGGACCTGTTCGAGCCACTGGGTCTCGTCCATCGCGCGCTGGCAACGGCAATGTCGTTGCCCGGCGCGATCGGGTGGCTGCCGAGCCTGCGTTCGTTGCCCGGCGCCATCTTCGTGATCGGCATCGTGTTGTATCCCTACGTCTATCTCTCTGCCCGCGCGATGTTCCAGCATCGCAGCGCCGATTTTGCTGAAGCCGCGAAGATACTCGGTGCCGATCGCTGGACGACGTTCCGCCGGGTCTCGCTACCGATGGCGCGCCCCGCCCTCGCTGTGGGCCTCGCACTGGTATCGCTGGAAACGCTGAATGACATCGGCGCCAGCGAATATCTGGGCATTCGTACGCTTACCGTCTCGGTTTTCACGACCTGGCTCAATCGCGGCAGCCTTGCAGGTGCCGCGCAGCTGTCATTGTTCATGCTCGCCATCGTCGGGGTACTGATCACCATCGAGCGCTTCGGCCGCCGCGAAGGCAGCGTGGAATTCTCTTCGGAGAATCCGAGACTGGCACCGCGCACGCCTTTGACGGGTGCACGCGGATGGCTTGCTTTCACCGCCTGTCTCCTCCCTGCCCTGCTCGGCTTCGCCGTGCCCTTGCTCTATCTACTGCGTGAAAGCCTGCGTCGCGGTCTGCTGTCGATGGAAACGACGGTTTGGCGCGATGCCGGCCACACCATTGCGCTGGCCGCAATTGCCACAGGAGCTGCGCTGCTTCTCGGGCTTGTGGTGATCGTCGCTCAGCGCTGGCGTGCTTCGCGGCTGACCAACCTGTCGGTCGCCGTCGCTCAGACCGGCTATGCGCTGCCCGGAACGGTGCTGGCGCTGGGTCTACTGACGCCGGTGCTGTTCATCGACAATGGATTCAGCAAGCTCGCCGGATGGCTCAGTCTCGCTTCGCCCGGGCTTGTCATGGTCGGCTCCGGCGCCGCCGTGGTGATCGCCTACGTGATCCGGTTCCTGGCGGTGCCGACCGGTTTCATCAAGGCCGGCTTCGAGCACATCCCCGTCGATTACGACGACAGCGCCCGCGCCGCCGGCGCGCCGGCAATCACCACGCTGCGCATGATTCAACTGCCACTATTGCGTCCAGCATTGTTCGGCGCCGTCATCGTCGTCTTCGTGGATTGCCTGAAAGAATTGCCAGCAACGCTGTTACTGCGACCGCTCAATGTCGAAACGCTCGCGACATCGATCTATCAATATGCCAGTCGGGGCAGCTTCGAAGAGGGCGCACTCGCCGCACTGCTGATCGTCGCTGCGAGCATCGGTCCGGTGGTCTGGCTGACGCGGTTTGCGGATGTCCCGCAGGGGCCGGTCTGAGTATCAACGCTGATTAAGCGGCGTCGCCTGTAACTTCCTTTCGCGACTGCGCGAAAATCGCCCAGCCCGCAACAAACATTGCAGCGATTACCGGACCGACGACGAAGCCATTGAGGCCCAGCGCATCGATGCCCCCGAGCGTCGCGATCAGCACCAGATAGTCCGGCAGCTTGGTATCCTTGCCGACCAGCATCGGGCGCAGGATGTTGTCGACCAGACCGATGACGAGAAATCCATAGGCGATCAGGATGACACCCTGAACGACCGAGCCCGTCGCAAGCAGATAAAGCGCGACCGGCATCCAGACGAGGCCAGCTCCCACCGCAGGCAACAGCGACAGAAACGCCATCAGCACGGCCCACAGCAACGCGGCATTGATGCCAAGGATCCAGAAGATCAACCCGCCGAGCGCGCCCTGTGCCAGCGCCACCAGAATGCCGCCCTTCACCGTGGCGCGGATCACCACCGTGAACTTCTCCATCAGATCGTCACGCAGCTCGGGCCGCAGCGGGATCGCATCCTTCACACGCTGCGACAACGCTTCGCCGTCCTTGAACAGGAAAAACAGCAGATAGAGCATGATGCCGAGATTGATGATGAAGTCGAACGTGCTCTGGCCGATGTTCAGCGCCTGCGATGCGAAGTACTGACTGCCTTTGACGAGACCCTCGGTCAACTTGTCCTGCATGCCGCCGAGATTGGCGACGCCGAAGCGATCCAGCAGTCCCTTCGCCCATTGTGGGACGGCATCGAGTATCTGCTGCAGAAACGTGCCGAGATTGAATTGGCCAGATTTCATCTTGCCGACGACGACGGCCGCTTCCTGCGCCAGCGATGCGCCAACGAGTGTCAGCGGCAGGATCACGATCAACACGATCAGACCTACGGTGAGCAGAGCTGCCGAATTTGGATGCTTCGGCATACGGCGCTCCAGCCGCCGGTGCATCGGTGCGAACATGATCGCGATGACGACGCCCCACAGGATCGCGCTGTAGAACGAGCTCATGATCCAGCCGAAGGCCAACGTGACCACGACGATCAGAAGCAGGAAGAAACGGTCTTCGAGACTGGCGCGCATGTCGGCTTCCTAGAGCATGACCCGGAAAAGTGGCAACCGGTTTTCCGATTGATCATGCTCAACTAAAGAGATGAAAAGGCAGATACTAACACGAATGCCCGGCACGAGGCCGGGCATCATGTCAACGTTCGGAGCACGCAATCGTTCAGGTATTGGTCAGCGCGACCCGGAATTCAGCTTCGGTATTGGCCTTCACCTCATCGAGCGTCACGCCATCGGCGAGTTCGATCAGGGCCATGCCGTCATTGCCATGCTTGTCGATGGTGAACACTGCGAGATCGGTGACGACCATGTCGACGACGCGCTCGCCGGTGAGCGGCAGATTGCAGCTCTTCAGCAGCTTGGCGCCGTCCTTGGCCGAGTGCTCCATCACGACGACGACGCGCTTGACGCCGGCGACGAGGTCCATCGCGCCGCCCATGCCCTTCACCATCTTGCCTGGGATCATCCAGTTGGCGAGATCGCCATTCTGGGCGACCTGCATGGCACCGAGGATCGACAAATCAATATGACCGCCACGGACCATGCCGAACGAATCCGCCGACGAGAAATAGCTGGTCTCCGGCAGTTCGGTGACGGTCTGCTTGCCGGCATTGATGAGGTCCGGATCTTCGTCGCCCTCATAGGGGAAAGGGCCCATGCCGAGCATGCCGTTCTCGCTCTGCAGCTGAACGTCGACGCCTTCGGGAATGTAGTTTGACACCAGCGTCGGAATACCAATGCCGAGATTGACGTAATATCCGTCGCGCAGTTCCTTAGCCGCGCGCGCTGCCATTTGATCACGGGTCCAAGCCATCGTTCTCTCCTGTTTTTGCTTTTGGCGGTTACGCGGGACGCTGACGCGAGGTGACTTTTTCGATCCGCTTCTTGCCGGTACCGACCTCGACAATGCGCTTCACAAAAATGCCGGGGGTGTGAATGTGATCCGGATCGATCTCGCCGGCCGGCACCAGATGCTCGACTTCGGCAATGGTGATCTTGGCGGCGGTCGCCATCATCGGGTTAAAGTTGCGGGCGGTCTTGCGATAGACGAGGTTGCCGGCGGTATCGCCCTTCCAGGCGTGCACGATGGCAATGTCGGCGAACAGACCACGCTCCAGCATGTAGGTCTCGCCATTGAATTCCATGGTCGGCTTGCCTTCCGAGATCAGCGTGCCGACGCCGGTCTTGGTGTAAAAGCCAGGAATGCCGGCGCCGCCGGCGCGGATACGCTCGGCCAGCGTGCCCTGCGGGGAGAATTCGAGTTCCAGTTCGCCGGCCAGATACTGCTGGGCGAACAGCTTGTTCTCGCCGACATAGGACGAGATCATCTTCTTGATCTGGCGGGTTTCCAGCAGGCGCGACAGGCCGATGCCGTCGACGCCGGCGTTATTGGACACCACGGTGAGGTCCTTGACCCCGGAATCGCGCAATGCGTCCGACAGGTCCTCGGCAATGCCGCAGAGGCCGAAGCCGCCGGACATGATCATCATGCCGTCCTTGAGAATGCCATCGAGTGCCGATTTGGCGTCGGGGTAGACCTTGTTCATGGGAATCGACCTGATGCAGGAATGCGCTGAGAACCCAGCGGGCGCGGGCGGCTATGTCGTGGATTATTAGGCGGAAACTCCGCGACAGGTCAATCGCGGGGGACTGCGACCCCATCACCCCCGCTATGGCCTTGAAAGCGTCAAGAAAACCCTTCAAATTGAGGACCTTGGACGTGGGCGCACGTGGATGCCGCCCCGCTATGTGTGACCACCAACCAACCCGGATAGTTCATTGACGAGTGCCCAAGGAATAAGACGCCTGGGGATGCCGATTGCGGCGCTCCTGGGTGTTGCAGTGATCGGGCTGTTTGCCATGTCGTGGTTGCTTAACCGCGATACGCTGCGTCATGCCGTGGAGGCCCAGATCCGCGCCGTGACCGGGCTGGATTTCGTCGTCAACGGCGCGGTGGATGTCTCGGTCTTTCCAGGCAGCTATGTCTCGTTTCACGATGTCGGCCTGAAAGGCGGCGGGTCGATCGATCCCGCTTTGACGGTCGATGTGCTGACGGCCAATCTCCGGCTGTTGCCGCTGCTGCTTCAGCGTTTCGAGATCGCCGACATGATGATGCTGCGGCCACGTATCCGCGTGATCCGCGAGGCCTCCGGCGAAAGCAACTGGACTCCATTCATCGAGTCCATCGCCCGCACCATGAGGCCGGGCGCTGAACAGCCACTATCCTTCTCCGAGATCCGCATCCAGGACGGCGTGCTGCACTATCAGGACCCGCACAACACCGAGCGTCTCGGCGACATCGACCTGTCACTGGCCTGGCCATCGATCTCGCGCTCGTTCGCTGCAACCGGCCAGTTCGACTGGCGCGGCGAACGCATCGACGGCAGCCTCAGCGTCAGCGACTTCATTGCCGCACTGTCCGGCGAGCGCTCCGGTGTAAAGGCCCGCATCGCTGGTGCGCCGATCAAGCTGGCATTCGACGGCACCGTCGCCAACAAGGCCAGTCTGGTCATGGAAGGCACGTTGACTGCTGACAGCCTGTCGCTGCGCAATGCGCTGCGCTGGGTCGGTCAGGCACCGCCCGGCTCCGGCGGTTTCGGCCGCTTTGCCCTGAAGGCGCGCGCCAGCCTGGTCGGTCCGTCGATCGCGCTGACCAATGTCAATGTCGAGCTCGACGGCAACAGCGCCGAAGGCGTCATGACCTACAGCAACACCGGCCGTCAGACGCTGCAGGCCACCCTGGCTGCCGGCGCACTCGACTTCACGCCCTATGTGTCTACCGTGCGGCTGCTGGCCTCCGGCGCCCGTGACTGGAACCGGCAGTTGTTCGATCTGAACGCGCTGTCCACCACGGATCTCGACATGCGCCTGTCGGCCGCCAAGGTCACAGTTGGCTCCTCAGTGCTCGGCCGCACCGCGCTCGGCGCCAACCTGCGCGGCGGCACACTGGCGCTGTCGGTGGGTGAAGCGCAGATGTATGGCGGCATCGTCCGTGGTTCGTTCAATGTTGCCCATTCCGATGCCGTGGCCGATGTGAAGGCCCAGTTCCAGTTCAGCGATGTCGATCTGCAGGCCTGTGCCAGCGATCTGTTCGGCGTCAACAAGCTCACCGGCCGCGGCAATCTCAGCATGATGCTGGAGGCCTCGGGCTCATCGCCTTTCGGCCTCGCACAATCACTCGACGGCACCGCGACGTTGACCGGTCATGACGGCGCCATCAGTGGCTTCAACGTCGAACAGTTGCTGAAGCGGTTGGAGCGACGTCCGCTGTCCGGCGCCGGCAATTTCCGCTCGGGTTCGACGCCGTTCAACACGCTCAACATGTCCGTGAAATTCAACGACGGTATCGCCACCGCACAGGATATCCGGATCGATGGTCCCGCTGCGAAACTGACGCTGACCGGTACCGCGTCGGTGCCGGCGCGTGAATATGATTTCAAGGGCATTGCCAGTCTCAATCCGGCAACCAACGGCACCGGCGGCTTCGAGTTGCCTTTTGTGATCCAAGGCCCGTGGGACGATCCGCTGATCTTCCCAGATCCGGAAAGCCTGATCCGCCGGTCGCCGGGCGCGGCGCCTTTGCTGGATGCGGTAAAGGATCGCAAGACCCGCGACGCTGTACGCTCGGTGATCGAGCGCTTTACGGGCGTGCCGAAGCAGGCGCCGATAGCAGAGCCGGATAAGCCCGCCGATGCACCTGCGGCGGCAGCACCTGCGGATGCAGCACCAAAGGCGAACTAACTTTTTGCCTTACAACGGCGCGGCGCTTTCGCCGCGGGCGCTCGACAGTTTCGACACTAGCGATGCCAGCACGATAACGACGGCGATGAAACCGACGATCAGCGTGCAGATCGCGTTGATCTCCGGCTTCACGCCGAGACGCACTTCCGAATAGATCCGGATCGGTAGCGTCGCCGAACCCGGCCCGGTCGTAAAACTAGCGATGACGAGGTCGTCCAGCGACAGTGTGAAGGCCAGCATCCAGCCCGCTGCAATGGCCGGCCAGATCAGCGGCAACGTGACGGCTATAAATGCGCGGAGCGGATCGCGGCCGAGATCCATCGCCGCTTCCTCGAGGCTGCGATCGATCCCGGCGAGACGCGACTGTACCACGACAGCGACGAAGCACATGGTCAGTGTGGTGTGGGCGATGGTCACCGTGACAAAGCCGCGCCCGGCATCCAGCGCCACGAACAGCAGCAGCAGCGACAGGCCGGTAATCACTTCGGGCATCACCAGCGGCGCATAGAGCATCCCGGACATCAGCATCCGGCCGCGAAATCCCGCGCCACGCGTCAACGCTATCGCGGCCAAAGTGCCGAGCAGCGTTGCCAGTGTTGCTGACACGACACCCACACGGAGACTCATCCAGGCAGCGTCCAGCATCGCGCGGTCGTTGAAAAATTCGGTGTACCAGCGCGTCGACCAGCCGCCCCACACGGTCACGAGGCGAGACGCGTTGAACGAATAGATGACCAGAATGACGATCGGCAGATAGAGAAACGCCAGACCAAGCACCAGCGACGTGACGTTAAAGCGCGACAGGCGGAGCGGATGCACGGCCATCAGCGCGCCTCCAGCTGCCGGCGCTGCAGCCGGTCATAGACCAATAACGGGATCAACAGCAGCCCGAGCAACAAGATGGCGGTGGCAGAGGCGACCGGCCAATCCTTGTTGGTGAAGAATTCGAGCCACAGCGTCTGGCCGATCATCAGCGAATTCGATCCGGCAAGCAGATCGGGAATGACAAATTCGCCCATGATCGGAATGAAGCAGAGCAGTGCACCGGCGCCGACGCCACGCAGCGACAAGGGAACCGTCACCAGCCAGAAGGCGTCGATGCGCGAGACGCCGAGATCGGCGGCGGCCTCGATCAGCGACGGGTCCTGCTTCGCCAGCGTGGCATAGAGCGGCAGGATCATGAAAGGCAGATAGGAATAGACGATGCCGAGATACATCGCACTGTCGGTGGAGAGCCACACGATTGGCGTCGATACGACGTGCAGCGCAAGAAGGACCTTATTGAGCAAGCCGTCATGCTGCAGGATGTTGATCCAGGCATAGATGCGGATCAGGAACGAGGTCCAGAACGGCACGATCACCAGCATCATCGCAATGCCCTGCCAGCGTCGCGGCAAACGCGCCATGCCATAGGCGATGGGATAACCGACCGCGAGCAAGATCAGGGTCGACACGACGGCGACGAGGACACTGCGCAGATAGGACGCAAGATAGAGATTGTCGGAAACGAGCAGCCGGAAATTATCCAGCGACAGCGCGATAAACGACGCCTTTAGCCCGGCGATTCCTTCGGACAGACTGAACACCGGCAGATAAGGCGGCTGCGCAATCGCCGTCTGCGACAGGCTGATCTTCAGCACGAAACCGAACGGCACCAGAAAGAACAGCACCATCCAGACATAGGGCGGGATGGCAGCCAGCCGCGCCGGCGCCGTGAAGATGCGACGCGCGCTCATTGAACCAGCACCACGCAATCATCGGGGGCGAACCATGCCGCAACGCGCTCGCCGATCGAATAGGCATCAACATCGAGCCGCGCGGTATTGGCGAGAGCGACCCGCAATGTGGCTCCGCGGTCGAGCTTCACTTTGTAGAGCGAGCGACCGCCGAGATAGCCGACGTCGGAAATGACACCCTCAAGGCTATTCATGGCGCCGCTATTGACGAGGTCCGTCGCCGGCCCGCGACGCGACAACCGGATCTTCTCCGGGCGGATCGCAACACAGATGACCGCATCGCCGACGGGCTGTCGCGGCTCAATCGCAAACAGGGTTCCTACATCGCGGCCTGCAATGGTCAGGCGATGACTGTCACGATGCGTGATCCCGCCCTCGATGATGTTGATGTCGCCGACGAACTCCGCGACCCAGCGCGATGCAGGCGCCTCATAAAGCTGTCGCGGTGTCGCGACCTGTTGCAGGCGACCGTCATTCATGACGCCGATACGGTCGGCCATGGTCATCGCCTCCTCCTGATCGTGGGTGACGATCACGAAGGTGGTGCCGAGCTGGCGCTGCAGCGCCATCAATTCGACCTGGGTTTCCTCGCGCAGTTTCTTGTCGAGAGCTGCCAGCGGCTCATCGAGCAGCAACAATTGCGGATGCCGCGCCAGCGCCCGGGCGAGCGCCACGCGTTGTTTCTGGCCGCCCGATAATTGATCCGGTCGGCGTTTCTCCAGTCCCTGGAGCTTGACCAGCGCCACCATTTCGGCAACCCGCGTATCGATGCCGAGACGCGTCAGGCTAGCGCTCTTGAGACCGAAACCGATATTGTCGCGCACGTTGAGATGCGGAAACAGCGCGTAGTTTTGGAACATCATGTTGACGGGCCGCTGATGCGGCAAGACCGCGGCGATATCCTCGCCGTTCAACTCGATCTTGCCCGTGTCCGGCGCTTCGAAACCTGCCAGCATGCGCAGTAACGTGGTCTTGCCACAACCGCTCGGGCCGAGCAGCGCGAAGAATTCACCGGCCTTGATGTCCAAAGAGAGATTGTCCACTGCGCTATGCGCGCCGAATTTTTTGGTGACACCGTCGATCCGCAGCAAGGGCGTGGGATAGGCGATGACCGGCGCATCGCTGGCCGCCGGATCCGCGACTGTCGCAGTGAGATTCGTCATAACCGCAAGCTAGCCGCGGAACGCCGCGGGCTCAACAGCATCAGCACTTCGCAACGGCCTGTCGCTCAACCGACCATGCGCGCGGCGGGCGCAGCGGCGGCAATCCGTCCGACCAGCGCAGCATATTGCGCAATCGGGGCAGGACGCCCGATGAAGTAGCCTTGTACGCCGTCGCAGCCTTCGCTGGCGAGGAAGCAGAGTTGCTCGTGGGTCTCGACGCCTTCCGCAACGATCGCGACGTCGAGGCCATGGCCCAGCCCGATGACCGCGCGCACGATGGCAGCGGACTGCGGATTGAGCCCCAGATTGATCACGAAAGCGCGGTCAATCTTGATCTTGTCGAACGGGAATGCCTGCAGATAGGTCAGCGACGAATAGCCGGAGCCGAAGTCGTCCATCGAGATGCGCACGCCGAGCGCCTTCAACCGCCGCAGCAATGCGACGCCGCGATCGAAATCCTCGATCAGCACACCCTCGGTGATTTCCAGCTCAAGGCGACCGGGCTGCAGGCCGGTTTCGAGCAGGATTGAATGCACGAGGCCGACGAGATCACCATGCATGAACTGCGCGGGCGACAGATTGACCGCGATCTGCAGCGGCACCGGCCACGAGGCAGCCTCAAGGCAGGCCTGGCGCAGGATCCACTCGCCCATCTCGACGATCAGGCCACTTTCTTCGGCCAGCGGAATGAAGTCTCCGGGCGGCACGAAACCGCGCGTCGGATGAATCCACCGCGCCAGTGCCTCGAAGCCCGTAATGTCGGCATCGACGACGGTCTGGCCAGCGCGAGCCTGGGGCTGGTAGTGCAGCGACAATTCGCCATTGCGGATCGCGGCCGAGAGGTCCTGATGCAGCACGCGGCGATCGCGCAGTTGCTGGTCCATTTGCGGCTCGAAGATGCTGATCGAACCGCGCGACTGCGACTTGGCACGGAACAGCGCCGCGCCGGAATTCGCCAGCAACGCGGCCGGGTCATGGCCGTCGCGCGGGAACAGCGAGATGCCCGTGGTGACGCCTGTACGCACCGATTTGCCCTCGATCGGGAATTCCTCCGCAAGGGCCGCGGAGATCCGCTCTGCGATCAACAGCCCGGCCGCGGGCTGCGCGCCGTCGATGATCACGCCGAACTCGTCACCGCCGAGCCGCGCCACAACTCCGCCGCCCACGGCTGCATCGACACGACGCGACACTTCGATCAGCAGCTTGTCACCGATGGCGTGACCGAAGACATCGTTGACCTCCTTCAGGCCGTCGAGATCGATCGACAGCACCGCGAATTCCTCGGAAGTCTCGCCGCAGGCATCGATCATCTGCGACAGGGCCTGCAAAAAGGCCGGGCGGTTCGGCAGATCGGTCAGGCCGTCGTGATAGGCCATATGCGCCATCCGCGCCTCGGTCTGGCGGCGGTCGGTGACATCTTCGTGGGTCTTGATCAGATATTGCGGCTCGCCTGCTTCGTCGAGCACGGTGACCCGCCGGGTCAGGAACAGCCGCAATCCGTCGCGCGTGCTGATCGGATGCTCTTCCGCAATCGGTGTTCGGCCCCTGATCGCGGCCTGATCCCGGCTGACGATCAGCTTCGCTTCTTCCGGGCGAAGCATTTCGGGAACCGTCAGACCGATAGCGTCTTCGCGCTTCCGACCCAAAATGACCTCTGCGCCGCGGTTGGCGAACAGATAACGACCGGTGCTGATCTGCTGCACCATCAGCGACACAGGAATGTTGTCGAGCACGGTCTCAAGGAATTTCTTGGCGTTCTCCAGTTCCTTGGACAGCGACTTGCGGTCGGTCACATCCTCGAACAGCGCAATCAGAAATGCCGGCTCATTGCGTTCGTTAAAGGCAATCACGCGATTGCTATCCAGCGTGCGGAGGTCTGAACCAATCTCCACATTGAACTCGCTGCGACACTGACTGCGCGTTTCCACTGCCAGGGCATCGGCTTCGGCAATCGCTTTCGCAGACTGTGCGGAGAATATCTGATCCGGTCGCTTGCCAACGATCTTATCGCGCGAGAGCCGAGAGAAGGTCTCGAAAGCCCGGTTGGCGAAGATATAGCGGCCATCGTCAATGGTCTTGGCCGCGACGCAGATCGGGACGTGATCAAGGACAGATTCGAGGAATTGCTTGGTGGTCGCAAGCTCGCGCTGCAGGAAACGCTGCTCGGTGCAGTCCTCATGAATGCCAATGGCGCCGCCATTGGGAAGCCGGCTGAACTTGACGTGAACGGATTGCCCGCCGGGCATTTCGGCAATGTACTCGCCGGCGGAAACAGTCTGCTCGTAGAAGCTCTGGGTGGCCAGATCGAGCTTGCCACGCTGGCGGCGTAACTCCCGCAATTCTGGACCGGTAATATCCTTGGTGATGTCGGCGCGCGTCAGGTCGTAGATCTCAAGATAGCGATCGTTGCAAAACACGACCCGCTTCTGGTCGTCGAGCATCACGATGCCTTGGCCGAGATGATTGAGGGCAGAACCGACAAACGCATTGCGACGATGCTGCTCGCGACGCACATTGCGCAGCGCCGAGGCGACCCACAGCACAATGGCGGCGAGAAATGCCAGCGCGACAAATCCACCGATGAGGATCTGCCAGATCATTTGCGGGTCGAGTTCACTGATATAATGAACCGCCGGGGATTCTGCGTGGGCTCCGGCAATGCTGCCGAGAAGGCACGCGACTGCGATGACGGACACTGCCGCCTTGCTGTCTGATCGCCCGATCTTGCCAGTCATTACACACCCGCGTATTCGCAGCGTGAGTGTTTGGTTACAGGTATGTGGATCAGGTAAATGCGTATCGTCGCACCTGCAGAATGCGGCGAAATTTGGTGGTAATTAGCTGTGATGCTTAATGTTTTACTAATGCGCCACATGCGCAAGGTCGAACCGCAGCTGACCGGCGCAGCAAACTATCGGACGCGACATGGACAAGGTTGAATGCGTGGTGGTGGGCGCCGGCGTCGTGGGTCTTGCGATCGCCCGGCGACTGGCGGAAGCGGGACGCGAGGTCATCGTGCTAGAGGCCGCGGACGCGATCGGTACCGTGACCTCGTCGCGCAACAGCGAGGTCATCCATGCCGGCATCTATTATCCGGCCGGAAGCCTGATGGCACGGCTCTGCGTCGCTGGAAAACAGGCGCTCTATGATTATTGCCGCGATCGCGGCATCCCACATCGCAACTCCGGGAAACTGATCGTCGCCACACGTCCGGAGGAGATCGCCAAACTGGCGTCGATCAAAGCGCATGCCGAAGCCAATGGCGTCGCTGATCTCGAGCAATTATCCGGGACAGAGGCACGGGCGCTGGAGCCGGCATTGGCTTGCGAAGCCGCGCTGTTGTCCCCCTCCACCGGAATCGTCGATAGCCACAGCTACATGTTGTCGCTGCGCGGTGAAGCGGAAGCCGCCGGCGCGGCCTTCGCATTCCTCGCGCCGCTGGAACGTGGCCGGGTCACCGCCGACGGTTTCGAACTGGATGTCGGCGGCGAGGCTCCGATGACACTAGCCTGCGACATGCTGATCAATTCAGCAGGCCTGTCCGCAACCGCGATCGCCCGCATGCTCGACGGCATGCCGCTCGACCTGATACCGCCCGCTTATCTGGCGAAAGGCTGTTATTTCAGCTGCAATGCGAAAGCACCGTTCTCGCGGCTGATCTATCCCGTGCCGGAACCGGGCGGCCTCGGGGTGCATCTGACGCTCGATCTGGCCGGCCAGGCGCGTTTCGGCCCTGACGTCGAGTGGGTGGATCACATCGACTACACGGTCGATCCGGCACGCGGAGAGAGGTTCTATCCGGCTATCAGGCGCTACTGGCCAAGTCTGCCGGACGGCGCATTAATGCCGAGCTATTCAGGAATGCGGCCGAAGATCGTGCCGCCCGCAGTCGCGGTGCAGGATTTCATGATCCAGGGTGCCCAGACCCATGGCGTGCCGGGCCTTATCAACCTGTTCGGCATCGAGTCACCGGGGCTGACATCATCGCTGGCCATCGCGGACTACGTGGCTGAGATGGCGGGACATTGAACGCGAAAGGTTGCAGGCGAAGCGATCCAGGCCAACCGAATACTGGAGCTTCGTCGCAAACCTATCGCGGGATGAGGGGAAGACGTCATCGCACCTACGCGAAAGCAGTGACGTAGACGACGATGTCGATGCTGTGATTTATCGTTCGCTGATCAGTGCAGCCGTTGATCAGTGCACCGTTTCGCTGGCCCCGTTTTTGAGACGCTGGATTTCGTCCCTGACCATCAGTTTTCGACGCTTGAGTTCGACGATGCGGAGATCGTCGGTAGACAGGTGCACGAGCGCTTCGTGCAATTCGCTTTCGAGAACTTTGTGCTTGCGTTCCAGTTCGACGAGATGCGCCTGTAGTGCCATTCGAAAACTCCTCGGTAGGATTGAACCTCAGGATACGTTCGGTTGGACGATGAATTCTACATGACAGTGGACATCTGTCGATGGGTATTGAAAAGTGTATTTTGAGCTTCGGGTATCGTCTGAAACGAATCGTGACCTAATTGCGCAGCAAAAACATGGAACCGGACGGCTTGCGTGGTGCGCCTGCACCGGCGATAGTCATCCTAGAAATTCCTCGCAAATGACTTGCGAATCCAGTCAGCTAGAAACATGAACGACGACGAAGATCGCGAACTCCCGTTAGAACTCGCCCGATTGCAGCAAGAACATCGCGACCTCGACGCCGCTATCGATGCCTTGCAACATTCACCGGCACCCGATCTTTTGCGACTGCAACGGTTGAAGAAGAGAAAGCTTCAGCTGAAAGACCGCATCTCCTTCATCGAAGATCAGATCACCCCGGATATTATCGCCTGAGACAATGCGTCACGCTCTGGCCGTCGGCTAAAGAGCGGCCATGACTGCAACCCGATGCGTGACGATCAATAGATCGGCTTTCTTTAACTCGCGGTGAATGCAGCAGGCTGGGTGTTGAACTCGCCCGTCGTAAAAACCTTGCTTCGCGACGGCCGCCGCTCTTTTCGCGCGGCATCGTAGGCACGACAGCCAAACTTAATTCTGGCCAGCATCGCATCGTGGCGCGGTGAAAACTGCTGAGGCTGCGCGAATTGATCGCGATGGCGCTGGCGCTCGCACCGCGCAAGCCAGCCGTTGCGGCCTCACAGGAGCGGAACGGGGCGACCGCAAACAAGACGCTGCCGAAACTTGACAATAAGAACAAAATAAGAACAAACTTACGCCGAGATCAATCGACTCGTGAAGGCACCATGGCCGATATCACCTATTATGTCGCACTGCCCTTCCTGCACGACGACTCTGGTTCGCCCGCCGCCGGTGCCGCCGAGGAATGTCAGAGCGCATCCGGCGCCATCCGCCGCGCCGAACTATTGTCCCGTGCGCCAGGTTCAATCGGCGCATTGGCCTTCAGCCGTACCGGCGATCCGATGATCGGCGAGTTCGGCGACGCCCAGGTGATCCGCGCCTTTGGCGAAGTGCCAAGCGACCTCAGCGCGTTGTAAGGCGCCAACGCCGGCGATGGCTAACTACACTTTCGCGCGTCGCGCGGTCTTGCGCACGTACATCGCCCTGTCGGCCTGAACCAACGCGGCTTCGCCATCGACATCGGGACCCAGCAGTGCGACGCCTGCAGAGGCGCCAGCCGACACGTTGATGTCGCGGAAGACGAAAGTGAGCTGGTCGATCGCGGCATCGAGCACAATCAGTGCACCCGTCGCGCTATAGCGGGCGATGAAGGCCACGGCGCGGGTCAGCTCGCGGGCAAAGCCACGGCGGTTGAGAATGTCGAGCAGGAAGTCGGTTTCCGCCGAAGCTCGCAATTCGGCAATCTTCGCCTCGGCCTGTGTGAGTTGCGCTTCCAGCCGCCCGAATCGTCAGCGCGGCCGCCGGCGCGCGGCTTTTTGGCAGCGACACCAACGCCTTGGAACCGCGCAACGCCGGCTTCATGGAAGGTTTGACCGACTTTGCAGCAGGCGTTCGGGTTTTCTTTTGCATGGGATTTGTTACAAGGCTTGCCAGTCTTCACCAAGACGAGATCATGTTTGCCACGCTCCTTGCCACGCAAGGGGACGACATTGTATTTCCAGCCTATCTTTCTGGATTCGCGAAAGAAAATACGGAATGACCGCGCCCGTCGCCATTATTATGGGAAGCCAGTCGGACTGGGAAACCATGCGCCATGCCGCCGAAACGCTGACAGCGCTCGGCGTATCCCATGAGGCGCGCATCGTCTCGGCCCACCGCACGCCGGACCGGCTGGTCGCATTCGCCAAGGGCGCCAAGGCAGCGGGCTTCCAGATCATCATCGCCGGTGCCGGCGGCGCTGCGCATTTGCCCGGCATGGCCGCGGCGCTGACGGAACTCCCGGTATTCGGCGTGCCCGTGGAATCCAAGGCGCTGTCCGGCGTCGACTCGCTTTATTCGATCGTACAGATGCCGGGCGGCGTGCCCGTCGGCACGCTGGCCATCGGCAAACCCGGCGCGATCAATGCGGCACTGCTCGCGGCGAGCGTGCTGGCGCTGCACGACACGGCACTGGCAACAAAGCTCGCCGCCTGGCGCAAGGCGCAGACCGATGCCGTGGCTGAAAAGCCGGAAGGTGCAGCGTGAGCGCTGTGGTGACGAAGGTTCTCAAGCCGGGCGATACGATCGGCATTCTCGGTGGCGGCCAGCTCGGTCGTATGTTGGCGATGTCCGCAGCACGCCTCGGCCTCCGCTGTCAGGTTTTTTCACCGGATCCGGATTCGCCGGCTTTCGATGTGGTGCAGAACGCGACATGCGCTGAATATGCTGATGTCGAGGCGCTCGAACTGTTCGCCAGCGATTGCGACGTCATCACCTACGAATTCGAGAACGTGCCGGCCGCCACCGCGATGATCCTCGACGCGCGGCGCCCGGTTCTGCCCGCACAGACAATCCTGCAGACCACGCAGGATCGTCTGGCCGAGAAGGATTTTGTAACGTCACTGGGTATCGGCACGGCCGGTTACGCAGGTGTTGCGAATGCTGGCGAGCTTCATGCCGCGGTCAAGAAGATCGGTCTGCCAGCTGTCATCAAGACACGTCGCTTCGGTTATGACGGCAAGGGCCAGGCAATCATCCGCGAGGGTGACGATCTCGATCAGGTCTGGAAGGATCTCGGCACCAATTCCGCGATCCTTGAAGCCTTCGTGCCGTTCGAACGCGAGGTCTCGGTCATCGCTGCACGCGGCGCCGACGGTCAAGTCGAATGTTTCGACGTCACCGAGAACGAGCACCGCGATCACATCCTGAAATTCTCCTATGCGCCCGCACGCATCTCCGACGCGCTTGCCGCGAAGGCACGCGAGATCGCCGAGAAGATCGGCACTGCGCTGGGCTATGTCGGCGTCTTTGCCGTCGAACTGTTTGTCGTGCCCGGTAAGGACAGCGCGACGCTTGTCGTGAACGAAATTGCGCCGCGCGTGCATAATTCCGGCCACTGGACGCTCGATGGCGCCTCGGTGTCGCAATTCGAACAGCACATCCGCGCCATCGCCGGCTGGCCGCTCGCCAAACCCGTCCGCCACGGCCAGGTCACCATGATCAACCTGATCGGCGACGACATTCTCGACTACGGCAAGTGGCTTACCGTCCCCGGCGCCACCGTGCATCTCTATGGCAAGGGCGCGCCGAAGCCCGGCCGCAAGATGGGCCACGTGGTTGAAGTGAAGCCGGCGACGTAACGGCGCCGGCTTCACCGCCTCATTCGTCAGGCGGTCGCCTTGCCTTCCACCACACCAGTGGGCTCGTCACTCAGCCAGCGATAGATCGCGCCGCCGAGAACACCGCCAACCAGCGGTGCCACCCAGAACAGCCACAACTGCTGCAGTGCCCAGCCGCCGACAAACAATGCCGGCCCAGTGCTGCGCGCCGGATTCACCGACGTGTTGGTGACTGGAATGCTGACGAGGTGGATCATCACCAGCGCAAGCCCGATTGCCAGCGGCGCGAAGCCCGCAGGGGCCTTGCCGTGCGTGGACCCCATAATGATGAACAGGAACATCATGGTCATCACCACTTCCATGATGAAGCCCGCGACCATGCTGTATTTGCCGGGCGAATGATCGCCGTAGCCGTTCGACGCAAAGCCCTTGGCAAGGTCGAAACCGGCAGCGCCGCTGGCGATGACATACAACACGGCCACACCTGCAACCGCACCGACGACCTGCGCAATCACATAAGGGAGAATCTGGCCGGCGGGAAAACGTCCACCTGCCGCAAGGCCCACGGTGACCGCAGGATTGAGATGGCAGCCCGAAACGTGGCCGATGGCATAGGCCATGGTCACGACGCTGAGGCCGAAGGCCAGCGAGACGCCGACGAGACCGATACCGACCTGCGGAAATGCTGCCGCGATTACGGCACTGCCGCAGCCTGCAAATGTGAGCCAAAAGGTGCCGATCAGCTCGGCCGCGTATTTTTTCCCATTCATGATGCTCTCCGGTCGTAATCGGCGTCCCGGCTGAGTCGCCACGGGAATTATGCGTCCGTGCTCCAATACCTGTCGAGACAGGGAACCTGCCCTATCCCCACCCGGGAAAATTCGGAAAAAATAGGTTATTTTCCCGGCCCAGAAGGTTAAAATGACGGCGCCGCAAGGTGGACATTCGCCATTTCATCTGGTACATCGGCGCCCTTGAGGTTAAGGGCATGGCCTTTGTCGGCCCTTCACTTTACCGAAATTCAAATCCGATCAATTGAAAAGAGGATGCCGCGTGCAGGTTCTCGTTCGCGATAATAACGTCGATCAGGCTCTCAAGGCGCTGAAGAAGAAGATGCAGCGCGAGGGTATTTTCCGCGAGATGAAGCTCCGCGGTCACTACGAGAAGCCCTCTGAGAAGAAGGCTCGCGAGAAGGCTGAGGCTGTGCGTCGCGCACGCAAGCTGGCTCGCAAGAAGCTGCAGCGCGAAGGCCTGCTGCCGATGAAGCCGAAGCCGGTGTTCGGCGCGGGTCCTGGCGCCGATCGTGGCGGCCGTCCCGGCGCTGGCGGCGCGGGCGCTCCGCGTCCGGCGCGCTAAGCGCACTTCATCCACCGAGTTTGATAACGCGGGCCAAAGCCCGCGTTATTTTTTTGCGCAGTTGCTTTTTGCGCGAACTACTTCTTTGGCGCGCTGGTCTTGATCGGGTGCATTTTGCCCGATGTCGCGCTACCAATAGGTCATTGGTCGCTGCGTGAGATTGGCCCTGCATGGAATGTCCCGTCCGCAAGTCCCCGTCCCGCTTCGGCGCCCGCGGTCTTACCGCGATTGCCCTTATCGTTACGGGTCTGTGCGGCACCGGATGCTCGTTCAACCTGTCGTCACTAACACCAGGGTCTGACAAGGACGAACCGAAGACGACGGCTCTGGCGCCTCCGCCGCCCGCGAATGCCGGCAAGACCAATCCGCAGGATGCACAGATCCACGCTGCACGCGCGCAGGCGCTCGCACAATCCGGCAAACCCGATGACGCGCTGCTGGCCTTCAATCAGGCACTCGACCTCGATCCGCACAGTGCGCAGACCTTCTACCAACGCGGGCTGCTCTATCAGTCCGAGAAGAAATATGAATTTGCCATCGCGGATTTTACGTCGGCCAACGGCCTGACGCCGCAGCAGGCCGATCCCCTGCTCGGCCGCGCGCAATGCTATCTCGCCCTCGGCAAAAACCAGGAAGCCGCAGCGGATCTCGACGAGGCTTCGCAGGTGGCACCGGGCAATGCGCAGGTCTGGCTGACCCGCGGCGCGACCTATGAGAAGCTTGGCGACAGGGCCAAGGCCGCAGACTCCTACAGCCGCGCGGTCGCGCTGCGCCCGAAGGACGATGCCGCGCGGAACGGCCTCGCCCGCACGGGTGGACGCGCGGGCTAGCTAAAGCTGGCAGGAGTCAGGCTGATACCAATACGACGTCGCCCTGCATGCGTGAGAGCGGCGCGCGGAAAATCCACCGTTTCCCTTACCGCTCGAACGGGCGCGGGATCACCGAATTGAACACCGACTTTGCCGCAGACAGCACATCTTCGGCCACGTTGGTGCGCTCAGATCGCGGTGTGCCAGCAGCATCCGCCTGCAGATCCATCGGCTGCGGCGTCGGGATGTCACCGGGCGGACGAATGCGACGTACTTCGGGGCGTTCGGCCTGCGAGGGCATGGGATCGAGCTTCTCGACGCTTGGCGTCGCCACCACGATCGGCGGTGGCAGCTGCTGCATCGACGGAGGGGAAACAGTCCGTGCGGCTTCCTGCACCCGAGGCGCCTCCGGTGCACGCGGAGTCTCAGGCGCACGGGCAGCTTCCTGGGGTCGCGGCTCGCTGCGGTTCAGGCGCTCGATGGCAGCACGGGCGAGATCGTTGGCGTCGCGGCGTTCATCCGCGCTGGCATTCGCCGCTGGCGCAGTGCCCACGGTGGCAAGGACCGGCGCAGGCGCGGCCGGAGCCGGCGCGGGTTTGGCCGCTGCCTTCTCGCGCAATGCCGGCTGATGGCGACGCGGCTCGGGTGTCGTGGCCGCCTCGGGCTTTTCGATGCTGGCCTTCTCGACCACTGGCTTATCGCCGGCCTTGGCCGGGGCCGATTCGGGCAGATTGGCGAGGTCGGCAGAATTCTCGGCGGGCTTGGCTGTCGCTGCCTTGGTGTCAGGCTTCGGCTCCGCAGACGTCGATGCGACAGCCGCAGCGGGGCGATCCGGGCTCGCCTTCGGGATGATGTAGTGATTGACGATATAGGCACCCACGATCGTCGCCAGAATCGACGGCAAGATATCGATGGTGAACTTCGAGAGATACTTGTGCAGCATGAACCGGCCTCTTCCCCAAGCTGCTTCATGCTAGGAATTTGAGGCTGATTCAGGGATCAATCGCGACGGATCGAAGGCAAAGTTCCAATCCGTCGCATTGAATTGTTTCAGGTCGTCCTCAGCAGGCTAAGCACGATGAACCGGCAGCCGCTGGAGGCAGACAAGGTTAAGCTTTCTTAACCTCGACCTCGAGAAACACGATTTCCTTGTCGGTTTCATTCAGAACGTCATGCTCGACGCCTGCTTTGCGGAAATAGGATTTGCCGGTCGTGATCGGCGCCTGCGAACGGGTGCCGTCCGGCGCAACGATGGTCATCACGCTCGTGGTGATCGGAACGATCACATAGTCCATCCCATGGGTGTGGTGACCAGTCGCCGCGCCAGGCGCGAGTCGCCATTCGGTGACGCGAACTTCGGGCGTGTCCTGCTGAACGTCGGACTGGGCAGCGAGCATCGTCTCATTCTCCAAAGTGGTCACGGCACAAACACCATGAAGATGAATACCGCAAACACTACCAAGTGAACCAGCCCGAACAGGATGTTTGTGCGTCCGGTGCCAAAGGTCAGCATGCTCAGCACGAAGGTCATCACCAGCAGCACCATCTTCTGCGCACTGAGACCGAGCACCAGTTCCTTGTTTAACGCATAGGCTGCCACCGCAACCGCAGGTATCGTCAGTCCGATGGTGGCGAGCGATGAACCGAGTGCGAGGTTGATGCTCTTCTGCAGATCGTTGCCACGCGCGGCAGAAATGGCGGCGACGCTTTCCGGCAGCAGGATCAGCAGCGCCACGAGGATACCGGCAAAGGCTTCCGGCGCGCCGATCCGTTCAATGCCGGCATCCACCACCAGCGAGAATTTCTTCGCCAGCAGCACCACCGCCAACAACGAGACCAGCAGCAAAACGGCGCTGACGGCCAGAAGACGGTTGGAAACATGCCCGCCTGCGGCACCTTCGCTACTTCCGTCTGCGACGAAGTAATCCTGATGTCGGATGGTCTGCGTGTAGAGAAACACCGCATAGAGCATGATGGTGGCGACGCTGACGAAGGCGAGCTGTGCGTTCGAATAGAACGGCCCCGGAGTGGTCAGGGTGTAATTCGGCAGGATCAGCGTGATCGTCGCCATCACAATCAGCACACTGAGATAAATATTCGAGCCCGTGACCTGAAAATCCTGCTCTCGGTAACGCAACCCTCCGACAAGGATGCAGATGCCAACCAACCCGTTGCAAACGATCATCACCACCGCGAAGACAGTATCGCGCGCCAGCGTCGGGACGGCCTTGTCACCCAGCATGATGGAGGCGATCAGCGCCACCTCGATGATAGTCACGGCCAGTGTCAGCAACAGCGTGCCGAACGGTTCGCCGATCTTGTGTGCGATGACTTCGGCATGATGCACGGCGGCGAACACCGTGCCGAACAGGATGACCAGCAGAACAACCGCGAACACAATGCCAGCAGTCGTCTCAGTGAATCCGATCCCGAGCGAAGGAATTGACGTCGCGATAAAAAGCAGAACGGCCAACGTGGGGAAAATCCAGGACGATCTGGGCATGGGATGTGCTGACATCAAGCAAGTGTCCTGATTGAAAACGGGTTCGGCAGCAAGCGACACGCCGCTATTGCAGACCCACAAAACCGATTGCGCGGCGGGATCATGCCGTCTCGCCAAACTGCATATGATGCGTATAGTTGCGTATCACCTGAAGGTGAGTTTGCAAGAAAGTGGGAGAGGAAGCGAGATGTTTTCACATGTCATGATCGGCACCAACGACCTCGAAGCCGCGAAGTCGTTTTATGACAAGCTGCTCGGCACGCTGGGCGTCCCGCCCGGCGCCGTCGATCGCCACCGGGTTTTCTGGCGGACCAAGACCGGTACTTTCTCGGTGTCGAAGCCGATCAATGGCGAGCCTGCTTGCGCTGCCAATGGCGGCACCATCGGCTTTCTCGCCAAATCGCAGGAAGAAGCCGATGCCTGGCACGCCGCCGGCATCGCCAATGGCGCCACCACCTGCGAAGAACCGCCGGGCATCCGCGAAGGCGGCGTGAAGCTTTATCTGGCCTATCTGCGCGACCCCGACGGCAACAAGCTGTGCGCGCTGTATCGCTTGCCAAAGGAAGACGCTGCGAGCTGACCTTTCAAACAAAAAACGCCCGGCTTGTAGCCGGGCGTTTTGATGAAGGTCATCAGGGTGGGACTTACATCGCCTTGACGATGTTCTCCGTCACCTTCTTCGCGTCGCCGAGCAGCATCATGGTGTTGTCGCGATAGAACAGCGGGTTGTCGATGCCGGCATAGCCGGACGCCAGCGAGCGCTTGATGAACATCACGGTGCCGGCCTTCCAGACCTGCAGCACCGGCATGCCGTAGATCGGCGAGGTCTTGTCATCTTCCGCCGCCGGATTGGTGACGTCGTTGGCGCCGATCACGAAGGCGATGTCAGCCTGCGCGAATTCCGAATTGATGTCCTCCAATTCGAACACCTCGTCGTAAGGCACATTGGCTTCCGCCAGCAGCACGTTCATGTGGCCGGGCATGCGGCCGGCCACCGGATGAATGGCGTATTTCACCTCGACGCCTTCCTTCTTCAGCGTGTCGGCCATTTCGCGCAGCGCATGCTGGGCCTGCGCCACCGCCATGCCATAGCCGGGCACGATGATGACCTTCTGCGCGTTCTTCATGATGAAGGCCGCGTCGTCCGCCGAGCCGAGCTTGGCCGGCTTCTGTTCGCCCGAGCCACCACCGGCCGCCGCGGTCTCGCCGCCGAAGCCGCCGAGGATGACCGAGATGAAGGAACGGTTCATCGCGTGGCACATGATGTAGGACAGGATCGCGCCCGACGAGCCGACCAGCGCGCCGGTGATGATCAGCGCCGAATTGCCCAGCGTGAAACCGATGCCGGCAGCTGCCCAGCCGGAATAGGAGTTCAGCATCGAGATCACGACCGGCATGTCAGCGCCGCCGATCGGGATGATCAGCAGCGCGCCGAGCACCAGCGCAATGACGGTGATGAGCCAGAAGTCGACCGCACTGCCCGAACGGACCAGACCGAAGATGAAGAACACCAGCGCCAGGGCGAGCGCGATATTGATGATGTGACGCGCCGGCAGGATGATCGGCGAGCCGCTCATGCGGCCGGAGAGCTTGGCGAACGCAATCACCGAGCCGGTGAAGGTCAGCGCGCCGATGGCGACGCCGAGCGACATTTCGACGAGGCTGGCGCCGACGATCTTCTTGGTCACCGGATCGAGAATGCCGAAGGCTTCCGGCGCATAGAACGCGCCGGCGGCAACCAGCACCGCGGCCATGCCGACCAGCGAGTGGAAGGCCGCGACCAGTTCGGGCATCGAGGTCATCGGCACGCGCTTGGCGATGACCGCGCCGATGCCGCCACCGATGGCGATACCGAGGATCACCAGGACCCAGCCGAGCGCATCGGCCGGCGGATGCGCGGCCAGCGTGGTACCCACTGCGATGACCATGCCGGCCATACCGAGGAAATTGCCCTGGCGGCTGGACGCCGGGCTGGACAGCCCGCGCAGCGATAGGATGAAGAGGATGCCCGCGACGAGATAGAGCAGTGCGGCGAGATTGGCGTTCATCGGGCTGCCCTTACTTCTTTTTCTTCTGGTACATCGCAAGCATGCGCTGCGTGACCAGGAAGCCGCCGAAAATATTGACGCATGCAAAGATCAGCGCGACGAAGCCGAAGCCGCGCGCCAAGGCGCCGCCACTGCCGACCATGTTGACACCGACCGCGAGCAGTGCGCCGACCACGATCACCGAAGAGATCGCATTGGTCACCGACATCAGCGGCGTATGCAGCGCGGGGGTCACCGACCACACCACGAAATAGCCGACGAACACGGCGAGCACGAAGATCGAGAGCTGAAAGACGAACGGGCTGACCAGCGAGGCATGATCCATGGCAGCGCTCCTTAAGCGGTCTTCGGCAGGAAGTTCGGATGAATGACGGCGCCGTCCTTGGTCAAAGCCGTTGCCTTGACCAGTTCGTCGTCCCAGTTCACCGCGAGCGCCTTGGTCTCTTTGTTGACCAACGTTTCGATGAACGAGAACAGGTTGCGCGCATAGAGGCTCGACGCCGAGGCGGCGACGCGGCCGGCGACATTGGTATAACCAACGATCTTGATGCCGTTGACGTCAGCGACTTCGCCGGGCTTGGCACCTTCGACATTGCCGCCGCGTTCGACGGCGAGATCGACCAGCACCGAACCGGGCTTCATGGACGCCACCATCTCGGCGGTGACCAGACGCGGCGCAGGCCGGCCCGGGATCAGAGCGGTGGTGATGATGATGTCCTGCTTCTTGATATGCTCGGCAGTGAGCGCGGCCTGCTTGGCCTGATATTCCTTGGACATTTCCTTGGCGTAGCCGCCGGCGGTCTGTGCGTTCTTGAATTCGTCGTCTTCCACCGCAAGGAATTTCGCGCCGAGGCTCTCGACCTGCTCTTTGGTGGCCGGGCGCACGTCTGTCGCGGTGACCACCGCGCCCAAGCGGCGCGCGGTCGCGATCGCCTGCAGGCCGGCGACGCCGACGCCCATCACGAATACCTTGGCGGCCGGAATGGTGCCGGCGGCTGTCATCATCATCGGAAAAGCGCGGCCGAAGCTTTCGGCGGCCTCGATGACGGCGCGGTAGCCGGCGAGATTGGCCTGGCTCGACAGCACGTCCATCACCTGCGCGCGGGTGATGCGCGGCATCAGCTCCATCGCGAAGGCCGACACGCCGGCATCGGCCATCGCCTTCAGCGCCGCGTCGTTGCCATAGGGGTCCATGATCGCGATCACTAGCGCACCGCGCTTGTAACCGGCGAGTTCGGACACCTCGGGACGCTTCACCTTGATGACGATGTCGGCATCCTTCACCGCATCGGCGCTGATGGTGGCGCCCACGGCCGTGTATTCCGAATCCGGCAGGCCGGACTTGATGCCGGCGCCAGGCTCAATCGCCACATCGACGCCGAGCGCCTTGAACTTCTTCACCGTGTCGGGCGAGATCGCCACGCGCGGTTCGGACGGATCGATTTCCTTGGCAACGGCAATCTTCATGGGGCCTCCGGCGGCGCAAGGCACGCGCGTGAGCAAATAGGACAGGACACCACCCGAGTCGGGCGGCGCAATCGGCGATAGATCAGGTAAGGAAGATGCCCATCAGGGCCACGATGGCGACGACGCCGATGGTGCCCCACTTCACCAGCACGAGAAAGCCCTCATAGGTCTGCTCATGCGCCGGATAGTCGTTGCCATCGGCCGTGGTGTAAGCGACTTCGCTGTGATCGGACATCAGGGTCTCCCGCCTCGTATTTCGTATGTTGCCACGGAATTAGCGCAATTGGATATGGAGAGCAACGGTTGCTGGCATACCACGGCAATCTTTACATACCGCAGTGCATTAGGCGGGCCAGTTGTCCCGAATCCAGCGCGTGAGCGATTGCTCGCTGACTTCGCCGGCAGCAAGGGCAAGGATGATCTCTGTAGCTTGGCCGGGATCTGGGGCGAACGAGATATCATTCATGCGCAAGAACACCATCATCGCATGAAAGGCGATGCGTTTGTTGCCATCAACGAACGCATGATTTTTGGCGAGACCGTATCCATAAGCTGCAGCAAGCGCCGCCATATCAGTCTCGCCGTAATGCCATTGATTGATCGGCCGTAGCACTGCCGACTCAAGGAGGCCGTGGTCCCGAACACCTTCGGGACCACCAAACATAGCAAGCTGTTCCGCGTGCATGTCGATTACTTCATCGACATCAAGCCACAATGGCTCGAATGTCGCGTTCATTTGGCCAGCGCGGCGAATGTATCCCTGTATTCGTGCATCACCTTGCGGGCGATTTCCATCGTCCGCGCATGCTTCGGATTGAAGGGAGACAGCCGCAAGCTTCCGTCTGGCTGTTCAACCGGATAGAATTTGTCGCCCTCCTTCAAATTGAGGCGCGCCAGCAATTCCTTCGGCAAAATCACTCCCACCGAATTACCAATTTTACGAATTTGAAGCGCCGTTGCCTCGAATTCGGGATTCCGGGCAGCTCCATTCATAGGTCCAACTCCCTGTTGTACGGAATGTATAACAGAAAGCTCGCGTACGTACAACAAATGTTTTACGTACGCCTACCCCATCGCTTCAAGCTCATCGATCATCCCGGCGATGACCGAGAGGCCGCCGTCCCAGAAGGTCGGGTCCCTGGCGTCGAGGCCGAAGGGCTTGAGCAATTCGGAATAGTGCTTGGTGCCTCCAGCGGCGAGCATCGCGAGGTAGCGATCCGCAAACCCTTCCTGGGCGTTCTCGTAAACCGCGTAGAGCGAGTTCACGAGGCAATCCCCGAAGGCATAGGCGTAGACGTAGAACGGCGAATGGATGAAGTGCGGGATGTACATCCAGAAGTTCTCGTAACCCGGTTTGATCTCGATCGCCGGCCCAAGGCTTTCAGTCTGCACGCTGAGCCAGAGTTCGCCAAGCCGCTGCGCGGTGAGTTCGCCGTGGCGACGCTCGGTGTGAACAGCGCGCTCGAATGAATAGAACGCGATCTGCCGCACCACCGTGTTGATCATGTCCTCGACCTTTCCCGCCAGCAGCGCCTGACGCTGCTTGGCGCTCTTGGTCTGCGACAGCAGCCGCTTGAAGGTCAGCATTTCACCGAACACGCTGGCAGTTTCGGCCAGCGTCAGCGGTGTCGGCGCCATCAGCGCACCGTTGCGGGCGGCGAGCACCTGATGCACGCCATGGCCGAGTTCGTGGGCGAGCGTCATCACGTCGCGCGGCTTGCCCTGATAGTTCATCAACACATAGGGATGCGCCGACGGCGTGGTCGGATGCGAGAACGCTCCGGGCGCCTTGCCCGGGCGCACCGGCGCATCGATCCAGCGATCGGTGAAGAAGCGCTTGGCGATATTGGCCATGTCTGGTGAAAACGCGCCATAGGCGGTCAGCACCATGTCCTGTGCGTCCGACCATGGAATCGTGCCGGTCGGCGCAAACGGCAGCGGCGCGTTGCGGTCCCAATGGGCGAGCTTCTTCTTGCCGAACCAGCGCGCCTTCAACTGATAGTAGCGATGCGACAGCCGCGGATAGGCCGCGCGCACCGATGATACTAGTGCGTCCACCACTTCGCGCTCGACGCGATTGTTGAGATGGCGGGAATCCGCAATATCCTGGAAACCGCGCCAGCGGTCGGAGATTTCCTTGTCCTTGGCCAGCGTGTTGGTGATCAGCGCAAAGGTGCGCTCATTGGCCTTGAAGGTTTTCGCCAGCGCTTGCCCGGCCGCCTTGCGCTTGGCCGGCGCGCGGTCCTGCAGCATGGTCAACGTTGGCTCGATCGCCAACTCCTTGCCGCCGAGCTTGAAGCGAAGCCCCGCGATTGTCTGATCAAACAGGCGGTTGAAGGCGCCATAACCGGTCTGAGACTTCTCGTGAAACAGCTGCTCGACGCGGTCTTCGAGCTGATAGGGCTTGTCCTTGCGGCTGTCTTCGATCCACGGCCGGTAGTGGCCAAGCTCGGGCGTCTGCATCGCCTGCTCGATCACGGCATCGTCGACACGATTGAGTTCGAGGCCGAAGAAGAGGAGATGCACCGACGCCGCGGTGATGCGCTCGGAAACGTCGCCGTAGAATTTCGAAATCGCAGGATCGACGCTGTCGCCGGCATGGACGAGACCGGCATAGGAGCCGAGCCGGCCGGCCAGATCGTCGATCGCCTCATAACGGCGAACAGCGCCCGCGAGCCACACACCACCGCCGGGCTTAGCCGTCTCTTCCGCGAGCTTGCCCTTGTAATCAGCTTCGAATGCCGCGCATTCGGCGTCGATCTTGTCGAGATCCCCGGCAATCTCCGGCGCGTCGATCGCCGCGTAGAGATCCGCAAGATTCCATTCCGGCAGCTTGCCCCCCGGCGATTTGGCCGATGATTTCGGCGCCAGCTTGCTCACCGCTTTTTTGGCCGGAGCGGATTTGCGCGAAACAGTTTTGCGAGAAGCGGTCTTTCGAGAAGGCTTGGCAGTCCGAGCAGTCGCAGATTTCGTCATGAATACTTTCGGTTGGATGCAGCCGTCACACGAAAGCAGCGAGCTGCGGAGCGAAATGGACAAGCAGTTCTTCGCCCTCGGTCATCAAGGGTTCGATCTCGTCATGAAGCATATGGCGAATCGTACACCACACCATGACAATCCGTGCGACAAGCCACCATCGCGTCCCGCGCAGCGCAGTGCGGGCATGCGCCGCCACCAGCGGCAGGCTGCGATGCTCGAACAACAGGCGCCCGGTGCCGTCTTCGAGAATGTACTGGCCATCCACGCGCGATACGCACAATTCGCAGGCCTGCTCCGGCTGCGGTCCCAGCAGATAGAGCTGCGCATCGCCGTTCTCAGTGATGCCAGTCTCCCATTCGCGGCCGCGATGCCCGAGATTGATCGTGTCGGCAAGCGTGGCGAGCTCGGTCTCGCTCCACGCGCCCTGCAGCGGTTTGCGCTGAAATGCGATGACGTTCATTTGGGTGCTCCAAACAGCAGCCGGTGCAATTCCGGCTCGTAATAGACCAGCAAATGTTTTGCGAAGGCGGCCGGCTCCAGACCGAGCTGAATGGCCCATGCTTCCATCGTTTCGGTGGGCACCCGACTGAAGCCGTTCTCAACCTGCGAGATGAACGTGTAATATTTGAGACCAAGTTTTGCGGCGAGATCGACCTGCGACAACCCGGCTTCCGCGCGTCGCGCTTTTAGCCAATCCCCAGCCTGTTTTCGCAACTGCCGCGCTTCCGGCAAGGCTTTGCCGCGCTGCACTCCAGCGAAATCTTCTTGATTTTCGCCACGTTTCATGATTACGAAACTATCCAGTATGAATTAAAGATCTGACGACTTCCTGTAGCACGACTATCGAGCTGCAAGAACGTTGCGGACGGGATGAAACGATACCCGACAGGACAACGATGGCCTTTACGGATCGCAACAGCATTGGCCGCAATTATGCGCCTCCTGCCCCTCACCGGGTCAAGGAGCTGTTTGCCGCAACCCTTTTGCTGGCGCTAACCGCGGCACTGGCCTTGCGCGCATTTGTCTCGCTCGATGCGCTGGCGCCGATGGTCGCCACCCTGCTATTCGCACTTGCAGCATTGATGGCCGGCGGCGCGCTGATTCCGCGGAACTTCGCGCGGCGCGCGACCTGGTTCGATGTCGCCGGCGTCCTGACCTTCATCGGCGTCGGCATCACCATTCTCATCGAGCCCGACCAGATGGTTCGGCTTGTCACCCTCTCGGATCAACCCGAGTAACGGATCGGATCAACCGCGGGATCAAACCCGCATGTTTGCAAAGCACGACTTTTAACAAGCACGTCCTGGCCCGGGCCCCTCTGGCAGTTCACCCGAACTGTGATGTCGGACTGGACGTTCATACGGAGTGGCCCACATGACAGACTTCTTCACCGCTGAAGCTATGACTGCACTTTTCCAGGTCGTGATGATCGACCTGGTCCTCGCCGGCGACAACGCCATCGTGATCGGCCTTGCGGCCGCCGGCCTTCCCAAGGAACAGCGCGGCAAAGCCATCCTGATCGGCATCATCGCCGCCACCATCCTGCGCATCGGCTTCGCCAGCATCACCGTCCAACTGCTGCAGATCATCGGTCTGCTTCTGGCCGGCGGCATCCTCTTGCTGTGGGTGTGCTGGAAGATGTGGCGCGAATTGCGCGCCGGGCATGAGCACGATCTCGACGCGCTCGAGAACCAGCTCAATGCCGATGGCACGGCCAACGGCCCGCGCAAGACGCTGGGCCAGGCGATCTGGCAGATCACCGTCGCCGATGTGTCGATGTCGCTGGACAACGTGCTCGCGGTCGCCGGTGCCGCGCGTGAACACCCGAGCATCCTGATCTTCGGCCTCGTGCTGTCGATCGCGCTGATGGGTCTCGCCGCCTCCTTCATCGCCAAGCTGCTGCAGAAGCACCGCTGGATCGCCTATGTCGGCCTCGCCATCATTCTCTATGTGGCGGGTGACATGATCTATCGCGGTGCCCGCGAAGTCTGGCCCTATGCGACGGCTTACCTCGCCCCGGTGTTATGAAAGCATTAAGGCTTTGATCGCCATGGTGGCTCAAATCGGGACATACCCGCTCTGGAGTTGCCATGGCCGAACGAATCCTCATCGCAGATGACGACGCCGTCCAGCGCCGCCTCCTCGAAAACATGGTGCAGCGCTGCGGCTATGAGGCCATCACGGTCGATAGCGGCGACGCTGCCATGGCCCGGCTGATTGATCCCGAAGCGGCCGCCATCGATGCTCTGGTCCTCGACCTGATGATGCCCGGCCTCGACGGCATGGGCGTGCTCGACAAGATTCGCGATAGCGGCCTCAGTATCCCGGTCATCGTCCAGACTGCCCATGGCGGTATCGAGAATGTTGTGTCCGCCATGCGTGCCGGCGCACATGATTTCGTCGTCAAACCTGTCGGCGTCGAACGTCTGCAGGTGAGCCTGCGCAATGCGCTCAATACCAGTGCGTTGAAAGGCGAATTGCAGCGCATCAGGCACAGCCGCGAAGGCAAGCTCACTTTTGCCGACATCGTCACCCGCAATGCCGGCATGGATGCCGTGCTGCGCACCGCACGCAAGGCGGCGACCTCCACGATCCCCGTGCTGATCGAAGGCGAGTCCGGCGTCGGCAAGGAATTGATCGCGCGCGCCATCCACGGCTCGGGCGAACGCAGCAGCAAGCCGTTCGTAGCTGTGAATTGCGGCGCCATTCCCGACAACCTCGTGGAGTCGATCCTGTTCGGCCACGAGAAGGGCGCCTTTACCGGCGCTACCGACCGGCATCTTGGCAAGTTTGTCGAGGCGCACGGCGGCACGCTGTTTCTCGACGAAGTCGGCGAGCTGCCGCTATCGGCGCAAGTGAAGCTGCTGCGCGCGCTTCAGGAAGGTTCGGTCGAGGCCGTGGGCGGGCGCAAGCCGGTCAAGGTCGACGTCCGCATCATTTCGGCTACCAACCGCAAGCTGCTCGATCTCGTCAAAGCCGGGCAATTCCGCGAAGATCTGTTCTATCGCCTGCATGTGCTGCCGCTCACGGTGCCGCCGCTCCGGGCGCGCCGCGAGGACATTCCGTACCTGCTGCGGCATTTCCTGGCGCGTTTCTGCGCCGAGGAGAACAGGCCGATTACCAGCATCGCCGGCGACGCCATGACGATGCTCACGCAGCTCGACTGGCCGGGCAATATCCGGCAGCTGGAAAATGCCGTCTACCGCGCCGTGGTGATGAGCGAAGGCGATCAACTCGGACTGGCCGACTTCCCGCAAACGACCGCGTACGTTCCATCGATCGTGGCATCGGCGGTCGCGCCGCTGATTGTAGACCCCGTCTTCCACACGATGGCGCCGACCATGGTACCGGGCATCGACGCAGCCCCGATATCGCTCGCCGCCGGAAGCCTGTCCATGCTGACAGCGGAGAACGAGGTAAGGGCACTGGAAGAGCTCGAATCCGAGATCATCCGCTTTGCCATTGCGCACTATCGCGGTCAGATGTCGGAAGTCGCGCGGCGCCTCAAAATCGGCCGGTCGACACTCTACCGCAAGCTCGATGAGGCAGCGGAGAAAGATTCATCGATTGCGGATTCCGCACCGTCGAACTGAACTTCTCGCCTCCCACGCGATTGAACATGTTGTTGCGATCGCTATGGAACTTGAACCGTTGCGGTCTGGTGACACACAAAGTCAAAAGCATCGGTGAAACCTCGGTATGCGTTGCAAACCGGGGAGGTTGAGGTCAGTTTGTTGTGACTTGTCCGACAAGCGCTAGCGCTTGTGCCGGGCGCGTGTATCGTCTGCACAGGAAGCGCTCTGAATCGGAGCGGGCAGGCAAAACAGCGCGACTGCTTCAACCGAAGCTGATGACGTCAGACTAGAACTGTTCCATGCCGGAACAGCTCACCTAACGAGGTGCGAGAATGCGAGACTATTCCAAGGGCCGCTCGGGATTCGACCGCGTGCTGATGGCCGTGGCCGCGACATTCCTGACGGTTTCCGCTGGCGCAGCTGCTGCTGCCCAGAGCGCAGCGCCCCGCGACAGTGTCTCCGAACTCGCCATCGATGCGGCGGTGCCGCGCCCGGAACCCGCCAACGTAGCCCCGCCGACCGCTGCCGACTTCAAGGCCGAGGCGCCGAAGGCCGAGACCACCGCGTCCGTGCCCGATGCAACCAAGACGTCCGAGAAGACCATCGGCTCGACCTCGACCGATACGCCAAAGGCAACCGAGGCCGCGCAAGCGCCTGCGGATGTGAAGCCGAGCGAGGCTGTAACCGTGCCCGCCGCTGCGACACCGCCGGCCGCGACTGCCGTCGCACCTCCCGCGCCCGCAGCCGAGCCGCCGAAGGATGTCGCCAAGGACATCGCCAAGCCCGCGACCACTGTTGCGTCCAGCGATCAGCCCGTCGCCGAGAAGCTGCGCGACATGTTCGGCGCCAAGTCCACGCGCTATTTCGACCGTAAGGGCGAGCGCGCCGCGGTCGAGAAGTTCTACACCGCACGTGACTTCGCACCGATCTGGACCCAGGGCGGCGCAACGACCCCTGCCGCCAAGGGTGTCATTGCGCGCCTCAAGGACGCCGCTTCTGACGGCCTCGACGCCGCCGACTATCCGGTGCCGGATTTCACCGCGGCGAATACGCCCGATGCGCTCGCCGAGGCGGAGCTGAAGCTCACCGCCAGCATGCTCGACTATGCCCGCCAGGCACAGAGCGGCCGCATGCACTGGTCGCAGGTGACTGGCGACATCATGTATCCGGAGCATCCGACAGATCCGGCGGAAGTGCTCGCCAATATCTTGACCGCGAAGAACGCTTCGGCAGCCCTCGACGCCTACAACCCGCCGCACAAGGGCTATCAGGAGCTGAAGAAGAAGCTCGCTGAACTGCGCGGCGAAACCGCAACGCCAGTACAGCCGATCGGCGAGGGCCCGGCTCTGCGTTTCGCCAAGGCCACGAAGAAAAATCCCAACCCGACCGTGATGGACGACTCGCGCGTGCCGTTGCTGCGCGCGCGCCTCAATGTCGAGAATCCGGCCGAGACCAAATATGACGCTGCCGTCGCCGAAGCCGTTCGCAAGTATCAGGCCAGCAATGACCTGAAGGCCACCGGCGTGCTGGACGAGGCTACCGTGCGCGCGATGAATTCGCCGAAGCGTGATCGCCACATCGATACGGTGCTGGTCAACATGGAGCGTTGGCGCTGGCTGCCACGCCAGCTCGGCGCGTCCGCAGTCGGCAATGCCTATGTGATGCTGAACATCCCGGACTATACGCTGAAAGTGATGCAGAACGGCGCGCAGGTCTGGACCACACGCGTCGTCGTCGGCAAGCCGGGCAATCACGCCACGCCGCTGATGACCGAGACGATGAAGTACATCACGGTCAACCCGACCTGGAACGTGCCGCCGTCGATCATCTACAACGAATACCTGCCCGCTCTGCAGCAGGACCCGACGGTGCTTGACCGCATGGGCCTGAAGCTGACGCGCAATTCCGACGGCAGCATCCACATTGCGCAGCCCCCCGGTGAAGCCAACGCGCTGGGCCGCATCCGCTTCAACTTCCCGAACAAGTTCCTCGTCTATCAGCACGATACACCGGACAAGAACCTGTTCGGCCGCGACGAGCGCGCCTTCAGCCACGGCTGCATGCGCGTGCAGAATCCGGATCAATACGCCGCGACGCTGCTGAACATCACGATGCCGAACGAGCACTACACACCGGAAAAGGTTCGCGGCATGTATGGCCGCAGCGAGATCGACCTGAAATTCCCGACGCCGATCCCGGTGAACATCACTTACCAGACAGCCTTCGTCGATGACGCTGGCAAGCTGCAGCTGCGCAAGGATATCTACGGACGCGACGCGCAGATGATGCAGTTGCTCCGCGGCGGCAAGAACAAGGATCTGGAGCAGGTCGTCGCTCGGGCCCAGCCGAGCTATTCGCGCCCACGCGCAGATATCCCGCAAGGCGTAGCCTTCAACGACAACGGCTCGCGCATGGCCAGCAATGGCGGCCTGTCCTTCTTCGAGCGCCTGTTCGGCGGCGGTGCCCCGGCACCACAGCCAGTTGCACCCGGTCAGAAACCACGCCGGACGGTGACCCGCTAAGCGCGACGCCAGTCCTCAAAATTCGAAAGACTTATCAAGGGCTTCACCTTCCGGTGGAGCCTTTTTTACGTTTCGCCCTTTATCCAGATTAACCATCGTCCATCTGGAACCCGGCAGCGGGCTATTTTTCGCCATACTCAATGGGTTAAGTTTAATGGCTGGCTGAAAAGCCCGCTTGGGGGGATGGGTTGTAAATCTCGGTTAACCCTCCCGTTTTAAGAGTACGTTCACTCTCTGTCGCCGCATGGGGTAGCGAGAGAGTTGTCGACTTGGGTGGGTTCATACGTGCTGAGCGGTTTCGCACGCAAAACGAGATTGCGGACATCGCGCGCTGGCTTTTATGCCGGCCTCGCTTCAGTCCTGCTGATCGCAGGCGCCAGCTCCGTCCATAACGCCACCGCTCTCGACGAAACCCGCACCCTCTCGTTCCACCACACCCATTCAGGCGAAGATCTCACCGTCACGTTCAAGCGCAATGGCCGCTACGACGACGACGGGATGAAGAAGATCAACTATTTCTTGCGCGACTGGCGCAGCCAGGACCAGACCAACATGGATCGTCGCCTGTTCGACATCCTCTGGGAGGTCTACCGCGATGTCGACGGCAAGGCGCCGATCCAGATTATCTCCGCCTATCGCTCTCCCACCACCAACGCCATGCTCCGCCGCCGCTCGTCCGGCGTCGCTCGCGCCAGCCAGCATATGCTCGGCCACGCGATGGACTTCTTCATTCCCGGCGTGGCGCTGGAAAAGATCCGCTTTGCCGGTTTACGCCTGCAGCGCGGCGGCGTCGGCTTCTATCCGACCTCCGGCTCGCCTTTCGTGCATCTCGACACTGGCAGCATCCGTCACTGGCCGCGTATGACGCATGACCAGCTGGCGCGCGTCTTCCCCGACGGCCGCACCGTGCATTTGCCGACCGACGGCCGTCCATTGGCTGGTTATCAGCTGGCAATGGCTGAGATCGAGAAGCGCGGCGATGGCGACAGTGCAGCTTTTGCCAAGAGCAAGCCGGGCCTGTTCGCCTCGCTGTTCCGTGGTGGCAAGTCGAATGACGACGAAGACGAGAGCGCAGCGGCCGCGATCGCGCCCGCCAAGCCGTCGCCTGTCGGCATGATGGCCGCCGCGATGCCTGCGAAACCGGTCGACACGAAGCAGGCCGAAACGAAGCTGGCTGAGGCGAAGTCTTCGGACCCCGTTCCGATGCCGCGCTCCAAGCCGGCCGCAGCGGCAACCTATCAGCTCGCATCGGCTGACACCGAGACCGTTCCGGTACCGCGCCCGAAGGCACCGATTCCGGCGCCCGCAGCCAAGACCGACAACCGGCCGCAGACGCCGGCCGATATTATCAATGCCCGCGGCTTCTGGGATGATATGCCGGCGCCGAAACAGGCCACGCCGCAGCAGGTCGCCGCGATCACCGCACGGCAGGCCTTGGCCAATGTGGTAGATCCGCAGCCGGCCGCCACCGAGTCCAGCTTCGCCAAGGCGATGGCCTATGCGCCGCCGGCCAACTCCCCGGTCGATCGCGCCAATGTCGTTGCCGCCAGCGCGCCGATCCCACGTAGCATGCGTCCGGCCTCCGTGGCCAAGAACCCGATGGCGGTGAACAACATCACGACCGTCGTCGCGAAGGGCGCTCAGGGCCAGAACAGCACCGTCACCGTAGCGACCCGCCTGACCGCAGCAGCCATTCCCGACAACCATGTCTGGATGCGCGCGATGATCCTCGCGCCGAGCGCCACCACGTCGATGTCGGCCTCAGTAATGGGCGACGGCGACATGACCATCCTGCGCGCACACTTCGTCAAGCCGCAGGCGGTGGTGGCGATGACTTTCTCGGATGATCCGCAGCTCGGTCTGGTCTGCGACCGCTTCACCGGCTCGGCAACAGCCTCGCTTGCGACGACAGCATTTGTGATGCGCACGGCATCGCTGCGTTAAGCGCGCGAATTTCTCAGACTATAATGGTGTCATGGCCGGGCTTGACCCGGCCATCCATCGATTTTTTGTGGATAGATGGATACGCGGGTCGTCTAGCGCGAAGACGCGCTTCGCGCTTTTGCCCGCGTATGACACCTGAGTGTTTGGCTGAGTATTGGCGCGCTAAGCGCCTTACAGCATTCCCAAGGCCTGCAGATAGGTCTCGAGGATTGTCTCCTGCTCGGCACGCTCGTTGGCGTCCTGCTTGCGCATGCGGATGATGGTGCGCAGCGCCTTCACGTCGTAGCCGTTGCCCTTGGCTTCGCCATAGACGTCCTTGATGTCGTCGGAGATCGTCTTCTTTTCTTCTTCAAGGCGCTCGATACGCTCGACGATAGCCTTGAGCTGATCCTTGGCGAAAGAATGTGTCGCCTGATCGTCCAGCACGGACGCAGCAGAGGTGGCCATCGAAAACTCCTGGTGAACTGATGTTGCTTTAAGCGGATATCGGGTGGGTTTAGTGCGCAGCGTTATGCGCGCATTAATCTTAAGGAAATGACACTCAAGACCACGGCGCCTTGCGTCAAGGCGCCTTCGCGGTCATCCACAGCGCCCCCACAGCTTTGATTTCATGCCTCAAAAAGACAAGAAATCGTCAGTGCCCGCTGTGCACTTTCTTCATGGCCTCAATTTGTTCGGGTTTGGCCTCGGCCTGATGCAGCGATTTCCAGGTCTCGTAAGGCATGCCGTAAATCGCTTCGCGGCTCTCATCCTTGGTCATCGCCACGCCCTTGGCGTCGGCAGCGTCCTTCAGCCAGTTTGACAGGCAGTTCCGACAGAAGCCGGCCAGATTCATCAGGTCGATATTCTGCACATCGGTGCGACCGCGCAAATGGTCTACCAGCCGGCGAAAGGCGGCGGCCTCGAGTTCGGTCTGGATCTTGTCGTCAATCGCCATGAATGGTCTCGCTGTTGCACCCGATACCGGCCTGTCGTCTTCGTGTAACATGGGCGCTGTCACAGATTTTGCCATATCACAACGCAAACCGCCTGGCGGGGCAGAATTGGTTCCGCGACCGTTGACAGGCCCGCCGGGTCAAGCGAAATCGTCAACGAATTGAGATAGCTTCGCCGCATGACCGCAAGAGATTCCCATTCCCGCCCCTTTCGACGCGTCCCCCTCGCCGGCCTGTTGCCGGTGCTGGCGCTGGCCCTGTCGTGCCTGTGGGCGAGCCCCGCGGCGGCTGATTTCCGGCTGTGCAACAACACCTCGAGCCGGGTCGGGATCGCGCTGGGCTACAAGGATGCCGAAGGCTGGACCACCGAGGGCTGGTGGAATGTCTCGTCGCGAGCCTGCGAGACCTTGCTGCGCGGAACCCTGGTTGCGCGGTATTATTATATCTACGCACTCGATTACGACCGGGGTGGTGAGTGGTCGGGTCAGGCCTTCATGTGCTCCCGCGACAAGGAATTCACTATCAAGGGCACCGAAAACTGCCTCGCGCGCGGCTTTGACCGGACCGGCTTTTTTGAGGTCGATACCGGCGAACAGCGTGCCTGGACGGTGCAACTGACCGAAACCAACGAACAACCGCCGAAGCTGCCGGGCATTCCGGGGCCGACCGGACCGCCTCCGGGCGCACCCGGCGCGGGCTTCCCCGGTCTGCCCAACACGCCAGGTGGCGCGCCCCCGGGCGGGTCAACGACCCTGCCGCCATCAGTACCGCCGGGAGGCAAACAATGAGACGTCAACGCCGCATCAAGATTCTGGCCACGCTCGGCCCTGCCTCCTCCGACAGCGCGATGATCCGCAAGCTGTTCGAGGCTGGTGCCGACGTGTTCCGCATCAATATGAGCCACACGCCGCATGACAAGATGCGCGAGCTGGTGAAGACCATCCGCAATGTCGAGAGCAGCTACGGGCGCCCGATCGGCATTCTGGTCGATCTGCAGGGCCCGAAGCTGCGTGTCGGCGCCTTTGCCGAAGGCGGTGTGCAGCTCAAGAATGGCGAAGGCTTCGTGCTGGATTCCGATCCCGCGCCCGGCGACGCCACCCGCGTGCACCTGCCACATCCGGAAATTCTCGCTGCACTTCGCCCGGGCCATGCGCTGCTGATCGACGACGGCAAGCTGCGGCTGATTGCCGAGGAGACATCGAACGACCGCGCGGTGACGCGCGTGGTGGTCGGCGGCCGCATCTCCGACCGCAAGGGCGTCAGCCTGCCCGATACAGACCTGCCGGTGTCGGCCATGACGCCGAAGGACCGCCTGGATCTGGAAGCCGCACTCGAGACCGGCATCGACTGGATAGCCCTGTCCTTCGTGCAGCGCGCCGAGGACGTTCATGAAGCCAAGCGGCTGGTGCGCGGCCGCGCATCCATCATGTCGAAGATCGAGAAGCCGCAGGCGATCGACCGTCTCGATTCCATTCTGGAAGCGTCCGATGCGCTGATGGTCGCGCGCGGTGATCTCGGCGTCGAACTGCCGCTGGAACGGGTACCAAGTCTACAAAAGCGCATGACGCGCATGGCGCGCCGCGCCGGCAAACCCGTCGTCGTCGCTACGCAGATGCTGGAGTCAATGATCCAGAGTCCGGTGCCGACGCGCGCCGAAGTCTCCGACGTGGCAACGGCCATCTATGAAGGCGCGGACGCCGTCATGCTGTCGGCCGAATCCGCCGCCGGCAAATTCCCGGTCGAAGCCGTCTCAACGATGAACCGCATCGGCGAGGAAGTAGAGCGCGATCCGACCTATCGCACCGTACTGATGGCCCAGCGCCCCGAACCCGAGCCGACCGTCGGTGACGCCATTGCGGACGCCGCACGACAAATCGCAGAGACGTTGGATCTGTCTGCGATCATTTGCTGGACCAGCTCAGGATCCACCGCCGTCCGCGTCGCCCGTGAACGGCCGAAGCCGCCGGTGGTAGCGATCACGCCGAACCTCGCCGCCGGTCGCAAGCTCTCGGTCGTGTGGGGTGTACACTGCGTGGTGGCGGAGGATGCGAAGGACCTCGACGACATGGTCGATCGCGCCGGACGCATCGCCTTCCGAGACGGCTTCGCCAAAGCCGGCCAGCGGGTCATCATTGTCGCTGGCGTGCCACTCGGCACACCAGGTGCGACCAACATGGTCCGCATCGCTTATGTCGGGCCAAACGACGCGGATATGTAGTTCACTTGCTTAACCTCTCCCCGCGCTTTGCGGGGAGAGGTCGCCGCGTCTAGCGGCGGGTGAGAGGCATCGCACAAAGCCCACCATACGCACTTCACTCACGGATCGAAGAGCCCCTCACCCCACCTCTCCCCGCAAGAGCGGGGCGAGGGAGTGCGCGGCAGGTGCCAAGACCCTGAGAACTACACCAGTGTCGCGTCGAGCGTGATTTCTGCGTTCAGCACCTTCGACACCGGGCAGCCGGCCTTTGCCATGGCGGTGAGTTCGTCGAACTTCGCCTTGTCGGCGCCGGGAATAGAGGCCGACAGCGTGAGGTGCACTTTGGTAATCGCGAAGCCGTCACCCTGCTTCTCCAGCGTCACATCCGCCTTGGTTTCCATATTGTCGGCTTTGAACCCTGCTTCGCCAAGGATCAGCGACAGCGCCATGGTAAAACAGGCGGCATGGGCCGCACCGATCAGCTCTTCAGGATTGGAGCCAGGCTTGCCTTCGAAGCGGCTGGCGAAACCATACGGATAGTCACTGAGCGCGCCGCTCTTGGTGGAAATCGATCCCTTGCCGTCCTTGATGCCGCCCTGCCATTTGGCCGAACCGAAAGTCGTGGTCATGCAATTCTCCTCAATTTGGGTTGAAGTCGATCGAACGGGAGGTTAGCGCAAGGCGGCCTTCGGTTTTGTGTCAGCGGCCGAGATCATGCCCTCGATCTCCCTCATGATAAGATCAGGTGCAGCGTTTTGCACCATATGACCAACGTTCGGCAGCACGATTAGTTTGGCGCCCGGCACGGTTTTCGCGAAATGACGCGAATGAATCTCCGGCGATACGATGGTGTCGGCAGAGCCTGCGATCACGACGGTCGGAGCTTTGATATCGGCATAGCGCGATGCCTGCGCCATGACGGCAGATTTCAACGTTACTAGATCCCAGGCATTGGCAAGGAAGTTGCGCGGCCGCAGTACAAGTTGCGTCGCGGTCTGCGCGATATAGCCTTCCGGCATCGGCTGCGGCGCAAACACTGCGCGTCCGGCCATGTCCGTCAAGAAATAGCCGAGCGGCAGCGTGATCGTATAGGCCAGCAGCTTGCCTATGGCCGGAGTGGTGACGACCTCGTTATAGATGCCAACGCCACCGGGCCAGGGATGAGTGACACCCGCCAGCATGACCAGTCCTGCGAAACGCTGCGGATAGTCCAGCGCCATCAGCGCGCCGAGTGCGCCGGCAAGCGAATGCACCACAACGATCGCCTGATCGACGCCGAGTTTTTCAAGCGCTTCATCGATCATCCTCGCCTGCATCGCCGGAGAAGAGTTCGACAAATCGTCACGCGTGCTCCAGCCAAAGCCGGGACGGTCGATCAGGATAACGCGGTGTTTTTCTGCCAGCATATTGCCGAGCGGCAGCCGCATGGTCTCCATGCTCGACGTGGCACCGTGGATGAGGACAATCGGCGGGCCTGATGCGTCGCGTGGTCCGATCTGCACCACATGCAGACGGCCACCCGTGACGTCGACAAGCTCACCCGTTGGCCGATATTTACGCTCGAATACCAGCACGCCGACCTGCGTGGCCACGGCCAGCACGCATAGCACGGCCACCACAGTGACCGATATCATCGCCGATATCCGAGGAATTTTGTGCACGGTTCAGCTACGCGACGGTACCCTGAGGGTTTCGCGCCGCGCGTCATTTACGCACTGACGCCAAGACGACCAATGCCCGGCAGTTTGATCGCGGGCCGGCGGATGTCGAGGCCGAATACGGCACCCAGCAGATTGAGCTCGACCCCTTCGACCCAGCCTGCGGTAACACCGAGATAGCCGCCCAATGTGGCGCGCACGCCGGTGCCGGAAGGTGTCCAGCCAAAGGCATTGCCGGCATAGGGGAAATCCTTCCCGATGGCGGTGGGCGGCAATGCCACCTGCAATTCGGGCACGGCGGCCAAAACTGCCGCGACGAAGGTGTTGGAGTTCGGCCCCGGCCAAGCCCGATAGTCGCCATAAGAGCGCCAGGAGTAACTCGCGATGGCCGCCTGGATTTTCGGGATCATGGCGGTGGCGGCATCGCCGTCGGCGGAGGCGATAGCGGTCGGCACGTCGCCGAACCAGCGGCCGTCTGCGGCAAATCCATTCAGGCGGATCGGCTCGCCCCACGCCGTATAATCGTAGCGAGTATAACGCGACGCGCCCTGTTCCTTGAACACGATCCAGCTATGGACCGCAAAGATACCGCGCCAGCGCACGGTCCGCGCCGCGAAGACGCGCACAAGTGCCTCGGGATGCGTGGCGGGCGGTGGCAACAGGCCGGCGCTTGAACGATCCGCGCTCTGCCAATCTACCGAGCGATCACCCATCCAATATCTGGCTGCCGACACAACAATGGGAACGACGAGAAGCGCGAGCAGGACAATCACAAATTTTCTCACCGAGGAAAGGCCCGTGGAGGGAAGTAATGTTGTGGATATGGGGGGCGTTTGGCGGCTTTGCCACGGCGGCCGCGACGAATGGCCAGCAAGAACTGTCCACGCTATCCACAGGAACGCATTCGTTCCCGCCCGGTTATCGCCACGATCAGGCGGCGGACTGACGCCATGATCTGAACTGGAGATAGTTCCATGACGGCCCGCCCAACCGATGCTGTGATCGACGAAATCATTTCTACCTGCAATGGCGACTTGCGCGGCGCGCTCAAGGCTTTGCTGATGGTCAACGAGCAACTGGAAGCGGAATTGCAGCAACTCTATGCCGCTTCACCCCAGTTCGGTGCTATCCGGCCCGGCAATAACGTCCTGCACTAGATCGACAGACGCACCTATTCTGGATTGTCCTTGTCTTCCGGTTCGTCCATCTGCCAGAGAGGCCGTGGCGGGATGGCGAATATGGCTGCCATTGCGCCCCACGTAGCCGCAACTTTGGCTAATCCGGAGCTGCCGCATCCTCGAAAAGTCGCGACAATCACTAGCCCGCGCGGCGCTGCGCTGACTTGCTCTGCTGGTTATCTGCGTCATTGTCCTCTGCAGCTTCAGTGGTCGGCGGCGGCAACTGCATCAGGACGGTCTGTCCGGGTGACGCGATCTCGATACCTTCTTCCTGGAAGCGGATTTTCATGCGGCGATTGAATTCGCGCTGCACCGCCCAGCGGCCGGAATCGGTACACCGGATCTGCCCGACGATCGTCGCCATCGAACCATCGACCTTATCGACGCCCCACAATTCGAGATCGCTGCGGATCAGCGGCTTGAAAGCTGCCTCATTGCGCATCTGCTCGACGATGTCCTTCAGCAACTGGCCGGCGCGGTCGGTATCTTCCTTGTAAGCGACGCTGACGCTGACGGCCGCGTTGCCTGCACCGCGGCTGGCATTGGTGATGGTGGTCACCGCGCTGAAGGGAATGATGTGAACCGAACCATCGCCGGCACGCAGTCGAATGGTACGGATCGAGACGTTCTCCACGACACCCGACAGGCCCGACACCGTAACGTTGTCACCAACCTGCACGGTGCTTTCCAGCAGCAGAAACAGGCCGGTAATCACGTCCTGCACCAGCTTCTGCGAACCGAAGCCGATAGCGATACCGAGGATGCCGGCACCAGCGAGCAGCGGCGCAACATTGACACCGATCTCGCTCAGCGCGGTGAGCGCAACCACCGCGATGATTACGCCGAGCAATGTCGTACGCAGCATCGGCTGGAACGTGCGCAGACGGGCCGCGCGGGCGAAATGAGCATCGCGCGTCAGCGCCGCGAGCTGACGCTCCATCAGCGCATTGCTACCTTCCCACACAACCGCAGCGACAATGGCAGCGATGCCGACGGTGATGACGGCCGAGACGACCCGACTGCCGATCTGGCCGCCATAGAACCAGACAATGGCATTGACGCCCCACACTTCCAGCAAGGCAACGAGGCCGATCACCGCGATGATCGTTGCGACGACCTTGCGCAACAGTGGCAGATAACGATTGGCACGCGTCTCAAGACCCGGAAAGCGCTGCAAGATTTCCGGTTTGATGCGGAAACCGCGATCAATGAGGCTCAGCGCAATCATCGAGACGAGCCGGGCCACCAGCGCGACAATGACCGTGCCGACGATGTATCGCAGCAGCAATGAATAACCGTTCTGGATATTGAGCGCCCAGATGGTCCAAGCCGCCATCACGACGACGATCGCCAGCACATGCCAGAGACTGGCGAGGCGATTGCGCATCGCGCTCAGGAAGCCCGTAGCGCCGATCGGCGCGCGGAGCGCATCGGCAACGGGCTTCCGGCACTGCAGGACGATGACGACAACAAACAGATGCACGACCAGCATCACGAGCTTGATCAACGCAAAATGTGCCGAACGATAGAGGCCCATCATCAGGGCGACATTGGCGATTGCGATGCCGGTGGCGCCGACGCCGACGATGCGACGCGTCCAGATTTCGAGATAGGCTGCGGTCTCCTCCTTCACCCTGAACAGAGCGAGCGGCCCGAACAACGCGCGCATCGCGCAGATGATGGCGCGCGCCACCACATAGCTGTTTACGATCGCAAGGATCGCGAGGCGCGTGATCCCGGCATCGCCGATCTGGGTGCCGAGCAGCAGCGATACTGTGCCGGTAAAGACGAAAATCGGAAACAATTCGAGGAGAAGACGCCCGACCACATAGGGAAGCCGCAGCAGCGATTGCCACGCCCGGGTCAGGCTGCGCCGCCGTTTGTTGAGATCAGGCGTCTCGGTGAAGTCGGCCGTGGACGACGGTGGATCGGCACGTTCGATGAGCGAGGACGGCGCACGGGCGACGAAAGGAATGCGCGCCTCGAGCGCGGCCTGCGGCTTGCGCAGCAGCCAAACCATGAGCCATTCCGCCGCCAGCGCACCGCCGAATACGACAACAAGCTTCCAGGCGATGTCGAACAGGAGATGATAGGTGGCGGGATCGTTCGCGCTGCGCTGTAGCCAGTACCATAGCGCCGGAAAGCGCGTGACCGATTGCACGGCTGTCGAGACCTCGCGTGTAATATCGCCGAGCTGATCGGAAATAGTCACGAGCAATTGCGCGCCAAGACTGTCGGCGTCGAGCGGAATGGCCGGTTTCTTCTCCGGCGATGCAGGTGTCGCCGTGGCGATCGCGCGCAGCGTATCGATCATTTCCTTGCGCTTGACGTCGTCTTGCAATGTGTCGAGCGCAGCCTTGGCCTGATCGGGGGACAGCGTCGAAGCTGCAGGCGCCGGCGGCGCATCGGCTTTCTGCGCCAGCGCAGGGCCGGTCACAGCAGCCATCGGTGCGGCCATCAACACACATAGCAAAGCGAATAGCGGAAATGACTTCGGCGCCAAAAGGTGTCCCTTCCTGTGGCTCGGAAAACGCCCTTTTCGCCCGTTTCCTGTGTCAGAAGTTTGATTCCCCGGCGACGATGTCTTGTTTTTCCATCGCGGGCAGCAGGGATGCATCAAAGCAGGGCGATGTTCCCGCGATGTCCCGCAAGCGCCCCAACTTTCAGGGAATCTCAGATATCGCGGCCTTCGACCTTTTCGGTCAGGGTCTTGACCAGCTCCGGCACCTTTTCGAGATGCGGATTGACCGCAAGCGCCTTGCGGAACGCATCAAGCGCACGCTTGTCGTCGCCCAGCTCCTGCATGATCATGCCGAGCCCTGCCAGAGCACCGAAATGCCGGGGTTCGCGTATCAGCACTTGCTCGATATCCTGCAGCGACCGGGTGTAATCGTTCTGCAGGTAATACAGCGTCGCGCGCCGATTCCAGCCCTCGACGTAATCCGGGCGCAGCTTCACCACCGCGCTCAACAACTGCAGCGACAGATCGACCTGCTTGGCGTCCAGCGCCGTCTTGGCGCGGGTCATCAGCAGCGCCGTCGTGTCGCTCGTGGTCTGCGACCACAGGGCCCAGATCCGGCCTTCGACGTGTTTGGCACTGGCTTCGTCCGGCGCCGCTTTCAGCGCACCAAACAGAAAATCAAGGCCGCGCGTCTTGTCGGCATTGACCTTCGGCAGTTTGGCGGGTGGCTCGGGAATCTTCTTCGGCGCATCCGGGGTCACGACCTGCGGATCTCGCACCTGCGCATAGACGGGTGCTGCGCCCAGAAACGCGCTCAGCAGAATTCCAAAACCTGCGGCCGGGATTCTCAATGCCATGCTGCAAGTCTAGACACGAAAAAACGCGCTGCAAAGCAGCAGCGCGTCAAACACCTGTGATGTCGTGAGGCCAGCCGGCAAAATGCCGGCCGCTCAGCAACTCAACCCTGGCGAGCCTTGAAACGGCGCTGGGTCTTGTTGATCACGTAGACGCGGCCCTTGCGGCGGACCAGGCGGTTGTCGCGGTGACGACCACGCAGCGATTTCAACGAGTTACGGACTTTCATCGGTCAATCCTGATAGCTTGCGATACTGACGTCAAAGGCCGTGCGCAGCAGGCCGAAATCAGCGAAAATGAGCTTGAACCCGCTGGCGACCAAGTCGCCCGGGACCCGCGGTTTCTAAGCCATCGGGCGCCAGACTGTCAATCCGATCCGGGCATCTGACGACCATCGGATCGATATTTGCAGGTATTTTGGTGGCTTGAGGGTCCGGGAACAGCCACCGGACCCTTCAAACACGTGCGGATCACTCTTGCGGGACATTCGCGGTTATCACCACTGCGCCCCACTTCTTGATCTCCGAATCGACGAAAGCCGTGAATTCAGCTCCCGCCAGCTTGCCCGGCTCGACACCCTGGGTGGCGAATTTCTCGCGGGTCGCGGGTGCCGCCAGGATCTCCTTCATGGCCGCGACCAGCTTCGTATAGGCCGGGCTGCCATTGGCCTGCGGCATATACATGCCGAACCAGGCGGTCGCCTCGAACCCCTTTACGCCGGCCTCATCGAGGGTGGGGGCATTGGGGAGCGAGGCCGCTCGGGTCAGGCTGGTGACCGCGAGCACACGGATGTTGCCCGCCTCGGCAGCAGGCAGAACAGTCGGCAACGTATCGAACATGATCGGAATATGGCCGCCGATCAGGTCGTTCATCGCCGGCGCGGCGCCCTTGTAAGGGATGTGTTCGATATTGATTCCAGCCATCTGCTTGAACAATTCGCCCGACAGATGATTGGCGCCGCCGACGCCGGCCGATCCGAAGGACAGCTTGCCGGGCTGCTTCTTCGCCAACTCGATCAACTCGGCGACCGACTTCGCCGGAAAGTCCCTGGTCACAACAAGCGCATTTGGCGCCGTCGCGATCAGGGCGATCGGCGAGAAGTCCTTCTGTGTCTCGTAAGGCAGACTCTTGCGTAGACTCGGATTGATCACGTGGTGCGTGGCCGTGACCAACAACACGCTGCCATCGGCGGGCGACTTCACGACAACTTCCGAACCGATCGTGCCCGATGCACCGGGCCGGTTCTCGACGATGGTGGCGACGCCGAGCTTCTCGCCTAGATATTGCGCGACGAACCGCGCGAGGATGTCCGTCGTGCCACCTGCCGGGAACGGCACGATGATCTTGATCTGACTGACTGGAAAATTCTGCGCCAGCGCGCCTGACAACATGACAAAAGTCATCGCCAGACACGACAGGGCGAGCCTCGTGAGCTTCTTCATTTCGATCCCTTGCCTGTTTTTATCCGGCGTGCGGACTATGCCGCACGCCGTTGCATTGAGCCACTAGGCTGTCAGCGGAAATTCAACCATCGCCTCGCCAACAGCGACCTTCTCGTCGTTCTGGTTCTTCACCAGCACGTCGATCAGCACCCAGCGCGATTTCTCGGTGGTCTGCTTGGCCTTGATGATGCCAACCGGCTGGATCGTGTCGCCGGGCTTCACCGGCTTGACCCATCGCGTTTCGAGACGGCGATGGATTGCACCTGCGGGATAGGCCCAGTCGGTCAGCATGCGGGTGATCAGCCCGAAATTATTCATGCCATGCATGATGATGCCGCCGAAATTGGTCTTGCCGAACGAGTTCTTCATATAGTTGTCGTCGAGATGCAGCGGATTATAGTCGAGTGATCCGTCGCAGAAGAGCCGGATCGACTCGCGCGACACTGCGAAGCTCGGACCGTCGATGGTGTCGCCGGTGGAGAGTTTGTCAAAGCTGGTTGTCATGGTTGATCTCCTTGCCACGCTCACATCGGGCGGATGGTCTGGCCGCGGCCAGAACAGATGACGTCGCCACGCTGGTTGAAGAACACGTTGTCGTGGACCACGAACAGCCGCTCGCGCTTGATGAACTTGTCGAGCGCGCGGGCCTGCAGGGTGATGGTATCTCCGGGCCGTGCCGGGACGTTGTAGCTCCAGGACTGGCCAGCGTTGACGGTCCCAGGTGTGCGCATCCAGTCGTCGGCCGGCGTGCAGGAGAACATCAGCAGAATGTGGATCGATGGCGGCGCGATCAGACCGCCATAGGGCGACGCCTTCGCGTAAGCCTCGTCGAAATACAATGGGTGGTTCTCGCCAACCGAGCGGCAATAAAGCTGGATCGCCTCCCTCGTCAGGACATAAGGCAGCGTCTTGCGTGGCTCACCCGGGACGATCTCGTCCCAGACCTTGCGCAGGTTCGCGTCCTTCCAGAAATCGGTTTCAAAAACTTCCGCTTGCGCCATAGCGCCTTCTCCACTAACGTTCACCAGGCGAACTTTATGGCCGCCTTACGAACAACTATAGGCGCGGTTTCCCGAGACTGACAAGTCCGAACCGGCAGGATGGTGCATGGCTAAAGACAGTGACGGTTTCGTTCGGGCGATCGCCCGTGGTTTTGCGGCCGTCGAAGCGCTGGGTCGCCCACCAGGTCGGCACACGCTCTCGGAAGTCGCCGCGATCGCGGGCCTCAGCCGCGCGACGGCGCGCCGGATGCTGGCGACGCTGATCGTGATGAAATATTGCGAAGCCGATGGCCGCTATTTCAGCCTACGCCCGCGGGCGCTGGGGCTTGGCCTTTCCTACCTCAATGCACTGCCTTACTGGGGCTATGCGCAACGCGCTTTGGAAGACCTGCGCAACGAAATCGGCGAATCCTGCTCGCTGGCCGTGCTGGACGAGACCGAGATCGTCTATGCGCTGCGATTGCCGGCGCAGCGCATTCTCTCGGCCAATCTCGCCGTCGGAAGCCGCCTGCCCGCCCACGTGGTGTCGCTCGGCCGGGTCCTGCTCGCAGCCCTGCCGCCGGACCAGCGCGCGCACTATCTCGCCACCACCGAATTCAAACATATCACCCCACGCACCATCACCGATCCCGTGCTGCTGGAACGCGAGCTCGAACGCGTCGAGGCCAAAGGCTATGGCTGGGTCGATGGTGAACTCGATCCAGCCATCTGCGGCATCGCCGTCCCCGTCCGCGACCACGGCGGCCGGGTCGTCGCGGCGATCAGCGTGAATGCCATTTCGGGCACAATGGACGAGGCGACGGCAAAGGAGAAATACCTGATCCCGCTCCGCCGCACCGCGCAGGATATCCGGACACAGTCCTTCTCCACCGGCTAGGTCGGCAGCGTTCCGCGCCTTTCATTCAGCAGGCCGGTTTGCTAGAGCAACCGCCAACGATAATGATGAAAGTGCGGGAGACGCGGGACATGAAATTGCTCAATCCGGACGACCTTGTCGCCATCGACATCCACACACATGCGGAAGAGCCATGCGGCTGCCACGCCGACGACGGCTATGATGATTTCCAGGCCCGCATGGCCGAGTATTTCAAGTCGCCGCATAAGCATCCGCCGACAGTGCAGGAAACAGCCGCCTATTACCGCGACAAGAAGATTGCCGCGGTGATCTTCCCGGTCGACGCCGAGCGCGAGACCGGCTTCCGCCGCTACAACAACTACGAGATGCTGGAGATCGCCAAAGAAAACGCCGACGTGCTGATCCCGTTCGCGTCGATCGATCCGCACAAGGGCAAGCTTGGCGTGCGCGAGGCACGCAAGCTGATCTCCGAATACGGTGTAAAGGGTTTCAAGTTCCACCCGACCATGCAGGGCTTTTACGCCAACGACCGCATGGCCTATCCGCTCTATGAGGCGATCCAGGAAGGCGGCGCTATCGCGCTGTTCCACACCGGCCAGACAGGCGTCGGCTCCGGCATGCCAGGCGGCATGGGGATGCGGCTGAAATATTCCAACCCGATGTATATGGACGACGTTGCGGTCGACTTTCCCGACATGAAGATCATTCTGGCGCATCCCTCCTTCCCCTGGCAGGAAGAGGCGCTGTCGGTCGCGACCCACAAGCCCAACGTGTATATCGACCTGTCCGGCTGGTCGCCGAAATACTTCCCGCCGATCCTGGTGCGCTACATCAATTCGATCCTGCAGGATAAGATGCTGTTCGGCTCCGACTGGCCGGTGATCATGCCGGATCGCTGGATGGCCGATTTCGCCAAGCTCGACATTCGCGACGAGGTGCGTCCGAAGGTCCTGAAGAACAACGCACGGAAACTCCTGGGCATATGACGAACAACGATCTGCCGCGCAAACTTGCGGATGCCCGGCAGATCGCTGCCATTGCCACCGGCTTCTCGCTGCCGTTCTCAACCAGCGGTCAGGCTATCGCGGTGTCGATCTTTGCAGTGCTCGCGCTGCTGACACTCGACCGCGATCGTTTCATCGCCACGTTGCGGAGGCCGGCGGCCTATCTGCCGGTCGCGCTGTTCGCGCTGATCCTGGTCGGCGTACTCTGGTCGATGCAGCCGCTCAGCGGCGCGATCAGATGGGTTGGTCCCTACGCCAAGCTGCTGTTGATTCCATTGGTGATGGCAACGGCATTTACGCCGAAACAAGCGTTACAAATCGCTTATGGCTTTCTTGCCGCCTGTATTTGTCTTCTCGCCCTGTCATGGGCTGCGTTCCTGTGGCCCACGGGACCGTGGGGCTGGTTCAAGGCGCCCGGCGTGCCCTTCAAGGACAACGCGGTTCAATCCGGCTGCTTCGCACTTTGTGCCTTCGCTCTGGCGATCGGCGCGATGCGCATCTGGGTCCAGGACACCCGCCGCGCCATCGCGATGATCGTGCTCGCGCTTCTGTTCTTTGCCGACATTTTCCTGATCTATGTGTCGAAGACGGGCGCAATCATGGCCGCCGCATTACTCGGTTTATTCGTCATCCACGCCGGCGGCTGGCGACGCTCCGCCATGGTCGCGGTCGCAGCCATGATCGTGATCGGCATCGCATTGCTGACCTCGCCACAAGCGCAGCGCCGGATCGCAGAGATCAACTCGGACATCAACGCCAATAGCGGCCAGACCGCTGGCGGCGAAACAGTCTCGACTGCATCGCGGATGGATTTCTGGAGCAAGGCAGTCGGCTTCGTGAAGGCCTCGCCCATCGTCGGTCACGGCACCGGGAGCATCAAGCCGCTGTATCAGAACATGGAGGCGACGAAGCCGTCGCCCTATGGCCAAGCCACGCCCGATCCGCACAATCAAACGCTTCATACGGTGCTGCAGGTCGGCCTGATCGGCGGGCTGCTGCTGTGGGCCATGTGGATCGCGCATGCACGGCTTTTTCTCGCGCGCGATTATGCAAGCATCCTCGGCCAGGCCGTCGTGTTGCAGAACGTGATTGGCTCTTTATTCAACAGCCACATCTCGGCGGTGACGCAGGGGATGCTGTACTGTCTGGCAGTGGGATTGCTCGGCGCGTTGGTACGCAATACTCTATCCGGAATGACCGGCCGGAAGCCGCCAATTACTTCAGCTTCAGCCACCGCTTCAAATAACGCCGCCTGAACTTCTGCACGGCAAACTGTATGCGCAGCTGCAATTGCGCATGCCCCTTGCGATCAAGCGAGCTCTTGAACACGCCGTTGAGCGAGCCTTGCTCGGCCAGCGGCGGTTCCGGCCACAGGAACGGGATGCCCATGGCAGGATCGCCGGTGTTGAAGGCGATGTCGATAGGCTCGTGCATCGGATGCCGCGCGATCCAGTCAAGTCGTGCCGAAGCCTCGGGCGCGCCCAGGACATAGGCTTCCATATTGCGCACGCGATTGCCGGGATAGACGATCTGGCCCGGGCGCAACTCCGACGCCGGGGTGTAAAAATTGGTCGCGGCGCCAAGATGCAGAATGCGCGGCCGCGGCCACTTTTCGGCTTCATCAAGCACGCGCTTCAACTGGTCGCAGAAATCCGGCACCAGCAATGCGTCATCCTCGAAGATCAGCGCCAGATCCTGGCCGCGCTCGCGGATGCGCTGCATGGCGACGACATGTTTCAGCGCGCAGGATTTCTGCCGCAGCGTGAGATCGGCGCCTTCGGCGAAATAAGCCCGATCGACATCGGAGGTGATCTCGTCGGCATCGAAATCCAGCACCCACTCGAACTTGATGCCCGCACGGTCGAGCTCACGCTGGATATGCTCCGTGCGCTCGGGCAACGACTTGGCATGGATCACATAGGCCGGCAGCATCGAGGGGTAGGCTCCAGAACATCGCCCGGCACGGTCAGCCGGACAAGAGCCCGTATAAGGTCAAAACCGGCGTGAGGGAATGGCGCGGCAGCGCCGCCCCAGTTCCCCAATGCACGGATGTGACTTCACTTTGTCGGCGACATGTGAGAGGGCGTGGCGGTATGTCACCGAGACCGCATCATGAGCCTTGAGTCCGTCCGCGCCTTTCTCACCGCCAACGCCCCCGAATTATTCGTCACCGTCACTGACAAAAGCTCGGCCACGGTCCTTCTCGCCGCCGAGGCGTTGGGCGTCGAGCCCGGCCAAATCGCCAAGACGCTGTCGGTGCGGGTCGGCGACCGGGTGGTGCTGGTGGTGACCAAGGGTACAGCGCGGCTCGACAACAAGAAGGCACGCGATGCACTTGGCGGCAAGCCCCGCATGCTGGGGGCCGATGAGGTCGTTGCCCTCACCGGCCATCCGGTCGGCGGCGTCTGCCCGTTCGGCCTGGCAACGCCATTACAAGTCTACTGCGACGTGTCGCTGAGGGAATTCGCCGAGGTGTGGCCGGCGGCGGGCTCGGTCAACAGTTCGGTGCGGATTTCCCCGGCACGGATGGCCGAACTGACCGGGGCCAGCTGGGTCGATGTTTGCCAGGAACCGGCGGCAGTGCAGGAGCAAGCTCCCGCGATGGGTTGAGGCAGCGAGAATAATTCACTGCCGTTCATTGCCAGCAGAGAACAAGCCAACCGCCGTCCGGCACGAGAGCAGCGCGGGTATTGCTATTTTTGCCGGGGGATCGACTTCCCCCGCGCAAGGCACGATTTTCCGGGTGTCGTCCCTGAGGACGCTCGGCTGCGCAGCAATATGTGCGGCCCAACCGGACAAGGACCATGCGCTTCAAAGCCTCGTCTCATCGCCCGCAGTCGTCGAAGACCTGGAAGCAGGTGGTGGCGTCGATCGTGGCCGCAGCTGCAGCCGGATTACAGTCCGCTGGCGCCTGAACGCGCTCTGTAGACGTCCGCTGGAGCGCAAACGCCGCTGGCGCCAAGTTCCCGCGTTATCAAAATCTTGAGGGTATATAGCTAGGGTTGCATCCGGCCGTGTGTAAATCGGCGGGGGGACCTCGAGATGCGGCTCGTGCCGATCACCGACGCCGACAGAAGCTGGGCTTCACTGAAGTCGCAGTGGCGGAAGGCTGCCGAGGCAGCCGAGGAAGACTTCTCCACTTACACCCAGGGTATTTTCGCGGCTTTGGACCCTGTCATGCAGGGCGGCAAGGGTGGGTTGTACGGTCTCTACGACGGCACCGTTCCGCAGGCTTTCTGTCAGGTCAGCAAACTTCTGATGCCCAAATTCGAAGGCCCCGTGCTGCGTTGCCGTTTCATGACCGTGTCGCCAACCTACGACTTCGGAAGTGCCGGTCTCGATAAATACGGACAACTGCTGATCGAGCTGTTTTCCGGCATGATCTGGCTGTCGCGCAACGCCCTTTCCGCCAGCCATATCCAGTTTCACCTCCGCAGCCCCGCCGACGCGCAGTTCCTCGCCCCATTGCAGGCTCCGGTGCCCGACTCGCCGTTCCAGCGCTTCACCATTAACGGCGCCTGGGTCGAATGCGATCTCAAGCTGCCCGAACTCGAAACAATGTAAGAGCGTGCAGCGCAATGACGCGTGCCGCAAGCTTGCGCAGCGACATCGGCGATGATAGCCCGGTTGTACGATGACCGGACAAGCTAAGCCACGCACCAAGCGCAAGACAACCAATGGGGCCGCAGGCACGCCTTTGCTGCGACCGCTCAATCCCGTGCGCCGCCGTACTGAGGAAGTCGTCGAGCGCATCGCTGCCCAGATCATCGAAGGCCGCTTGCCCGCAGGCGCGCGCCTACCGACCGAGCAGGCCATGATGGCGGCCATGGGCGTCAGCCGCACGGTCGTTCGCGAGGCGATTGCGGCACTCCGCGCCCGGGGTCTTGTAACCACCCGGCAAGGCGCCGGTGCCTTCGTCAACAGCGAGCCCGATCAGCAGCCTTATGCCATCGACCCCGACGGCCTGGGCTCGCTTGGCAGCGTGATCGAAATTCTTGAACTGCGCACGGCCGTCGAGATGGAGGCCGCGGCTATAGCCAGCGAGCGCGCCACCGCTGCCCAGATCCGAGCCATTGCCAAGGCCGCGGCTACCTTCAGCCGCGCCATCGCCAATGGCGACCGTGCGGTGAAGGAGGACTTTGACTTCCACTTCGCCATTGCTGTCGCCACGCAGAATGCGCGCTTTGTCGGTTTTCTGGAATTCCTTGGCGGTCTTATCATCCCGCGCCAGAGCATCCGCACCTTCGATGGCAAAGTCGAATTGCAGAAGCGCTATCTCGAGAGTATCGAGAAGGAGCATCAAGTCATCGTCAATGCGATCAGCGCCCGTTCGCCGCGCAAGGCTCGCGATGCGATGCGCCGGCATTTGCTGAACGGCAAGGAACGCTACAAGCAGTTGTCAGTCGATCCGGTCCAGTAGCTCACCTGAAGCCGAACGCGTGCGGCAGCGCCATCGAGAACCACGGTACGTAAGTCACCAGCATCAAGACCGCGAACATCACCCAGTAAAACGGCCAGATCCCGCGCATCACCTCGTCCACCGAGACCTTGCCGATGGCGCAGCCCACGAACAGCGTGGTACCGACCGGAGGCGTCAACAGGCCGATGCCGAGATTGAGCAGCATCACGATGCCGAAATGCACGGGGTCGATCCCGAAACTCTTCACCACCGGCAGCAGGATCGGCGTGCAGATCAGCAGCAGTGGCGCGAGATCGAGCGCCGTGCCGAGGATCAGCAGCATGATATTGAGCCACATCAATAGCACGTATTTGTTCGACGAGATGGCGACGAAGAACTCGGTCATATGCGCCGGCATCCGCATCATCGCAGCGACATAGCCGAAGCATGACGCGGTCGCGACCAGCGTCAACACCATCGCCACCGTCTGGAGCGTCCGGTAGGTCAGCATCGGCAGCTCGGACCATTTGTAGTCGCGATAGATAAACATCGTGACGAAGAAGGCCCAGACGCACGCCACAGCGCCAGCCTCGATCGGCGTGAACACGCCTGTGAGAATGCCACCGAGCACAATTACCAGCGTGACGATTCCCCAGGTGGCATCCCCCAGCATCTTCAGCGCCTGCTTCACTGGCACCGGTTCGCCCTTCGGATGACCATCGCGATAGGCAAAGTAGAGACACAACAACATGATCGCAAAGCCAAGCAATAGCCCGGGCACGATACCTGCCAGGAACAGGCTGGTGATCGAGACCACGCCGCCGGTCGCCAGCGAATAGATCACCGCATTGTGGCTCGGCGGCACCAGGATCGCCTGGACCGAGGCGGAGATGGTCACATTGGTGGCGAACACCCGTGGATACCCCTTCGCCGCCATCTGCGGGATCATCACCGAGCCAATCGCCGACGTATCCGCGACCGACGAGCCGGAAATCCCGGACATGATAGTCGTAGCCAGAATATTGACCTGGGATAGGCCGCCGCGGATACGCGTGAAGCCGACCACGACGGCTGCAAAATCCACCAGCCTTCGCGCCATGCCGCCTTCTGCCATGATGGCGCCGGCCAGCACGAAGAACGGCACAGTCAGCATCGACACCTTGCCGACGCCGCTGGAGAGTTGCTGCATCACAGCTGCAACGGGCAGATCGATCCACAGTGCGCCGACCAGCGCGGAAAGCGCCAGGGCAAAGGCGATCGGCATGCCGACGGCGAAGAACAGACACATGCTGAGCAGAAGAACGGCGATGTCCATGTCGGATTTTCTTTATTCTGGCTGGAGCTGATCGGCGAAGCTAGTCGAGAGGTATGTGTGCGTCGCTGCCATCCTGCGGCGGCGGACCGATGGTCAGGCGTTCGACGACAAAGAGAAACATCATCGCGCCGGAAACCGGGATCGGCATGTAGGTGATCCCGACAGACAACCAGGGAAATTCATCCACCGAATTGCCCCAGGTGGTCATCACCAGCTTCATGCCCCAGATCACCATGAACAGTGCCACCGCAGCCATCAGCAACTCGCTGATGAAAGCAGCTACGACACGCGCGTGAGGCGGCAGCAGATTGGTACCTACCGTCATGTTCATGTGGATGCGCTGGCGATAGCAGTTGGCGGCGCCGATGAAAGTCACCGCTATCGTCAGCAACACCGCCAGCGGCTCCGGCCATGACGCCGCGCTGTTTAAAATGTAGCGGGTGTAAACAGCCCAAGGGATAATCGCGGAGATCAGCACAAGCGCCAGGCAAGAAAAAACGGCACCGGACCAGTACAGTGCGTTCATGGCGCGGCGGAACGCGTAAGCCGCACCATGGCTGGCCGTATCGGCGTGATGACTGGATGCAGCCGGCAGTTTGGAAATAACGTCAGACATGAAGACCTCAGGTAACGCGACGGAAGCGCTGGCCTATCCTGTCGTCCCCGCGAAGGCGGGGACGACACATTGAGAACATGCCGCTAGCTCACCGCAGCAATGCGCTTGGTCATCTCGGCGTATTTCGCGCCGTATTTGTCCCACACCGGCTTCACGGCATCGCGGAACGGCTGCTTGTCGATGGACGTGACGATGTCGGTGCCGACTTCCTTCATCTTGTCCAGCGCGGTCTTCTCCGCCTCGTACCAGAGCACGCGCTGTTCGAGCTGCGCTTCGCGGCCGAATTTCTTCAGCAGCGCCTGATCGTCCGGCGTGAGCTTCGCCCATGACGCCTTCGAGAACACCAGCAATTCCGGAATGATCAGATGCTCTGTCATCGAGAAATACTTGGCGACCTGGAAGTGGTTCTGCGCCACGAAGGATGGCAGGTTGTTCTCGGCCCCATCGACGACGCCGGTCTGCATGGCGCTAAACACCTGATCGAAGCCCATGGCGACACCATTGCCGCCGAGCGCATTCATGGTGTCGATAAACAACGGATTGCCGATCATCCGGATCTTGAGACCCTTGAGATCAGCGAGCGTCTTGATCGGGCGCTTGCTGTTATAGATGTTGCGCGAGCCGGCATTCATCCAGCCAAGCGCGACCAGGCCGGTTTTTTCATTGGCCGTGATCTTGTTCAGCAGCTCGGTGCCAATCTCGCCATCGAGGACCGCTTCCATGTGCTTGGAATCGCGAAACACGAACGGCATGTTGAAGACGTTGACGTCATCGACCACCGGGCCGACGGCGCCGACGGAAATGCGCGCGATCTGCAGAGCGCCGACCTGGGCCTGCTCGATGGCTTCCTTCTCGCCGCCGAGCTGCATGGACGGAAACATCTGGATGGTGAGCCGGCCGCTTGTGGCGGCATCCAGCTTCTTGCCCATGCGCACCACGGATTCGACCGTGGGGTAGCCGAGCGGGTGGACGTCAGAGGCCTTGAGGACCATCTTGGTCTGCGCCTGCGCAGGCGTGAACCGCCCGAGACCGGTAGCGCCAACCGCGAGCGCGGCCAGTCCGCCTTTGACGACATCTCTTCTCTTCATGGACGAAATCCTCCCTGTGAATTTCCCGATGCGGCGCGTTGGCCATTATTCTGGTTCGCCCCTTTGCGGGGTCGATCTTGTCACAATTCTAGGAGCGTGCCGGCCCGCCGTCCATCAGCTTGTAGCGGCAGCGCACCCCAAAAGTTGTACGATGACCCGACATCTAGCACCGACATCGGAGGCCGGCAAGCGCGTGCTCGAGCGGCCGCGCAGAACTAAAGTTCAACCCGAGGTGCGACGCCAAGAGAGCAGCTCGGCCTCATTCTCGCGCGGGTGTTGGGTACCCACTGATTGATTGGGTGGAATCGGTGTAGAAAGAGACATCTGTCACGACAGGAGCCCACCGTGCCAACTGAACGCTTTCAATTCCCCGGCGCGGCCGGCCATATGCTGGCGGCGGCGCTGGACCTGCCCGATGGCGATGTCCATGCATATGCGCTGTTCGCGCATTGCTTCACTTGCGGCAAGGACGTGCTCGCGGCGCGGCGTATCTCTGCGGCGCTGACGCTCAAGGGCATCGCCGTGCTGCGCTTCGACTTCACTGGCCTCGGCTCCAGCGATGGCGATTTCGCCAATAGCACGTTCTCGTCGAATGTCGCCGATCTCGTAAAGGCCGCGGACCATTTGCGGGAAATACGCCAGGCACCGGCAATCCTGATCGGCCACAGCCTCGGCGGCGCAGCGATCCTCGCCGCCGCTGAACAGGTGCCGGAAGCCAAGGCCGTTGTCACCATCGCGGCGCCCTCCGATCCCGCGCATGTCACCGACATGTTCGCCGAACATGTCGACGCGATCCGAGAAAAAGGCGAGGTCGAGGTCAAGCTCGCCGGCCGGCCATTCAGCATCAAGCGTGAATTCCTCGACGATATCGCCGAGCACAATCTGATGGCCAAGGTCGCCAGGCTGCACAAGGCGCTGCTGATCATGCATGCGCCCACCGACGACACCGTGGGCATCGACAACGCCACGAAGATTTTCGTCGCTGCCAAACATCCCAAGAGCTTCGTCTCGCTGGCCGGCGCCGATCATCTGCTCACGCAAAAGCATGACGCGATCTATGTCGCCGATGTCATCGCCGCCTGGGCTGGGCGCTATCTCAATGCGGTCGCCGTCACGCCCGTAGCGAGCCCGCCCGATGAGCCGCGCAAGGTGGTGGTGAGCGAGACGCGCGCCAGCAAATTCCAGCAGGTCATCAATGTCGGCCCGCATCAGATACTCGCCGACGAGCCGATCGCGGCCGGCGGCGAGGACACCGGACCCGGTCCGTATGATCTGCTGCTCAGCGCGCTCGGCGCCTGCACCGCGATGACCATGCGGCTCTATGCCGAGCGCAAGGCATTGCCGATGGACCACGTTACGGTGACGCTGAACCACAAGAAGATCTACGCCAGGGATTGCGAGGAATGCGAGACCAAGGACGGCATGCTGGACCAGATTGAGCGCGTCATCACGATCGACGGCAAGCTCGACGCCGAGCAGCGCGCAAAGCTCATGGAGATCGCTGACAAGTGCCCGGTACACCGGACACTGACATCTGAGATCAGGATCGTGACGACAGCAGCAGAGTGAGCGTGTCGCTGACGCGCCTTTACCTGTTAGGGTCCGGATAGACCAGGCTGCGCCAGCCAGAGCGATCGAACGGTGCCCACGCGCCTTCCTTTTGCGCGAGACGCTCCGCCACTGCATAGACGACGGCGGGGTGATGCCCCATCCCGCAATGGCTGCTCTCGACCTCGATGCTCTCCGACATCGCCGATGACTTCTCCATGCAGCCCTGCCAGGCACAGACGCCGTCGGTGCGGCTGTAGATCGCGGTGGTCGGGACCGGCGGCGTATCGGCAAGCGAACCACCGAAATCGTCGTCGGTGTCATCGGCGCGTTTGCCGCTGGCGAATTCATAGACGCGCCAGGCATTGGTGGATTTCGGATGGCCGGCAAACGGGCTACCCAGCGTGATCACCGAGCGGACGCGGTCCGGCATCATCTTGGCAAGCTGGCGTGCGTAAAGGCCGCCGAGACTCCAGCCGACCAGACTCACCTTGCGGCCGTGGTTCTCGTTCATCTCTTTCAGCAATTCGACCATGCTGCCCTGCACACCGTCGCGCAGGCCGAGATTGCGGCCCTGCTTCCAGCCGCTGACGGCATAGCCGCGGCCTTTGAGGAAGGTGCGGAGCGGACCTGTCGAAACATCCGAGGCCACAAGGCCCGGCAGTACCAGTACCGGATGACCATCGCCACGCGGCGCGAGATTCAGCAGCGGCAGCGCGCCGAGAAAGGCGCCGAATTCGTGAACCGCACGGCCTTCAAGAAACATCAGGGTTTTCGATGGGGGACGCTGCGCCTGGGCCGTAGCCGACATCTGATTTCCTCTCGCCGGCGCGTTGGCCGGTCATATCGATTGATTTGAAAGCAGCCTCACAGGGAGGGAATCACACAACGCACCGAAGCAACTATCAGTTCACTCAAGTTAAGGTCGGGTTTGTGGCAGTTCAAGCGCATCCCGATACCCCCCGGTGCCTCACTTCCGCAATGCGGAACTGCTCTCACAGCAGTCGCAACAGATATTCGATCGTGTAGAGCGCCAGCCCAGCGAGGCCGCCGATCAGCGAACCGTTGAAGCGGATATATTGCAGATCGCGGCCTATATTGACTTCGATGACACCGATCAGCTGCTGCATGTCCCAGCCCTTCACCTGATCGGCGATAAAACTCGACACGCCGCTTTTCTGATCGGCGATGAACGTGCGCAGCACCACGACGATGCCCTGGTTGATCTCGCCGCGCATCTCGGCATCGGCGCGCAGCGCTGCACCGGCCTCGACGAACACATTGGCCAGATGATGTGCCAGTACATTGCTTTCACCTGATGCACTGCGCTCGATGAAGCTGCGCGCATTGTTCCAGAGATTACGCCCAAGTTCGGCAAGCTCGGGGCGCGCCAGCAGATCGCGCTTCAACCCATCGATGCGGCCGGTGAAGCCGGGCTCGGTCTCCAGCCGATCGACGAAGGAGAGCAGCATGCGGTCGAACTCACCACGGAACGGATGCGCTGGATCCTTGCGTACATCGTCAAAGAAGGTCGTGGCCGACGCGACGATGCGCTTCAGCAGGAACGCATCGGCGCGATAGAGTTTGAGCAACGTCGGCAGCTCGTCGCGAATCTTGTTCTTGATGACAGCCAGCGTGTCCGGCTCGGTCAGCGCGCCATGCATGGCGCCGAGCAGATTGTCGAGCAGGCCCTGATGGCGACCATCGCGAATGAAGCCGCGCATGGTGCCGGCAGCGATGGGCGCGAGATCAACTGACTGCAGCTGAGTCATCACGCGGCGCGTGATGAAGGTTTTGAGACCAGACGTTTCCGTCGCCGACATCGCCTCCGGCAGCAGCCGCAGCAAGAAACGCGCGAGATCCGCGCTACGCTTTTTATCGCTCAGCCAGTCTGCAACGAAACTCGCAAAATCCACCTCACGTAGTTTGGCCTCGACCGGCCCGGCTTCGAGGAAATGCACCTCGATGAATTCACCCAGCTTGTCCGCAATGCGATTTTGATTCGCCTGGATGATCGCGGTGTGCGGAATCGGCAGACCCAGCGGCCGACGGAACAGCGCGACAACGGCGTACCAGTCCGCCAATCCGCCAATAGTGGCCGCTTCCGCGAAGGCCGCAACGAATCCGAACGCGGGATGAATCGACAGCAAGATTTTTGCACCGACAAACACGACCAGACAGCTCGCCAGCACCAGCGCCGCAATCGCCTTGACGCGTCGCAACTCTGCTGCGCGCGCAGCGTCGCCGGGACTCGCGAAAGACGAAAAACTGTTTGCGTCCATAGGCTTCCTCAACCGGTCAAGATGACCGGTTCCCGCTGTTAACATAATGTCGGACAATGTGAGTCACTGTCGTTAACCTTTCTTAAAGATGTCGCTCGCGGAACCTGCTCCGCGTGGTAAATCTCGATTCGAACTTGCGAGGCGCGCTTCGCTTTGATGCGCACCGAAGACCGTTTTGGGAATTTCATGAGCGAATCATTGTCGTACCGCCCCGCCCGCGATCCGCTACCGGATCAGGAACAGAAGCAGGCCGCGCTGAGCTATCTCAACGAAGCCTGGGCGGAAGCACGGCATGACGGCGTCGATGGCGATTGCCTCGCGCAGGCCAGCCTGTTCGCAGCCTTTGCCGAGCTCGTCGGCACCTATGGCGAAGACGCCGTGGCGAAGTTTGTCGAGGGTCTTCCGGGCCGCGTGCGCAATGGCGAGTTCTCGCTGACACTGGCACGGCAGTAAGATTTCTTACCCTCCCCTGAAGGGGGGAGGGTCGGTGAGCAATCCGCGAAGCGGATGCGAGACGGGGTGGGGTGAGGCCACACACTACGTCGCTCGTGATTTCACCCCACCCCGCTGCGAGCTTCGCTCGCATCGACCCTCCCCCACTAGGGGAGGGTGAAGAGTTCAAGCCTTCAACGTCTCCAGGAACTTCACCGTCTCGCCCTGCGACGGCGTGACCAGTTCGCCCTGCCACATCACGCGGCGGCCGCGCACGAAGGTGCCGACGGGCCAGCCGGTGACTTTCACACCGTCATAGGGCGTCCAGCCGGCCTTCGAGGCTACCCAGTCATTGGTGATGGTCTCGGTGCGTTTCAGATCCACGATGGTGAAGTCGGCGTCATAGCCCGCCGCGATGCGGCCCTTCATGGCGATGTTGTACAGCCGCGCGGGACCTGCACTCGACAGATCGACGAAGCGTGCCAGCGACAGGCGGCCGGCATTGACGTGATCCAGCATGATCGGCACCAGCGTCTGCACGCCGGTCATTCCCGAGGGCGACGCCGGATAGATTTTCTTCTTTTCCTCGAGCGTGTGCGGCGCGTGGTCGGAGCCGAGCACATCGATGATGCCCTGACTGATGCCATTCCAGATGCCGTCGCGATGGCTGGCATCGCGCACCGGCGGGTTCATCTGCGCCAGCGTGCCGAGGCGTTCGTAGCATTCTGGCGCCGCCATGGTCAGATGATGCGGCGTCGCCTCGCAGGACGCGACGTCCTTGTGGTCGCGCAAATATTCGATCTCTTCTTTCGTCGAGATATGCAGAACATGGATGCGCTTGCCGGTCTCGCGCGCAAGGTTGACCAGCCGCTGCGTCGCCATCAGCGCCGCAGTCTCGTCGCGCCACACCGGGTGCGAACGGGTGTCGCCTTCGATACGCAGGTTCTTGCGCTCGTTGAGGCGATATTCGTCTTCGGCGTGGAAGGCGGCGCGGCGCTTGATGACCTGGAAGATGCGGCGGAGGCTGTCGTCATCCTCGACCAGCAGCGCGCCGGTGGATGAGCCGATGAATACTTTCACGCCGGCGCAGCCGGGCGCGCGTTCGAGCTCCGGCAGGTCCTGCACGTTCTCGCGGGTCCCGCCGATGAAGAAGGCGTAATCGCAATGCATGCGATGATGACCCCGCTTCACCTTGTCGGTGAAGGTCGCCTCGTCGATGGTCAGCGGATTGGTATTCGGCATTTCGAACACGCCGGTGACGCCGCCCATCACGGCGCTGCGTGATCCGGTCTCCAGGTCTTCCTTCTGTTCGAGGCCCGGCTCGCGGAAATGCACCTGGGTGTCGATCACGCCCGGCAGGATGTGCAGCCCCTTGCAGTCGATCACTTCAGCGGCCGAGGCCGCACCGAGCGATCCGATGGCCGCGATTCGGCCATTGCGAATGCCGATATCGCGCACACCCTCGCCGTCCTGATTGACGACGGTGCCGTTCTTCAAAATCGTATCGAATGTCTGGGTCATCTGGTCTCGTCACAGCCTGTGAATGGCGCGCAGGATGAGCGCGGGCCTTGTTGTCGGCATCTTAGCGGCTTAACTTTAGCTGTCATATCCGCCAGCCGTGATTCACCCTCGGTTCCTGGCTCGTTTATTGGATTTTTCGAGATTTTCCCAATGAAAGCAGCGTTTCTCCCCGATCGGGGTGTGGTGAAAATCGCCGGCGACGACGCCCGCGGTTTCCTCAACAACCTCGTGACTTCCGAGATCGAGGTGGTGGCGCCTGGCATCGCCCGGTTCGGCGCGCTGCTGACGCCGCAGGGCAAGATCATCGCCGACTTCCTCATCACCGAAGCGCCGGCCGGCCATGGCGGCGGGCTCCTGATCGACTGCCCGCGCGAACTGGCACAACCGCTGGCCACCAAGCTCGGCTTCTACAAGTTGCGCGCCAAGGTGACGGTAGAGAATCTCTCCGACGCGTTCGGCGTGCTTGCGGTCTGGGATGGCGAGCCCGGCATGAAGCCGGACCTGACCTTCGCCGATCCGCGCAATGCGGAGCTCGGCTATCGCATCCTCGTGCCGGCGGATCTCGCCGCAAAGACGGCGGCGCTGGTCGGTGCCGAACCGGTCGATGCATCAGCCTATGAAGCGCACCGCATCAGGCTCGGCGTGCCACGCGGCGGAGCTGATTTCGCCTATAGCGACGCATTTCCGCATGAGGCCAATATGGACAAGCTCGGCGGAGTCGATTTCGACAAGGGATGTTACATCGGCCAGGAGGTCGTCTCCCGCATGCAGCATCGCGGCACCGCGCGCACGCGCATCGTCGGCGTCACGCTGGATGGCGCGGCGCCGGCCGCCGGCACCGAAATCCGCGCCGCGGACAAGCCGATCGGCACCATGGGCTCGTCTGCCGATGGCCGTGGCCTCGCCATGATCCGCACCGACCGCGCCAGTGATGCGCTCGATGCCGATGCCGCTTTCCTGGCCGGCGACATCGCCATTCATCTCGCCGACGCCGCTGCCGTACGCGCACTGGCCACGAAGAAGACCCCCGCATGAAAAAGATCTCGGCATGAGCAAACCCGCGATCACGCATGACGACGGCAAGACGCGCTGCCCGTGGCCGGGTGAAGATCCATTCTATGTCGCCTATCACGACACCGAATGGGGCGTCCCGGAATATGACGACCGCGCGCTCTACGAGAAGCTGATCCTCGATGGCTTCCAGGCCGGCCTCTCCTGGATCACCATCCTGCGCAAGCGCGACAATTTCCGCAAAGCATTCGATGACTTTCAGCCGGAAAAAATCGCGCGCTACAGCGAGAAGAAAGTTCATGCGCTGATGAACGATGCCGGCATCGTGCGCAACCGCGCCAAGATCGAAGGCGCGATCCTCAGCGCCAAGGGCTATCTGAAAATCATGGAAGAAGGTGCCGGCTTCTCGAAATATCTGTGGGACTTCGTCGACGGCAAGCCGCTGGTCAACAATTTCAAGACCCATGGCAGCGTGCCGGCCTCGACACCGCTATCGGCCAATATCTCGAAAGACCTGCAGGGGCGCGGCTTCAAATTCGTCGGCCCGACCATCGTCTATGCCTTTATGGAGGCCACAGGCATGGTCAACGATCATCTCGTGACCTGCTTTTGCCACGAGGCCTGCATGGGCCTGAAGCGCAAGCCGCGCCTCAAGGCGAAGTAGCAACAAGAAACTCAAGACCAAGAACCGATGGCCAAATCGAAATTCGACCAAAGATTTTCCCGCGACGTCGCCACCCGCGCCTGGCAACGCATGCTGTCGGGCCGGCGGCTTGATCTGCTCGATCCCTCGCCGCTGGATATCGAAATTGCCGATATTGCCCACGGGCTCGCGCGCGTCGCGCGCTGGAACGGGCAGACCCACGGCGCGCATATTTTCTCGGTAGCACAGCACACGCTGCTGGTCGAAGCCGTGTTGCGCGAGCAGATGCCGCGCGCCGACGAGCGCGTGCGGCTCGCAGCCCTGCTGCATGACGCGCCGGAATATGTCATCGGCGACATGATCTCGCCGTTCAAGGCGGTGATCGGCGGCGATTACAAGGTGATCGAGAATCGCCTGCTCGGCGCCATCCACATCCGCTTCGGCCTGCCGCCAGCGCTGGAGCCCGGGATCACCAAACAGATCAAGGCCGCCGATATGGGCGCCGCCTATCTGGAAGCAACCCGGCTTGCGGGATTTAAGGAGGCCGAGGCAAAGCGTCTGTTCGGCAAGGATCCCGGCCTCTCGGAAGCTATGGTGGAAGATTACCTGACGCCGTGGTCGGCGGGGAAGGCTGAGAAGCGGTTTCTGGCAAGGTTTGAGGCGCTGCTGGCGTAATTTAAACTCCGTCATGCCCGGGCATGACGTGGAGAGAACGGAGCGTTATAACGACGCTCAACAAAAGGTTCCCCGATGATCCACGTCTGCTCGCTCGCCGATCTGCATCCCACCGTGAAGGACACGGCCGCGAGCCACGTGCTCACCATCATGGCCAATGTCGCGCAGGTGCAGCGGCCGCCGTCGATCAGCGAGGCCAATCATCTCAGGGTGCAGGTCGACGACATCACCGAGGTGATGGACGGCTTTGTCGCGCCCAACGAAGGTCACATCACGCAGGTGCTGGACTTCGTCCGCGGCTGGGATCGCGCCTCGCCGCTGGTGATCCATTGCTATGCCGGCATCTCGCGTTCCACCGCCAGCGCCTTTGCCGCCGCCTGCATGCTCAATCCGGACCGCGACGAGCGCGACATCGCGCTGCGAATCCGCGCCGCCTCGCCGATCGCCTCCCCCAACCGCCTGCTCGTGACTCTCGCCGACAAGGCGCTGGGCCGCGGCGGCCGCATGGTCCGCGCGCTCGACGAGATGGGCCCCGGCAATCTGACCGTGATCGGCAAGCCGTTTCGCCTCGATCTGGATTAATTCCAGCAATTACGCGCGGCGCGTGAACTAAAGTTCTCCACGACAACACATACCGATGGCCATGTCCCCGGGCGCCGTTCCGGGGCATGATTGGCGTGTGCCCTGCTTCCTGAAGGTTTGATAGTCGATGTTCGATGATTTCGGTTTCGTCACGCTAGTGATTGCCATCGTTGCCTTCATCTTCGCGCGCAAGGCGCGCAATGAAGTGAAGGTGCTGCGCGCCCGGGTCGACGCCTATGAGGCGCTGCCGCGCGTGGCGGCAATGCCGGCCGCCGTCGCAAGGCCGGACCTCACACCGACCACGCCGAACATTGCATCCGCCCCTGCCGTATCCGAGACTCCAACCGAGGTGACCCGCGAAGCTGCCCCCTCGATCCAGCCGGATGTCCCTGCTCATACTACGCCCGAACCCGCCGCGCCTGTGGAAGCCCCTGCGGCTGGCCCCGGCTTCGAGGAACGCATCGGCACGCGCTGGGTGGTCTGGGTCGGCGGCCTCACGCTGGCGCTCGGCGGCTTCTTCATGGTGCGCTATTCCATCGAGGCCGGCCTGCTCGGCCCCGAAGTGCGCGTGCTGCTCGGCGGCCTGTTCGCCCTGGCACTGCTTGCCGTCGGCGAATTTGCGCGCCGCAAGGAAAGCCTGTCTGCGATTGCACCGCTGCCCATCGCCAATATTCCGGCGATCCTCACAGCGGCCGGCACTGCCGTCGCCTTTGCCACCGTCTACGCCGCCTATGCGCTGTACGACTTCCTCGTCCCCGGCACGGCCTTCGCCCTGCTCGGCATCGTCGCCATGTGCACCATGGCCGCGGCATTGCTGCACGGCCCGGCGCTCGCGGGCCTCGGCATTGCCGCCGCCTTCGTCACGCCGGTTTTGGTGTCGTCCGGCAAGCCGGACTACTGGGCGCTGTATATCTATCTCGCCATCGTCATGGCGGCTGCCTTCAGCCTCGCGCGTATCCGGCTGTGGCGCTGGTTGGCGCTGACCACCATCGTCTTCGCGACGCTGTGGACCCTGCCGGGCCTCGACGCCGGCACACCGGCACTCGCGCCCCATGCGTTCCATGTCCTGGCCGGCTTCATATTGGCCTCACTGCTGGTCGTCTGCGGCTTCCTGTATGGTCCGCCGGCCGAAGAAGGCCGCATCGAAGGCATCTCATCGGGCGCACTCAGTGCGAGCTTGCTCAGCGCGACGCTGGTCGTACTTTCCAGTTTTCATGCCGACATGGCCATGGTGACATTCGCGCTCGTCGTCGCCGGCACACTGTTCGTCGCCTGGTACGCTCAAGCCGCCACCGCGGCGGTTGCCGTGGCCGCAGGCTTCGTCGCCGTGGTCTTCCTGGAATGGGCCATCCAGGGCAATCTCGACATGCTGGTGCTGCCCGGCGGGCCACTGGCGGGCATCGGCGCCAGCCCGGTGGAAAGCTCGGTGTCGTTGCATCTCGCCTCCGCGGCGGTTTTCGCCCTCGGCTTCGGCGTGCTCGGCTTCCTCGCACAGGGCCGATCCGTTAGCGCCGTTATTCCGGTGATCTGGTCGGGCGCCGCGGTATTCACGCCGCTGGCGCTGCTGATCGCGCTCTATGCCCGCATCGCGCATCTCGATCGCTCGATCCCCTTCGCCATTCTCGCCGTGATCATCGGCGCAGCCTTCGCGGCCGCCACCGAACTACTCGGCAAGCGCGAGCCACGTCCGGGCCTCGCGATCTCCACGGCGCTGTTCGCCACCGGTACCCTCGGTGCGCTGGCGCTGGGGCTGACCTTTGCACTGGAGAAAGGCTGGCTCACCATCGCACTGTCGCTGATGGCGCTGGGCACAGCCTGGATCTCCATGCAGCGGCCGATCCCGTTCCTGCGCTGGCTCGCGGCCATCCTTGCCGGCATTGTCGTCGCCCGGATGGGATGGGAGCCGCGCGTGGTCGGAGATCTCGTCGGCACCACGCCGATCTTCAACTGGCTGCTATGGGGTTACGGCGTGCCCGCTACTTCGTTCTGGGCCGCCAGCATCCTGATGCGCCGGCGCGGCGATGATGCACCGCTGCGCATGGTGGAGTCCGCAGCGATCCTGTTCACGGTGCTGCTGGCCTTTATGGAGATCCGCCACTTCGTGAATGGCGGCGATGTCTATCGGTCCTCCTCGAGCCTCACCGAAGTCGCGCTGCAGGTCTGCGTCGCGCTGGCCATGGCAATCGGGTTGGAACGCCTGTGGGAGCGGAGCCGCAGCATCGTGCACAGCGTCAGTGCCGGGTTGCTGACACTGTTCGCCGGCGTCGCAAGTCTCGGCGGGTTACTGTTCCTCACCAATCCCGGCATCTGGCACATCGATGTGGGCGGCGTGGTCATCAACCTGCTGCTGCTCGGCTATGCCCTCCCCGCGGTGCTCGCTTTGCTGCTGTCCTATGCCGTCGCCGGCCGTCGCAAGCCGGCCTACGGCAACACCATCGCCGGTGGCGCGCTGGTGCTAGCCCTGATGTATGTGACGCTGGAAATCCGCCGCATCTATCATGGCCCGATTTTCTACAACGCCGCGATCACCGATGCCGAGCAATATACGTTGTCGATCGCATGGCTCGGCTTTGGCGTCGTGCTGCTCGGCATCGGCATCCTCGTCAACTCTCAGCGCGCGCGGCTCGCCTCTGCCGTGGTGATCGCATTGACGGTGCTGAAGGCGTTCCTGGTCGACATGTCGTCGCTCACCGGCGTCTACCGCGCACTGTCCTTCATGTGCCTCGGCCTCGTGCTGGTAGCCATCGGCTGGCTGTATCAGCGCATCCTGTTCTCGAGACGCGCACAGTCACCCGCGGCGGCCCCTGCAGCAGAAAGCTGACGCCTCTCCAGCGCAATTCCCGCTTGCGCATTCCCTGCGATCGTCAATGATACCGATCGCGGCGATCTCCGGCCTTAAACCGGGGATCGCCGCATAAAAGCATCCGCGCACCAAGCGCGAGAGCCAAAAAAGATCGGGAGCCCATGAACGTCCAGCGAAAGATCGCCACAGATCCATCCGTCGAAAACTCCCCCGAACATGTCGATGTCATCGTCGTCGGCGCCGGGATCTCCGGCATCGGCGCCGCTTATCACCTCACCAAGCAAAATCCGGACACGCGTTTTCTGGTTCTGGAAACCCAGGACAGTTTCGGCGGCACCTGGCACACCCATCGCTATCCCGGCATCCGCTCCGACAGTGACCTGCATACGTTCGGCTATCGCTTCAAGCCCTGGACATCGGCGCCCATCGCCACCGCTGCGGAAATCCTGCGCTATATGGGGGACGTGATCGCCGAGAACGGCCTCGACACGCATATCCGCTATCGCCACAAGATATTGTCTGCCAACTGGTCGAATGCCGACAGGCTCTGGACGCTCACCGTCATCCGTCACGACACCGGCGAGACGCTGAACTTCACCACGCGTTTTCTCTGGATGTGTCAGGGCTATTACAACCACAATCAGGGCTACACGCCGCAATGGCCGGGCATGGGCCGGTTCAAGGGCCGCCTGGTGCATCCGCAGACCTGGCCGGAAGATCTCGACGTCACCGGCAAGAAGGTTGTCGTGATCGGCTCCGGCGCGACTGCCGCGACTCTGGTGCCGGCCATCGCCGATAAATGCGCTGAAGTCACCATGCTGCAGCGCTCGCCGACCTTCTTCATCACCGGCCGTAATGCCAACGCGCTGGCGGAGACGCTGCGCGAGCTGGATGTCGACGAAGAATGGGTCCACGAGATCGTCCGCCGCAAGATCCTGTTCGATCAGCAGGCCTTCACCAAGCGGACGAACAGCGAACCGGAGGTGGTGAAAGAGGAACTGCTGAAGGGCGTACAGGCCTATCTCGGCAAGGACTACGACATCGCCACCCATTTCACGCCGCGCTACCGACCATGGCGGCAGCGTATCGCCTTCATTCCGGATGGCGACCTGTTCCAGAGCATCAAGGCCGGCAAGGCGAGTGTCGTCACCGACGAGATCGAGACCTTCACGGAATACGGCATCACGCTGAAATCCGGCAAGACGATCGACGCCGACGTGGCCGTCACCGCCACCGGCTTCAATCTCAACATGCTCGGCGATATCGCCTTCTCCATCGATGACGCACCGCTGAATTTCTCCGACACTGTGACCTATCGCGGCATGATGTTCACCGGCGTGCCGAACATGGTGTGGATCTTCGGCTATCTCCGTGCCAGCTGGACATTGCGTGTCGATCTCGTCGCCGACTTCGTCTGCGGGCTGCTGAAGCACATGGAAGAGACCGGCACGACCACAGTGACGCCGATGCTGCGGCCCGAAGACCGCGACATGCCGCTACTGCCCTGGATCGATCCGGAGGACTTCAATCCCGGCTACATCATGCGCGGCATGCACCTGTTGCCGAAGCGCGGCGACAAGCAGGAGTGGCAGCACAACCAGGACTACTGGAGCGACAAGAACATATTTCCGGCCATCGCCTATGACGATCCGATCTTCCGATACACGTAACAAACGTTCAACACATCGCGCATTTCTCCAAGCATTGCGCAAACATAATTGACCATCATGAAACCGTTTCGCGGTTCAGCTATTGCTGCAGTGCGACCACTCGGCTCCAATCACAATTGGACCGACCGCATTGCTGCATCAGCCCGCCTCCCGGCGGAGAGCCAATTCTAGAAATCGGAGCCCCCAATGTCGAAAACTGTCGCGGATGAGATTGTCCATGTTCTTGAGGCGATTGGCGTACAGCAGATTTTCGGCCTGATCGCCGACTCGCTTAATCCTTTGGCGGACTCGGTCCGGCGCAGCAAGATCGAATGGGTCGGGGTACGGCACGAGGAAGGCGCAGCGCTGGCCGCCGCAGGCCAGGCCAAGCTCACCGGCAAGCTCGGCGTTTGCGCCGGCTCCACCGGGCCCGGCAGCACGCATCTCGTCGCCGGTCTCTATGAAGCGGCGCGCGATCACGCCCCGGTGCTGGCACTCTCGGGCGAAATGGCGCGAGCAGCAAAAGGCGTCGACTTTTTCCAGACCACCGAGCCGGACCTGCTGTTTCGCGACGTCGCACTCTACACCCAGACCATCACCACCGCCGCGCAGGCGCCCGGCGTGATCCATCAGGCCATCTCCACCGCCTATGCAGGGCCTGGCGTCGCGCATCTGACGCTGCCTGTCGACGTGCTGTCGTCGAAAGCCGAAGGGGCGACAGCGAGCCTTGCCACGCTGGTGCCACGCGGCGAGATCCTCCCGAATGATGCCGCCATACAGGAAGCCGCCCGCCGCATCGACGAAGCCAGCAGCGTTGTCATCATGTGCGGCCATGGCGCCATCGGCAGCGCCGAACTCCTGCGTGCGCTCAGCGACAGGCTGAAGGCGCCACTGGTGCATTCGGTGCGCGGCAAGGAGATCATGGCGTTCGATGACGTCCGATGGATGGGCGGTCTCGGCATGATCGGCACCAAGGCCGTCTACAATGCTGTGCATGATTGCGACCTGCTCGTCATGGTGGGCACCGACTATCCCTATTCCAACTTCCTGCCGCGCAAGGGCAATGTCATCCAGATCGACGTGCGCGCCGAAGCACTGGGACGGCGCACACCGACGAGCCTCGGCGTCATCGGCTCGGCACGGCCAGCGCTGAAGATGCTGCTGGACAGGGTGCAGACCAAGACCGACGGCCAGTTCTTCGAGACGACCAGTCACGCCCGCAAGAAGTGGGATGAGATGCTCGACAAGCAGGCCGACCCGGCCCGTAGCAAGAACAAGATCCACCCGCAGGCCGTCGCGCGCATCGCCAGCGATCTCGCACGGCCCGATGCAATCTTCGTGTTCGACACCGGTCTGAACACGCTGTGGTCGGCCAACTGGATCCGCCAGAACGGCACCCAGCGCATCATCGGCTCGTTCAACAATGCCGCGGTCGGCACGTCCGTCGGCCAGGGCAACGGCGTGCAGATCCTCGATCGCAGCAAACAGGTGATCGTGCTCACCGGCGACGGCGGCTTCAACATGCTGATGGGCGAATTCATGACCGCTGTGCAGCACAAGCTGCCTATCAAGGTGATCGTTTACAACAATTCGGCACTGGGTCTGATCACGCTGGAAGCCGAAAGCATCGGCCTGGCGCCGTTCCGCGAAGCCATCGAATTCCCCAATCCCGATTTCGCCGCACTGGCGCGTGCCTGCGGCGCGCAGGGCTTTACGGCCAAGCAGCCGGGCGATCTGAAGAAGGCCATCGCCGACGCGCTGGCCTGTGACGGACCCGCCATCGTCGATTGCGTGGTCGCTGCCGACGAAATCCCAAACCTGCCGCATGTGGACGCCGCCATGGTCGGCAATTACGCGCTGGCCAAGATCAGGGAAGCGGTGATGGCCGTCACGGGTTGATGCGCGAACTGTTCGCCAAAAATGCACTTCGGCGTGCCTGCTCAATTTATCGCCGAGAATAATTCCAGCCTGCCCAAAGCCGGGGCAAAACACTTCAAGCCTCAAGCTATCCGCAGAAAACCTGCGCGATTGCTTGAGGCTTTTTCGCGTCCAAGATGGCACGCAGCTTGCGTATGTGCGGTACCCAGGAAACCGCATCATGCCGCCGAAACAAGTTCAGCTCACCATCCAGAACATCAGCAAGTCGTTTGCCGGCAAGGGCGGCGACGTCAATGTGCTCGACGACCTCTCCTTCACCATCAACGAGCGCGATTTCGTCAGCATTATTGGCCCCAGCGGCTGCGGCAAGACGACCATCTTCAACATCATCGCCGGCCTGCTGGAGCCCGATGGCGGCACTATCACCTATCGCGGCAAGGAAATCGAAAGCCTGCGCGGCCGCATCGGCTACATGATGCAGAAAGACCTGCTGTTTCCGTGGCGCACGGTGATGGGCAATGTACTGCTCGGGCTGCAGACTCGCGGCGTCGACCAGAAGGAGGCCGAGGAGAAAGCGCGCGAGTATCTCAAGCAGTTCGGCCTCGCCGGCTTCGAGAACGCCTATCCCAAGACCCTGTCCGGTGGAATGCGCCAGCGCGTGGCGCTGATCCGTACGCTGATCATGGATCCCGACATCCTGCTGCTCGACGAGCCATTCTCGGCGCTGGATTATCAGACGCGGCTGTATCTCGAAGGCGTGCTCAAGGATGCGGTCCAGAAATTCAACAAGACGGTCATCCTCGTGACCCATGACATCGACGAGGCGGTCGCGCTGTCGAAGCGCGTCGTCGTGCTGTCCGGCCGCCCGGCACGGGTGAAGGTCGTGCATGAGATCGACATCGAGGCAACCTCACCCATCACCGCGCGCAACGACGTGAAATTTTCAACTTATTTCAAGACGCTTTGCGCCGAACTCGATATCCAGACGGAGACAACATCATGAGCCTCGTGATGTCCGGCACATCCGCGCGCAAGAAGACCGCACCGCGCAAGAAGCGATCGACCTTCGACACGACGCTCGGCCGCGCGGTGTTGCAGCTGCTCGCCGTCGCAGTGTTCTTCGCGCTATGGGAGGCCGGCGTGCATGCCGGCTTTATCTCCGCCTTCCTGATGGGATCGCCCTCCGGCATCTTCGCCACGTTCTATAAACTGATCCTAAGCGGCGAACTGCTGTCGGATTCCTGGTACACGCTGTTCGAGGCCATTTTGGGCTTCATCATCGGCACCATCTTCGGATCGCTGTTCGGTCTGGCGCTGTGGTATTCGGTGTTCGTCGCGAAGCTGGTCGAGCCCTTCATCGTTGCCATCAATTCCGTGCCGAAGATCGCGCTCGCGCCCATCGTGGTGCTGTGGTTCGGCACCGGCCTGATATCGAAGGTCGCACTCGCCGTTTCACTCACTGCACTGGTAGCGCTGATCGCCGCTTATCAGGCGGCCAAGGATGCCGACGTCGATCTGCAGTCGCTGATGATCTCCATGGGCGCCGACAAGCATCAGGTGTTCTGGAAGGCTGTGGTGCCATCCACACTGCCGTCGATCATCGCCACCTTCCGCATCAATATCGGTTTCGGCCTGGTCGGCGCCGTTGTCGGCGAGTTCATCTCGTCGCAGCGCGGCCTCGGCCACATGATCTTCCTCGCCTCCAGCCTGTACGACCTCAACTCGGTCTGGGTCGGGCTGTTCACGCTGATGATCCTCGGCTTCGTGCTCTATTACGTCATCGACATCATCGAGCGCACTTCGCTGCCGTGGAAGCAGGCGACCACCTCGCATCAGGTCCAGGTTTAATCCCCCCTTTCCACCATAACGGAGACGTTCTATGTCGTTGTTGAAGCGTATCACCGGCGCGGTCGCGCTGGCTGGAATCCTGCTCGCCACGCCAGCGATGGCGCAGAACAAGAAGGTGGTGTTGTCGCAGGCCTTCCAGTCGATGCTGTATTTGCCGCTCTATGTCGCCATCAATGAAGGCTTCTTCACCGCGCAGGGCCTCGACCTCACCAAGGAAACCGCAGGCTCGCCCACGGTCGCACTCTCGGCAGTGATCTCCGGCAGCGCACAGTTCTCGATCCATGGCCCGGAATGGACAGCCATTGCGGCCTCCAAGGGCGCGCCGGTCGGCATCATCGCCAATGTCGTCAACGGCGCCGCCGTGTGGATCGCGACCGCGCCGGATTTCAAGTTCACCGACGTCAAGAGCCTGAAAGGCCAGAAAGTGGTCGTCGGCACCATGCCGACCACCAGCACCTCGCTGTTCCTGAAGCTGCTGAAGGAGAACGGCATGGACGGCAAGACCGATGTGGAGATGATCCCCGTCGCGATCGGCAGCGAACCGGGCCCGTTCCTCGCCAAGCAGGCTGACGTCGCCGTGATGTATGAACCCGGCCTCGATCAGGTGGTCGCCAAGGGCATGAAAGTGGTCTACGGCTTCCCGAAGAGCTATGGCGCCTATGCATTTTCGTCGGTGACGGCGCGCAATGATGTCAATCCGGATCTGGCGCAACGTGTGACCAACGGCATGGAAATGGCGATGCGCTTCATGAAGAAAGATCCTGCCAAGACCGTAGCCATTGCGCAGAAGGAATTTCCAACGCTGGATCCGGCCGTGATTGAATCCGCCGTCAAGCGTATGCTGGCCGACGGCGTCTATCCGGACAGCGTCGATATTTCTGCACCCTCGCTGAAGATCTCCATGGACACCCAGATCGCGCTCGGCAATCTCGCGGCCCAGCCTGACTATGACAAGTTTGTCGTGAAGAAATATATCGAGCCCGCATTGGCGATGAAGTAATATCGAACGCGCGCAGCCTCGCGGTTGCGCGCCTCTCGTGATCCCAGAAGAAACGTTCAGGACAACACGACATGACGAATGCAACCGCGCGCACTGCAACATCTGGCGCGGGGGTTCTGGACCTGCTGCGGCTGTTCAAGGGCAACACATCTGCGGCAGATCACTACGCATCGGAGCGGCTCGCACAGGCCACGGCTGCCGAGCCCATGCTGAAGGCCTTTGAGGTCCTCCCCACCGACACTGTGCGCAAGCCAGGGCCGCTCTCCGGCATTCCCGTCGCCGTCAAGGATATCATCGCCACCACCGACATGCCGACCACCAATGGCTCGGCCGTTTATGCCGATCACGTGCCATCGGCCGATGCATGGGTCGTCGAACGTCTGCGCAATCTCGGCGCCACCATCTTCGGCAAGACCGTCTCCACCGAATTCGCCTGGCGCCATCCCGGCCCGACCACCAATCCATGGAACAGCAAGCACACGCCGGGCGGTTCGTCCTCCGGCTCCGCAGCCTCCGTCGCTGCCGGTATCGTGCCACTGGCGCTGGGCACGCAGACGCTGGGCTCCATCGTCCGCCCCGCCGCCTTCAATGGCGTCGTCGGCTTCAAGCCGAGCTTCGGCGCTATCCCCCGCAGCGGCGCGCACCACCTCAGCCAGTCGCTCGACCACATCGGCTTCTTCGCGCGCAAGGTCGATGACGTCGCCTATGCGCTGTCACTGATCGCAGGCACCAGCGACAGCGATCCGCATGGCGCGTCGGTGCCGGGTTTCGAAATCTCCGTCGAGCGCGGTGTACCGCCGCTGCCGTCACCACGTCTCGCAGTGGTGCGCTTTGCCAAATTCGCCAAGGCCGAGAGCGAACAGCAACAGGTGTTCGAGGCCTCTGTCGCGCGACTGCGCAGCGCCGGCGCGTCGATCGAGGAACTTGAACTGCCCGAACTGGATCGCAGCAACTGGGACGCGATCAACATCATTCTGGCCGCCGAAGGGGCGGTGATCTTTGGCGATCTCGTCGCACGCTATCCTGACAAGACCAGCGATCACCTGAAGAAACTGGTGGAAACCGGCAGCGCCATCAGCGCGGCAGCCTATCTCAAGGCCAAGGCGTTGCAGACAAAGCTGCGCGCGGACTTCACCGCGCAGATGACGAATTACGATGCGGTGCTGACGCTGTCGGCCTATGGCGAAGCACCGGAAGGGCTGAGCTATACCGGCGATGCCGAATATTGCGCGCCATGGACCCTGATCGGCGTGCCCGCGCTGTCGCTGCCGGCCGGGTTCGGCAAGAACCATCTGCCGCTCGGCCTGCAGGTGGTCGGCCCCTATCTGAACGATCTGCGCACACTGCGCGTGGCAAAATGGATCGAGAGCGCGCTGGCGTTTTCGCCGGGACTGCCCGAGATCAAATAGCCTTCTTCCCTCGCCCCGCTTGCGGGGAGAGGGTGGCGCGGCAAGCGAAGCTTGTCGCGACGGGTGAGGGGGAGTCAGCGAGTGAAACACTGACTCCCCCTCACCCGCTTTCCATATGCTGCGCATGTGGAAAGCGACCTCTCCCCGCAAGCGGGGCGAGGTAAGATAACTATTTCTTCACCGCCCCATCGGGATGCGTAGGATCGACCCACAACACCGTCTCCGGCTTCTCCACCGGCTCGATATCGATATTGATGGCGACCGCTTCGCCGTCGCTGCGCACCAGCACGCATTCCAGCACTTCTTCAGCGCTGGCATTGATCTCCTGATGCGGCACGTACGGCGGCACGAAGATGAAATCGCCAGGACCGGCCTCCGCGGTAAACTGCAGGCGATCGCCCCAGCGCATCCGCGCCTTGCCCTTCACCACATAGATGACGCTTTCGAGATGGCCGTGGTGATGCGCTCCAGTCTTGGCATCCGGCTGGATCGACACGGTGCCGGCCCAGAGCTTCTGCGCACCGACGCGCGCGAAATTGATCGCGGCCGCGCGGTCCATACCTTTCGTCGAGGGCACGTTGGTATCGAGGTTGTCAGCCGGAATGACGCGAATGCCGTCGTGCTTCCAGCGATCCGGATCATGGTCGTGAGAATGATCATGCGCGTGATCGTGCGGATGAGTGTGATCGTGGCCGTGACCGGACATTTCAATGCCTTCTTGGGTTCCGAAGAAATGCTGCCACCGCATGCGGCATCACGCCCCCGGGAGTGAGGAACATTCAATTGAGCTGGCAATTGTCTCTGCGAAGCTCAAGCAGCGCGTATCGAGAATGGTCTCGGAACTGCGTCTGCTACATGACAGGAGTATCCCATGGGTGCCACCGCAGACAAGATCAAGGGAACCGCAAACGAAGCCATCGGCAAGGCCAAGCAGGGCATCGGTGAAGCGACCGGCTCTGACCGCCTGCAGGGCGAAGGCCTCATCCAGGAAGGCAAGGGCCACGCGCAGAAGGCCGTCGGCGATGCCAAGCAGGCTGCCAAGGACGCCGCCGACAAGGCGTCGGATTTTGCGAACCGCAAACTTTAACCAATTCCAACCGGCGGAGTTTTGACTCCTCCGTCGGTCGCAGGTGGCGCTGCAAAAGAAGCCGGTCCCGTAAGGGGCCGGTTTTTTGCGTTCTGGCACTACGCGTTGCGCTGGTTTCGCCGGGTATGACATAGGTCAATACCTGCGCAGGGGGGGCATCCGGCCCAAAGCCCTGATGGCAACGATATTTCGGCCAGTTCCCGGACTTCCCCCTCGCGGGTCCGGCTGGTAAACCCCCGCCATGTTCAAGGTCGCCGCCCTCTATCAATTCGCCGCGCTGCCGGATTTTCGGCAATTGCGCGAGCCGCTGCGCGCACTCTGCGTCAATCTCGGCATCAAAGGCTCGATCCTGCTCGCCGACGAGGGCATCAACGGCACCGTGGCCGGGACAGACGCCGCCATCGACGCACTGGTGCGCGAACTTGAGACCGGCGTGATGTTCAGCGACCGGCTGAACCATCTCGAGCTGAAATTCTCCCGCGCCAGCCTGATGCCGTTCCTGCACATGAAGGTGCGGTTGAAAAAGGAGATCGTCACCCTCGGCGATCCCCAGACCGATCCGACCAAGACGGTTGGCACCTACGTCGACGCCGCCGACTGGAACGATCTCATCGCCAACGAGAACACGCTGGTGCTCGATACGCGCAACGCGTTCGAAGTGGCGATGGGCACGTTCGAGGGCGCGGTCGATCCGGAGATCGCAAGCTTCGGCCAGTTCAAGGATTTCGTCGCACGCACGCTCGATCCCGAGAAGCACAAGAAGATCGCGATGTTCTGCACCGGCGGCATCCGCTGCGAGAAAGCGAGCTCGTATCTGTTGTCGCGCGGCTTCGCCGACGTCTATCACCTCAAGGGTGGCATCCTGAAATATCTCGAGGAGATCCCTGAGGTCGAGAGCCGCTGGCGCGGCGAATGCTTCGTGTTCGACCAGCGCGTCGCACTCGGCCATGGCCTTGTCGAGAGCCAGTCGATCAAGCCTGACTTGCCGATCAATTCGGAAGATTTTGCGATGCTGCGGAAGAGCGCATCCGATGAGTGAGACCGCAAACGACCTGACAGGCTTGCGCGAACGTATCGACGCACTCGAAGCCCGCATCGCCTATCAGGACGACACAATCGAAACGCTGAATGCGACGATCACCGCTCAGTGGAAACAGATCGACATGCTGACGCGGCAGGTCGCCACGCTCGGCGAGCGGCTGCAGGAGGCCGAAAGCAACAGCGGTGCGCCGCGGAATGAACCTCCGCCGCATTATTGAGGCGGCGATCCCAAACTCAGCCGTCGTCCCCGCGGAGGCGGGGACCCATACACGCCGAAGAGTTAGAAAAGACGCTGTGGCTATAACTCTGCCGCTTGAACCATACTGACCGTGGTTATGGGTCCCCGCCTCCGCGGGGACGACACCTGATAGGCCAGTGCTCTAAACCGACAAATCCGCCGCCAGCTTGCGGTCTCGCAACTCGCGCTTCAGCACCTTGCCGATGGCGCTGCGCGGCAACACATCGACCAGCACGACATCGTTGAGTCGCTGGAACTTGCCGACACGCTCATTCGTCCAAGCCTTCAGTCCCGGCGCATCGACCGAGGCACCCGCCTTCATCACCACGAAGGCGACCGGTGTCTCACCCCACTCTTCCGACGGCATGGCCACGACAGCGGCTTCGAGCACGTCGTCGTGTTTCGTCAGCACGGCTTCGAGATCGCTCGGATAGATGTTGAAACCGCCAGAAATGATCATGTCCTTCTTGCGGTCCATCAGCTGCAGAAAGCCGTCTTCGTCAAAGCGCCCGACATCGCCGGTGCGGACATAGCGCTTTCCGGAAGCGTCGTGCCAGAACGTCTCGGCGGTCTTGCCGGGCTGGTTGAGATAGCCCTGCATGATGACGGGCGAATGCCCGACCACTTCGCCAATTTCGCCTTGGGCAACGAAATTGCCGTCCTCGTCAATCAGGCGGATCTCATGATCTGGCGCTGGCTGGCCGACGGTGTGCAACTTGGTCGGATGTTCATGCGCCAGCAGCACGCAGGTGCCGCCACCCTCGGTCATCCCGTAATATTCGGTCAGCCCGCCCGGCCAGCGTTTCAACACATCGGCCTTCAGCGCGCCGCCGAATGGCGCCGAGGTTGAGAACTTCATCACAAAAGACCTGAGATCGAAACTGTCGAAATCTTCAACGGCCATGATGCGGCGATACTGCACCGGCACCAGCATCGCATGGGTCGCACGATGCTTCGCGCTCAGTTCAAGAAAACCCCGCGCATCGAACTTCTTCATCAGCACCAGGGTGCCGCCACCGGCGAGTGTCGGATTGAAACAGACCAGCGTGGTGTTGGAATAGAGCGGCGTCGACAGCACGGTGACCGCATCCGGCCCGTAGCCGAGCGGATCGAGCTGGCCATATTGCCGCCAGCGCATCCAATAGGTGTGGATGATGCCCTTCGGCGTACCGGTCGTGCCCGAGGAATAGATGATATTGAAGACCCATTCCGGATCAATCGTCACCGGCGCTGGCGTCGCACCTTCCGGCGCCAGCCATTGCACAAACGGCTTGCCGGCCTTGCCGCCGTCGAGCGCGACGCGCTGGATGGAGGGATCGATCGTAGCCTCCGCGAAGGAGGCGGCCGTCGCGTCGTCCATGAACAGGATTTTTGCGGCCGCATCCTTCACCATCGCGGCGAAATCCGGGGGTGTCGATGACGGCGCCAGCGGCGCCACCGCCACACCGACGCGCAACGCACCAAGAAACACCGCTGCATATTCGATCGACGACAGCGCACAGATGGAGATCGCGTCGCGCGGCTTGAGGCCACTGGCCTGCAGTGATGCAGCGATACGGTCGATCAGTGCGTCGAATACGGCGTAGTCGATCTGGCGATCAGCATCGATCACGGCGATCTTGGTCGGCTTGGATGCGGCGGTGTTACGGACCAGTGCATCGAGGGTGATGAAGTCGGGCATGTTGTTTCTCCCAGTCTTTTTGTTCTTTATCAACTATCCACGTCATTGCGAGGAGCGGAGCGACGAAGCAATCCAGAAAGCGACAAGGAAAGACTGGATTGCTTCGTCGCCAAGAGGCTCCTCGCAATGAGGGCTGAGGGTAAGGCGGCTACCGATCCAGCTTTTCGCCGTTCAGCCATTTCTTCCCGCTGGCATAAAGCGCCTCCACCGCGTCGCCGCGCAGCCCCGGCATATCCGGCTTGATCTGATAACCGATCTGGCTCTGCAGATAAGCGAGATGGCGATAGCCCTCGGGGAAGCTCGCGAGCAGATCCGCATCGAGCTTCAGCGGCGCGCCGGGCACGACGGGATCCATGCGGTCCTTTTCATAAATCGGCTGCCGCAGCACCATGCCCCATTTGCCGTCACGCTTTTCGAGGAAATCATAGAAGCGTCCAGTCAGCATCACGTCGACATTGACGCCGTGTACCAGCGCGCGCTGGGCAATGGTCATCTTGGTCTGCGAAATTGCGCGGTTGCCAGCGAGATCGATCGATTGCGCGCCGAGGAAATGCATGATCGAGACGCCCTTGGCCCAGCCGGCCTTGCTCATGGCAATGAACTCGTCGGCGGTGCCCTGGGTCCAGGTGGCCACCATGCGGCCATCGTCGAACCAGACGGTGCGGAAGCGGTCCCAATCGCCGGCATCGCGCCAGACCACCCAGTTTTCAATGAGATCGCGGATGGCAAGGCGGTCGATAATCTCTATATCCATGGAATATCCAATATGCGGAGCAGGCGCCGATGCGCGCGTGTTCCGTAATCATATCCGATCAGGCTTCCGCGAAAAGAGCGTTCATGACAAAGCAGACATCCTCCATGCCCGCGCCGGTTGCGCCGCGTCATCCGCATTCCTTCACGACCCATGGCATCACCGTCAGCGATGACTATGCCTGGCTGAAGGATGCCAAATGGCAGGAGGTGTTGCGCGATCCCAGCGTGCTGGAGCCGGAGATCCGCACCTATCTTGAGGCCGAGAACGCCTATACCGAGAGCCTGCTCGGCGGCACGGCGGCGCTGCAGACCAAGTTGGTTGCGGAAATGCGCGGCCGCATCAAGGAAGACGATTCCAGCGTCCCGTCGCCGGATGGCCCTTATGCTTATTTGCGGAAATTCCGCGAGGGCGGCCAGCATGAATTATTCGGCCGCATGCCGCGGGATGGCGGCGAGGCCGCCATCATTCTCGATGGCGACAGGCTTGCCGCCGACCACAAATATTTCAAGTTCGGCGGCGCCCGCCATTCACCCGATCATGCGCTGGAAGCCTGGAGTGCCGACGTCAAGGGCTCGGAATATTTCACCATCCGCGTGCGTGACTGGGCCACTGGCAGCGATCTCGACGACGTGGTCGAGGCGACCGATGGCGGCGTGGTGTGGACGCTCGACTGCAAGTCCTTCTTCTATGTGAAGCTCGACGACAACCATCGCCCGATGCAGGTCTGGCTGCACAAGCTCGGCACCAAACAGGCCGACGACAGGCTGATCTTCGAGGAGCAGGATTCCGGCTGGTTCACCCACATCCATGAAAGCGCCAGCGGCCGCTTCTGCGTCATCGCCGGCGGCGATCATGAAACGTCCGAGCAGCAATTGATTGATCTCAACACGCCAGACGCGCCGCCGCGCCTCGTGGCGAAACGCGAAGATGGCGTGCAGTATTCGCTGGCCGATCGCGGCGACGAGCTGTTCATCCTGACCAATGCCGATGGCGCCATCGACTTCAAGATCGTCACCGCACCGCTGGCTTCGCCCGCGCGCGCCAACTGGACGGACCTGATCCCATATCGCGAGGGCATCTATGTCCTCGACATGGATCTCACTGCCGGCCATCTCGTCCGTCTGGAGCGTGCCAATGCGCTGCCGTCGATCGTGATTCGCGATCTCACCACCAAGGACGAACACGCCATCGCCTTCGACGAAGCCGCCTATTCGCTCGACACCATGGGCGGCTACGAATTCGATACGACCACGCTTCGCTTTGCCTATTCCTCGATGACGACGCCGTCGGAAGTCTATGATTACGACATGGCGACGCGCGAACGGACGTTGCGCAAGCGTCAGGAGATCCCGTCCGGCCACAACCCCGCTGACTATCTCACCACGCGCATCATGGCCAAGGCCCATGACGGCGCCGAAGTCCCGGTGTCGATCCTGCATCGCAAGGACCTGGCACGGGACGGCAAGGCGCCGCTGCTGCTCTATGGCTATGGTTCCTACGGCATGGCGATGCCGGCGTCGTTCTCCGCCAACCGGCTGTCGCTGGTCGATCGCGGCTTCGTCTATGCCATCGCACATATCCGCGGCGGCGCCGACAAGGGCTGGGGCTGGTATCTCGACGGCAAGCGCGACAAGAAGACGAACTCGTTCGACGATTTCGCCGCGGCTGCGCGCGCGCTGATCGACGCGAAATACACTTCGGAGAAGCGCATCGTCGGCCATGGCGGCAGCGCCGGCGGCATGCTGATGGGCGCCGTCGCCAATCGCTCCGGCGAGCTATTCTCCGGCATCGTTGCCGAAGTGCCATTCGTCGATGTGCTCAACACCATGCTCGACGACACGCTGCCGCTGACGCCGCCGGAATGGCCCGAATGGGGCAACCCGATCGAGAGCGAAGCCGACTTCAAGACCATCCTGTCCTACTCGCCCTATGACCAGGTCGCGGCGAAAGCCTATCCGAAGATCCTGGCGATGGGTGGCCTCACCGATCCACGCGTCACCTATTGGGAGCCGGCGAAATGGATCGCACGGCTGCGCGCGACGATGACGGGTGGCGGGCCGGTGCTGCTGCGGACGAATATGGGCGCCGGTCACGGTGGCGCGTCCGGGCGTTTCAACCGGCTGGATGAGATCGCGATCGTCTATGCGTTCGCACTGTGGTCGGTGGGGATGGCGGAGAGCTAGTCGCCACACACTCCGTCATGGCCGGGCCTGACCCGGCCATCCAACTTCACTGTCGTACATCAAAGGATGGATGCCCGGGTCAAGCCCGGGCATGACGTGGAGAGGGCAAAGTGTCGTATCGAACGGCCTAGTGCTCCGGCCGATTGGCCTCGATCAGCGCGCCGGCGCCCTTGTCGAGCAGCTCCAGCCCGACAGCCCGCCCCAGCTCGCGCGGACGATCCGCCGGCCCTATGCGCGTCACCTCAATGAACTGCCCGCCAGCTTCATCCAGCACCGATGCGGTCAGCGACATCTCGTGCCCTGAGATCACCGAATAGCCGGCGATCGGCGAATTGCAGTGGCCGTTCAGCACCCAAAGCACCTCGCGCTCGGCATCGCAGGACAGATGCGCCGCAGGGTCGTCGATCAGTGACAGATGACGCCGCGAGGCCCAATCATGCGCCGCACATTCGACTGCGACGATGCCCTGCCCCACGGCCGGCAACATTTCCTGCGGCGTGAAATCACGTGCGATGCGGCTCGCTAATCCAACACGCTCGAGGCCTGAACGCGCCATGATCAGCGCGTCGGCGGGGCCGACCTCGTCACCATCAGGCAGCCGCTGCATCTCGCCATTGTCGAGTTTGCGCACGCGCGTATCGGCAGCACCACGGAAGTGGATCACCTCGATCTCGGGAAATAGCCGCCGAATATAGGCCGCGCGGCGCACGGCGTTGGTGCCGATTTTGAAGCCTTTGCCATGCGTGCGCTTGAGATCGTCGAGGCTAACGCCTTCGCGCAGCACCAGTGCATCGGTCGGCGGATCGCGCACCAGCGTGGCGCCGATCACGAGACCCGGCGTGTCTTCATTGCCGGGCATGTCCTTTAGCGAATGCATCGCCGCATGCAGCGTACCCTTGAGCACGGCCGCGCGAATTTCGCCGACGAAAGCGCCGCCCTTGCCGCCATGCTTCAGGAGATTGCTGGTCTGGTCACGGTCGCCGACCGGCTCGAATTTCACGATCTCGACGGCCAGTTCCGGCGCGACAACCGCAAGCCGGCGCGCGATCTCTTCGGTCTGGGCCAGCGCCATGGTGCTTTTGCGCGTGCCGATGCGCATCGTTTCAGTCACTCAGGCAAGCTCCATCCGGCGGTCCCGCACAGGGATGGCGGGCATTCGCGCGGACAATAAAGCCAGCGCGCCCCGGAAACAATGCGCGCGCGGGCTTTACAGCGAGGCCTTTAAGTGCTCGCCGCCTCGGCCGTTGCCACCGGCTTCGGCACCACGAGATTGACCAGCATTGCGACCACGATATTCGCGACCAAGGCAATCAGCCCGACATAAACCGTCGCCTGGAAGCTGCCAATCGACAGCAAGTGCAGCGGCTTGAGGCCGTCCGTCCACGCCAGATATGTGCCGCCAAACAGGCCGACGACCCAGCCGGCCAGCAAGGCCGGTGCGGTGAACCAGCGGGTGAACAGGCCGAAGATCAAGGCCGGCAGCGTCTGCAGGATCCACAGGCCTCCGAGAAGCTGCAGGTCGAGCGCGAACTGCGTCGGCAGATAGATGATGACCAGCAGCGCGCCGACCTTCACCACCAGCGACGCGATCTTGGCAACGGCTGCTTCACCCGCCGTATCGACCTGCGGATTGACATAGGCCTTCCAGAAATTGCGGGTAAAGAGATTGGCAGCACCAATGCTCATCACCGCTGCCGGGACCAGCGCGCCGATGGCAATCGCCGCAAAAGCGAAGCCTGCGAACCAGCTCGGAAACAGCGTCTGGAACAGCGCCGGTACCACGTCATTATTGCTGGCGAGCTTCAACTTGGCGGCGTGGCCCATATAGCCGAGCAGCGCCAGCAGGCCGAGCATCAGTGTATAGGCCGGTAACAGTACGGCGTTCTTGCGGATGGTCGTGGCGCTCTTGCTGGCGAAGATACCGGTCAGCGTATGCGGATACATGAAGGCCGCGAGCGCCGAACCAAGTGCCAGCGTGGCATAGGCGACATACTGGCTGGGCTGCAGCAGGATACTGCCCGAGCCCTTGGCCTTGAATGCCTGATCGGCGGCGTCGAACACTGCGGCATAGCCGCCGAGCTTGCCGGGGATCACTGACACTGCCGCGATGACGGCGATATAGATCATGATGTCCTTGACGAAAGCGATCAATGCCGGCGCGCGCAGGCCCGAAGAGTAGGTGTAGAGCGCGAGCACGACAAAGGCCGCGATCAGCGGCAATTCGCCTTCGAAGCCAAGCGCCTTCACAGCCGTGGCCATACCGATCAGCTGCAGCGCGATATAGGGCATGGTGGCGACGACACCGGTGATGGCGACTGCTGCTTCCAGCATGCGTGAACCATAGCGGCCATGCACAACGTCGGCGGCAGTGACATGGCCGTTGTCCTTGGCGACCTGCCACAGCCTCGGCATCACCATGAACACGATGGGATAGACCAGGATCGTGTAAGGCAGCGCGAAGAAGCCGTAAGCACCGACCGAATAGACCAGTGCCGGCACGGCAATCACCGTATAGGCGGTATAGAAATCGCCGCCGACCAGAAACCAGGTTATCCAGGTGCCGAACTGGCGGCCACCAAGGCCCCATTCGTCGAGACTGGCCAGCGTTTTCGGGCGGCGCCACTTCGAGGCGACGAAGCCCATCACGGTGACGAGCGCGAAGAAGAACAGAAAGACCGCAACGGCGGGAATATCGAGCTCAGTCTTCATTGGCGTAAGTCCGGTAAGCGAGCCAAGTCAGAAAGGCGGTCATCGGCACCCAGGCGAGCTGGTACCAGTAGAAGAACGGAAAGCCGAACAGCACCGGATCATGAAAATTGTAGAACGGGACCCAGAGCAGGCCGACGAAGGGGATCAGCAGAAGCCATAAGAAATGGCGGGCCATGGCGCGGCTCCTCTCGATAGGCGGGCAGCGCCGGATGCCACGATTATTTTACGGCGCAGAATTTTGCGCTGTGTAGGTGCGACATTCTGTCATGTAAACACGATGCTGCCGCAGGGCTGCCATTCGCGGAGTGGACGCGCCGCAACGACAAACACCCACACATCGCATCGGGCTTGCGGGACAATGTGTGGGTGTTGAAAGTGAGGCGCCTTGAAGTGGTTTAGCGCCCGCCGAACGTCGTATCGCCGAACAACGCCTTTTGCGTCGATGGCTGCGAGCGCCAGTATTGTGGCGGCGCCTGCACCTGACCGCCAAGCTGCGCCGCCGCGTGCCACGGCCAGCGCGGATCGTAGAGAATGCCACGTGCGATGGCGACCAGATCGGCCTTGCCGGAGGCCACGATGTCTTCAGCCTGTTGCACTTCGGTGATCAACCCCACCGCAATCGTCGGCAGTCCCGTCGCCGCTTTCACGGCTTCGGCGAACGGCACCTGATAACCCGGCCCGAGCGCGATCTTCTGCTGCGGCGAGACACCGCCGGACGAAACATCCATCCAGTCGACACCGCGCTTCTTCAGCTCACTGGCGAAGACGATGGTCTGCTCGATATCCCAGCCGCCCTCGACCCAGTCCGAGGCCGATACGCGAACGCCCACAGGCTTGTGCGCGGGAAAAGCCGCGCGTACCGCGTCGAACACTTCGAGTGGAAACCGGATCCGGTTCTCCAGGGAGCCGCCATAATTGTCGGTGCGCTGGTTGGAAATCGGCGACAGGAATTCGTGCAGCAGATAGCCGTGCGCCGCGTGGATCTCGAGCGCATCGATGCCGAGCCGCTCGGCGCGTTTCGCCGTGGCCACGAAGGCATCGCGGATGCGCTTGAGGCCGGCAACGTCGATCTCCTGCGGCGCCAGTTCGCCGGGTTTCTGCGGAATGGCCGAGGGCGCCTGGGCGACCCAGCCGCCTTTGTCGAGCGGGACCTGCTGGCCGCCATCCCATGGGGCGTGGCTCGACGCCTTACGGCCCGCATGGGCGATCTGCATGCCAACGGCAATGTTCGAATGCTTGCGGATTGCCGCTAGCACCGGCTTCAACGCGGCTTCGGTCGCGTCATTATAGAGGCCGAGATCGCCGGGTGTGATGCGGCCGATGGCTTCCACGGCGGTCGCTTCGATCACCAGCATGGCGGCGCCCGACAGGGCCATATTGCCGAGATGGATCATGTGCCAGTCGGTGGCCCGGCCATCTTCGGCAGAATACTGGCACATCGGTGCAATGACGATACGGTTTGGCAGCGTGAGGTCGCGCAGCTTGAAGGGAGAGAACAGGGCGCTCATGAAGGTTCCAGGGTGGGAGGACCGAATTGCCATGCGCGGGCGCGCAAGCTTGCCATGCCGACATTGGAATTTGGATGAGAAAACACAAGATGGCATGCCAAAAGCGACCTCAGCATTGTGCAAGGAGGGTAGCTTTCGACAAATCATTCCCGAAAGAGAGGCCCGTTTCCTGGAGAAAGGCGAGCCTGGAAAGCAAAAGGCGCCCCGGTTACCCGGCGCGCCTCTCTATCTCGTTCATTCAGCGCCGTAGCGCTTATGACTTAGTACGGGCAGACCACCCGGCCCCAGCGACGGCTGAAATAGCAGCCCGGCGCCACAAAGCGCGGTCCACCGTAGAAGCCATAGCCGCGACCATAGCCACGACCGCCGCCACGATAGAAGCCGCCACCGCGTCCACGGCCCCAACCGCCGCCGCCACGACCGCGACCACCGCCACGGGCCTCGGCCGAGGTGCTGCTCGTGGTGAGCAACACCGTGGATGCGCCGATCAGACCAACACAGTAGACAGACACAAGCGCCATCGCTGCCAGGCAGCGGGTCACGATATTATGGCGCGTCGTTTTGGTTTGAGCCATTCTTAGGAACTCCCATTCTGCAGAAGCACGGCTTTAGAATGCTTCCGGCCTCGAATCGTTCAGTGAGCAATTCTTGATTCACACAGGTGCTGAAACCAGAATAGTAATATGGCCATCACAAGGCGTGCACGCACGAACAACTTTACAATAGGGTCAAGCTCGAACGCCGGTCAAGTTGCCGGCAACGCTGTCACTACGAACGAATGCGCACCTTCACGCGTCACCTCGCTTTTGACCTCCTGCGTTCATCTTCTCTTCATATTGCCTCGCACTATGCTGATCGCCGCACCTCGCAACTGCGAATATGCGGTCAGCCCCACCCGCCGCGTCTGCATTAGCAGCTCGATCCCATCATTCGTCCCTTCCCGCGAATTGTCAGAAGCTGATTCATGTCCAAACCCAGCTACATCCTCGGTCTCAACACCTACGATCACGACGTCAGCGCCTGCCTGCTGCGCAACGGCGCGCTGGCCTATGCGATCGAGAAGGAGCGGATTACCCGCGAGAAACACGCGACGGGGTTCTACAAGGAAGTGATCGACTACGTCCTCGACGCCGAAGGCATCACGCTGGGCGACGTCGACCTGGTGGTGAGCAATTGCTACATCCTGCCAGTTCCGGAGATGGAAGACCGCCTGATCTATCAGGACATGCCGGGCTTCCTGCCCGAATATGAACGGCAGGACGCCAGCGTCCATCCGCTGTTTCGGGCGCGCACCGGCAAGGTCAAAACGATCTCGCATCATCTGGCGCACGCCTATAGCGCGTTTGCCGTCTGCCCCTTCGAAGAGGGGGCGATCATGATCGTCGACGGCGTCGGCAGCTATCGCTCCGATGTGATGGAGGTCTATCCCGGCGACGAGCCGGGCTCGAAGCTCGCCCGGGAATCCGAGAGCTACTACACGTTCAAGGGCACGCAGCTCGATTGCCTCAAGAAAGTCTGGATGGAGCCGGACCGCGGCTTCCTCAGCGATGAATTCTACAACATGCCAGGCCTCGGGGCGCTTTATAGCCGGGCCTCGACCTATGTGTTCGGCGACTGGAACAAATGCGGCGAGCTGATGGGGCTGGCGCCCTATGGCCGCCGCGACCAGGTCAAGCCGCTGATGGATGTCACCGACAATGTCCTCAGCGTGCCGCGCTGGACCCCCGAATACAACCAGCCCTATATCGCCGACAGCGACGGCAAGTGGGACACCCATCCGTCCATGCGGCACTGGGAGGATCTCGCCTGGCGCGTGCAGGACGACACCGAGAAGGTGCTGCTCGCCCGCGCGCGCTGGCTGCGCGAAACGACCGGCGCAAAGAACCTCTGCATCGCCGGCGGCGTCGCGCTCAATTGCGTCGCTAATGGCCGCATCGCCCGCGAAGCCGGCTTCGAAAATGTCTGGATCCAGCCCGCTGCCGGCGACAACGGCATCGCCATCGGCTGCGCCTATTACGGCCTGCTGGAGGTACAGAAGCAGCCGCGCTCCTATGTGATGACGCATTCCTACACGGGAAAGACTTACACCGATCGCGACGTCGAGACAGCGACCCAGCGCACACTCGTCAAGGCGCAGACCAGCGCGGTGCGCAGCGACAATATCTGCCGCGATACGGCCAAGCTGCTCGCCGACCAGAAAGTGATCGGCTGGTTTCAGGGTCGCTCGGAATACGGCCCCCGCGCGCTCGGCAATCGCAGCATCATCGCCGATCCGCGCCGACCGGAGATGAAGGACATCCTTAATTCACGCGTGAAACATCGTCAGCCGTTCCGGCCATTCGCGCCGATTGTGCTCGCCGAGCGCGCCAGAGAGATTTTCGAAGGCGATCAGGATTCGCCGTTTATGCTGATCGCCGCCCCGGTGCGCCCCGAATGGCGCGAGAAGATTCCGGCCATTGTGCACATCGATGGAACGGCGCGCATCCAGACCGTCACGGAAGACACCAATCCGGTGCTCTATCGGCTGCTGAAGGAATTCGATGCGCTCACCGGCGTGCCGGTGCTGCTCAACACGTCGTTCAACGTGAAGGGCGAGCCGATCGTCGAGACTCCGCGCGACGCCATGGCGTGTTTCATCAATACCGGCATCGACCACCTGATCCTGCACGATACGCTGGTGTCGAAGACATCGGCGCATCGTTTCGTCGCCCCGCTGGTGCGCACCTATATGGATATCGCGGGGCTGGTGTCGGCGAGTACGAGATAGAACGCTCGACATCCGCAGGGCGGGCAAAAGCGCAGCGTGCCCGCCACCATCATCGAAAGCGCTGCGGTGGGCACGGCGCAAGAGCGCCTTTGCCCACCCTACAAGCCATGATCAGGCCGCCCGCACCGCGTTCAGGAACTTGCTGACTTCATCCTTCAGTCGCGTGCTGTCCGAGGACAGTGATTGCGCCGCAGCGAGAACCTGAGTCGAGGCAGATCCAGTCTCCGTTGCACCACGCTGCACATCAACGATGTTCGACGAGACCTGCATCGTGCCCTGCGCCGCCTGCTGGACATTACGCGAAATCTCCTGCGTCGCGGCGCCCTGCTCTTCCACCGCGGAAGCGATGGTCGAGGCGATCTCGGACATGCGGCCGATGGTGTCGCCGATTTCCTTGATGGCGCCGACCGACTCATGCGTCGCCGCTTGAATACCGGAAATCTGCGTCGAGATCTCGCCGGTCGCCTTGGCGGTCTGCTCGGCCAGCGCTTTCACCTCGGAGGCCACGACTGCGAAACCACGGCCGGCTTCACCAGCACGCGCGGCCTCGATGGTCGCGTTCAACGCCAGCAAATTGGTCTGACCAGCAATGTTATTGATGAGCTCGACCACATCGCCGATGCGCGACGCGGCGCTCGCGAGCTCGCTGACGCGATCGTTGGTGCGGCGCGCCTGATCGACCGCCTGATTGGCGATGCTCGCCGATTCCTGCACCTGTCGGCTGATCTCGTTGACCGACGAGGCCATTTCTTCGGTTGCCGATGCCACTGACTGCACATTGGCGGATGCCTCTTCGGAGGCTGCGGCAACCGTCGTGGTCAATTCCTGCGAGCGCTCCGCCGTGGCGGTCAGCGTACCTGCCGAGGCTTCCAGTTCGGTCGATGCCGACGACACCGTCTCGACGATCTCACCGATCATCGATTCGAAGTTGCGGGTGATGCTGTCGACGCGGCGACCGCGCTCGATCTTGGCTTCTGCATCGGCCGCTGCGGCTTCATCCGCCGCGCGCTTGTCGATCAGCGCCTGTTTGAACACCTGCAGCGTATCACCCATGGTGCCGATCTCGGTCTTCATGCCCTGATGGGGCACGACAGCCGTCAGATCGCCGGCGCCGAGCGCCTGCATCGGCTTGACGATCGAAGCGATGCCACTCGACACGTCTTTCACCAGATAGATGCCGACGCCGATCCCGAGGATTGCCGATGCACCGAGCATGATCGCAAGTAACATGAAGGCTGTCTCGTAGTTGTCTTCGGCGCTCTTGCCGGCTGCATCCGCGCCGGCTTTATTCAGCGCGATATCCTTGTCGAGCAGGTCGTCCGCCTTCTTGCCGATCGGCAACACCTTGCTCTCGTTCAGATCCTGCGGTTCGTTCGGAATCTTGCCGACGCTGGCGCGCGAAAGCGCTAGAACTTCCTGGACACCATTCATGTAGAGGCTCCACTGCTGCGCCCATTGCGTATACAGCGCGCGCTCCTCAGGCGAGGTGATCAGCTTCTCATAGGTCGCACGGATCTTCATGTTATCCGCGTCGGTATTGATCAGGCGCTTCTCGGCCGATGCCTTCGCTTCCAGTGTCGCAGCGAGCATATGGAGGCGCACGATATTGCGGTAGACATTTACGCCTGCACGAAGCTCCCCCAGTGAACGGACGCTCGGCAGCCAGCTCTTCTGGATTTCCGATGCTTCGCCGTAGATGGCGCGCATCTTGGTGACAGCCAGAACGCCCATGCCACCCATGGCAATCAATAAGAAGGAAATGACAATGGTGATCTTGGTGCGAATGGAAATCTTGGCGAGCATGAAACCGTATTCCTTCGGTATTCTACCGTTGGTCAGCAATGGCAGAGCTTGATTTTTATGATCGCGCCTCGCGCGAGGTTTGGCAGCAATTACCAGTCGAGCACAGATTGAAAAGAACGGTCTGAGCTCGCGCGAAAGAGAGTGGCGAGATAAAGTTAAAAAGCAGTGCAGCACGAACTGCGTTATTGCATAATCCCGATGCGATAGCGTTGCCTGCGACAGATCATGCAATCCACAAAATAGCCGACGCTCACGCGCCGGCTTTCTTGATCATGCTGTATTGAAATTCAGGCTGCCCGCACCGCGTTCAGGAACTTGCTGACTTCATCCTTCAATCGCGTACTGTCCGAGGACAGTGATTGCGCCGCAGCGAGAACCTGGGTCGAGGCAGATCCAGTCTCTGTTGCACCACGCTGCACATCAACGATGTTCGACGAGACCTGCATCGTGCCCTGTGCCGCCTGCTGAACATTGCGAGAAATCTCCTGCGTCGCCGCGCCCTGCTCTTCCACCGCCGATGCGATGGTCGAGGCAATCTCGGACATCCGCCCGATCGTGTCTCCGATCTCCTTGATAGCGCCAACCGATTCCTGGGTCGCCGCCTGGATACCGGAGATCTGCGTCGAGATCTCGCCAGTCGCCTTGGCAGTCTGCTCAGCGAGTGCCTTCACCTCGGAGGCAACGACGGCGAAGCCGCGACCGGCTTCGCCGGCACGCGCCGCTTCGATGGTGGCGTTGAGCGCCAGCAAGTTCGTCTGGCCTGCGATGTTGTTGATCAGCTCGACCACATCGCCGATGCGCGACGCAGCGCTGGCGAGCTCGCCGACGCGATCATTGGTCTTGCGTGCCTGATCGACCGCCTGCCCTGCGATCGCAGCCGACTCCTGCACCTGTCGGCTGATCTCGTTGACCGACGAGGCCATTTCTTCGGTTGCCGATGCCACTGACTGAACATTGGTAGATGCTTCTTCGGAGGCTGCGGCAACCGTCGTGGTCAATTCCTGCGAACGTTCCGCCGTGGCGGTCAGCGTACCTGCCGAGGCTTCCAGTTCGGTCGATGCCGACGACACCGTCTCCACGATCTCGCCGATCATCGATTCGAAGTTGCGGGTGATGCTGTCGACGCGGCGACCGCGCTCGATCTTGGCTTCTGCATCGGCCGCCGCGGCTTCATCCGCCGCGCGCTTGTCGATCAGCGCCTGTTTGAATACCTGAAGCGAATCCGCCATCGTACCGATTTCGGTTTTCTCGCCCTGATGCGGAACATTTGCTGTCAGATCTCCTGTGCCAAGCGCCTGCATCGGCAGCACGATCGACGTAATGCCGGCGGAGACATCGCGCACCAGCAAGATAGCCGCACCGATGCCGACAACAATCGCAAACAAGAGCGAACCGATCACCATCTTGATGGCGACCCCAAAGCTGTCCGTCGCCAGTTCTCCGGCTGTCAAAGCTCCCTTGTTGTTGAGCTCGACATCCTTCTGCAGGGCTTCGTCCGCTTTGAAGCCAATCTGGTTGACCTTCACGTTCATATCTCGCGCTTCATCACGAGCGTTCTTGCGCGACAACGCAAGAACCGGCTGCAACGCCGCTATGTATTCGCTCCAGAGCTTGTTGAATTCGCTATACATCGCGCGCTCCTCGGGCGACGAAATCATCGGCTCATAGCTCTTGCGCGCCTTGTCGAGCATCTCAGCGTAACGCACCAGCGTGTCGTCCTGGACCTTCGTATCTGCGGCATCGGTCACAAGCAGATGCCCACGAACCACCGAACGATAGCTGATCGTTGCAGCGCGGACTTCACCCAGAGCGCGCACGCTCGGCAGCCAGCTCGTGACGATGTCGGATGTCGCTCCGTTGATGGTGTACATCTGCTTGATGGCCAGCGCGCCCATTGCTGACATGGCGAGCAGCAGGAACGAGACGACAAGAGTGATCTTGGTGCGGATGGACAGGCTGGCAAACATAGGTGATGGTCCCTCGGTTTTTGACCGTTGGCGCGCAACTGCACGAATGGCATTTTCTGGGTTTGAAGACACGGCATGCATTGGAGCTGCCGGCCGAGCGTCGATAGCTTTCAACGATCTCGTGATCGAGATTGTCCGGATAAAGTTAAGGAGCAGTGCATCATGACTGCTTCTCGTGCATGGCTTCTTGAGCGAACGTAGCGCTCGCGCATAACAACACTATCGCGCAAAAAAGCCGACGCTCACGCGCCGGCTTTTTACGCTGTACACTTGTGTTCAAGCCCGTCAGGCAGCGCGCACCGAGTTCAAGAACTTGCCGACTTCATTCTTGAGACGTGTGCTGTCCGATGACAACGACCGCGCGGCCGAAAGCACTTGCGACGACGCAGAGCCGGTCTCGGACGCTCCGCGCTGCACATCGGTGATGTTCGACGAGACCTGCATGGTACCCTGTGCCGCCTGCTGGACGTTACGCGAAATCTCCTGCGTTGCGGCGCCCTGCTCTTCCACCGCCGATGCGATGGTCGAGGCAATCTCGGACATCCGGCCGATGGTGTCGCCGATCTCCTTGATGGCGCCAACCGATTCCTGCGTCGCCGCCTGGATACCGGAGATCTGCGTCGAGATCTCGCCAGTCGCCTTGGCAGTCTGCTCGGCCAATGCCTTTACTTCGGAAGCCACGACCGCGAAGCCCCGGCCCGCTTCACCGGCACGCGCCGCCTCGATGGTTGCGTTGAGCGCGAGCAGGTTTGTCTGGCCGGCGATATTGTTGATGAGCTCGACAACGTCCCCAATGCGGGACGCAGCGCTGGCGAGTTCGCTGACGCGATCGTTGGTGCGCCGCGCTTGGTCGACCGCCTGATTGGCGATGCTCGCCGACTCCTGCACCTGTCGGCTGATCTCGTTGACCGACGAGGCCATTTCTTCAGTGGCCGATGCCACCGACTGGACGTTGGTGGAGGCTTCTTCGGACGCTGCCGCCACTGTAGTGGCTAGGTCCTGGGAACGTTCGGCCGTCGCGGTCAGCGTGCTTGCGGAGGCCTCGAGTTCGGTCGATGCCGACGATACGGTCTCCACGATCTCGCCAATCATCGATTCGAATTCGCGGGTGATGTTGTCAACGCGGCGACCACGCTCGATCTTGGCTTCGGCGTCGGCAGAGGCAGCTTCATCCGCCGCGCGCTTGTCGATCAGCGCCTGTTTGAACACCTGAAGCGTGTCGGCCATCGCGCCGATCTCGGTCTTTTCGCCCTGATGCGCCACATGCGCCGTGAGATCGCCGGCGCTCAGCGCCTGCATCGGTTGCACGATCGAAGCGATACCCGACGACACGTCCTTGACCAGATAAATGCCGACACCGATGCCGATGACCGCCGTCGCTGCAATGATCGCGATGACTGTCATCAGCGCCGAACCATAGCTCTCATCGGCCTTCTGTCCCGATGCTGCCGCACCCTTGTCGTTGAATTCGATGGCCTTGCGCAGGGCAAAATCGGCTTTGGATCCCAGCGGATTGATCACATTCAGATTGAGCTCATGGGCTTCCTGACTGCTTTTGCCGAGATTCTTGCGATCGAGCACAAAGATTTCCTGGCTGCGTGATACGTAGTTGTCCCACTCCTTGCTCCAGTCGTTGAAGATTGCGCGCTCTTCGGGGCTCGATACCAACTTGTCATAGGCAGTCCGCTCATCGGTGGCCCGCTTGACGATGGTGTCGATACCAGCCTCGGTCTTCTGCATCTGGTCAGCATTGGCTGCGAGGATGTGCGCGCGCACCAGATTGCGATAATCGATGGTCGTCGCCCGCAGCCCGCCGAGCACACGGACGCTTGGAAGCCAGTTCTTCTGGATGTCCGACGCATTGGCGTTAATTGTCTGCATCTTGCTGACAGCAAGCGCCCCCATCCCCGTCATTGCGATTAACAGAAAAGCGATAACGATGGTGATCTTGGCTTTGATAGAGATGTTCGAGAGCATGGCTGGACGTCCTGTTATCGCTCGATAGAATGATCAGTTCTGATCCCGCATGGCCTAGGCCGCGCGAACAGAGTTGAGGAACCGCGCGACTTCGACCTTTAGCCGCGCGCCGTCCGACGACAGCGACTGTGCTGCCGAAAGAACCTGCGACGAGGCCGACCCGGTCTCGCTGGCGCCGCGCTGCACATCCGTAATGTTGGACGAGACCTGCTGGGTGCCATGCGCGGCTTGCTGCACGTTGCGGGAAATCTCCTGGGTGGCGGCTCCCTGCTCTTCGACGGCCGAAGCAATCGTGGACGAAATTTCCGACATCCGGCCGATGGTGACGCCGATCTCGCGGATGGCACTGACCGATTCGTCTGTGGCGGACTGGATGCTGCCGATCTGCGTGCTGATCTCGCCGGTCGCCTTGGCGGTCTGTTCCGCGAGCGTCTTCACCTCGGCCGCCACCACGGCGAAGCCACGGCCCGCTTCACCGGCGCGGGCGGCTTCGATGGTCGCATTGAGCGCCAGAAGGTTAGTCTGCCCCGCGATGCTATTGATCAGCTCGACCACGTCGCCGATACGGCTGGCCGCCTTGGATAGCTCGCCGACACGGTCGTTGGTCTTCTGGGCCTGCTGTACCGCCTCGCTGGCGATACGCGCAGATTCCTGAACCTGGCGGCTGATCTCGTTCACGGATGACGCCATTTCCTCGGTCGCCGATGCCACGGATTGTACGTTCGTCGAGGCCTCTTCCGAAGCGGCTGCCACCATGGTGGTCAAATGCTGCGAACGTTCGGCAGACGACGTCAGCGTGCCCGCCGACGCTTCGAGTTCAGTCGATGCCGACGACACTGTTTCGACGATCTCGCCGACTGCGCTCTCAAAATCGTTTGCCAGCGTGATCATCTCGCGCTTGCGCTGCTCGGCGGCGATCTGCTCTTGCTGCTTTTGAGCGTCCGCTTCGGCGCGGGCGCGCTCCTGCGCCTTGACCTTGAACTTCTCCACGGCGCCAGCGACGTCGCCGATCTCGTCCTTGCGGCCCAGGCCCGGCAACACCACACCGAAATTACCCTCGGCGAGTTCTTCCATCGAACGGCTCAGCGCGCGCATCGGACGCCCGATGGTGAACACCGAGAACACGCAGGTCCCGATCAGCATCAGGGCGACCACACCACCGAGAATCAGCGAGTCTCGCTCGGTCGCAGCGGCCTCGTTCGCCGCAGCATTCGTCTGCTGCTCGACGTTCTCCTTAGCCAGATTGACGATCGTATCGGCCAGCTTGTCGAGTTCTGCACTCATGGGTAGCAGCACGTCGGTGCGGAGCTTCACGATCTCCGCACCCAGTGCAGTGATGCGCGTGGAGGCATCCGCAGACAATTCGCCAGCTTCGTTGCGCGTCGCCTGCAGATTCAAGATATCTGTGCGGATTACACCGATCTTGTCGCCGCCCTTACCGAGGGTCGTCATCATGTCGAGGAATTTGCCGATGCGTTCGCGCTCGTCCGGTGCGGTCGCAAGCTTGAGCATCTGAGCCGAAAATTTAAGGCCGGCGGTAGTACGCGCCGTGAAATAGTCGGCGGCCTTCTGGACATCGGCCACTTTCGTTGCCCCGAGGAAGTCACGCACGCCGATCTGCATGCCGCGAAACGAGGCCTTGGCCTCGGCAGCGTTCTGCGCAATGCCCTGATAGACGCCGGCCGTCTGATATGACTGGCGAACGCCTGCGCTTCCCATCGTCTGCATATAGATCATGACACCGAGGAGAATGATGCCGAGCCCGGACGCAATCGCGAGCTTCGTGCCGATACGCAGATTCTGGATGAAGGCCATGACAGTTCCTGGGAATGAAGCGGCAGAAAAATGAGTCGGGTCGTCCTTCGCCGGACGGAGTCCGGCGTCGCGTGAAATGGTCGAATGCTAAGCGGTTGTCATTTTTGGCGCAGCCCGGCGGCAATCCGACGGGCACGCGAAGCTTGGCGTGAGCCGATCCTGAACGAGAAGCGTCATCGGCTCATATGAGCGGGCGATACGTTCGATGATCGATCAAATCACCTGCTCATGGGCAGGAACCTACCACCGCGCTTCTGACACAAACGTTAACGCGCCGATGATGCAATCACTCAAATTGAGCCGGTACCGCAATGGTCGTCGAGCAATTCGGACTTTTCAGACAGTGATGGAGTTCGAGTTCAGGCATCAGAGGTTCTGAATTAACAATCTAAAATTGCAACCTCATCATGCGATTCCCTGCACGCGATATTTCGAGGCCCTGAATTCTCTCGGAGCATACAGCGGCTTGAGTGGCGGTGTGCGGAGAACGCACCGTTACTCAAGCCAGTGAATTGCGATGTTGGAGAACTCAGGCCGCGCGGACCGAGTTCAGGAAGCGACTGACTTCATGCTTCAGACGGTTGCTATCTGACGAGAGCGACTGCGCTGCCGACAGCACCTGAGACGACGCGCCGCCGGTCTCGCTCGCGCCGCGCTGCACGTCGATGATGTTGGACGAGACCTGCATCGTGCCTTGCGCAGCCTGCTGCACGTTACGGGAAATCTCCTGCGTCGCCGCGCCCTGCTCTTCGACAGCCGAAGCGATCGTGGACGCGATCTCCGACATCTTGCCGATGGTCGTGCCGATCTCGCGGATCGCCGAGACGGAATCATCGGTCGCAGTCTGGATGCTCGCGATCTGCTGGCTGATCTCGCCGGTGGCCTTGGCGGTCTGCTCGGCGAGCGCCTTCACCTCGGACGCGACCACTGCGAAGCCGCGGCCGGCGTCTCCTGCACGCGCAGCCTCGATGGTGGCGTTGAGCGCCAGCAGGTTGGTCTGCCCCGCAATGGTGTTGATCAGCTCGACCACCGCGCCAATGCGGCCGGCAGCTTTCGACAACTCGCCGACGCGATCATTGGTCTTCTGAGCCTGGTCCACGGCCTCATTGGCAATACGCGCGGATTCCTGGACCTGACGGCCGATCTCGGTGATGGACGAGGCCATTTCCTCAGTGGCGGACGCCACCGACTGCACGTTGGTGGAGGCTTCCTCCGACGCCGTCGCGACGACCGTGGTGAGCTGCTGCGACCGATCCGCTGTTGACGTCAGCGTGCTGGCCGAGGCTTCCAATTCGGTCGACGCGGACGACACCGCCTCGACTATTTCACCGACCGTACCTTCGAAATCGTCGGCGAGCCGGATCATGTCCTGCTTGCGTTGCAAGGCCGCCGCCTGATCCTGCGTGATCCGTGCCTCGGCTTCCGCCTGGGCTTTCTCTTCCGCCTTGACCTTGAATGTCTCGACAGCCTGCGCCATGTCGCCGACCTCGTCCTTGCGGCCGAGCCCCGGCAGCACCACGCCGAAATTGCCCTCGGCGAGCTGCTTCATGCCCGCCGTCAGACCCGACAGTGGCCCGATGATGCCGCGCGCGATCAGGAACGCAATCAGCAGACCGGTGATGGTCGCTGCGCCGGCCACGATCTGCTGCAGCGTGATCGTGCCGGAAATGCGCTGCTCATTGGCTGTCGTCGCGCTCACGACCTCCTGCTGGATCGCTGCCTTGATGCCGTCGGTCTTGCGGATGGCGCTGACCACCATCGGAGTGATCGAGTTGTAATAGAGTTGATCCATCTTCAGCAGGTTGTTGGACGCCTTATCGAACACGCTGGAGTAGCTGACCAGTCCCTTCTTGATCGACTCGAACAGCGCCGCAAGGCTTGGCGGCATGTCGAACTTTTCCATCTCGGCGATCTGTTGCTGCGCATTCTTCACGCTGTTCGCGAACAGCGTCACATTGTCCTGATCGCGGCCGGCAAAGAACCGCCAGTTCGCCATCTGGACCAGGAGGGTTTCGGATTGCAGCGTCGTCGACCCTTGCGCAAATGGTGAGCTGCGGGTCGAGAGCACGAGCTTCTTCAGGTCCGTCTGAAGCTTTTCACCTTCGGCAAGCAGTGCCTTGCGGCCGTCGATCATCTCCTTGACGGTGTTGCCGAGATCGACTCGCTTGCTCTTCAAATCATTGATCGTCTTTTCGACCTCGCGATAGACCCCCCGACGCTCCTCCGAGCTCGCCTTGATCGTCTCTTCCAGCACACCACCGACCTGAGTCAGCAGCTTTTCGGCTTCAGCGAATGACGCCTCGTCCTGATCGAATGTATAGCGCAGCATCGCGCGGCGAAGCGCCTGGAGTTCCGCCGAAATCTCCATCGAGCGCATCGCATTGGCGGACTGGGCATTCATCGCCGAGACGTCGTCGCGAATTTCCGTGAGTTTCCACACCGCGAAACCCGCCATGGCCAACCCGAACAGCACGAGCGCACCGAAGCCCCCATACAGCCTGCCACGGATGCGGAGATTGAATAGCGACATGCGACATGCCCTTCTTGGGAGAACCACTGACAGCCAACCTTGCACGTCGCGAATCGCACCCGCAACGCAAGAGGCAATCTCGAATCCGATCATCGTCAGGTTGCGAGAACTTCAGGTTAATTTCAGCCGCGCAAACGCTTTAAAGTGGAATGACTTTTTGTCGCGCGTGTCATCGTTTGACTCACCAAAACAAACAGCCCGGATGCGATGACGCATCCGGGCTGTTTGCTAGTTGTATCTTATTCGTCAGGCGAACGCGCGCGATCGTGTGACGTTTTGTCCTATGCCGCGCGAACGGAGTCCAGAAACTTGCCGACTTCGCGCTTCAACCGCGCGCTTTCGCCGGACAGCGATTGCGCAGCGGACAAGACCTGCGACGACGCTGAACCCGTGTTGCTCGCGCCGCGCTGCACATCCAGAATGTTCGAGCTCACCTGCATCGTGCCTTGCGCGGCCTGCTGAACGTTGCGCGAGATCTCCTGTGTCGCCGCACCCTGCTGCTCGACGGCAGATGCGATGGTCGACGCGATCTCCGACATGCGGCCGATGGTGTCCCCGATTTCCTTGATGGCGCCGACCGACTCTTCAGTCGCGGCCTGGATGCCGGAGATCTGGTGACTGATGTCGCCGGTTGCCCTGGCCGTCTGTTCGGCGAGCGCCTTTACTTCCGATGCAACGACCGCGAAGCCGCGACCGGCATCGCCGGCGCGCGCCGCTTCAATGGTGGCATTGAGCGCCAGCAGATTGGTCTGGCCGGCAATCGTGTTGATCAGCTCGACAACATCGCCGATCCGCGCGGCCGCCTTGGCAAGCTCAGCCACGCGATCATTGGTCTTGCGGGCCTGTGCCACCGCGGAGTTGGCGATATTGGCCGACTCCTGAACCTGACGGCTGATCTCGTTGACCGAGGACGACATCTCCTCGGTGGATGACGCCACCGCCTGCACATTGGTCGACGCTTCGTCGGAGGCTGCGGCCACGATGGCGGTGAGCTGGCGGGATTGCTCGGCGGTCGCAGTCAGTCCGCCCGCCGATTCTTCGAGCTGGCTCGAGGCCGATGACACGTTCTCGACGATGCTGCCGACGGCGCCCTCGAAATCGTCCGCGAGACGGATCATGTCCCGGCGGCGCTGAATCGCTGCCTGCTGGTCCTGCGTCAGCTTGGCTTCGGCTTCGGCGCGCGCCTTCTCCTCGGCTCGTACCTTGAAGGTCTCGACCGCACGCGCCATGTCGCCGACCTCGTCCTTGCGGGCGAGACCCGGCAGCACCACGCTGAAATCCCCGTCAGCGAGCCGCTTCATGCCAGCCGTCAGGCCCGACAGAGGGCCAATAATGCCGCGCGCGATCAGGAAGGCAATCGCTAGACCGACCACAGTAGCGACGCCGGCCACGATCTGCTGCAGCATGCTCGTCGTCGACATGCGGTTGCTGGTTGCGGCGACGGTTTGCGACTGAACCTGCTGGATGTCGGATTTGATGGTCTCGACCTTGCCGATCGCTTTCACGACGGTCGGGCTGATCGACTTGTTGAAGATGCCATCTGCCGTCTGCAGGCTGGCGGCAGCCTTCTCGAACTGGGCGGCGTAGCTCTTCAGGTTGCTGCGGATAGTGCCGAACAACGCACTGAGCGTCGGCGGCATCTGCATCTTCTCCATCTCGCCGATCTGCTGCTCGGCGATGCGGACGTGATCCTTGAACGATTCGATATGTTTCTCGTCGCGGCTAACGAAGAAGCGCCAATTCGCAATCTGCACCATGAGCGTATCGGATTCGAGCTTGGTCGAACCCTGGCCATACATGGTGTTGCGCGTGCTGATCACCAGTTTGCGCAGGCTGGATGACAGCTTGTCGCCGGCTTCCTGCAGCACTTCCCGGCCGGCGACCATCTGCTTGATGGCCTCGCCAAGCGCCTGGCGCTGCGCCTTCACGTCGGCAACGTCCTTCTCGATGGTGCGGTAGGCGGCGCGGCGCTCTTCCGAGCGGCTGGTCTTGATCACCGTATCCAGGCTGGCGGTGACCCCGGCGAGACGCTTGTCGGCATCCGCAAGCGCCGCTTCATCCTGATCGAACGAATAGCGCAACACGGCACCGCGGATCGCGTGCAGTTCGGAGGCGATCTCCGAGGCCCGGATCGTGTTGGCCGAAAGAATGTTCAGGGAGTCGACCTGCGTTCCAACTTCCGTCATCTGCCAGACGGCAAATCCCGAACTGGCGAGACCAAACAGGACCAGCGCGCCGAAACCACCATAGAGGCGACCGCGGATACGGAGATTGAGCAGCGACATCATTGGCTTCCTAGGTGGGATCTGATCTGGCTTCGGCGACGGGCGCCGTCTTCGTTGCTGCTTCCCCCATTATGGGAGGAGCATGAATTTATGCGGCCCGGACGGAGTCCAGGAACTTGCCGACTTCGAGCTTGAGCCGCGCGCTTTCGCCGGACAGCGACTGCGCCGCGGACAGCACTTGCGTCGAAGCTGATCCGGTCGCGCTGGCGCCACGCTGTACATCGGTGATGTTCGACGTCACCTGCATCGTGCCCTGCGCTGCCTGCTGAACATTGCGCGAGATTTCCTGGGTTGCCGCGCCCTGCTGCTCGACGGCAGAGGCGATGGTCGAGGCGATCTCGGACATGCGGCCGATGGTGTCACCGATCTCCTTGATGGCGCCGACGGATTCCTGGGTCGCCGCCTGGATACCGTTGATCTGGTGGCTGATGTCGCCCGTCGCCTTGGCGGTCTGTTCGGCCAGCGCCTTCACCTCGGACGCAACCACCGCAAAGCCGCGGCCCGCATCGCCGGCGCGCGCCGCTTCGATGGTGGCGTTGAGCGCCAGCAGGTTGGTCTGGCCGGCAATGGTATTGATGAGCTCGACGACATCGCCGATCCGGGCCGCTGCCTTGGCGAGCTCGGCCACACGCTCATTGGTCTTGCGCGCCTGCGCCACGGCCGAGTTGGCGATATTCGCAGATTCCTGGACCTGCCGGCTGATCTCGTTGACCGATGACGACATCTCTTCGGTCGATGACGCAACCGCCTGCACATTGGTGGATGCCTCGTCCGATGCAGCAACGACTGCAGCGGTCAGCTCCTTGGCCTGTTCGGCTGTTGCCGTCAGCGCGCCCGCGGACTCCTCGAGTCTGTTCGACGCCGAGGAGACGTTGTCGACGATATTGCCGACGGCGCGTTCGAACGTCCCGGCGAGCTCGACCATTTCGCGCTTGCGCGACGCCGCGGCCAGATTGTCCTGATCGACGCGGGCCGACGCCTCGTCGCGTGCCTTCTGTTCGGCATTGGCGCGAATGACCGTAACGGTCTTGGCGATATCGCCGATTTCGTCGCCACGCTTGGCGCCGGGGATGACGACATCGAGATCGCCGGCCGCCATCTTGCCCATGGCGCCGTTCAGGCGCGTCATCGGCCGTGCGACGCCGACAAAGGAGAACACCATGGTGCAGATCAGCACCAGCACGACCGCGAGGCCGAGCGCGAGATTGACCTGGCCGGATCGTGCCATTTCCTCGGCGGCCTGCGCCCGGGCCTCTCCAACCGCAGCCTTCGCCGACGAGACCGATTGCGCGACCAGTTGAGATGCTGCCACAGCGGCGGGCGTGATTTTGGTGCGGACGATATCGGTCTTCTGGTCGTTACTGCCGATCGCTTCATCGGTGGCCGTCATGAATTTCTTCATGTCGGTGCCGAGCTGGATCAGACCGCTCTGCACGAGCTCGCTGTCTTCGAACACGCTGGCCTTGGCCAGTGCGTCGGTCAGCACCTTGGCCCGGGTGATAATCTGACCCTTTTGCGTGACTTCATTCATCGACGCATAACGCCATGCGGCTGCCTGCACAGCGTTGATGGCATTGTCCGCGATCTTGAGCTGTCCATCGACTTCAGGCCAGTTCGTCGCCTCGGTCACGGCAGTGGTGAGGCGCAGCTGGTCGAGATGCCGGTTCCAGTCGATCACGGCGACGTTGCGGTTGCGATAGAGCTCGAGCAGTTTCTTCTGCAGACCGACGATCTCGTCGGCAGCGGCGAGATAGGTTGACGTCAGCGATTTAATCTTCGCGAAATTGTCCTTGTATTCCTGCCTGGTCGCCAGGGCGGACGCGGCATCGATGATGCGGTCCTGCGCAGCCTTGGCGGCCCTGATCTCGGCCGCGTTCTTGTCAATCTCGGGTGTCGTGATGGCCATGCGCAGGCCTTGACTGGCCACCTGCATGGCGCGCATCTGGCCGTCGGCCTCCATCGCGCTATCGGCGATTTTCTGCTGCACATCGGCCAGACGGTTGACCTCCGAGATCGCGGTCTCGGTCCTCATCTGGTTCGCCACGACGCCCGCCGAGAGCAAGATGCCAACGAGACCGGCAAGACCCAATTTGTTGCCGACACTGTTGATCTTGATCATGCGATGCACTTTCCGGAGAAGGGCCAAGTCAGGACGCGCGCAAGCATGGCTCGCGCAGCCTCGGCTCGGGTCGTTGGAAGACGGTCAGAGAAGCATTGGGCAGAGGCTGAGAACGTGGCGTCGTGGAATTGTCCGTGAGGACAAAGACCCGATCGCTCCGGTGGAGTTCAATCAGCGGACCAACAGGCCCTCGCCCTCACGGTTGAAGGATACCACTCCATTTCTGACACATTCGTTAATTGCCCCGTCATGCAGCATTCAAGAATCTGCATAAACTTGAGGCGCTTGCGCGATGCTGTATGCGCCCGCTCTTGCGTCAGTGCGCGAGGATCTTCGACAGGAACTGCTGGGCCCGATCGCTGCGCGGATGGCCGAAGAAGTCTTCCTTCTGCGCATCCTCGACGATCTCACCGGCATCCATGAAGATGACACGGTTGGCGACCTTCTTGGCGAAGCCCATTTCGTGGGTCACCACCATCATGGTCATGCCTTCCTTGGCGAGCTCGACCATGACGTCGAGCACCTCGTTGATCATTTCGGGATCGAGCGCCGAGGTCGGTTCGTCGAACAGCATGCAGATAGGATCCATCACCAGCGCGCGCGCAATGGCGACGCGCTGCTGCTGACCGCCGGAGAGCTGGCCGGGATATTTCTGCGCATGCGCCGTGAGGCCGACGCGCTCCAGCATCTTCATGGCCTTGGCCTTCGCCGCATCTTCGGAGCGGCCGAGCACGATGGTCTGGCCGAGACACAGGTTCTCGACGATCTTCAGATGCGGAAACAGTTCGAAGTGCTGAAACACCATGCCGACGCGTGAGCGCAGCTTCGGCAGGTCCTTCTTCATCGTCGTCACATTCAGTCCATCGACCATGATGGTGCCCTGCTGCACGGGCTCCAGCGCATTCACGGTCTTGATCAGCGTCGACTTGCCAGATCCCGAGGGACCGCAGACGACGACCACCTCGCCTTTCTCAACGGCCGTCGTGCAGTTCTTCAACACCTGGAACTGCGGGTTGTACCACTTGCTGACTTTTTCGATGGTGATCATGGGCATGATGAGCGACCGATAGTTGGAGGCAAAGACTGAAAGCGAAAGTGGCTAGCGGATGATGCTGATGCGCTTCTGCAAGCGCTTCACAAAGAATGACGCGGTGAAGCAGATCAGGAAGTAGACCAGCGCCGCGAACAGATACATTTCGGTGAGACGACCGTCGCGCTGTGCGACCTTGGACGCAGCACCCAGAAAATCCGTGATCGACAGCACGTAGACCAGCGATGTGTCCTGGAACAGCACGATGGTCTGGGTGAAGATCACCGGCAGCATGTTGCGGAACGCCTGCGGCAGCACGACATGGCGCATCACCTCGCGATAGTTGAGGCCGATGGCATAACCGGCCATCACCTGCCCCCGCGGCACCGACTGGATGCCGGCACGCATGATCTCGGAGAAATAGGCAGCCTCGAACAGCGTGAAGGTGACGATAGTCGAGGCGTAGGCGCCGACCTGTACCGGCTGATCGGAGCGGATGATCCACTGTCCGACATAGGGCATCAGGAAGTAGAACAGGAAGATCACCAGCACGAGCGGCAGCGAGCGCATCAGATTGACGTAGCTTACGGCGAAGCCCGACAGCACGGCACTGGACGACAGCCGCATCATCGCGATCAAGGTGCCGAGGATGAGACCGAAGACCGTCGCAATAGCCGTCAGCGTGAGGGTGAACGCCATGCCCTGCTGAAACAGGTAGGGCAGGCTACGCCAGATGACGTCGTAATCGAAATTGCTGAACATCGCTTATTTCCCCTCGTTGAAGCCGGGGATCGCCAGGCGCTTTTCGAGGATGCGCATTCCGATCGTCACGACGGCACTGAGGACGAGGTAGATGGCGGCCGCAGCCGAGAAGGCCTCGAACACCTGGAACGAGAACTCCTGCATGGACCGCGCCCGTGCCGTCAGTTCAAGCACACCGATGGTGAGTGCGGGCGCCGTGTTCTTGATGGTGTTGAGAAATTCGGAGGTCAGCGGCGGAAAGATGATGCGATAGGCCAGCGGAAGCAGGATGTAGCGATAGGTCTGCCAGGTGGTAAGGCCAATGGCCGTGCCGGCCATGCGCTGGCCCTTTGGCAGTGCATTGATGCCGGCGGTGATCTGTGCAGCGACACGCGAGGACATATAGAAGCCAAGCCCGAGCATCGCGGCGATGAACGGCCCGTTGCGCAGTTGCTTGATCCAGATGCCGAGATCGCCGGGCAAAAGTTCGGGAACGACGAAGAACCAGATGAACAACTGCACCAGCAGCGGAATGTTGCGGAACATCTCGATATAGGCATTGCCGACAAACACCGCCCAGCGCGCAGGCAGGGTCCGCATGATGCCGATCAGAGAGCCCATCACAAACGCGATGAACCAGGCGCAGAGTGCGAGCAGGATCGTGACCTGAAGGCCGCTCATCAGCGAGCCAAAATAGGTCCCCGTCGCATCAGGCGTCTGATCCCAGAAGATTCCCCAATTCCAGTTATAGTTCACGCATTCACCCCCACGCGCCGTCCACGCGAAAACCTGGCAACCTCAGGCAGAAACCCATGCAATGGCCGGGCCATTGCTTCTTCCCTCGCCCCGCCTGCGGGGAGAGGGTGGATCGAACGACCGAGGGTCGTTCGAGACGGGTGAGGGGGAGCCAGTGTTTTACTCGCTGCCTCCCCCTCACCCGTCTTACACGCGCTACGCGCATGTAAGACGACCTCTCCCCGCAAGCGGGGAGAGGTAAGCAAGAGTTAGTTGGCTGCGTAGGCGTCGGGATCAGGCGAATCCGACGGGCTGGCGAACGCCTTCTTCTGCTCGGCTCCCATCGGAACGTTCAGATTGAGGCCCTTGGGCGGAATCTTCTGCGTGAACCACTTGTCATAGATCTTGGCGCCTTCCGGGCTCTTGTAGAGCTCGGCAGTGGCCGCATCGACAACCTTCTTGAACGGCGCGTCGTCCTTGCGGAGCATGATGCCGTAGGGCTCAGCTTTCGAGAACGCGTCCTTGGAGATCACATAGGCGCTCGGATCGCGCGCACCGGCAGCAAGGCTGGCAAGCAGGATGTCATCCATCACGAAGGCCACAGCACGGTCGGTCTCGACCATCAGGAATGCTTCGGCGTGATCCTTGGCGGGAATGACGTTGATGCCGAGATTACGCGCGGCATTGGCTTCGGTGAGCTGCTTGATGTTGGTGGTGCCGGAGGTCGAGACCACCGACTTGCCCTTCAGATCGTCGATCTTGTCGAGCTTGGCGGCCTTCTTCGAAACGAAGCGGCTGGCCGTCAGGAAGTGCGTATTGGTGAACGCGACCTGCTTCTGGCGATCGGCATTGTTGGTGGTCGAGCCGCATTCGAGGTCGACGGTGCCGTTGGCAATCAGCGGAATACGGGTGGCAGAGGTCACCGGATTGAGCTTCACCTCGATCTTGTCGTTCTTCAGCTCTTTCTTCACCGCATCGACGATCTTGTAGCAGATATCCATGGCGAAACCGACGGGCTTCTGATTGTCATCCAGATAAGAGAACGGCACCGAGGAATCGCGGAAGCCGATGGTGATGGCGCCGGTGTCCTTGATCTTCTTGAGCGTGCCGGTGAGCTCCTGAGCGCCCGCCTGCGTCGTGCAGACCGCCGCGGCGATCATGGTCCCCAACAGATAAATTCGTTTCATAGTCCCTCTCCTCAACACAGTCCGATCTCACGCCGACGACTCTCTTACCGAGCGCCCCGGCACGACCGCCCGGGATGCTTGCACAATCGGGGCCAAAACGGAATTGCCCGATCGGAGGACAATGGTTTGTTCTGAGCTCCCGTTCCCCCTACAACCCGGTCATGAGTAACGCCTTGCATGCGCTTTGTGACGCAGGCGCCGCCGGCGCCACGGAAAAGATCGATGATATCAGCCATCCCGGCCTGGTGATCACCACCACGATTCTGGCCTCCAGCCTGGCCTTCATCGACGGATCGGTGGTGAATGTCGGACTTCCGGCCATTGCTGCGAGTTTTCAGGCCGATGCCGTCGACCTGCAATGGGTGATCAATGCCTATCTGCTGCCGCTCAGTGCACTTCTTTTGCTCGGCGGTGCAGCAGGCGACCGCTTCGGCCGCCGCAGGCTTCTGATCTGCGGAGTCGGCCTGTTCGCGCTGGCCTCGCTGGCCTGCGCTGTGGCGCCCAGCCTGCCTCTGCTGCTGGCCGCGCGTTTCCTTCAGGGCGTCAGCGCGGCGATGCTGATGCCGAACAGCCTGGCGATCCTCGGCCAGACGTTTTCCGGCGAAGCCAAGGGCCGCGCTATCGGCATCTGGGCTGCCAGCGGCGCTGCCGCCGGCGCGCTCGGCCCGGTGCTGGGCGGATGGCTGATCGACATCGGCAGCTGGCATCTCATCTTTCTCATCAATGTGCCGATCGCATTGGTGGCAATGGTGCTTGCCTGGCTAGGCATCCCCCGCGATCGACACGACAGCGACGAGCCGCTCGATAGTCTCGGCACCATCCTCGCGACTGCGGGACTTGGCCTGACGACCTGGAGTCTGACCGAAGCTACGTCACATGATTGGACGGGTTTCACGCTTGGCGCGCTCGTCGCAGGACTCCTGCTGTTGCTCGTTTTCGTGTGGGTGGAAGGCCGCAAAGGCGAACGCGCGATGATGCCGCTCGCACTGTTCGGGTCGGCGAGCTTCGTCGGCCTGACGCTGCTGACATTCTTGTTGTACGGCGCACTCGGTGGGCTGTTCGTCTTGATGCCTTTTCTCCTGATCGAAGCCGCCGGCTACACGGCGACACAGGCCGGTGCCGCGCTGCTGCCCTTGCCGCTTGTCATCTCTTTGACATCACCGCTTGCTGGCTCGCTCGCAGCCAGAACCGGCCCGAGGATCATGCTGACGCTGGGACCGGTGATTGTGGCGATGGGTTTTCTGCTGGCGCTCCGAATCGGTCCCGACACCAGCTACTGGACCAGTGTCTTCCCCGCCATGGTCGTCATCGCCATCGGCATGGCCGGCGCTGTCGCACCTCTGACGACGGCCGTGCTGATGTCCGTCGATGCGCGTCACACCGGGTCTGCATCGGGCTTCAACAGCGCGGTCGCACGCACGGGCGGTCTTGTGGTCACGGCGCTGATCGGATCGGTTATGGCGGCAAAGGGGCCGGCGCTGATCAGCGCCTTTGCAGCAGCGACGGTCGCGGGTGCTGTGCTCTGTGTCGCAGCCGCGCTCAGCGCATTCCTGCTGATAGCGGCGCGGCCGCAGCCGTGAAGGCCCCACGCTGCCTGCGAGCGGCCACTGCCTCGCCGAAGGCCTGAAACAGCGTCCGGTTGATCGGGTTGATCTGCGGATCATATTCGGCGTGCCATTGCACACCGAGCGCGAAGCTCGGCGCATCGGCAATGCGGATGGCCTCGATGGTGCCGTCCTCGGCAATACCCTCGATCACCACTCGCTCGCCAGGGACATCGATGCCCTGACCATGCAGGGAATTGACCGTGATGGTCTCGCGCCCCAGCAGGCTGGCGAAGGTGCCGTTGCTGGTCAGATGCACGTCGTGGCGATCGGCAAATACGACGGCCGGATCGGGATGGATCTCGCCGCTCTCGAGCCGCGGCATGCGATGATTGATACGGCCGGGAATCTCGCGGATCTCGGGATGCAATGAACCGCCGAATGCGACGTTCATCTCTTGCAATCCGCGGCAGATACCGAAAATCGGGACTCCGCGCGCGACACAGGCTTCGATCATGGCCAGAGCCACCGCATCGCGGCCGTTGTCATAGGGCTCGTGACGGGCATGGGCTTCCATGCCGAACCGGGTCGGGTGGACATTGGCACGCGCGCCGGTGAGCAGAATGCCATCGACCAGATCGAGCACCTGACCGATATCGGTAATGTCGGGGGTGCCGGCAAACATCATCGGCAGGGCATTGGCCACTTCCGCGACCGCACGAAGGTTGTTTTCTCCGACCGCCTGGACGGAGAACCTGTTCTCAATGCGATACGCGTTGCCGATCACGCCGATTACCGGCCGGGTCTTCGTTGGCATCAGCTTCCGGTCGAAAAATCCTGGACCATTGAGCTATAGCCGAGTCACGGCGTGAACACGACTGGTTCCGAAATAAAACTGTCACTAATCGGAGCATTAGGGAAAGAAACGTCTCCCGGCGCCTGAAAAAGCGCCAATCCGGCAGTTTTCGAAAGTGTAAGGTGCGTTTGGATGGTGGGCGCGACAGGGATCGAACCTGTGACCCCTTCCATGTCAAGGAAGTGCTCTCCCGCTGAGCTACGCGCCCTAAGAACCGGTCGTTACGGGTGTGGGGTCTATAACGGGTCAAACCCGGACAAGCAAGGACGGCGGAGGGCCAATCCTTGCCTGATTTGCAGGAAATCCAAGAAAGAAATCCAGGAAAGCGGGCTGCCCTCAGGCCGCCAGCATCTTGTTCACTTCGCTGACCAATTCGCGCAGGTGGACCGGCTTGGACAGAACCTTGGCGTTTTTCGGCGCTTCCGAGTCGGAATTCAGCGCCACGGCGGCGAAACCGGTGATGAACATGATCTTGATGTCGGGATCGAGTTCGCTGGCGCGGCGCGCCAGTTCGATCCCGTCCATCTCCGGCATCACGATGTCCGTTAGAAGCATTTCAAAGGGTTCCTCGCGGAGTCTCTGATAGGCTGACATCCCGTTATCGTGGTGCGACACCTGAAAACCGGCGTTTTCCAACGCCTTCACCAGGAAGCGGCGCATGTCGTTGTCGTCTTCTGCGAGAAGGATTTTGTGCATGGCGGTTGGACGTCGAACCCGAATGAGAGGACCTGTTCGCCCACTAAGCCCGAGGTCTGGTAAATTTCGGGTGAAGGTGATCAGCGCAGACTGTGCATAAGCGTCTCAAGATGGTGCGCCAGAACGTCGTGAAACACAACAAATGAGCGCGTTTCTCGCGATCGCCGCGCCTGCGGAAGGTTTTTAACTTGGCAGACTTGTTTCCGTTATCGACAATGCAGCCTCACAAAGCGCCGGTTTTCTGCCAGACTGGGCAAACCGAAGAACGCGGCTGCAGGGACGATGCGCGACGATGACCCAGTTTGACGGTGAGCTGTCGCCTCCCTTCGAGATCGTCGAGCCGGCCAACTGGCGCGCCCCGATCATTTTCAATTCCCCGCATTCCGGCTCGGTCTATCCGGCGGAATTCCTCAGCGCGTCCCGCATTGACGTGACGGCACTGCGCCGCTCGGAAGATTCGTTCATGGACGAATTGATCGCGGGATTGAGCGATCGCGGCTTCCCGGTGGTCCGGGTGCATTTCCCGCGCTCCTATGTGGACGTCAATCGCGAGCCCTATGAGCTCGATCCGCGGATGTTCAACGGCCGGCTGCCCAGCTTTGCCAATACCCGCTCGATGCGGGTCGCCGGCGGTCTTGGCACTATTCCCCGGGTGGTCGGCGACGGCCAGGAGATCTACCGCGAGCGGCTGGACGTCGATGACGCCCTCACCCGGATCGAGGCGTTGTACAAGCCGTACCATCGCGCCCTGCGCCGCCTGATCAACAAGGCGCACCAGACATTCGGCACGGTGATCCTGGTGGATTGCCACTCGATGCCCTCGATCGGAATTTCCCGCGAGGAGCCGCGCCGCCCGGACGTGGTCGTCGGCGACCGATATGGCACCAGCTGCGCCACTATCCTGGCCGAGGTGGTCGAAGACACATTCGGCGGCCTCGGCTATTCGCTGGGCCGTAACAAGCCCTATGCCGGCGGCTTCATTACCGAGCATTACGGCAACCCGGCCAGTGGGCTGCACGCCATCCAGATCGAGCTGAACCGGGCGATCTATATGGACGAACGCCGCCGTGAGCGAACCGCGCGCTTCGATCAGATTGCTGCCGATTTTACCGTCCTGGCCGATGCGCTGGCGAAGATCCCGCTGGACAGCCTCGGCCCGTTCCAGGCCGCCGCCGAATAGGCTGGGGCCGAACGGCTCGCCGGGGTTCGAACCTTCACTCAATCAGGTGGGGTATTTGGAACCGTGACCGCCGGGTCACGGCAGCGCTTATTTCGTGCGACAAATTGTCAATTTTCGCTGGATTTAGAGATGGGGCAGAGTTTTACCACCGGGATTAATGCAACTTTAGGTTATCCCCACCAGCGTGGTTCCGCGGATTGGAACCGCGTAAAATGGCAGGAGAGAACATGAAGAACATGATCAAGAAATTCTGGTCGGACGAATCGGGAGCGACTGCGATCGAATACGGGCTAATCGCCGCCGGCATCTCGCTGGCCATCATCGCCGTCGTCAACGGCCTCGGCACCAACCTCAACGGCAAGTTCACCGAGATCAACGGGTCGCTGAAGTAACCGCCACGACGTGGACACCGGCTTGAGGTTCTCAGCCGAATAAGTCTTGCTTGATGACTGACGTCGCAATGGGCCCGAGGCTGTCGGGGTGCCAGGCGACGAACAGGCCAGGCGACATAAAGACAATCGCCGGCAGCCACGTCGGCACGCCGTGATGCAAAACTCCTCCGACAAGAAAAAAGGGCCGCTTGCGATAGCAAGCGGCCCAAGTCTAGGGAGGAAACGCCCAAGGAGGGCAGCGATAGCGCAAGCGCTACCGCACCGCAACAATATGCAGCCGCGACGCACCAAGTGCAAGAGTTTTCGGGCAAATTTCCATGCAAATTTCGCATGGTGATCGCACCGTTCAGGCATAGGCGTCATAATTTCTATAAGGAAAATCAATGCGATATAGAAATGACAGTAGCTTTGACCTATTTAAGAAATGATCATATATTCATTCCATTGACCAATTTCTGATGCCGGGCATCAGGAATCTTAGGGAAATCGCAATCCGATTCAGTGCTGTGGCTTAGGGGAATCGCAGAGAGATTTCGATCACCGCAGATGCGAGTCGTTGCCCTGCGCTGTATAGGAAGCGACACGTCCCCATCCAGCAGCCGCAACAAAGGACCTCTCCGTGACGGTCATCGACTTCAACGCCTTCATTGGTCGTCTTGCGACCTCGTCGGGCGAGACCATCCTGCCGTTCTTTCGCACCTCGCTGAGTATCGACAACAAGAACAGCACCGATTTCGACCCGGTCACGGAAGCCGACCGCGCCGCCGAGGCGGTGATGCGCCGGCTGATCAAGGCCAACTTCCCCCAGCACGGCATTGTTGGCGAGGAATTCGGTACCGAACGCGAAGACGCCGAATATGTCTGGGTGCTCGACCCGATCGACGGCACCAAATCCTTCATCTCCGGCTTCCCGATCTGGGGCACGCTGATCGCGCTGCTGCATCGGGGCACACCGGTCTATGGCATGATGCACCAGCCCTATATCGGCGAGCGCTTCAGCGGCGACAGCGGCTCGGCGCGCTACCAGGGCCCCAACAACACCACCCGCAAGCTTGCCGTGCGCCGCTGCGCATCGCTGAAGGACGCCACGCTGTTCACCACCAGCCCGCGGCTGATGGGCGACGCCGATCGCGCAAAATTTCACGACGTCGAAAAAGGCGTGCGGCTGACGCGCTACGGCGGCGATTGCTATTCCTATTGCATGCTCGCCGCTGGCCATCTCGACCTCGTCATCGAGACCGAGCTGAAGCCCTACGATATCGCAGCCCTGATCCCGATCATCACCGGCGCCGGCGGCGTGGTGACAACGTGGGAGGGCAAGCCCGCGCAGAACGGTGGCCGCATCGTCGCCGCCGGCGACCCGCGCGTGCATGAGGCGGCGCTGAAGATCCTCAACGCCTGATCGGGAACTGCTACGCCCGCGCTGCAGCCCGCAGATGCTCGATCATCTGCTGCGCGGGACGGGATAACGTCTTCAGGCTGCGAAAGCAGATCGCCAGTCTGCGGTTCGCCCAGGGATCGCGAATGCGGATCAGCGCCAGCGCCGTTGACCGCGCGCAGCGCCGTGCGGCGACTTCCGGCACAATCGCAATGCCGACCCCCGCCGCCGCCATCTGACACATCGCATCGAAATCCCGCATCTGCGCTCGGTAGCGCAGTCGCGCGCCCAGCTTCGCCGCATATTTGCCGATGTGGTTCTGCAGCGCGGTCGCGTTGGTGAGGCCGATGAAGTCGCGGTCGATGATCTCATGGAAATCGATATGTCGCCGGCCGGCGAGATCGCTGCGCGGCGCCGTCACCAGCATCAGCCGGTCTTCGTTGAAGGTGAAGCGTTCCAGACTGTCCGGCAGCGTATGCTCGGCAGCGAAGCCGAAATCGGCGATGCCGGCGGCGATCGCCTGGGCGATATCGGCGCTCTCGCGCTCCTCGACCTCGAGGCTGACATTGGGGTGCTCGCGCAGGAAACTCGCGAGCGCCTTCGGCAGATGTTCGGACAAGCCCACCGTATTGGCCAGCATCGACACACTGGCCTTCATGCCATTGGCATAGGCCGCCATGTCGCCGCGCATGGTCTCGACATTCTGCATTACGATGCGGGCATGGCCGAGCAGGCTCTCGCCAGCCGCCGTCAGCGTAACGCCGCGCCGGCCCCGTTTCAGCAATGGCACGCCGATCGTCGCCTCCAGCCTCTTGATTCTCGCACTAGCCGAAGCCAGCGCCAGATTGGCAGCGGCAGCACCCGCGGTGATACTGCGCGCCTCGGCCACCGCGACGAACAGCCTGAGATCGACAAGGTCGGCATGCATGGTGTTCTCCGCGCCAGCCTTCGTTAAAGACGAAGGCTTTCTCCGTAACCTCCAGATTGTGCCTGTCCAGCCGATCGGTCAATGTGCCTGCATCATGTTCGATTCCTCACTCATTCTGATCGCTGCAGTCTTCGCGCTCGCCGGCTTCGTCAAAGGGGTCATCGGCCTCGGCCTCCCGACCGTTTCGATGGGCCTGCTCGCCGTCGCCATGCCGCCGGTGCAGGCGCTGGCCATCGTCATCGCCCCCGCGATCGTCACCAATATCTGGCAGACTTTCGTCGGCGGCTATTTGCGCGACATCATCCGCCGGCTGTGGCCGCTGATGCTCGGCACCGCTTTCGGTATCTGGAGCAGCGGCGGGCTGATGACCGGCCCCTATGCGCGCTACGGCACCGTCGTGCTCGGCATCCTGCTGGTGATCTATGGTGCCATCAGCCTCGTGAAATTCCAGCTAAGCGTCGCAAAACAGAACGAAGGGTGGGTCGGCGGCGTCGTCGGCCTTGTCACCGGTGTCGTCGCTGCCGCCACCGGCGTGCAGGTGATCCCGTCGATGCCCTTCATGCAGTCGATTGGCATGGAAAAGGACGAGCTGATCCAGGCGCTCGGTGTCTATTTCACCGTCTGTACTCTCGCACAGGCCTTCAACCTCTCCAGCGCCGGTCTGCTGAATGCCTCCATAGCGCTGTCGGGCCTCGTTGCCATGGTGATGGCCTTTGCCGGCATGTTCATCGGCCAGATGGTGCGTATGCGGATGCATCCCGACCAATTCCGCCGCTGGTTCCTGATCGCGATGATGCTGCTCGGCGTCTATCTGGCCGGCGTCGAGACGTGGGAAATTCTGAAGTAACTAACGCGTCTCCAGCATCGCCACGCGGATGCCGAGATAGATGAAGACGCCGCCGAGGGCGCGGTTGATCCACATCATTGCCTGACTGGATCGCCGGACGCGGCTGGCGGCTTTGGCCGCGACAATGGCCGTGCCGAGCCCCCAGATCGTGCCCGTGCTGATGAAGATCAGCCCAAGTACGATGAAAGCCAACGCCTTGCTGGGCGCATCCACGTCGACGAATTGCGGCAGGAAGGCGAGAAAGAACAGCGCCACCTTCGGGTTCAGCGCGTTGGTGAAGGCGCCCTGCCAGAACACCTGCCGAAGCGACAGCAGCGGCTTTTCCGCAGCGTCGTTCGTTGCAACTGTCGATGCCCGCGCACGCAGCATCTGCACGCCGGTGTAAAGCAGATAGGCCGCACCGATCCATTTCACCGCTGTGAAGGCATAGGACGAGGCCGCCAGCAGCGCCGACAATCCGACCGCCGCGGCGAACACATGGACGAGGCATCCCGCACTGATCCCCAGCGCGGCCGCGACACCGCCACGCCAGCCCATCTGCACGCTGCGCCCGACGATATAAGCCGTGTCCGGCCCCGGCGTGATGTTGAGCAGGATGCCGGACAGGATGAAGAGCCAGAGGCCGTGAATACCCAGCATAGGATGTGTCCGTTACTTAAACAGCGGCGTGCCCGGCACGAATGCGTCGAATGCCGCCCAGAATTGCTGCCGGTAGCGATCCTGTTCCTGCAGGATCTCGTGACGGGAGCCGGCGATCACCAGATGCGAGCCGGCACGCAGGTGATAGGCGAATTCCTCGATGGCCGGCGTCGACACCACCTGATCGTTGCTGGCCGCCAGCATCAGGATCGGCTGACGGATCTTCACGGGATAGCTGGCCTCGCGAAAGCCATGCATCCCACGGATCGCCGTATCGGCCCAGGCCACCGTCGGCGAGCCGATGCCGAGCGTCGCGTCCTCTTCGAGGATCGCCGCGTTGCGCGCATAGCGCACCGGATCGCTGGTCAGCTTGTTATTGGGGAATGACGAGGTCCCGACCAGTTCGCCATTGCCGCCGGGAATGTAGTTGCCGCCCTGCCCGGTCCAGCGCATGACACGCAACAGCAGCCGCGCCGGCAGTGAGGTCGAGCGGCCCGGCAGATCGATCATCGGCGCCGACAACACCATGCGATCGAACCAGCGCTTGCCGGAATGCGCCACACGCAGCATCACCGCACCACCCATCGAATGCGCTAGCGCGAAGTAAGGCGGCGGGCAATCCGGCATCACCACCTGCTGCACGAAACTTTCGACGTCGATCTCGAAATCCGAGAAGCTGCGCACATAGCCCTTGCGGCCATCCCGCAACTGCCGCGACGAATGGCCCTGCCCGCGCCAGTCGATCATGGCCACTGCAAAGCCGCGGTCGCGCAGGTCGCGCACGGTCTCGAAATACTTCTCGATATATTCGCCGCGCCCGCTGAACACGCAGACCGTGCCCTTGCGCCCGGTCGTCGGCGCCCAGCGCGCAAAACGTAGCTCAGCGCCGTCCGGCGTCTTGATGGTGCCGGACACGGCCCCCTCGGGAACGGGGTTGGCGGGAATGGAGACGAGCGTCATGGCGGGGGACCGGTTAGGCGAAAAACGCAGGATTTCAAGGGCAGGATTTCAAGGGCGGGAGACAAGTCGGCGCGAATCTTTCGGCCCCCCTTGCGAGCCGCCAGACCCCTCCCATATCAGCTTCATGCAGGCCTCTCTAGGCTGCATGACACGAAAGCCCGGCCCTTATGGCGGGCGGGTTATTGCAACAGTCGCTCAATGGAGGACTATTCTATGCGTAGCTATGATCTCACCCCGTTTTATCGTTCCACCGTCGGTTTTGACCGCCTGTTTAATCTGCTTGATCAGAGCACAGGTGACGCAGCGCCGGGCTATCCGCCCTACAATATCGAGCGCACAGGCGAGAACGAATACCGTATCAGCGTCGCCGTTTCCGGCTTTGCGCAGAACGAGCTTTCCATCGTCGCGAAGGAAAACACGCTGACGATCAAGGGCGAGAAGGCTGCCAACGAGAATGGCAGCAAGGCCGACGTGCTCTATCGCGGCATAGCCGCGCGCGCCTTCGAACGCGCCTTCCAGCTTGCCGATTTCGTACAGGTGAAGAACGCCTCGCTCGAGAACGGCCTGCTTCATGTGGACCTCGTCCGTGAGATCCCGGAAGCCAAGAAGCCGCGCAGCATTCCGATTTCCACCAGCGCGGTGAGCGCGCCGCAGGTGGTCGACGGCTCGGCCGAGAAAGTCGCCGCGTAACCGCGACTTTGTACTGAAGCATGTGAACTGAAGTAAGTGTAGTTGTAGAACGAAACGCCCCGGAGCGATCCGGGGCGTTTTTCTTGATTCCTCTCCAAGAGAAGTGCTGGAGGCCCGGACTATTCCAGCCCCTGAGCGGGCGGCGGCGTTTCCGCAGCCGGCGGTGTCGCAGGCTTTGCTTCTGTCGCCGGCGCAGCGACTGTCGGAGCAACAGCGTCCTTCTTCTCGGGCGCGGCCGGTGTTGCCGGAGCAGCCCCGGTCGTTTCCGGCGCCTTCGTCTCGGCCGGTTTCTGCTCCGTCACGGCCGATTGCTGCACGGGCGCAGCGGCGGGCGGCGTTTCAGGTGGTTTGACTGCGACCGGCTTGGTCTCGGCTGGCGTAACAGGCTTAGCCGGCGCCGCAACCGCGCGCACCGGTGGCCGCTTCGGCAGCGGCACGCTCGTCGTGCGGCTGGCAACCTTCGGCGCGGGCGTTGCCGTTCCGGCCGTAAACGGCGGGCGGCGATATTGCGGCAGGGTCGGCACTGCGCCTTGCGGGCCGTAGCGCGTGTCGATTTCCTCACTCATCCGGTCGCCCATGCGATAGGCGGGAATGAAGCGCAGAATCCGTCCGCTCCGCGCATCGATCACCAACCGGCCGTCCTCGCCGTCGAGGTCGATCGCCGAGACCGTGTAGATGAGGCCGCGTTGCTGCGGCATGCCGAGGGCAGAGAAGCCGGCCTCGCGCAGGATCGAATAGACCTCGCGCAGCGGCACCGCCAGATCATAGCCGCGGCGCAACACGCCGTAGGGGCGCGGCTCCGCATATTCCACGGGCGGCATGGCCGCATAGGGACCGCCGACATCGGATACCTGCGCCACAGCGGCAACGTCGCCGCGCATCGGCGGCAGCGCCTGCGCCTGTACAGCGCCACTCGCCAGCAACAGACCGGCCGAGGCCAGACATCCCACAAGTACCTTCATTGCATGCTCCTTCGACGCCCCCGCGCCCGGAGTGTGTTCAGCTCCCTGAACCTCTCGCTCTCATCCGTCCCGCTGCAGCAACCACCGCTGCCACAGGCGTTAACGGACAGTGCGCAACCTCACCGCTGAATCCGGCAGCCCTTGGGCCAGCCTTTGGCCGGAACGCGGCACCTCCGGGCTGAATGTGTCCACGCCAGCTTGGACAATTTGGCATGCGTTGTTGCTATGCGACGACGGACTCAAGCGCGCTTGTGTGCTAGATAAAAATTTGGCAAAGTCTTGGTTAGGACAGCATCACTGTCGCAATTTTTGGTGGCAAATCCGGCACAGGGTTTGCAACATAAGCAGGCGTCGCGACTAAAAAACACGCCTGCTGAGACGAAATGCCTTTAAGGCGAGATATGGGGTGGCCGCCGGGGACGATGGGCACCACCAGTCTGAATTCTGAAAACGAGGCTCGCAAGACGCGCGAGCGGTAGCCCGAACGGGTTCCGCGAGCGTCAAAGGTGCGCCGACAAGGGTGGCAGAACCCCGACGGGGGTTGAGAGGACGAAGATGAGCGGATCAGAGCACGAGCGCCAATTGATCGAAACCGGCACGCATTCGGCGGCCCCGGCTATCAAATCGGCTAACGTGAAAGATACCGTCATCAAACCGGAACTCCATACCTACCGTCCGCCGGCGCTGGGCCTCTATGACCCGTCGCAGGAAAAGGACGCCTGTGGCGTCGGCTTCATCGCCAACATCAAGGGCCGCAAGTCGCATCAGATCGTGTCTGACGCGATCAGCATCCTCTGCAACCTCGAACACCGCGGCGCCACCGGCGCAGATCCGCGCTTTGGCGACGGCGCCGGTATTCTGGTGCAGATCCCGCATAAGTTCTTCGTCCGCAAGACGGCGGAACTCGGCTTCAGCCTGCCGGAGCTTGGCAAATACGCCATCGGCGCGCTGTTCATGCCGCGTGATACCGCGTGGCGGAAAGTCATTCAGGGCATCATCGGCGACCAGATCAAGGCCGAAGGCCTGAAGCTGCTCGGCTGGCGCGACGTCCCGACCGACAATGCGTCGCTCGGCGAAAGCGTGAAGCCGACCGAGCCTGCCAACATGCAGGTCTTCATCGGCATCGGCAAAGCCAAGATCGCCGACGAGGACGAGTTCGAGCGCCGTCTCTACATTCTCCGCAAGTCGATCTCGCAGGCGATCTATCAGCGCCGCGAGCGCGGCCTCGCGGGCTACTATCCGTGCTCGATGTCGTGCCGCACGATCATCTACAAGGGCATGTTCCTCGCCGACCAGCTCGGCAGCTACTATGCCGACCTGCACGAAGAGGATTTCGAGAGCGCGCTGGCACTGGTGCATCAGCGCTTCTCGACCAACACCTTCCCGACCTGGTCGCTGGCGCATCCGTACCGCATGGTCGCGCATAACGGCGAAATCAACACGCTGCGCGGCAACGTCAACTGGATGGCGGCGCGTCAGGCGTCCATCGAGTCCGAACTTTATGGCAAGGACATCAGCCGTCTGTGGCCGATCTCCTATGAAGGCCAGTCGGACACCGCCTGTTTCGACAACGCGCTCGAATTCCTGGTACAGGGTGGCTACTCGCTGCCCCACGCCGTGATGATGATGATTCCGGAAGCCTGGGCTGGCAATCCCCTGATGGATGAGCAGCGCCGCGCCTTCTACGAATATCACGCCGCAATGATGGAGCCGTGGGACGGCCCTGCTGCGCTGGCCTTCACCGACGGTCGCCAGATCGGCGCGACGCTGGACCGTAACGGTCTGCGCCCCGCACGTTATCTCGTCACCAAGGACGACCGCATCGTGATGGCGTCCGAAATGGGCGTGCTGGCGATTCCGGAAGAAGACATCATCACGAAGTGGCGCCTGCAGCCCGGCAAGATGCTGCTGGTCGACCTCGTCCAGGGCCGTCTGATCCCTGACGACGAGATCAAGGCGACGCTGGCTGCAAGTCATCCCTATAGCGAGTGGCTTGAACACACCCAGATCGTTCTGGAAGAGCTTCCGGACGCGGCGGCCAAGGGCCAGCGTTCCAACCTGCCGCTGCTCGATCGCCAGCAGGCCTTTGGCTACACCCAGGAAGACGTCACCATCCTGCTGACGCCGATGGCGTCGCAGGGCGAGGAAGCGTCGGGCTCCATGGGCACCGACACGCCGATCTCGGCGCTGTCGAGCAAGCCGAAGCCGCTGTTCACCTACTTCAAGCAGAACTTCGCGCAGGTCACCAACCCGCCGATCGATCCGATCCGCGAAGAGCTCGTCATGAGCCTCGTCTCGATCATCGGACCGCGGCCGAACCTGTTCGACCTGCAGGGCGTCGCCACCACCAAGCGCCTTGAAGTTCGTCAGCCGATCCTGACCGACCAGGATCTCGAAAAGATCCGCTCGATCACCGACGTTGCCGAGTCGCATTTCGTCTCGCGCACCCTCGACACCACCTTCCATGCCGGTTTCGGCGCGGCAGGCATGGAGCAGGTGCTCGATGAACTGTGCGCCCGCGCCGAAGCCGCAGTGCGCGAAGGCGTCAACATCATCATCCTGTCCGACCGCATGGCCGGCTCGGATCGCATTCCGATCCCGTCGCTGCTGGCCTGCGCCTCCGTGCATCACCACCTGATCCGCACTGGCCTGCGCACCTCGGTGGGCTTGGTCGTCGAATCCGGCGAACCGCGCGAAGTGCATCACTTCGCCTGCCTCGCCGGCTATGGCGCCGAAGCGATCAACCCGTATCTGGCGTTCGAATCCATCATCGCCATGAAGGACCGGCTGCCGGTGCAGCTCGACGACTATGAAATCGTCAAGCGCTTCATCAAGTCGATCGGCAAGGGCCTGCTCAAGGTCATGTCGAAGATGGGCATCTCGACCTACCAGTCCTATTGCGGCGCGCAGATCTTCGACGCCGTCGGCCTGCGTCAGGAATTCGTGACCAAGTACTTCACAGGCACCCACACCAAGATCGAAGGCGTCGGCCTCGCCGAAATCGCCGAGGAAACCGTGCGTCGCCACAACGAGGCGTTCGGCGAAATCCAGATCTACAAGACCGCCCTCGATGTCGGCGGTGAATACGCCTATCGAAGCCGTGGTGAGGATCACGCCTGGAACGCCGAGTCGGTGTCGCTGCTGCAGCATGCCGTGCGCGGCAACTCGCAGGACCGCTACAGGGCCTTCGCCAAGATCCTCAACGAACAGTCCGAGCGTCTGCTGACGCTGCGCGGCCTGTTCAAGATCAAGACGGCTGAAGACGAGAAGCGCAAGCCTGTGCCGCTCGACGAAGTCGAATCCGCCGCGGACATCGTCAAGCGCTTCGCCACCGGCGCCATGTCCTACGGCTCGATATCGCGCGAGGCGCATACCACGCTGGCCATCGCCATGAACCGGATCGGCGGCAAGTCGAACACCGGTGAAGGCGGCGAGGAGTCGGATCGCTACAAGCCGATGCCGAATGGCGACAGCATGCGTTCGGCGATCAAGCAGGTCGCGTCCGGCCGTTTCGGCGTCACCACGGAATATCTCGTCAATTCCGACATGATGCAGATCAAGATGGCGCAGGGCGCGAAGCCCGGCGAAGGCGGTCAGTTGCCCGGCCACAAGGTCGACGCGACGATTGCCGCCGTGCGCCACTCGACCCCGGGCGTCGGTCTCATCTCGCCGCCGCCGCATCACGACATCTATTCGATCGAAGATATCGCGCAGCTGATCTACGACCTCAAGAACGTCAATCCGACGGGCCAGGTCTCGGTCAAGCTGGTGTCGGAAATCGGCGTCGGCACGGTCGCCGCGGGCGTCGCCAAGGCGCGCGCGGACCACGTGACCATCGCCGGCTTCGAAGGCGGCACCGGCGCATCGCCGCTGACCTCGATCAAGCATGCGGGTTCGCCATGGGAAATCGGTCTTGCCGAAACCCATCAGACCCTGGTGCGCGAACGGCTGCGTAGCCGCATCATCGTCCAGGTCGACGGCGGCTTCCGCACCGGCCGTGACGTCGTCATCGGCGCGCTCCTCGGCGCCGACGAATTCGGCTTCGCCACCGCGCCCTTGATTGCTGCCGGCTGCATCATGATGCGCAAGTGCCATCTCAACACCTGCCCGGTTGGCGTCGCCACCCAGGATCCGGTGCTGCGCAAGCGCTTCACCGGCCAGCCCGAGCACGTCATCAACTACTTCTTCTTCGTCGCCGAGGAAGTCCGCGAGATCATGGCCCAGCTCGGCTATCGCAACTTCGACGAGATGGTCGGCCAGGTGCAGATGCTCGACCAGTCGGCCCTGGTGTCGCACTGGAAGGCCAAGGGTCTCGACTTCTCCAAGCTGTTCGTGCGCCAGCCCGAACTGCCCGGCCAGAAGATCTATCACACCGAGGATCAGGACCATCACCTGGAAGCTGTGCTCGATCGCGAGTTGATAAAGCATGCGCAGCCCGCGCTCGATCGCGGCGCGCCGGTGAAGATCGACACCAAGATCAACAGCACCAACCGTTCTGCCGGCGCCATGCTGGCGGGCTCGGTGGCCAAGATCTATGGCCATGCCGGCCTGCCCGACGACACCATCAAGGTGTCGCTGAAGGGCACCGCCGGTCAGGCCTTCGGCGCCTGGCTGTGCAAGGGCATCACCTTCGATCTCGAAGGCGAAGGCAACGACTATGTCGGCAAGGGCCTCTCGGGCGGCAAGATCATCGTGCGTCCGCCGGCGCATTCCGCCATCGTTCCGGAAGAGTCGATCATCGTCGGCAACACCGTGATGTATGGCGCGATCGAGGGCGAGTGCTATTTCCGCGGCGTCGCCGGCGAGCGTTTCGCCGTGCGTAACTCGGGTGCCGTGGCCGTCGTCGAAGGCGCCGGCGATCACTGCTGCGAATACATGACCGGCGGCATCGTCGTGGTGCTGGGCAAGACCGGCCGTAACTTCGCGGCCGGCATGTCCGGCGGCGTGGCTTACGTGCTCGACGAAACCGGCGACTTCCCGAAGCTGTGCAACATGGCGATGGTCGAACTCGAACCGGTTCTCTCGGAAGAGATGATCGCCGAGAACACCTATCACCACTCCGGCGATCTCGAAGCCCATGGCAAGGTGGACGTATTCGCCAACTTGCTCGATAGCGACATCGAGCGCCTGCATGTGCTGATCACACGTCACGCGAAATATGCCGGCTCCGCCAAGGCTGCGATGATCCTCGCGGACTGGAAAACCTGGCTGCCGAAATTCCGCAAGGTGATGCCGGTCGAGTACCGCCGCGCGCTGCGCGAGTTGAAAGCGAAAAGCGCCGAGGCCGAACCGCAGATCGCGATCGGCGCGTAAGGAAAAGGCCCTCATGGTGAGGAGGCGCGCAGCGCCGTCTCGAACCATGAGGGACAAATCACGCATCCTTCGAGACGCGGCCAAGTGGCCGCTCCTCAGGATGAGGACGGAATTTGGAACTTAAGAGTTCAGAGGCGTCAGTTGTAATGGGCAAGATCACGGGTTTTCTGGAAATCGATCGTCACGACCGCAAGTATGCGCCGGTTGCCGAGCGCCTGAAGGGCTATAACGAGTTCGTCATTCCGCTCAGCGAGAAAGACACCCGCGATCAGGCCGCGCGCTGCATGAATTGCGGCATTCCCTATTGCCACGGCACCGGCTCGGTTCAGCCCGGCACGCCCGGCTGCCCGGTCAACAACCAGATCCCGGACTGGAACGACCTCGTCTATACCGGCAACTGGGAAGAAGCCTCGCGCAACCTGCACTCGACCAACAACTTCCCGGAATTCACCGGCCGCATCTGTCCGGCACCGTGCGAAGCCTCTTGCACGCTGAACATCGATGACAACCCGGTCACCATCAAGACCATCGAATGCGCCATCGTCGACAAGGCATGGGACAATGGCTGGCTGAAGCCGCAGGTCTCCGCCGTGAAGACCGGCCGCAAGGTCGCCGTGATCGGTGCCGGTCCCGCCGGCATGGCCTGCGCACAGCAGCTCGCGCGCGCCGGCCACGACGTCCATGTCTATGAGAAACTCGCCAAGGCCGGCGGGTTGATGCGCTATGGCATTCCCGACTTCAAGATGGAAAAGCACATCATCGATCGCCGCGTCGCGCAGATGGAAGGCGAAGGCGTCACCTTCCATTACGGCAAGGCTGTCGGCGGCACATCACCCGGCGCCATCGACCCCGCCGAATTGCTCAAGGAATATGAAGCCATCGCGCTGACCGGCGGCGCCGAGCACGGCCGCGACCTGCCGATCCCCGGCCGCGAATTCGACGGCATCCATTTCGCGATGGACTTCCTGCCGCAGCAGAACCGCCGCGTCGGCAACGAGCCGCTCGGCGACGTCAAGGAGATCCTGGCCGGCGGCAAGCATGTCGTCGTCATCGGCGGCGGCGACACCGGCTCCGACTGCATCGGCACCTCGCTGCGTCAGGGCGCGCTGTCGGTGACCCAGCTCGAAATCATGCCGGCGCCGCCCGAGCAGGAGAACAAGGGCCTGACCTGGCCGAACTGGCCGCTGAAGATGCGGACCTCGTCGAGCCAAGCCGAAGGCGCCAAGCGCGAATTCGCCGTGCTGACGCAAAGCTTCGAAGGCGTAGACGGCAAGGTCACCAAGCTGAACTGCGTGCAGGTCGACGACAAGTTCAAGCCGATCCCCGGCTCGGAATTTTCGTTGCAGGCCGACCTCGTTCTGCTGGCGATGGGCTTCGTCCATCCCGTCCACGAAGGCATGCTGAAGACCCTCGGCGTCGATCTCGACCAGCGCGGCAACGTCCGCGCCCCGACGACGGATTTCGCTACCTCCCTGCCCAAGGTGTTCTCCGCCGGCGACATGCGCCGCGGCCAGTCGCTGGTGGTCTGGGCGATCCGTGAGGGCCGGTTGTGCGCCCGCGCCATCGATCAGGCGCTGATGGGAACGACGACGCTGCCGAGGTGAGGGCCGCGAGTGATCTAACTCTGAGCTTCAAGAGCCTCGACGCGAAAGTGTCGAGGCTCCTTTCTTATCCCTCCCCCTTGTGGGGAGGGTGGACGGCCGTAAGGCCAGCCGGGTGGGGGTAGCCCAGAGCTCCGATTATCGACTCCATCACGCCATCCAGATTCCGATCCACCTCGAAATTCCAGAACCGCATCACGCGAAATCCCTCGCCGCGCAAGAACGCATCCCGCGCTTCATCCCGACGCGCCGCCTCATCGAAATTATGCTGTCCGCCATCGACTTCGATGACCAAGCGTACGGGTTAATGAAGCTAAGAGAAACCAGCAGATCATGCCGAGCGCTGAGCAGCAATGAACGCCGTCAACTCCGCCGGCCTCGTAAACCGGTGCACCTCGCCGGCAAAGTCCGCCATGCGCTCCATGTCACGCGCACGCTGGTCGCGTCTGTAGTTGACGACAAAACGCAGAAACTCTGCATTGAAACGCTCTGGGCATCCCGGCCCCGTATCCGCACGCACCCGTCCCCAGCCCAAAGTCGCTCGACGTAAAACGCGCCACAGGCAAAGACCGGTTGAATAATCCAGATGGATCAGCGTATCGGCCCGCGCCAGCCGCGACACAAGCGTGCCACTGTAATTTCCATCCATGACCCAGTACGGTTCAGCCGCCAACGCCTCGACTGTCGTGCGCCAGACGTCGCTATCCGGCATGCGCCAACCAGGCTGCCAATAATGACGGTCGAGATGAATGACTGGCAGGCCAGTGATTTCAGACAGCGCACGAGCTGCCGTACTCTTTCCCGCGCCTGGACAGCCGACGATCAAGATGCGTTTCAAAGCAAGAACTCCGCGGAGCAGCAATGCCCTTTTCCCGCTCTTGCATAACGAGCGGGTACGCCACGCTTGAGGGACAAGGGACCTTCGCCATTCTTACTCATGGCGGCTATGACTTTAACGACATATTTCGATATTGACATATTCCTATAAAGGCTGACATTCCTATCACTCTGTCCAACGAGGGCGCTTCTCGAGGGCGTCTTTGGAGGTGGGACAGGGTGCGGCGCCCGCGGACGTGCCTCGCAAGCACGGACTCGGGAGGTCCTGGGTAGCCGTCCGGGCCCACTACGGGGCTCTGCCGCTTGCGGCTGGACGGGTGCGGGTGAAGGCTGGCGAAAGCCGGCCGGATGACGGGCACGATGCCCGTACCCAGTACCCGGAAGCACGGCCCCGGGAACAAAAAAGTCGCGATGGAGCGCCGAAAGGCGTGCGCGCACCGAAGGTCGCTGTCGCAGGCAACCAACGGGACGCGCCACTGACGACAAAGTTGCGCCTTTCGGCGCTCTATCCTCCACATCAAAGGGGACCACCGGAAGGCCAACTTGCGCGGCGGCGCGGGACAGACGGCGCGTGCGCGCGTCGACCCCATTCATGACCGGGACTCGCACAGCGCGACCGGGCGCGCTGCGCATCCCAGAGTGGGTAGCCAGCAACCTCCGGACACGCTAAGCGGATGTCATCCCGCCGGTTCATCCTTCCAAACGTGTTGTCCCTTCCCGCATGAAATTCCTGCTTATTCCGCTCGGCCTTGTGGCGCTTGTCCCGCAGGCCCATGCCAGCGATGCCCGCTTCATGGCGGCCCTCGGCAAGCTCGATCCCAAGACCCGGCTGGAACAGGTCTGCGACTTCGAGGCGATGCGCCGGATCAGCAAGGGCGGCCCGCGCGTCGAGCGCGCCAAATCCGACGCGCTGATGCCGCCGCAACATCTCGGCAATACGATGATCGCCAAGGGCGGCGCCTATCGCGCGGGCGGCAAATGGATGCAGGTCGCCTTCACCTGCAAGGCGACGCCGGACCACAAGACGGTGCTGGATTTCACCTACAAGACGGGAACGGTCATTCCGCCCGCCAAATGGCAGTCTTTGGGACTATGGAAATAGACTAGCCTGCCGGCGTCAGTGCTTGGGCTCGTTCTTGGTGAGCGCGCCGCTATGCGGATCGACATGGACCTCGAAGGTCCGGCCGTCCTTCACGACATCGGCTTCCCAATGGCCGTCGTCGGCCTCAAGCTCTCTGATCTCCGTGTAGCCCAAGCTGCGCAGCTTCTCGGTGACCTGCTGTGCGGTCATCCAGTCCTTGCCCGGGGTATCTGCGGAAGCCCATGAGGGCAGCGCGAAAACGAGCGCAACGGCGAGCAGCAGTGACTTCATGGCAAACCTCCCTGATTTGTCACGACAACTCCGGGATTGCCGCTTTGTTCGGCACAGGCCTTGGCTGCGGCCTCGCTGTTCACCCTGCCGCTAAAAGTTCCGGGATTTGCTTGACGTTAACGCCGGGCGGCGCTTGATGGCGGGATCGCGGCTGCCCGCTTGCGGCCCGAATCCGGTAGTATGTCGAGCGGGAACCCGGGTCTGCGGACCCTGCGATTGCGGTCGAGGCGCATGTCACAGAAGCCCAACTTGCCGAGATGGCGGATCGATCACTGGCGTGCCGAAAAGGGCACGCTGATGGTGCTCGCCGTGGCGCTGGGCCTCCTGATCGGCATCGTGGCGCCGGCCTCCGCGCAGTTCTTCGGTTTCGGCGGTCCGCAGCAACCTCCTCCACGTCCGCAGCGCAATGTGCCTCAAGGCGGCGGTGGCGGCTTCGGCTGGTTCGGCGGCGGCAATGACAGCCCGTTTTTCGCGCCGTTCCAACAACAACAGGCGCCGAAGCGGGCCGCTCCGCGCGAGGACTATTCACGCGCACCATCGCCGGAAAAACGCGACGCACCGGCCGAGCGCAACGTGCTGGTGCTCGGCGACAGCATGGCCGACTGGCTCGCTTACGGCCTCGAGGACGCCTATGCCGAACAGCCCGACATGGGCGTGATCCGCAAGCACAAGACCGTCTCCGGCCTGCTGCGCTATCAGCCGAAGGGCGATCCCGCCGATTGGGCCGCGGCGGCCAAGGGCATTCTTGCCACCGAGAAGCCCGATGCGATCGTCGTCATGCTCGGCCTCAATGACCGCGTCGCAATCCGCGAGCCCGACAAGGCGGCCGAGAAGAAGGGCGCCAAGAAGGACGAAAAGAAAGACAGCGCCGCGGAAGTGAAGCCCGGCGACAAGCCGGCGGAGCCGGAAGCTGACGATGCAGATATTCCCGATCCCGGTTCGATCGTGACCGAGCGCGGCGCGCGCACCGGCGGCATGGTCGATTTCCGCGACGAGCGCTGGGGCGAACTCTACTCGAAGAAGATCGAGGAGATGATCAATGTCGTGAAGGCGAAGGGCGTACCCGTGCTGTGGGTCGGCCTGCCGGCAGTGCGCGGCACCAAGGCGACCGCCGACATGCTCTATCTCGACAATCTCTATCGCGACGCCGCGACCAAGGCCGGCATCACCTACGTCGATATCTGGGACGGCTTTGTCGACGAAGCCGGCCGCTTCCTGCAGCAGGGCCCGGATTTCGAAGGCCAGATCCGCCGGCTGCGTGCGGCCGACGGCGTCTATTTCACCAAGGCCGGCGCCCGCAAGATGGCGCATTACGTCGAGCGCGAAATCACCCGTTTGCTCTCCGGCCGCTCCGCGCCGATCGCGCTGCCGAGCGAGCCTGCGACGCCGGACCTCAATGCCGTGCCTGGCGCGCCAGCGCCGCGTCCGCTGGCCGGCCCCATCGTGCCATTGGTCGCCTCCTCGGTCGGCACCGATCAACTGCTCGGCGGCCCCGGCGTGAAGCCGGTGAGTGTCGATGCACTGGTCGCGCGTGTATTGGTCAAAGGCGAGCCACTCGCCGCACCGGCCGGCCGCGCCGATGACTTCGCCTGGCCGCGCCGCGAGATCGGCCGCGAACAGGCCAAGGGCGATGTTCCCGTCGCGGCGGCCACACCTGCTACCTCAGGCACGAGCGGCGCTGCGACGACAGGACCGGATGGCATCGTTCCGGTGATGGCAGCGCCGGCCGCACCGAAGAAAAAGCCGAAGCCCGTCATCGCCACCGAAGCGCCGTCATCCTTCGGTAGTTTCTTTGGCTTCGACGATACGCCGCGCCGCGCGCCCGTCCAGCAGGCGCCCCAGCGCCCCCGCCCGGCCCAGGCACCCGGCCCGCGCCCGCCCGCCAATGTCGGCCCCGCCGCCTCCGCCCCCTCCGGTTTCTTCACGCGCTAATCGCGCGAAAAATTCCGACGCGAAATTTCAGAGTCAAAAAAATCCCTCAGCCTTTGCGGGCTGAGGGATTTTCGCTTCTGGATATTTTCTTGGACGTTTTCTCAGATGCGACTGCTGACGCTTCTGCAGCGTCCGTTATGTCAGCCGCGATCTGCTATCAATAACCGAAACGGTTCGGACGACGGCGCGGCGGACGCGTCATCAGCATCGCCAGCGCAAAGCCGATACCGCCTGCGATCAGCAGCGAGCCCAGCGGATTGTCGCGGACCTTGTCGGTGATCGCCTGCGTGCCGTCGCGATAGACGTCGCTGTCGAGTGCATCCTTGGCATAGCTGGTGGCGGCGTCCGATGCGTCACGCACGGCGTCCTTGGCTTGGCCGTACAGGTTCTGCACGGTGCCCGTCGCTTCGCGCGCGCGGCCCGAGGCTTCAGTCCGCTCATCGCCCGTGGCTCGGCCGATCACACCTTCAACCTTGCCAGCTGCATCCTTGGCTGCGCCCGCAATACGGTCCTTGTCCATGTCCATTACTCCGTGAGGAAATTCTCGCCGGTGTAATGCCTGAAGCCAGTACTGGTTCCGCCGCGATGCAGGCGCCGTCAATTTAAAGGATCAAACCGCCATCGACGACCAGCGTATGACCGCAAACATAGGATGACAGCGGCGACGCAAGGAACAATGCGGCGCCGGCCATATCGGCAGGCGTGCCGAGGCGCTGCAGCGGGATCCTGGCAATCGCGCCTTCCAGCCGCTTCGGATTCGCTGTCGTGACCTTTGTCATCTTGGTGTCAACGAGCCCCGGCGCGATACCGTTGACACGGATGCCGTCTTCCGACCACGCCTGCGCCAATGTGCGCGTGAGGCCGACCGCGCCGGTCTTCGACGCATTGTAAGAGGGATTGCCCTTGGTGGCATGATAGGCCGCGGTGGAACTGACAATGATCAATCGGCCCTTGCTGGCCTTGAGCTGCGCATGAAACTTCGTCGCGCAGCCCATCAGGCTGATCAGATTGACTTCCATCACCTTGCGGAAGCCATCCATCTCGAACTCGCCGCGGCGATAGATCACAGCACCCTGCGCAAGGATCAGCACATCGACCCGATCGAGCTTCGGATCGAAGGCCTCGATGGCCGACGCGCTGCCAACATCGAGCTGGCTGTAGCCGAGGCCGTCGAGATCGGAACCTTCATCGATCGTGTAGTCGCTGGCCTTGGCGCGCGTACCGCACACATGCACGCGTGCGCCGCGCGCACGAAACGCCTGCGCCATGCCGTTGCCGATGCCGCTGGATCCGCCGACGATAAGCACCTGTTGGCCGCTGAAATCGAGTTCGTTCATCCCTGATTATCCTTCTTGATTTTATCGACGCATGTTTGACCGCGCCCGCGATCGGTGCAAGCCTTCAATCAAGCCTCATCATGAAGGCGCAAAATTCGGAGGATGCCTTGTCGGATTTCAAACAACTCAGCCGCTCGGTGCGCGGCCTCACAGTTCTCGTCACCGGCGCTGCAAGCGGCATGGGCCGCGCGACGGCGCGCGTGTTCGGCGACGAAGGCGCCAATGTTGCCGTCACGGATATTTCGGCGGACGGGATTGCCGCAGTGTCGGATGCGATCACATCAGGCGGCGGCAGCGCACACGCATGGACGCTCGACGTTGCCGATCCCGATCGCATCCGCACAGTGGTCAGCGACGTCGCCGCGCATTTCGGGAGTCTCGATATCATCGTCAACAATGCCGGCATCTCAGTTTCCACCGCGATCGACCAGGACGGCTATGACGCCGCGTGGGATCGCGCCATCGCGGTGATGCTGACCTCGCACCAGCGCATCGTCCGCGCCGCGCTGCCGCACCTGCGCAAATCGCCCTCGCCGCGGATCGTCAACATCGCGTCCACCGAAGCGCTCGGCGCCACCGCACTGCACAGTCCCTATTCCGCGGCGAAGGCCGGCGTTACCGGCCTCACGCGCTCGCTCGCGGTGGAACTCGGCCGCGACGGCATCACAGTGAATTGCATCTGTCCCGGCCCGATCACGACGGGGATCACCGAACCCATCAGCGAAGAACACAAGGTGATCTTCGCCAAGCGCCGCACCGTTCTGCGCCGCTACGGAGAGCCGGAAGAAGTCGCGCATATGACGCTAAGCCTGTGCCTGCCTGCCGCGTCCTATATCACAGGCGCGGTGATCCCAGTCGACGGCGGCCTCATGGCACGCAATGCGTAACTGCATTCGCGCCGATTGACATCAGTCCGCACGGGCGTAGCATTTTTCTCAAGCGGCCTAGCATGATCGGAAGCCGCAATCGAATGGGTCAACCATTCCACACGGAGGAAATCTGCAATGCCCGTGACGATCCGCAAACTACATCCCTTGTTCGTCGGCGAAGTGACCGGCGTCGATCTGACCAAGCCCATCAGCCCCGATGACGCCGCTGCCATCGAGCGCGGCATGGATAACTACGCTGTTCTGATATTCCCCAAGCAGGATATCACCGACGAACAGCAACTCGCTTTCGCACAGAATTTCGGTGAGCGCGAGAATCGAAAAGGCGGCTCCGTCACCAAGAAGGAAGACTACCGGCTGACATCGGGTCTCGCCGACGTATCCAATCTCGGCAAGGACGGCAAGCCGCTGCCGAAAGACAGCCGGGCACACCTGTTCAATCTCGGCAACTGCCTGTGGCACTCCGACAGTTCCTTCCGGCCTATCCCCGCAAAATTCTCGCTACTGTCGGCGCGCGTGGTCAACCCGAAGGGTGGCAATACCGAATTCGCCGACATGCGCGCGGCCTATGATGCGCTCGACGGTGATGCCAAGGCCGAGATCGAGGACATGATCTGCGAACACTCGCTGATGACGTCGCGCGGCGCGCTCGGCTTTCTCGACTACACCGACGAAGAAAAAGAGATGTTCAAGCCGGTGCTGCAACGGCTGGTGCGCACCCATCCGGTGCATGGCCGGAAGTCGCTGTATCTGTCGTCGCATGCCGGCGCGATCCAGGGCATGTCGGTGCCCGAAGCCCGCGTATTGTTACGCGATCTCAACGAGCACGCCACGCAGCCGCAATTCGTCCATGTCCACAAATGGACGCTGCATGATCTCGTGATGTGGGACAATCGCCAGACCATGCATCGCGTCCGCCGCTACGACCAGTCGCAGCCGCGCGACATGCGCCGGGCCACAGTCGCCGGCAATGCGCCGACGGTGGCGCAGCAGGCGGCGGAATAACCTGCCGTTCAAAGACAGGCGCGCCGCACGATGCGGCACGCCCGTGTGCGTTCTAGATCCGCTCGATCTTTGCCTTCTCCAGCACCTCGCTCCAGCGCTTCACGTCGGAGGCGAGGAGATCGATGACCTCCTTCGGCTGCGAGGCCTTAGCCTGGCTACCGAGCGACAGCAGCCGCTCCTTCACGCTCTCATCCTTGAGCAGTGTGACCGTCGCAGCGTTCAACTTTGCCACGACGTCGTCGGGAAGGCCGACCGGGCCAACGAGGCTGTACCAGCCCGGCGCGGCGTAACCGGGAAAGCCCGCTTCGGCCACGGTGGGAATATCGGGGAAAGACGGGAAGCGTTCAGCCGTCGTCACCGCGAGTGCGCGGAACTTGCCGGCCTTGATCTGCTCGATCATCGAGATCGGCGGATCGACCATGAAGTCGATGCGCCCCGCGAGGACTTCGACAACGGCCTGAGCGCCGCCGCGAAACGGAATGTGCTGAAACTTCACGCCGGCCAACTGCCCGATCTGCTCGACGATCAGATGCGGGCCCGAGCCGACACCGGGCGTGCCGTAAGTGAGCGGCTTGTCCGGCTGCTTCTTTGCAGAAGCGATCAACTCGGCGAGATTCTTGAAGGGCGCGTCCGCATTACACGAGAACATGTAGGGCGCTTCGGAGACCTGGCAGATACCCTTGAGGTCATCGACCGGCTTGTAAGGCAGGCTCTTGTAGAAGGCCGACGACGCGCCATAGGTCGCGGTGATCAGCGAGATCGTGTAGCCGTCGGGCGCCGAGCGGGCGAGCTGCGCCCCGGCGAGCGTCGTGCCGGCGCCGGGCTTGGTTTCGACCACCACGGTCTGGCCGAGAATTTTCGACAGACCTTCGGCGAGCACACGCGAGGTTGCGTCGGTGCCGCCGCCCGGCGCGAAACCGTGCAGCAGGGTGATGGACCGTTCCGGCCACGCCGCTTTAGCCTGAAATGGAAGAAGGCTTGCCGACAACCCGGCCAGCAGCGTGCGCCTGTTCAACATCGATAGTCCCCAAGAATGCATCAAGGGGAGCAGCCTAACACGCATGCTGCACTGCGGTATAATGTTATGCGCTATGGCCCTCTGCGCAGGGCGCTTATCTCACCCGGAGCCGATCCAGCATCTCCGATGATGCAAACCCATCAGCAGGCGCGCCGACGGAGGCCTGGAAATTGCGCAAGGCTTCACGGGTCTGGCCGCCGAACTGGCCGTCCGGCGTGCCCTTGTAGAAGCCGCGCTGCGTCAGCAGCTGCTGCAGCTCAAGCCGTTCTGCGCGGGATAGCACGCGCTCCTGACGCGGCCATGGCTGCACGAAAGGCGGACCGCCGCGCAACCGATCGGCAAAATGGCCGATGGCCATCGCATAGGCCTCGGCCGGATTGTATTTCATGATGACGCGGAAATTCGTCAGCATCAGGAAGCCCGGCCCCTGCGAACCGGCGGGCGCGAGTAGATAGGCCTTTTCTGTCATGCGCGGGAACGGCTGGTTGTTCGCCCGCTTGAGGCCAAGCTGCTCCCATTGCGGCAGCGTCATCGCCTTGGCCTTGTCGGCCAGCATGTAGTTGAAGCCCTGTGGAACCACGACTTCGTAGCCCCAGGTCTGACCGCTCTGCCAGCCATCCTTTTTCAGGTTGTTGGCGGTCGAGAAAATCAGATCGGTCGGGTTGTCCACCACGTCACGGCGACCATCGCCGTCGCCGTCCACCGCAAAGCGTTTGAACGCGGTCGGCATGAACTGGGTCGGGCCGAATGCGCCGGCCCAAGAGCCGCGCATCTGTTCAGGCCTCAGATCGCCGCGATGCAGGATTTCCAGAGCAACCAGAAACTCGTCCTTGAAATAGGCCTGGCGGCGGCCGACGCAGGCTAGCGTCGCCGTCGAGCGCAGCACACTGCGATCGCCGATCATCGTCGAGTAGTTCGACTCGATGCCCCAGATCGACGCGACGATGTAGCGATCGACGCCGTAAGCCTTCTCGGCCGCATCGAAGATCGTCTTGTACTGCGCCAGCACCTCACGGCCCTTGGCCATCCGGTTGTCGTTCACCAGGATGTCGAGATAGTCCCAGATCGCCTTGGTGAATTCCGGCTGCGAATCCATCAGGTCCATGATTCGCAGATCCGGCGTCAGCCCGGCGGTGAAACGCTGATAGCTGTCCTGCGAGATGCCGCGGCGTGCGGCATCAGGCCACAGTCCGGCAATGCAGTTGTCGAAATTACCAGCGGCCTCGCGGATTGCCTGTGCAGTCATCAGCGGATGGCCGGATGCGCCGTTCTCGCCGCTCCAGGGCTGCGCTCCGGGCGCGCCGGGCAGTGCCGCCTGTGGCGGCGGGTCCTGGGTCTGCGACGATCCGCTAAAGATATTGTCGAACAGGCTGAAAGGGCCGCTCTTGCTCTGCGCCTGCGCCGCCACGGGCAGGGCTGCCGTAAGCAAAACTGCGCCGAGCGCAGCTACACCGCATGTCAGGCTACGCGCCATCTTCGTCGCAGATTTCATCACTATCCATCTCGGGAATCTGACCGGAATTTGGTCATGACTGTGGCATGACAGGAGGCCCGGCGAGGGTTTCCATCAGCTTAACACTATTCCAGTTTTGCCTGGCTGGGCGAACGTGCCGCGCGGCAGAAAGGATAATTGCAGACATGTAGCCCGGCACCACACATCCGCCTTTGTTCCCGGTTGCAAACGGAACCAGCAGGCGCAATCTTCGTTGGCCTGCCTGCGTCGTTCCCCTCCAAGGTCATTGCAAAGTCCCCTGATGAAAATTCGCAAAGCCGTTTTTCCGGTCGCCGGCCTCGGCACCCGCGTCCTTCCCGCCACCAAGGCGATGCCGAAGGAAATGCTGACCATCGTCGATCGGCCGTTGATCCAATATGTGGTCGACGAAGCCCGCGAGGCCGGCATCGAGCATTTCATCTTCGTTACCGGCCGCAACAAGGGCATCATCGAAGATCACTTCGACCGCATGTTCGAGCTCGACGAGACACTCAAGAGCCGCAACAAGTCTGCCGAGATCGAACAGCTGGCGCTGTCCCAGCCTGCCGCCGGCGCCATGAGCTTCACGCGCCAGCAGGCGCCGCTCGGGCTTGGCCATGCTGTGTGGTGTGCCCGCGATATCGTCGGCAATGAGCCCTTCGCCGTGGTGCTGCCGGACGAACTGGTGCTGAATTCCCCGGGCTGCCTGAAGCAGATGGTCGATATCGCGGGAGCGCTTGGCGAAAAGTCCAACCTCGTTGCCGTCGAGGAAGTCCCGATGGACATGACGCATCAATACGGCATCTGCGGTGTCGGCGAGCGCCACCCAACTCACGAAGCCGCTTTCACCATCGACGGCATGGTCGAGAAACCCCCGAAGGGCACCGCGCCGTCCAACCTTTCGATTACCGGCCGCTACATCCTGCAGCCGGAGATATTCAAAATTTTGGAGACCCAGGAGCGCGGCGCAGGTGGCGAAATCCAGCTCACCGATGCGATGATCGGCCTCGCCAAGAGCCAGTCGTTCTACGGCGTGGAATTCGAAGGCGAGCGGCACGATTGCGGTTCGAAGTCCGGCTTCCTGCGCGCCAATATCGCGTTCGGCCTGCAACGCCCCGATCTGCGCGAAGGTCTGCGCGCCGAAATGCTGCGTTACCTCGGAGAGTAAGCGCTAGGCTGCAATCGCCTGGTGCGCATCGCCTGCGATGACACACTGGTTGCGGCCTGCGGCCTTCGCCGCATAGAGCGCCTTGTCGGCAGCTTCGACCAGTCCCGTCCACTCCATCGTCACCAGCGGCTTCACGCTGGCGACGCCGATGCTGACCGTGAGCATCGCAGGATCGGCCGGCACCTGTTCGACGCGACGTCGAATGGTTTCGGCAACCTCATAGGCATCCTGCACGGTCGCACCGGGCAGCAGCACGGCGAACTCTTCCCCGCCATAGCGCGCGGCACAGTCGCCGGCCCGCTTCGCCGCTCCTGCGATGCAATTCGCGATCGCGATCAGGGCAGTGTCTCCGGATTGATGACCGAAGCTGTCGTTGAAAACCTTGAAATGGTCGGCGTCGATCAACAGCAGTGCCATCGGCCGTGAATGCCTGATGGCGCGACGCCATTCCAGCTCCATCGCCGCATCGAATTTGCGGCGATTGCGCAGCCCAGTGAGGCCATCGGTCGTGGCCAGTTCTTCAAGCTTGTGCTCTGCGTGCGCGCGGCGGCCTATTTCGCGCGCCAGGAACAGTGTCACCGCGGTGATGAAGATAATCAGCGCCAGCATGATGCCGCCGATCTTGATCGCCTGCTGATACCACAGACTGTAGATGCCGGCCCACGGCCGGCCGACGATCACGAGCAACGGCCGACCGCTGTCGCGCCACACATAGAGGCGCTCGATCTGGTCAACGACACCGACGCCCGAATACGACCCGTTGGACCGGCTCAGCGCCCGCATCACGCCGGGGGTCTTGCTCAGATCCCTGCCGACCACGTCGAGATCGAACGGCGTACGCATGATGACGACGCCGTCGCGGCGGATCACTGTGATGTTGTCGTCCTTGTTCAGCCGCAAGCGGCCGAACAGATCATGAAAGTAGGCGAACCGGATGGCACCCGCGACGACGCCGGCAAAATTGCCATCGACGTCGGTGATGCGGCGGCTCAGCACGACGGAATACGCGCCCCGGTGCAGCATCGGTTTGCTGACATAGAGCCCGCGCTCGCCGTCGAACTTGTGTACCTTGAAGAACTCTTCGTCGGCACTGCTCTGCTTGGCAGGATCGAGCGATGCCGCATCGATGATAAGATCGCCATGCGCATCGAACACCTGGATGGATGCGAACTGGCGCGCTGATGCCGCATTGTCGAACAGGATCAGCTGGCGCATTTCCTTGCTCAGCTTGTCGATCTCGGGCGTATTGATGCCGGAAATGACAGCGCGCAACGACAGATCGTATTGTTCAACAGTTCGACCTATATCAGAATCGATGGAGGTGGCGAGGTTCTCGGCAGTCTGTCGCGCGAGCGCTTCCTCGCCGCGGCGCATATCGAGCATCACAGTGCCGCAAACGGCCGAAAAGCCAATGATCGTGACCAGCGACGACAGAATCAACAGCTTGGCCGATAACGGCCAGCGTCGAATTCCCGTGCTTGCATTCCCCGACTTCATCATGTGCTCCGTACCCCACGGATCGCACGCGAATGCTTGCCGAGCGCTTAAGTACCGGCTTTGGGTTCCACACGGCGTTAACGAACGGTTGCGGAAAATGCTCGGATGACGCACTTCCGATGTCGATTTACCGAAATCGCGCTGTAGCGCCTGATCGCGCGGGCGCGTATGACGTTTGCGAGATTATACCGAGGACAATTCCGTGCCTGACTACGACCTGCTCCGCGCCTACCTGGCCAGCCAGACCAAGGACGAATTCGTGCTGAGCATGGATGCGATCGAGGAGATCATCGACGACGCGCTGCCGCGCGCGTCGCACCGGGCCTCGTGGTGGGAGACCGAGCGCGCGCCCGATGAGCACATGCCGCAGCGCGAGGCCTGTATCGCAGCCGGCTTCATCGCCATCCGATTGCCCGATGGCTCCGGTGTAAAATTTCGCCGGAAGACGGCCAAGTTCATGCGGAAGTGGAATTAGGACGAGCGACGTGGCGCCCAGCGATTTTTGACCGCTATCGCTGCAGTCTCACGCCCAGCATCACCACGGTCGAGGCCGTGCTCGCGCCAAGGATGTTTGAATCCAGGATATCGCGGCGCACCTGAGCCTTGAGCTGGATTTCACGGTTCAGCTTGTAAACGAGATCACCCTGCAGCGAGTAGATCTTATCGAAGCGGAAGTTTTCCTGATAATCCTGCGTCACGTAAGTGAACTTGCCCGTGGCCGTCAGCCAGCGCCGGAAGTCGTGATTGACCTCGACCGTATAGGTGCGCGTGAGAATGCCGGGAACGCCGGGAACGGTGGTCTCGTCGATCGACGTGGTCGAAACGAATTTCGCGGTCGTCAGCGGTGTGGCCGTCCAGATCAGCGACGCTGACGTCAGCAGGCCCTTGAGAACCTCCAGCCGCGTATCCGTATAGCTGCGCGCTGCATAACCGATTGAGGCTTCGCCCGTCAGCAGACGCGTGAATTCAAACGTCGTGCCGGCCTTGATATAGCCGCCGCTGGAATCGCGGAGATAGCCGAAGCGATCCGCCCGATCGTCGTGCACACGGACATCGCCCTGGACTTCGGCGAACGGCTTCAGACCCGGCAGCACTTCATAGGTGGCGCGGCCGACGCCGCCATACTGATTGAAATTACGGTCATTGTTGTTGGTCTGGGTGCCGTCGGTCAGTTTCGAATCCTGATAGACGGTGCGATCGACGAGACCATCGACCTTGATCTGAAGGCGGTTGAAGTCCTTCTCGACCCCGAGCGACCCACCAGTCGTCGTGAACAGCGGGAACTCCTTCAAGCCGGCCTGAATGTTCGGGCTGCCCGGATTATCCGCGCCGACCCGCATACGCATTTCGCTGTTAACGCGCAGGTCGCGGGCGACATCGAGACGACCGGCGATCTTGCCGTTGAATTCGGCGCGATCGACATTTTCGGGTGCCGGCGAAGTCTGGAATGGCGCTGCGGGAAACTGTTTCTCATAGCCGGTGAAGGATCCGCGCAGATCCACGATGATCGAGTGCCGCGTCCAGTCGGTTGCGGCCAGCAGCTCCGGCGCGACCTTGTAGAACGACGACCCCTTCGGCTGCACGAAACGCGCCGGATTGTTGTCGAAACCGCCATAGATTTCCACGGCTGACTTCACGAGAAAGCTGCCGACGCGCACGCCGGTCGGGGCATAAGGATCGGGATCAATCGGCAATCGCCGGCGCGGCGGCTGACCTACCACCGTGCCGGCAACCGATGGGGCGACGGGAGGCTTGGCGGCCTTGGCCGATGGCGGTGACGGCCGCGTTTCGGGCACCAGCGGCGGCGGCGGGCTGCCAGGCCCCACTGGCGGCTTCGGCTTCTTCGCGCCCGGATAATATTTGATCTGCTTGCGCTTGCGGTTGAGCGCATCGAATCCGGTGCCGGCGGCGCCCGATGCGGCGGGCATCGGCGGCGTGATGATCGACTGCGGGATGCGATCCGGCGATAGCTGGCTGGTCTGCAGCGTTCCATTTGGCTGGAGCGGCGCATCCGTCGTCCGGCGTGTCGGCAGGTTCTGCGGTGACACGAAGCCGCCCGGGACCGGCGCCAGCAGGTCTGACGTCAATGCTTGCGAGAATGCCGGAGATGGCATGAGGAGGCTCAGGCACAGACATGCCGAAACCGCGCCGTTGGCCCAGGCGCGGTTGCGGCGGTCGCGTACTCGACCCATCCTCACGATCAGAAAAACTCCAACACTATCAAAATCTTACAAAATCCACCAAGAGCGACGCCGGAGGCGCGCGCGACAACTCATGGTTAAGGGAGTTAAAACGCTTATGGTTAATGGCCCGTTGAGATCGCATCGGCGGGGTTTCGCCAGGCAGGCCCAGCCGTGCTAAGAGGACGGCGACACAGCCGGACAATTTACGGCCCCAGGATGCGATTGATGCCCCTCTCCAAGACACCCGGCCTTCCGACGAAAACGACGGCAGCGATGAGCGATCAGGCCATTGAAGCGATTGCCTCTGCGCTGCGTACGCTGGAGGCCGAAGCCAGCGGCGTCACCGCGCTGGCCACCGCGCTGCAATCCGACCTTGGCCCGGCCTTCGTCGCCGCCGCCGACCTGATCCTCAAGGCGAAGGGCCGCCTGATCATCACCGGCCTCGGCAAGTCCGGCCATATTGGCCGCAAGATCGCCGCGACCTTCGCCTCGACCGGAACACCTGCCTTCTTCGTCCATGCCGCCGAAGCCAGCCATGGCGATCTCGGCATGATCACGCCCGACGACGTCATCATGGCGCTGTCGTGGTCCGGCGAGCAGCCGGAAATGAAGAACCTCATCACCTATGCCAAGCGTTTCAGGATCGGCGTGATCGCGATCACCTCCGAAGCCACCTCGACGCTGGCCGAGGCCGCCGATGTCGCGCTGACGCTGCCGAAGGCGCGCGAGGCCTGCCCGCATAATCTCGCGCCCACGACATCGTCGCTGATGATGCTGGCGATGGGCGATGCGCTGGCGATCGCGCTGCTGGAAGGCCGTGGCTTTACGTCGGTGGATTTCAGCGTGCTGCACCCCGGAGGCAAGCTCGGCGCAATGCTGAAATACACCCGCGACCTCATGCATTCAGGCGACGCCGTGCCGCTCAAGCCGCTCGGCACCAAGATGTCCGATGCGCTGGTGGAAATGTCCTCGAAGGGATTTGGCTGCGTCGGCATCACCGATGGCAACGGCCATGTGGTCGGCATCGTCACCGACGGCGATCTCCGCCGTCACATGCGCGCCGACCTGATGACGGTCTCGGTCGATGAAGTCATGACCAAGAATCCCAAGACCATCAGCCGCGACCTGCTCGCCGGCGAGGCGCTGGAAATCCTCAACTCGTCGAAGATCACCGCGCTGCTGGTGACGGACGCCAGAAAGCCCGTCGGCATCGTGCATCTGCACGATCTGCTACGGGCGGGCGTGGCGTAAGCCACGTTAGCTGGCAGTTCGCAGGAACCTTGCCGCATTCGCTTCGAGTGGCAATGCCAAGCCGTTCGCGATGTACGACACCGTACGATAGAATCCACACAGCAGGATGATCTCGAAGATTTTCGCGTCATCGTAGTGAGCGGCCAGCGTCTTGAACTCCTCATCGCTGAGCGTGGCGCGGTGATGCAGCGCATCGACTGCCGCGATCAGAGCTTGTTCCGCTGACGACCAGCATGTCGCCTGTGAGTCACCGTCAACGGTCGCCTTCACCTCAGCTTCCGTCAGTTTCGCCGCGTCTGCAAAGGTCGCGACATGGACGCCCCATTCATATTCGCATCCGGTCAGTGCGCAGGTGCGATCTATGACAATCTCGCGCTCCCGCAGCGACAGCGGTCCGCGATCAAGCAGGCCAGCTGCGCGAAATTTGCTCCATGCCCTCGGATGACCGGCGATCACGCGAAACAGCATCAGCGGCGGCGCCCCGCGCATGATCGCATCGAATTGCGTCTGAATATCGGAAGCATAAGGCGGCTGCAGCGGCGCGATGCGTGACATGCCCAACTCCTGCGCTACTATAATCGTAGCGATATGCTACATATTCTGTAGCGACCTGCAAGAGAGAATGTGATGGCAAAGTCCGTTTCCAAGCAGCCCAGACGCGCCGTGCGCGGCTCGACGACCGGCCGACCGATCATGGCGCTGCTCGACCTGCTAGGCCGGCGCTGGACGCTGCGCATTCTTTGGGAGTTGCGTGAGCACTCCCTGACCTCACGAGCGCTGCGCGAGGCTTGCGACGACGCGTCCCCTACCGTTCTGCAGGCACGCCTGAGCGATCTCAGAGACGCGGGTCTGATCGCGCTGCGGCCCGACGGCTATGGGCTGACGGATACGGGCCGGGAGTTGCAGGACACCTTCCTGCCACTGCATCATTTTGCGGAGCGGTGGAGCAAATCGCTTGCCGCCGACTGATCAAGCCACATCCACCGTCAGGCTCGCTCCGTCCGCCTTCACAATCTTCACCTTGGTGCCTGCCGGCGTATCCGGGCCACTGACGCGCCAGACCGTGTCGTCAATGCGCACGATGCCCTCGCCGTCGATGATCGGTCGATCCAGCGTGCAGACACGCCCGACCAGCGCATCGGAGCGCTTGTTGAGGAACGGATTCGGATTGGCGCCGGGCTTCTGGCGCGCAATCCGTCGCCACAGCGGGACGGCTGCCAGCGCGAACAATCCGAACAGCAGGATCTGCACTTGCCAGGACGGCGTGACGATGAAGGACAGCACGCCGACGAGGAATGCGGACAGCCCGAGCCAGAACATGAAGACGCCGGGCGCCAGCAGCTCCAGCGCCATCAGCAGCACGCCAAAGATCAGCCAGTTCCAGCTGCCCAAAGTGACGAACATTTCGGCCATTGCGAAATCCCTAGCTGCGCGGCGGCGTTGTACCCGCCGGCGGCACTGATCCGCTGCGGCGCGCGGCAGCCTGGGCCGAGGTCGAGTTCTCGCCGAAGGTCGCCTTGGCGATCTCGCCGATACCGGCCAGCGAGCCCAGCATGCTCATGGCTTCCACCGGCAGCATGATGACCTTCTGGTTCGGCGATTCCGCAAGCTGGCCGAACGCCTTGATGTATTTGTCGGCGATGAAGTAGTTCAGCGCCGCAACGTCACCCTTCGAAATCGCCTCCGACACCACCCGCGTTGCGTTGGCTTCGGCCTCTGCGGAACGCTCGCGTGCCTCGGCGTCACGGAACGCAGCCTCGCGGCGACCTTCGGCCTGCAGGATCTGGCCCTGCTTGGCACCTTCGGCACGGAGAATTTCCGACTGGCGCTGACCCTCAGCCTGCAGAATATCGGCGCGCTTGACACGCTCGGCCTTCATCTGCCGGCCCATAGCCTCGACCAGATCGGCCGGCGGCACGATGTCCTTGATCTCGATGCGGTTGACCTTGAGGCCCCATGGCGACACCGCGGCATCGACGACGCGCAGCAGCCGCTCATTGATCTCGTCACGATGCGACAGCACCTGATCGAGATCCATCGAGCCCATTACCGAACGGATGTTGGTCATGGTCAGCACGATGATCGCCTGATTGAGGTCGGACACTTCGTAGCTTGCCTTGGCCGCGTCGAACACCTGGAAGAACGCGACGCCGTCCACGGTGACGGTGGCGTTGTCCTTGGTGATCACTTCCTGCTCGGGGATGCTGATCACCTGCTCCATCATGTTCATCTTGCGACCGACGCGGTCGAAATAAGGGATGATGAGGTTGAGGCCTGGCGACAGCGTGCGGGTGAATTTGCCGAAGCGTTCGATGGTCCAGTCATAGCCCTGCGGCACGGTCTTCACGCCGGCAAACAGCGTGAAGATGATCAGCAGTACAACGGCGATGGCGAAAATGTCGTAACCGGACATCAAAGTCTCCCTGCGGCAAAATGGACGCGCAACATATGGCGCCTCGTTGTTTTGTCGGCGTGGAGGATTTTAAGGTTCGAAATCGGGAAAAGCGAGAGCGCCGACGTGATCACGAGCCACGGACCTCTCAGCCGTCATTGCGAGGAGCCCTTGCGACGAAGCAATCCAGTCTTCGCTTGTGGCTTCTGGATTGCTTCGCTGCGCTCGCAATGACGTGGATGGGTTGGAGCGCCCTTAGATCCAGCCCTGCAGCTCGCGCAGCACAAGCTGGCGGATCGTGTCCATGCCCTCGTCGCTGTCGTTGAGGCAGGGGATCGCAGAGAATTGCTCGCCGCCATTGTGCATGAAGATCTCGCAATTCTCCTGCGCGATTTCTTCCAGCGTCTCCAGGCAGTCGGCCGAGAAGCCAGGCATTACGACGGCAATGCGACGCACGCCGTCCTTAGCGAGCTGCTCGATGGTCTTGTCCGTATAGGGCTGAAGCCAGGCATCGAAGCCGAAACGGGACTGGAAGGTCAGCAGCAGCTTCGGCGCATCCGGCCCAAGCCGTTTGCGCAGCGCTTCGGTCGTGGCCACGCATTGCGCCTGATAAGGGTCGCCCTTGTCGATGTATTTCTGCGGCATGCCGTGGAACGACGCCACGATCATTTCCGGCACGAATGACAGCGTCGCCAGATGCTTCTCGATCGAGGTCGCCAGCGCGCCGATATAATCCGGCTCATCATAATAAGGCGGTGTGACCCGCAGCGTCGGCTGCGCCCGCATGGTGCCGAGCACGCGGAACACTTCGTCGCAAACGGTCGCGGAGGTCGCCGCCGAATATTGCGGATAGAGCGGCACCACCAGAATGCGGTCGCAGCCCTTTGCAGTCAGCTCGGCAATGCGGGAGCGGATGGAGGGATTGCCGTAGCGCATCGCCCAGTCCACCACGAGATGTGTATGACTATCGAGCGAGGCTGCGAGCTTGTCGGACTGCGCACGCGTGATCGTCTTCAGCGGAGACTCGTTCTTCTCCGTGTTCCAGATCTTCAGATAGTCCTTGGCCTTGCGGCGCGGCCGCGTGGTCAGGATGATGCCATTGAGGATCAGCTTCCACAGCAGGCCCTGGTTCTCGATCACGCGCGGATCGGACAGGAACTCTCTGAGATAGACGCGCACGCCGCGGGTATCCGCCGTGTCGGGAGTTCCGAGATTGACCAGCAAGACGCCGACGCGTTCCGGTATCTCCAGGGTGGAGGCCAGTGGCTGCTCGAGGGAAACGACATTTGTCATGATGCCGGTGGCTTCGCGCTTTGGCTGGACCTTGTCAAGACGACGGACTGTCCATCAGGGCAGGACAGCGATCAGAAACAGGTGACGCGTTCGGCCGCGACATAGCCCAGCAGCAGGCCAACGCCGAACAGCATCACCAGCGCCGCCGCGCCGAACTCGATCCCCCGCATCACCAGCGCGCCGCTGCCGTCGCGCCCACCAGCCAGACGGCGGGCGAGGCCCTTGGCGGAAACGGCGATGACGGCAATGGTTGCCACGGTGATCGCGGTTCCCAGGCCCATCACGAAAGTCGCAGCGATGCCGGCCCAGAACATGCCCTGCGCCAGCGCGAAGACCAGCACGAGGATCGCGCCGGAACACGGCCGGATGCCCACCGTGAACACCGCCGACAGTCCGCGCGCCCAGCCACCGGGGCCTGCGAGCTGATCAGGCGTCGGACCGTGGGAATGGCCGCAATGCTCGTCATGAACGTGATCATGATGACTGTCGTCATGATGCGCATGTGCTGAAGCCGTCGCCTCGGCATGAGCCGAATGCGCGTGCGCATGAGCATGCGCGTGGCCGTGAGCGTGCTCGTGGTGATGGTGGTCATGGCCATGATCGTGGGAATGCGCGGACGCACTAGCATGCGCCATCGCGAGCTGCGGGCCGGCGGCCGGCAGCGACGGTCGCAAGGCGCGGACAAAGCCGCGCCCCTTGCTCCAGACCAGCCGCGCGCCGAATGCCGCGATTAGGCCGTAGCTCGCAATTTCCACCCAGCGCTCGGTGCTGCACATGGTCTTCGCCGTGACATTCAGCAGCCATGCGCCAATGCCCACGATCAACACCGCCACCAGCGCCTGCATCAGCGCCGAGACGAAGGACAATATGATACCGCGCTTGGCGGTCTCTTCATTGGCGACCAGATAGGACGAGATCACCGCTTTGCCGTGCCCTGGGCCGGCGGCGTGGAAGATGCCGTAAGCAAAGGAAATCGCCAGCAGCGTCCACACGGCGCTGCCGTCGGACTTTGCGGCACGGATGGTCGCCGACATCGCCCGGTAGAATTCGGACTGCTTGGTGAGCAACCAGCCGATGATGCCGCCGACCTGCGAGTCCGGCACGCCCTTCGGCGCACCGAACGGATTCTGCGCGAGAGCGTGATGCAGCGAAGCGTCGGTCATGGCGGCGACGACCAGCACTACCGCACAAACAAGAACGACACTCCATCCGCTCGTCATGGCCGGGCTTGTTCCGGCCATCCACGTCTTCCGGATGCCGGTGTCTAGGCGTGGATGCCCGGGACAAGCCCGGGCATGACGCGGGGAGAGACCTGTCGATGAAGTTACACTCATGGGCAATCGACCGTGATCTTGTTAGCGAACATGGCGCCGTAATTGCTGTTCTCGCCATTCATGAAAGTGTCTTCGTTCATGGTCTGCGCCTTGGCGGCGCCGTCCGACGGGCGCTGGATCGCCATCGTGCAGGAGGCCGGCGCGCCGGCCAGCTTGATGGGGTCTTTCTTCTCCAGACCGAAATCGACGAAGAAGCTCGGATCGAAGATTTCGAGTTCCATCTTCTTGGCCTTGAACGGCGTCTTGAACGGCAGCGTGAAGTGCAGCACCAGCGCGGCGTCACGCTTCTCCAGATAATAGTCGACGGGATCGTTGAAGCGCTGCTTCTTGCCCTCCACCTTGGCGAAGGTGAAGAAGGCGAATTCCTTCAGCGACTCCACATTGGTCTGTGCCAGCGGCGCCAGCTCCTCGCGGGTATAGACGCCCTTGGTCTTGCTCTCGATGCCCTGCAGCGCATAGGTCGAGAACATGTCGTCGAATACCCAGGCATGGCGCACGCCGGTGATGGTGCCGTCCGGCGCGTAGATCAGTTCGCTGGATGCCGTGACGAAGACATGCGGGTGGGCCGAGGCGGCGGTGATGCCGCCAGCCAGCGCAACAACGATCGCGATCAGACCCAAAAAGCGGTTCATCAGAAGTATCACCTCACGCCGCCTCAGGCTCTTCCAACAACCCGCGCCGCCGCAGCAGCGCATCCGGCGCGGGGGCACGGCCGCGGAACGCGATATAGGCTGCTTCGGGATCGACCGAACCGCCCGACGAATAGATGTCGTCATGCAGCCGCTTGGCCACTGCGGGATCGAAGATGTTGCCGGCTTCCTCGAAGGCGCCGAAGGCGTCCGCATCCATCACTTCGGACCACATGTAGCTGTAGTAGCCAGACGCATAGTGATCGCCGGAGAAGATGTGCCCGAATTGCGTCGGCCGGTGTCGCAGCGCGATTTCCTCGGGCATGCCGATCTTCTCCAGCTCCTTCTTCTCGAAGGCCGCGACATCGGCGGAGGCCGAGGCCGGCTGGGTGTGGAATTCGAGATCGATCAGCGCCGAGGATACGAATTCTACCGTGGCAAAGCCCTGGTTGAACTTGCGGGCAGCGATGAACCGCTTCAGCAGATCGTCGGGCAGCGGCTCGCCGGTCTGGTAGTGCTTGGCAAAAGTCTGCAGCACCTGCGGCTGCTCCTGCCAGTGTTCATAGAGTTGCGACGGTAGTTCGACGAAGTCGGTGAACACCGACGTCCCCGACAGCGAGGGATAGGTGACGTTGGACAGCATCCCGTGCAGGCCGTGGCCGAATTCGTGGAACAGCGTGCGCGCATCGTCCGGCGACAGCAGCGATGGCTGGCCGTCGGTGCCCTTGGCGAAATTGCAGATGTTCAGCACCAGCGGCGCCACGTCGCCGTCGAGCTTCTGCTGGTCGCGCAGCGAGGTCATCCAGGCGCCGGAGCGCTTCGACGGGCGGGCGAAGTAGTCGCCATAGAAGATCGCCTTGAGCGCCCCCTTGGCATCCTTGACCTCCCAGACGCGGACGTCGGGATGCCAGACCGGCACGTCCTTGCGCTCGGCGAAGGTGATGCCGAACAAGCGCGTCGCGGTGTCGAATTGCGCCGCGATCATATTGTCGAGGGTCAGATAAGGCTTGATCGCCGCATCATCGAAATTGGCGCGGCGCTGGCGCAGCTTCTCGGCGTAATAGCGCCAATCCCAGGCAGCGAGCTTAAAGTTGCCACCCTCCTCCGCAATCAGCTCCTGCAGCGCATCGCGATCGGCCAGCGCGCGGGCGCGGGCTGGCTTCCAGACGCGCTCCAGCAGACCGCGCACGGCCTCCGGCGTCTTGGCCATGGAATCCTCCAGCCGGTAGGCCGCGAAGGTCGGGAAGCCCAGGATTTTCGCGGTCTCCTCGCGCAGCTTCAGGATTTCGACGATCGTCTCGTTATTGTCATTGGCGTTGCCATTGTTGCCGCGCTGGATGAAGGCCTTGTAGGCCTTCTCGCGCAGGTCGCGCCGCGCCGCGCTTTTCAGGAACGGCTCCATCGAGGACCGCGACGTGGTGATGATCGCCTTGCCAGTCATGCCGCGCTCATCAGCCGAGGCCCTGGCAGAGGCGACGAAGCTCTCGGCGAGCCCATCGAGGTCGCCCTCGCCCAGCTCCATGAACCACTCCTGCTCGTCGCCGAGCAGATGATGGCTGAAACTGGTGCCGAGATGCGCCAGGCGCTCGTTGATCTCGGCCATCCGCGCCTTGGCGGTCTCGTCGAGGCCGGCGCCGGAGCGGTGGAAGCGGGTATAGGTCCGCTCCAGGAGACGCATCTGTTCGGTGGTGAGGCCGAGCTCGGCGCGTTTGTCATGCAGCGCCACGATGCGGCCGAACAACACGGCATTCATCATGATCGGATTCCAGTGCCGCGCCATCCGCGACGACACGTCCTTGTCGATCTCCAGGATCGCCGGATTGGAATGCGCCGACACCAGATCGTAGAACACCGATGCCACACGGCTGAGCAACTTGCCGGAGCGCTCCAGCGCCGTGATCGTATTGGCGAAGTCAGGCGCGGCCGGATCGTTCACGATCGCGGCAATCTCGGCCGAATGGTCGAAAAACGCCTGTTCGAAGGCCGGCATGAAGTGCTCGGGCTTGATCTCGTCGAACGGCGGGGTCTCGAACGGGGTCTGCCAGGCTTTCAGAAGCGGATTTTCGAGACCTTTCGACGCAACCGGCGAGACCGACGTTTCTGACATAAGAAATCCTGCTTTGAAGCCCATAGAATGCGTCGATCTATACCACGCGATGGGGCTTTTTTGGGCCCTTTAGTGCTTGCCGCAGCAGGCTTTTTCGGAGAGATTGCGGCCCGAAACAGGACCTTGAGATTATGACCACCTCCACCGCCCCTCGCCGCATCTACTGGCCCAGCGTCATCACCGTCATCTCGGCGGCGATCCTGATCGGCGCGGAAGTGTTCGGCGCCGCCTTCGCGGGCGGCTGGGCGCTGTCGATCCTGTTCGGCCTCTCCACCACCGGCGAACACATCCTCCAGGTTTGCCTGTTCCTGTGCGGCGTCGCCATCATGGTCGCCTTCCTGCGCACCGCCGCACGGATCGAGCCGTTCACCCGCCGCGGCTGATCGCTCTGCGCCCGCGCAACTCCACTCTCCGGCTTCTCACACTCGACTGTCATCGCCCAGCCAGGCGCGCAATTGCGCGCTTGAATTGGGCGCCCCAGTAACCGGCGCGGTTCGCGATTCGTCGCTGATTACAGCGTTTATGGGATTCTCCGCTTTCGCGGAGAACAACAACCGAGAGCGAGATGACAGCCGCACGAGAGGACGACTACAGAACCATGACGCTGGTGTAGTTCAGCACTCCACACCAGCCTCACACCACTCCAATTCCTTAACCGAACTTAACATCCGTTCATGTTGAGCGCGCTGAGTGCGTCTCGTTTGCAACGCTGCGCGATGGCGTTGAATAAAATGCCCCACAGCCCAAAAAAATTGTTGCGTAGCAGGGTCAAAGAACCTATTTCCGGTCTTGCCCAATTTCGCACGTGCCTGTGGTCGTGTGTCAGTCGGTAGGTATCCGGACAAGAGGCCGGACAGCCGCCAAGGGATGAAGAAGCCGAGGGTCGTTCGCGGAGTTTTGCGAAAGGCCAGCATCTCTCTCCAGAGATGCCGTTGAAGGTGACTTTGTTCTTTGCAACCGTGACTGGCAGCCGGAGGCGAACCGGCGCACCTCGTTCTCAACGGGGGACGCGACTTAAAGCAACGACGGAGCGGGCTTTTTTGGTCTCTGCTGGCTTTCCAACAGCCAGCGCGAATACCGAAGAGGCTTGTCCTTCATTGCCAGGTGTGCGGTAGGGTCACCCCCAACCAATCCACGGCAGCACTTACGGTCTGTACTTTTGGCTTTGTCACGCCTCCATCGCGTGCCTGGGTCCGAAAGCGCTGAACCGTCATCATTTTTTGAACGTGACCCTTTCGCGGGGCCGTTTGGGAGAGTGCTATGACCGAACGTATTCAGGAATTCCTCCGCGCCCGCCGCAACGAGGGCACCGATGTCGAGCCGTGCCTCGTCGTCGACCTCGAAGTCGTGCGCGACAACTTCCAGAGCTTTGCGAAGGCTTTGCCTGATAGCCGCGTGTTCTACGCGGTGAAGGCAAATCCGGCGCCGGAAGTGCTGTCGCTGCTGGCCTCGATGGGCTCGTGCTTCGACTGTGCGTCGGTGCAGGAAATCCAGATGGCGCTCGACGCTGGCGCCACGCCGGACCGCATCTCCTTCGGCAACACCATCAAGAAGGAACGCGATATCGCGCGCGCTCACGCGCTCGGCATCGGCCTGTTCTCGGTCGACTGCGCCGCTGAGGTCGAGAAGATCGCGCGTGCAGCTCCTGGCGCCCGCGTGTTCTGCCGCATTCTCTACGATTGCGCCGGCGCCGAGTGGCCGCTGTCGCGCAAGTTCGGCTGCGATCCGGAAATGGCTGTCGACGTGCTGGACCTCGCCAAGCGTCTTGGCCTGGAGCCCTATGGCATCTCGTTCCATGTCGGCTCGCAGCAGCGCAAGGTGAAGGCATGGGACCGTGCGCTGGCGATGGCCTCGTCGGTGTTCCGTGACTGCGCCGAGCGCGGGATCAACCTGTCCATGGTCAATATGGGCGGTGGCTTCCCGACCAAGTACCTCAAGGAAGTCCCGGCGGTCGTGCAGTACGGCCGTTCGATCTTCCGTGCGCTGCGCAAGCACTTCGGCAACGCGATTCCGGAGACCATCATCGAGCCGGGGCGCGGCATGGTCGGCAATGCCGGTATCATCGAAGCCGAAGTCGTTCTGATCTCGAAGAAGAGCGACGAGGACGACGTGCGCTGGGTGTACCTGGACATTGGCAAGTTCGGCGGTCTCGCCGAGACCATGGACGAGTCGATCCGCTACGCCATCAAGACGCCGCATGACGGCGCCGAGATGACGCCCTGCGTGCTCGCCGGCCCGACCTGCGATTCGGCCGACGTGATGTATGAGAAGCTGCCGTATCCGCTGCCCGTGACTCTCGAGATCGGCGACAAGCTGCTGATCGAAGGCACCGGCGCCTATACGTCGACCTACTCGGCAGTGGCGTTCAACGGCTTCCCGCCGCTGCGCACCTTCCATATCTGAGCGTTGCAAATTTAAGTTCGCTCACTATATCCGGCGTCCACCCCGGATATGACTAATCGGAGAGCCGGCCCGCCGGCTCTCATCCCGTCACCTTCCAATTCTGGATGACAACACTCCGTGTGAAAAACGGAGTGGGGACCGACATGCCATGACCGATCTGCACGAGACCGCCACCAACAACACTGTTGCTTTGCCCATCGCAGCCCCTTCGTACGAGATCCGTGCGGAACGTGGCTCCGACGTCGCCGCCCGTGAATCTCTGCTGGATGTGTGCTTCGGCGCTTCGCGCCATGCCCGCACCTGCCAGCGACTGCGTGACGGACGACTGCCCGCCGAAGGCCTGGCCTTCTCGGCGGTGGTGCAAGGCAGGCTGGTCGGCACGATCAGGCTTTGGCATGTCGACGCCGGGGGCCGAGCTGCGTTGATGCTCGGCCCCCTGGCGGTCGATCCGGGTGCCCGCGACCTTGGCCTTGGCGCCGCGTTGATGAATCACGCGATCGCCGAGGCCTCGGCGCGCGGCCATGGCGCCATCGTGCTGCTCGGCGATGCACCTTATTACGCCCGCTTCGGCTTCATGCCCCGGAAAATGACCGATCTGGCGCTGCCCGGGCCGTTCGAGCGCGATCGCCTGCTCGGCCTTGAACTGAAGCCCGGAGCGCTGGATGGCGCCCGCGGCATCATCTTCGGAAGCGGTAAATGGGTCCGCAAGGCTGCTGAGCCTGCCGATCTGGCCCACGCGGCTTGATTTGACCACCAAGACACGGCATTGCGGAGCTCACCTCCGCAGGAGAGCCCGGTATGACGCGCAAACTGATTTCCACCGGATCGCCGTTCGAAAAGACCGCTGGCTATAGCCGCGCCGTGGTCGACGGCGATTTCTGCTTCGTGTCCGGAACCACCGGCTACGATTACACCACCATGATCTTGCCGGCAGATATCACGGCACAGACACAGAACTGCTTCAAGACCATTGAAGCCGCGCTGAAGGAGGCCGGCTTTGCCATGGCCGATATCGTGCGTGCGATCTACTACATCACGGACGCCAGCGACGCCGACAAGGTGTTTGCGGTGACCGGTGCCCATCTCGGCGAGATCAGGCCCGCTGCCACGCTCCTCGTGGTCTCCGGGCTCTACAAGCCCGAGATGAAAGTCGAAATCGAAGTCACCGCCAAGCGGCGCAGCTGATCGTCAACCGCGCGTCAGACACACCCGTTTGACGTCGCTGCTAGCAACGGCGCCATCGCCGGTTGACTTTCACTGCAGGATACATAGGTTTCGGCCATCATGACGAACCTGCCCCGCAACCGCTTACTGCTCCGCGCCGGTCACCTTCAAGCAGGAATGTGACCCGGGCGCACGCGCGCGTGCCGTCCGGGCTTGTTCGATTTCAACATCCTCATCATTCTTGGCATGCTCGGGCGCTTTGCGCGCCGGGCGTCATTTGGCTGTGAAACCCATGATCCATTCCCTTCGCACTGAGCTGCCGCCCATCACACTCCGCCGCAGCGACGGTGAGCGTCTCAGCGTACTGGCCGAGGCCGCTGCAGAGAAGCACCCCGTGACCGCCGACTTTCTGGCCGACGAAGTTGAGCGCGCGACGATCGTGCCCGACACTCATCCATTGCCCGGAATCGTCGGCATGGAGTCCGATGTGACGTTCCGCGACGATATCAGCGGACAGGAAAAGCACGTCACACTGGTCTATCCGACCTCCGCCGACGTGGACGCCGGGCGAATTTCGGTATTGACCCCGATCGGAGCCGCGCTTATCGGCCTTTCTGCGGGGCAGTCCATTACATTCGAGACGCCCTCGGGGGAACCACGTTCGCTGACCGTTCTCTCGGTCGGCATACGCCGCTGAGCTGCATTTAATACCGGCATCGAGATTTCATTCCCGAAATTTCATTCTGATGTCACATCGTCACTGTCCTTTCCCAACCGCGCACGACGCAGCGCGTTCATCTTGATCCTGTCTGGAGTTAGAAGCTGATGTCCTCATCCCCCGCCTCGCCGATCTACGCGAAGATCACCGGCCCCATCGTGATCGTCGGCTTCGGCTCGATCGGCAAGGGCATGGTGCCGATGATCGAGCGGCATCTCGACTACGACAAGTCGCGCATCACCGTGCTCGACCCCAAGGATGAGGGCCGCAAGGCGCTGTGCGACAAGCATGGTCTGCGCTTCATCCAGCAGGGGCTGACCAGGGAGAATTATCGCGAACTGCTGACGCCGCTCCTCACTGAGGGCGGCGGCCAGGGTTTTTGCGTCAACCTGTCGGTCGATACCGGCTCGGTCGATATCATGGAGCTCTGCAACGAGCTCGGCGCGCTCTACATCGACACGGTCAACGAGCCTTGGCTCGGCTTCTATTTCGACGCCTCGAAGGGCGCCGAAGCGCGCTCCAACTACGCTTTGCGCGAAACGACGCTGGCCGCCAAGAAGGCCCGCAAGCCCGGCTCGACCACGGCGGTCTCCTGCTGCGGCGCAAATCCCGGCATGGTCTCCTTCTTCGTCAAGCAGGCGCTGCTGAATGTCGCTTCCGACCTGAAGCTCAATGCCCCCCAGCCGAAGACCAAGGCCGAATGGGCGGACCTGATGCGGCAGGCCGGTATCAAGGGCGTCCACATCGCCGAGCGCGACACGCAACGCTCCAAGTCGCCGAAGCCGCCGGAGGTGTTCGTCAACACCTGGTCGGTCGAAGGCTTCCTCTCGGAAGGCGTGCAGCCGTCCGAACTCGGCTGGGGCACCCATGAAAAGTGGATGCCGGAGAATGCACACACCCATGAGGCCGGCTGCGGCGCTGCGATCTACCTGATGCAGCCCGGCGCCAATACGCGCGTGCGCACCTGGTGCCCGACGCGCGGCGCGCAATACGGCTTCCTCGTCACCCACAACGAGTCGATCTCGATCTCCGATTATTTCACGGTGCGTGACGCGTCGGGCACCGCGGTGTTCCGGCCGACCTGCCACTATGCCTATCACCCGGCGGACGATGCGGTGCTGTCGCTGCACGAGATGTTCGGCTCCGGCAAGATGCAGACGAAGCACCACATCCTCGACGAAAACGAAATCGTCGACGGTATCGACGAACTCGGTGTGCTGCTCTACGGCCACGACAACAATGCCTACTGGTTCGGCTCGCAGCTCTCCATCGAGGAGACGCGTGAACTCGCGCCCTATCAGAACGCCACCGGCCTGCAGGTAACCTCGGCCGTGCTCGGCGGCATGGTGTGGGCGCTGGAGCACCCGACCGAAGGCATCGTCGAAGCCGACGAGATCGACTTCGAGCGTCTGCTGGAGATCCAGACACCCTATCTCGGCCCGGTGAAAGGCTACTACACCGACTGGACGCCGCTCGAAGGCCGTCCGGGCCTGTTCCCGGAAGATATCGACACGAGCGACCCGTGGCAGTTCAAAAACGTGCTGGTGCGGTAGCGAACACTCCGCCCTCATCCTGAGGAGCAAATGGCGGCTGCATCTCGCAGCCGCCATTTGCGTCTCGAAGGATGGCCGCGGGCTTCGGCTCCGTGCCCTCATGGTTCGAGACGGCGCTGAAGAAGCGCCTCCTCACCATGAGGGTTGGGCTGCAGAGCAACTTGACAGTGCGAACGACTGCTCCATTCTTGAGATTGGAACTTTCAATTTCTCAGAGAATGGAGCCGATCCATGCTGGACGGTGCGTTTCTCTATATCGTGAGGTGTGCCGACGGTAGTTATTACATCGGCATCACACGCACCTCGCTCGACATCAGAATAGCCCAGCACAACGCCGGTACCTTTCCCGGCTATACGTCTACACGCAGACCTGTCGAACTGTTGTATTCGCAATGGTTTGAGCGCATCACCGACGCGATCGAGAATGAGCGTAAACTCAAGCGCTGGAGCAGGGCGAAGAAGGAAGCGCTAATCCGTGGCGACTTCGCGATATTGAAGCAACTTGCTCGACGCAAGTTACCTCACTTACGGAAACCACCACATGCTCAGCCCTCATCCTGAGGAGGCGCTTCTTCAGCGCCGTCTCGAAGGATGGCCGCACACTTCGACACCTCGGCCTCATGGTTCGAGACGGCGCAAGAACGCCTCCTCACCATGAGGGTCGGGCAGAGGCGCCCGCTTCCTATTTCGCCAGATAATCAAACGCCACTTCGCCCAATCCCAGCGTCAGGTCGCACTTGAAGTGCAATGCCGACACGACCTCCTTCACCGGCAAACGCGCCACATCCGCCAGCGCATGCGGGAACAGTCCGAGTGCCGCAGGCCCGGTCCAGGCTTCCTTGAGATTGATCTCTTCCAGGTGATAGCGCACCAGCTCGCAGATGCGCGGCGTGCCATCGACCTGCGGGATGATCTTCAGAATAAAGTTCGGCACCGTCAGCGCATGCATCACCGTGTCATGATCCACCGGCCGGTGCTTGTAGCCCATAGTGCCTGAAGCGCAGAGCACGGAGCCGTAATGCAGCGTGCCGACCAGCACGTCGCTCTCCACCACGATCTTCGGGGTCGCGCGCTTCTTCGGGAAGCCCCAGAGCTCGCGGCCACCGGCAATCGGCGCATCGTCGTCGAGATACATCGAATGGATATAGACGCCCTCGACGCCGTTGAGGCGGACCGGAATCGCCTGCCCGGTCTCGGTATAGTCGCCGAAGCCGGTGGAATCGGGCATGCGGATGAATTCGTATTTGACGATGTTGTCGACGATCTCCAGCGGCTCCGGCACCACAGCCTGCAGCGCGTCCATGTCGGTGCGATAGCTGATGATGAAATATTCGCGGTCGTAGAATTTGTAGGGCCCGCGCGGGAATGACGGATTGGTCAGCGGCATCGAATAGGCGTTACGCCTGATATCTTCGATCTTCATGGTGCCCCCTATGAAACTGTTGGCAGGGAGTATGAAGGCGGTCGATGAAACTGGCGAGACTATTGTGCGGGCAGCGTCAACAAACACCGTCCTCATCCTGAGGAGCGCGCTCTTCGCGCGCGTCTCGAAGGATGGCGGCACACTGGGAGAACCCGGCCTCATGGTTCGAGACGGCGCAAACGCGCCTCCTCACCATGAGGGACTTTGACAGCGACCTCGAAAGCTCCGCTATTTCGTGGTGATCGGCGGCGCGGTCTTCTCAGCCGGCGCTGGTGGCAGCGCCGGCTTGGCGCCGGCATCGCGTGCTTCTGCATCCGGACGCGCCGGCTGCGGCGGCGTTTCCTGCGGGCGCTGGCCAGTGGTCGCGGGTTCTGCGGGGGCCGACGGCTTGTTTTCGGCACCCGGCGTTGACTGCAGTGGCGGCGTCGCCTGGGCAAATCGAGCGGATGGTGGCGTCAGCGTGAGCCGTGCCATTGCCGACGTCGATGCGCCCAATCCTGCAGCCGTCGCCAAGATCGCGATCGCCAAATTAGTCCGGAACACGCGCGTCTGGGTCGTCGAGATCATGGCATCCACCGCAGTTAATGTGCGGTGACAACGGGAGCCGGCCGCCAAAGTTCCCGAGCCGGAAAGTCGCAGATCGCCGATGGCGCCCTGGACTGGACTTCTTTTGGACGACTAGTCCTTGGTGCTGACGTCCCATGTGGCGTTGCGCACGCCGGCATACGCCTCGAGCCGGGCGGCCACGGCATCCAGCTCCTTGGGATCGACGGCCGTCGAGACCAGCGTGGCGACGATCTCCTGCTGGGTGTCGCTCTGCTCGATCACATCGACATCGCCGACCGGATATTTTGCGGCTTCCAGCGCCTCCTGCAGGCGCTCGCGCATCTCCGGTACCACCTCGGGCGAGACCGTGAGCCGCACGTAATAGGTCACTTCCGACGACTTCGCGTCCAGCGGCGCCCGGTTGATCGCATTGACCAGCGGCCGCAGCAACGTATTGCCGGCCAGCACGAAAAATGTAAGCGCGATAGCCTGTGCGATCATGTCCGCGCCGGCGCAGGAGCCCACCGCGGCCGAACTCCATAGCGTCGCCGCCGTATTGAGGCCGCGCACATTGGTGCCTTCCTTCATGATGACGCCCGCGCCGAGAAAGCCGATGCCGGAGACGACATAGGCGATCACGCGCACCGCGCCATCGGCACCGTGCAGCTGCATTGCCAGATCGACGAAAGCGGCCGCCCCGAGCGCCACCAGCACATTGGTGCGCAGGCCCGCGGTGCGCTGGCGATATTGTCGCTCAGCACCGATCAGCGTGCCCAGCACAAAGGCCGTGGCCAGGCTGAGCAGCGTGTCGAGGAAGTCGTAGGTCTGGAATGTTGCCAAAAATCGCATGATGTCTGCATGCGTACAGGAAGTGACGGGCGGATGACAATGCCGCCTCGCACCGACCGTCGTGACTCTCTCTCCCCACAGGGGAGGTGAAAGAACTACAGCTCCAGCAATCCCGCGTCGCCGTCCTGATCGGCGAAGGCCAGCAGCGTACCCTTGGCATTCCAGGCCAGCGCGCTGACGGGCTGCCCCTTGTTGGCGCGTACCAGAATTTCCGCGCCGTCGGTCATGCGGACCATCAGGATGGTGCCGTCACTGTAACCGGCGGCCAGGATGTCCTGCTTGGGATGACAGGCCACCATGGTGACCTTGGCCTTGAGCGGCGCCAGCATCGCCGGCTCCTTGCCCATCGGGCCGTCCTTGCTGGCAAACGGCCAGATGATGACCGTATCGGCGCCCGAGGTCGCGAGACCCTTGCCGCCGGCGCTCCAGGAAATCGAGCGCACGCGTGCGGGATAGCCGGTCATGCGCATGTGCTTGCCGTCCACGAGACGCCAGCCATGCAGCGCCGGCTCATGCATCGCGGTGACCAGAAACTTGTTGTCCGGGCTGAAGGTCACGCCGAGATGCGAACCGGCCCATTCCAGCACTTCGGCATTGCCGGCCATGTTGGGAAACCACAGCGTCACGCCGTTGTAGTGGGCTATCGCGAGCCGCAGCCCTTTGGGCGCGAATGCAAGGCCGCCGACGGTCGATGGCACCTCGAAGAATTTCACTTCGCCCTTCGGCGCCTGCACGAAGGCCGTCTTGCCCGCCGACCACGCAACAGCGCCGTCGGGATGCAAAGCTACACTGTCGATCCAGCGCCTCTTGGCGTCGGTCGCAAAGGTCGAGACTGTGCCGTCGCGGTCGAGCACGACGACCTTGCCGTCGTCGCAGCCCATCACGATGCGCTTGCCGTCGGAGGTCGAGCACAGGATGCCACCGAACGCGACCTCGACCGGCGACATCGCGCCTGCCGGATCGACCAGCGTGACTTTCTCTTCGGCGCCGACAAAGGCTGCCTTGTCGCCGAGAAAATGCACTGATGTGACCGACGCACCGATGGCCACCGGCAACACACGGTCGGTGACCGAAACGATGGATTCCTGCTCCTGCAGCGGATTGAAATCGGACATCATCAGGCGGGGATGCAGCGTTCGAAGCCGTCGCGGATCAGCTGCTCGGGCAGATCGCGACCGATAAAGACAAGACGGCTTTCGCGCTTCTCGCCGTCCTTCCACGGCCGCTGATGATCGCCTTCGAGCATCATGTGCACGCCCTGGAAGACATAGCGCTCGTCATCGCCGGAGAACGACAGGATGCCCTTGGAGCGCAAAATCTTGCCGCCCTCCTTGGCCATCAGGTCCTGCAGCCAGGGCATGAAGGTCGACGCATCGAGCGCCTTGTCGGTGCGCAGCGACATCGAGTGCATGTCCTCGTCGTGATAGTGCTTCAAACCACCGTGGCCATGATCATGATGGTGATGATGGCCGTGATCGTGGTCATGATGATCGTGACCGTCGTCCGCATTGAGGAATTCCGGCTCGATCTCCAGAATGCGATCGAGATCGAAGGCGCCACGCTCCAGCACATCGGACAGCTTCACCTGCGCGCGTTCGGTCTTGTGCAGCTTGGCGTAGGGGTTGATGGCGCGAATGCGCGCCTCGACTTCGGCGAGCTCAGGCTTCGACACGAGATCGATCTTGTTGAGCACGATGACATCGGCGAAAGCGATCTGGTTCTTGGCTTCCGGCGCGTCCTTGAGGCGATCGCTCAGCCACTTGGCATCGGCCACGGTCACGACGGCATCGAGCCGCGCATGGGCCTGCACGTCCTCGTCGACGAAGAAGGTCTGCGCGACCGGGGCCGGATCCGCGAGACCCGTGGTCTCGACGATGATGGCGTCGAATTTGCCCTTGCGCTTCATCAGGCCGTCGAGAATACGCACGAGGTCGCCGCGGACAGTGCAGCAGACGCAGCCGTTGTTCATCTCGAAAACTTCTTCATCCGCGCCGATGATGAGATCGTTGTCGATACCGATCTCGCCGAACTCGTTGACGATCACAGCGTATTTCTTGCCGTGGTTTTCCGACAGGATGCGGTTCAACAGCGTGGTCTTGCCGGCGCCGAGATAGCCGGTCAGCACGGTCACGGGAATTTTGTTGGCAGTCGCTTCAGACATGATCTCTCCGGCGGGGTCTTGTGCAGCGCCGGCAGCAGGGGTGCCCCTGCGCTAACTGGTCAGCGCGCTCGTCAGCGCCTTTATATTGTGCCTGACCATATCAATGTAAGTGGGTGCATCGCCGTTTTCGGCCGTCAGACTGTCCGAATACAGCGTTCCGCCGATTTTTGCCCCGGTCTCGGCGGCGATCCGGCGCATCAGCCGGGGATCGGCGATGTTTTCCAGAAAAACCGCCGGAATTTTCGAGATCTTGAGCTGGGTGATGATGACCGCGATATCCTTGGCGCTGGGCTCCGAATCCGTCGAAACGCCCTGCGGCGCAATAAATTCGATGCCATAGGCCGCCGCGAAATAGCCGAAGGCGTCATGGGTCGAGATCACCTTGCGGTGTACCGTGGGAATGGTAGCGATGGCTGCCTTCACATCACTGTCGAGGGCCGTCAGCTTCGCGAGATAGGCCTCGGCGTTCGCCTTGTAGGTGTCGGCACCGGCAGGATCGGCCTTGGCCAGCGCATCGCGAATGTTTGCGACATAGATCCTGGCATTGGCCACCGATTGCCAGGCGTGCGGATCCTCGTGCGAGTCGAGCTTGCGCGGTGCGATGCCCTGTGTCGCGGTGACGATGACAGCCTTGCCGCCGGATGATTTCACCAGCCGCGGCAACCAGCCCTCGAAGCCGAGGCCGTTGACCACCACGAGCTTCGCATCGGCGATCTTTTTCGCGTCACGCGGCGTCGGTGTGTAGACATGCGCATCGCCATTCGGGCCGACCAGGGTCGTGACAGCGACTCGCTCGCCACCGACATTGCGCACGAAGTCACCCAGGATGGAGAAACTCGCGACGACATCGATCTTGTCCTGCGCACGCGCCGGGACGATCGCAGCGACGAGCGACATGATAGCAGAAAGCACGAATATGCTGGATTTCCGCATGACTGACACACCTACGCCTCAAGATGCCGGCCGGGGAATAACTGCCTCACCAAGCCACTGACATTGCCGAACAAAACCGAAAATACGTAGAGCACCGCGGCGACCAGAATGATCGCGGGACCGGACGGCACCTTGGTCTGGAACGACAGCACCAGACCGAAGTAACCGGAGACCATCGCGCTCGCGACGGAGATCATCATCATCCCCGTGATATCGCGCGACCAGAACCGCGCGATGCCCGCCGGCAGGATCATCAGCCCCACCGCGAGCAGCGTACCGAGCGCGTGAAAGCCGTTGACGAGATTAACGACGACCAGCGCGAGAAACGCCAGATGCGCGGGTGCACCGGCGCGCGAGACGGTGCGCAGAAACACCGGATCGACGCATTCGATCACCAGTGGCCGATAGATCACCGCCATCACAACCAACGTGATCGTCGCGTTGAACGCGATCACCAGCAGCGTCTGATCGTCGAGTGCGAGAATATTGCCAAACAGCACATGCAGCAGATCGATATTGGTGCCGCGCATCGAAACGATGGTGACGCCGACTGCGAGTGATACGAGATAGAACGCGGCAAGCGATGCGTCTTCCTTGATAACGGTCACGCGCGACACCAGCCCTGCCAGCAAAGCGACGGAAAAGCCTGCAATCAGGCCGCCAAACGTCATCGCAAACAGATTTAGCCCCGAGAACAGGAAGCCGATCGCCGCCCCCGGCAGAATCGCATGCGCCATGGCATCGCCCACAAGGCTCATCCGCCGCAGCATCAGGAACACGCCGATCGGCGCGCCGCCGAGCGCGAGCGCAACCACGCCGGCCAGCGCGCGGCGCATGAATTCGAATTCGAGGAAAGGCGCGATCAGCGCATCGTAGAGCATGTCGATCAGGCCGCCCACGAGTGTGCGGCGTCGACAACACAGGTGCCGGCGCCATCGTCGAAGGCTTCGCACATGCGCCGCGCCTCCAGCAGGTTATCCGCCGTCAGCACCTGCTGGGTCGATCCCCAGGCCACGGAGCCGCGCGCCAGCAGCAGCGTCTCCGGGAAATGCGCGCGCACCATCTCCATATCGTGCAGCGCCGCCAGCACCGTGCGCTTCTCGGCATGCCAGTGACGCACCAGCGCAATCAGGTCCGCCGACGTCTTGGTATCGATCGCATTGAACGGCTCGTCGAGCACGATAACGCGTGCGTCCTGCAACAACACCCGCGCAAACAGCATCCGCTGCATCTGGCCGCCCGACAGCGTGCCGATATTGCGATTCTCGAAACCATTGAGGCCGACAGAGGCGAGCGCCTGTCCTATTTGCGCACGCGCGGTCTTGCCAAGGCCGCCGAATATCCCGGTCGCGCGCCAAAGCCCTGTGCCGACGAAGTCGAACACCGAAATAGGGAATGTGCGGTCGATATCGACGCTCTGCGGCAGGTAAGCGATGTCGCGCGCCTTCAGGCCGCCAAGTGTGATCGCGCCCGTCAGCGGCTTCAGGATGCCGACGATGCCGCGAAACAGCGTGGATTTGCCGGCGCCGTTCGGCCCGACCACCGCGAGCAAACTGCCAGCGGCGATCTCGCCATTGAGGTGATGCACCGCCGGATGCCGGTCATAGCCCAGTGTGACGTTCTGGAAAGCGAGCTGTGCCGTCATGATGGCCTCATCGCCAGCAGAACCACCGCCCAGAGCGCTGCGGAGACCGCCAGCGCAGCCCCCAGCCGTGCGGGCAACGTCATGCGCAGGATCGACCAGGGCGCGGGCTGGGCCGGATGCGGGCTTGCCGGGCCATGGCTGTGGGCATGACCGTGGCCGTGCGCGTGACCATGGGAGTGGTCATGACCGTGGGAATGGGAATGCGCCATGAAATAGGGCCTGAGCCAGTGGAAACCCGGCGCCAAAACGCCTCACTGTCATTTATGTTATATTATAACATACCGCAAGCCCGGAGCGGATCAGGCGAAATGGCGGACCAGCGCCAGGCCGGCAAAGAGCCCGGCAATCGACAGCACCACTGAGCCCAGCACATAGGCCAGGGCAAGGCCCAATTCGCCGCGCTCATAGAGCACTGCCGTATCCAGTGAAAAGGCCGAAAAGGTCGTGTAGCCGCCGAGGATGCCGGTCATCAGGAACAGGCGCCAGGGCTGCGAGGCCTCACCCTTGTAAGCGAGATAGCCGGCGATCAGGCCCATCACCGTGGAGCCAGTGATGTTGATGATGAAGGTGCCCCACGGGAACGCCGCTCCCATGCAGCGAGCGCAGGTCATGTTGATGACATGGCGCAAGGTGGCGCCAAGGCCGCCGCCGACAAAAACCAAAACATAATTCATCTAATACCCGCTGCGCTTAGTGGCTCACGTCATTCCGTTTTGCCGCAGCGTGCCTGCGGCGGCAAGTCGCAGCAGGTCAACCAAGACACGAAAACGTCACGACAACGAAAAAAGGCGGCAGCTTGCGCCACCGCCCTTCCCGCGCGTCATTAAACGCAGATCGAAAGCGATCAGACCGCCTTGCCGAACTGCTCGTCGACATATTCCCAGTTCACGAGATGATCGACGAACGCCTTGAGATAGTCGGGACGACGGTTGCGATAGTCGATGTAGTAGGAGTGCTCCCAGACGTCGACGCCGAGGATCGGGGTCGCGCCATGGACCAACGGGCTTTCGCCGTTCGCGGTCTTGGAGATTTCCAGCTTGCCGTTCTTGACCGAGAGCCAGGCCCAGCCGGAGCCGAACTGGCCAACGCCTGCAGCGGCGAAGTCGGTCTTGAACTTCTCGAGACCGCCGAGATCCTCGGTGATCTTCTTCTCCAGACGGCCGGGTAGCTTGTCGCCACCGCCGTTCGGCTTCATCCAGTTCCAGAAGTGGAGATGGTTGTAGTGCTGGCCGGCATTGTTGAAGAGCGCGGCATTCTTGCCGAACGAGCCCTTCACGATTTCTTCAAGCGATTTGCCTTCGAATTCGGTGCCCTTCAGCAGGTTATTGCCGTTGGTCACGTAAGCCTGATGGTGCTTATCGTGATGGAATTCCAGCGTTTCCTTCGACATATGCGGCGCGAGCGCGTCATAGGCGTAAGGCAGATTGGGAAGCGTGAAGGTCATGGGTCAAGATCCGCAATAATGGGAGAGTTGGCTTAACGGGAACCCTTATAGAAGGTTCCGCCCGGCTCCGACACTCCCATCTTTGCGATCCCCGATCGCTTCGCGATCAGGCCGCGCTCGGCATTGCGGCGGAGACGGCATCGCGCCGCACTGGCGGCTTCACATTCATCAGCATCTGGAAGCATCCGGCGATCATCCCGATCACGACGGCGAATTGCCAGGCACGATCGTAATTGCCGAGATGAGAGAAGATCATGCCGCCGCCCCAGGCGCCCAGGAAAGATCCTGCCTGATGGCTGAGGAAGGCGATGCCCGTGAGTGTCGCCATGAAGCGCAACCCGAACAGCTGCGCGACGAGGCCGTTCACCAGCGGGACCACGCCGAGCCAGAGCGACCCCAGCACGGCTGCGAAGACCATGGTCGTGGTCGGCGTCGCCGGAAAATAGAAATAAGTGGCGAGCGCCAACGAGCGAACGATGTAAATTCCGCCGAGCAAAATCTGCTTCGGATAACGGCCGCCAAGCCAGCCAAAGGCATAGGAGCCAAACACATTGAACAGACCGACTATTGCCAGCGCGGTGGCGCCAAGCGACGCGTCGAGGCCGCAGATCGCCAGATAATTCGGCAGATGCGTGGTGATGAATACTAGCTGCAGGCCGCAGACAAAGAACGACAACGCCAGCACGATATAACCGGAATGACCGAGTGCGGACTGCACCACTTCTCCCAAAGATTGCTGCAGCTCATCCGCCGGTGCGCGTTCGATCTTGTCAGACTGGCCAGCAAACAGCGCAGCGGGGAGCATCACCGCAGCGAGGCCGAGAAAGCCGATCAGCGCCACTTGCCAGCCCGCCGTCGAGATCAGCGTCTGCGCCAGCGGCGACGCGATGACGAGACCGAGCGAACCTGCAGCCGACACCGCGCCCATGGTGACGCTGCGCTTGGCGGCGGAGACGCTGCGCGAAGCTACCGTCATGGTCATGCTCGATGCCGTGCAGGACAGCGCGAGGCCGACGCAAAGGCCGGCGCCAAGCGTGAACACCAACGGCGTGGTCGCGACCATCATCAGGACGAGACCGGCGGCATAAATCAAAACGCCGGTGATCATGACGTGACGGGTGCCGAAACGATCGGCGATAGCACCGATGAAGGGCTGCGAGATGCCCCAGATCACGTTCTGCAAAGCGGTGGCCAGGGAGAAATCAGCCGTGGTGATGGCGGTGTCGCGCAGAATCGAGGGTTGAAACAGGCCGAAGCTCTGGCGCATGCCCATGGCCAGGCTGAGCAGCGTCGCCGCGCCGGCCAAAATCGCCCAGCGCTGGTATTTGGAGAGCTCCGCCTCAGTCATTCCAACGTTTCCTTGATACCTAGAATATTATTCTCAGATAAGCACTGGATTCGACAGGTTTACTACCCTCGGACCGACCTATAAGGGCTGCACAAAGCGCAGAGGTGGCGACCGAAATGAGCATCGAAATCGAGATTGTGACCGGCGATGCCTCATGGCCGAGTGTCAAACCGCTGTTCGACCTGGTTTGGCCGCGCGAGGCGGTCGAGAAACTGCCCTGGGGACACGTGGTCTTCGCCTATCCCGAATTGCGGGTCATCGTGGAGGACGACGGACAGCCGGTCTGCCATGTCGGCCTGTATCGGCGCGAAGGCATATGGAAGGATCGCAAGACGCGGATTGGCGGCATCGGCGGCGTTGTGACGCATCCCGACTATCGTCGTCGCGGTCTGGCCAGTCTGGCGCTCACCGCCGCACTCCATACGCTGAAAGACGAACGCGCCACCGATTTTGCGCTGCTGTTCTGCGAACCGCACAATCTGGATTTCTACACCCGCCGCAACTGGAAGCCGTTCATCGGCGAGGTCTATGCCGAACAGCACGGCGAGCGGGTACGCTTCGATGTCATGACCCCGCTGGTGTCCTACCTGAAGCGAGCGCCGCATGAAGGCGAGATGGACCTGTGCGGGCTGCCGTGGTGACCGCCACCGGTTGACCTGAGCAAGCTGCGTCAAATCGAATCGATCATGATCATTTGAGACGCTGAGTAGTCTCAAACGCATCGCCGCGGCATTGCACAAATCCCATTTCTTGTTATGCAGACCGCCTGATCCGAGGAGACACGCATGGCCGCCAGATTCACTGTTATGATCGCATTGCTGGGTGCAGTGTTCGCAGGCTCCGCTGCGCAAGCCCAATCGGGCGGCGAAGCAACGGGTGTCTGGCAGACCCAGGCCGGCGATGCGCAGGTGCGGGTCAGCAAATGCGGCACCATCCTGTGCGGCACCGTCGTCTCGCTGCGCGACAAGATCGATCCGCAGACCGGCAAGCCGCCGATCGACGACAAGAATCCCGATCCCTCGCTAGCCAAGCGCTCGATGATCGGCATTCACTTGTTCTACGATATGCGCCCAACCGGAGCGAACACGTGGTCGGGCCGGATCTACAATGCCGATGACGGGAAGATCTATACCAGCAACGTGGCGCTGGTCGGCCCTAACACGCTGAAGGTCGAAGGCTGCGTCGGCGCATTCTGCGGCGGCGAAAACTGGACCCGCGTCGGCCGCTGATCAGGCGATCTCTTTCAAACTGACATAGCCTTCAATGCGGTGGCCGCCGAGGCATAGCCACCGCGCGCGCCGTCAATGAAATGTACGTGATCGCTGCGGATGGCTGACGGTGTGAAACACGTCATCATCGCAGCATCCTGGCGGTGCAGACCATAGCGCACCGTTCCTTCCGAGCCCGCCGCAACAAGACGCTGCTCCAGCGCGCGTTCGAGATCGGGCGTGCAATCCAGAATCATGCGCAGGCTGTCGTCATATTTGCGGAAATCCGAGTTCTCGACCAACTGCTGCACATAGGTCTTCGGCACGAAGCCGCCGACGCTAATGCCAAAACGCATCAACACAAAAACGAACAGCGTTCGCGTCGTCACCCAGATACGAAAGCGCGACAGCGATTTCGCGCCGCGGCCAGCTCGGATTTCGTAGCCGAGACCCGCAGGCGGCCACCTCAGCGCTGGGCCGCCGGCAGGCACGGGACGGCCCGCATTAGGACTGCGTTCGACCAGTGCGATGATGTCTTCGATAACGCGACGAAATGCGGATGGGTCGGCTCCCGCTGCAGCCGTCACCAACACCGACAGAATCAAACCATGTGCCGATGGAATTTCCTCGAAGCGACATGAGAGCCCGGAGAGATCGGGATAGGTTCCGACAGGTGCCGGCGTCACCGCGAATTCGCCGCGCTTCATCGCGGCCTCTGCCCAGCCCAATCCGCCACCGGAAAACATCGCATAGGACACATTCTTCGATGGACCAAAGCGCGCCACGCGCACATCCAGCCCCTGCGCGCGGATGTCTTTGATCGGCACCAGGGCCACGCGCATCGCGAGATCGAGATCGTGCTTCACCCAGGTGGCCGTTGCCGCCAATGCCCCGCGGGCGCGATCGAGATCGTCCGGCGAGACTGCGAAGCTCGCGCCATCGCCGCCGAACACGAAGGGGAATTCGCGGCCGTCCAACGCGTTGGTCACGGCAGCAATGACGGCAGCGCCGGCCATGTTGACGGCCTTGTAGCGCTGTTCGGCGATGGCCTTGGTGGATTCGACGATATCGGCGACGCCGATGATCCAGTCATCCGGCAGCGGCATGTACAAAGCCGGGTCCATCACCCGGTCGAAACCGTAAAATATTGAAATGCCGTCGTAAAACGCGCTGACGCCGGTCGTCATGGTGCGAAATGATCCTGCGACAACGTTGCGTCAACCCAATGACGCTCCCAAGTCAGGACTCATAGCACGCAATTTCGACGAACGTGCGGTATCAGCAATCCAAAGTCGTCTGCCGCTCCCATTCGGTGAGCTGACGGCAGTGCTCATTCCAGTCGCTGTGTTTGAGCTTGAGATACGATCCGACCACGACCTCGCCGAGTTGATCCTTCAACACCGCGGACGCTTCGAGCGCGCGCAATGCATCGAGCAGGTTCAGCGGCAGCTGCTTTGCCTTCGGCGCCTTCGCGCCTTCCGTATACATATTGATGTCGAGGCGCGGGCCGGGATCGCGGCTGTTGGCCATGCCGTCGAGGCCGGCGGCCAACAGCGCCGCAGGCAGCAGATACGGATTGACCGCGCCGTCGGGCAGACGGAATTCAAAACGACCAGCATCGGGAATGCGGATCATATGCGTCCGGTTGTTGCCGCCGTAGGTCACCGTATTCGGCGACCACGTCGCGCCGGAGAGCGTGCGCGGCGCATTGATGCGCTTGTAGGAATTCACCGTGGGATTGGTGATGGCGCAAACCGCTTCGGCCGAATGAACGAGGCCGCCGATGAAGTGATAGGCGGTCTTCGACAGGCCGAGTTCACCGGCCTCATCTTCAAATACGTTGGAGCCATCCTTGGTCGACCAAAGCGACGCATGGACGTGGCAGCCGTTGCCAGTGAGATTGGCAAACGGCTTCGGCATGAAGGTCGCCTTGTAGCCGTGCTTCTCGGCGATCGACTTGACCATGAACTTGAAGAACGCGTGACGATCGGCGGTCTTCAGCGCGGTGTCGAACTCCCAGTTCATCTCGAACTGGCCGTTGGCGTCTTCATGGTCGTTTTGATAGGGCTTCCAGCCGAGCGAGATCATCGCGTCGCAGATTTCAGCGACGATCTCGTAGCGCCGCATCAGTGCCTGCTGGTCGTAGCACGGCTTGGCCTGCTGATCGGCGGGATCGGAGATCGCGGTACCGTCCGGCGAGATCAGGAAGTACTCGCATTCGACGCCGGTCTTGAGTTCGACACCCTGCTCCGCCGCCTTCGCAATGAGGCCTTTCAGCACCTGACGTGGATTCTGCGCCACGGGCTTGCCGCCCATATAGAGATCCCCCGTGACCCAGGCGACGCCGGGCTTCCATGGCAGCAGCGTCAGCGTATCCATATCCGGCATCACGAGCACGTCGGGATCGGCCGGCGTCATATCGAACCAGGCCGCGAAACCGGCAAAGCCAGCGCCGGACTTTGCCACGCCGTCCATGGCCGTGGCCGGCACCAGCTTGGCGCGCATGCCGCCGAACAGATCGACAAAGGCAATCAGGAAATATTTGAGATCGTGCTGTTTGGCTAGTTCGGTCCAGGTCGTCATTGACACGCGCTCCGAAGGTCATCCAGCCATAATGGCTCGTTAGATATTGCTGCCGGGAATCCAGTTCGTCCCCGCGAGAGGGACCCTCGCCATGGCCGCCGACTCCATTGTCAGCGCCACCAGATCTTCCGGTTCGAGATTGTGGACGTGGCTCTTGCCGCAGGCGCGTGCGATGGTCTGCGCTTCCAGCGTCATCACGGAAAGATAGTTTGCGAGCTTGCGGCCGGCGATCACGGGATTGAGCCGCGCGGCCAGCAAAGGATCCTGCGTTGTGATGCCCGCGGGATCGCGGCCCTCGTGCCAGTCGTCATAGGCGCCGGCCGTAGTGCCGAGCTTCTGATATTCGGCTTCCAGTGCGGGGTCGTTATCACCGAGCGCGATCAATGCAGCCGTGCCGATCGCCACCGCATCCGCGCCGAGCGCGAGACACTTGGCCACGTCAGCTCCATTGCGGATGCCACCGGACACGATGAGCTGCACCTTGCGATGCATGCCCAAGTCCTGCAGCGCCTTTACCGCCGGCGGGATCGCGCACATGGTGGGCAGGCCGACATTCTCGATGAAGACGTCCTGCGTCGCAGCCGTCCCGCCCTGCATGCCGTCGAGCACGATGGCATCGGCGCCGGATTTCACAGCGAGCGCGATATCGTAATACGGGCGTGAGGCACCGACCTTCACGTAAATGGGGATATTCCAGTCGGTGATCTCGCGCAGTTCCTGGATCTTGATTTCGAGATCGTCGGGCCCGGTCCAGTCCGGATGCCGGCACGCCGAACGCTGGTCGATTCCCACCGGCAAACGGCGCATGCCGGCGACGCGCTCGGTAATCTTCTGGCCGAGCAACATGCCGCCGCCACCGGGCTTGGCACCCTGCCCGACCACGACTTCAATTGCATCGGCCTTACGCAGGTCGTCCGGATTCATGCCGTAACGCGACGGCAGCACCTGATAGACCAGCAGATCGGAATGACCACGTTCTTCCGGGGTCATGCCGCCGTCGCCCGTGGTCGTCGACGTGCCCACCGCCGATGCGCCGCGGCCGAGTGCTTCCTTGGCAGGGCCGGACAGCGCACCGAAGCTCATGCCGGCGATGGTGATCGGAATCTTCAGATGGATCGGCTTCTTGGCGAAGCGCGCGCCGATGACGACATCGGTGGCGCATTTCTCGCGGTAGCCCTCCAGCGGATAGCGGCTGATCGAGGCGCCAAGAAACAGCAGGTCGTCGAAATGCGGCAGCTTGCGCTTGGCGCCGGCGCCGCGAATGTCATAGATGCCGGTCGCGGCAGCACGACGGATTTCCGCGATCGCGGCATCATCGAAGGTCGCGGACTTGCGCGGCGGCGTATGGATCCAGCGGTCTTGCGCGCTCATCAGTAGGACCCGACGTTGTCGATGTGGAAGTGATAGAGCTTTCGCGCGGAGCCATAGCGTTTGAACTCGTCCGGTCTGACGCCCTCGACGCCGGCCTCATCGAGCAGCTTCTTCAGCTCGACTTTGTGTTCGTCATTCAACGGCTTCTCGATGCAATCGGCGCCGAGGCTCGTGACCGTTCCGCGCACGAAGAGCTGCGCCTCATAGATGGAATCGCCGAGCGCTTCGCCGGCATCGCCGAGCACCACGAGTTTTCCGGCCTGCGCCATGAAGGCCGAGAGATGGCCGACCGAGCCCTTCACGACGATATCGATGCCCTTCATCGAGATGCCGCAGCGCGCCGAGGCATTACCGTCGATCACGAGCAGGCCGCCATTGCCGCTGGCGCCCGCCGCCTGCGAGGCATCGCCGGTGACGTGCACGCGGCCCGACATCATGTTTTCGGCGACACCCTGCCCGGCATTGCCGCGCACGGTGACGCGCGCCTGCTTGTTCATACCGGCGCAGTAATAGCCGACGTGACCGTCGATCTCGATCTCGACCGGAAAATCGAGACCGACCGCGATATTGTGCTGGCCGCGCGGATTGCTGACGGTCCAGTGCGTCGCGTTGGTGTTATCAGTCAGCGCATGCAGCGCGCTGTTGAGTTCGCGCAGCGGCGAGGACGCAAGATCAACCGAAGGCATCAGTGCCGCTCCCACAAATAAACTTTGGCGGGTTCGGGCTCCCAGACCTTGGCGACGTCGATGCCCGGCAGATCGACCAGCGCACGATATTCGGTGCCGAAGGCGACCCAGCGATCGGTCTCGGCCATCACGGCTGGCTTGCAGGCAATGGGATCGCGCAGCACGCCGAAGCCGGTCTCGGTGCCGATGACGAATGTGTAGAAGCCATCGAGCGCGGACAGCGACGACGTCATCGCATCCTGCAGCGAAGCACCGGCGGCCATTTGCGATGAGATATAGCCGGCGGCGACCTCGGAATCATTTTCGGTGCGGAACGTCATGCCCTGGCGGATCAACTCGCGGCGAACGTCATTGTGGTTCGACAACGAACCGTTATGCACGAGGCACTGGTCCGTGCCCGTGGTGAAGGGGTGCGCGCCATTGGTGGTCACTGCGGACTCAGTCGCCATGCGGGTGTGGCCGACGGCATGGGTGCCGGCCATCGCGTTCAGACCGAAGCGCTTGGCCACGTCAGCGGGCAGACCGACTTCCTTGAACACAGCCATGCGCTTGCCGCGCGCAACCATGTCGACGTCTTTCATGCCGAGGAGCACAGATGCGACAGCAGCCTCGCGATCGGTGGGAACGCTGATGACGGCGTGGGTATCGTGCACCTGATACGAAATCGGTGCGCCGGCGATTTTACCAAGCGATGCCATCAGTTCAGCAAAATCGAACGACGGCGCAGCGCGCAGCGTCAGCTTGATCTGTCCGGCATCGCCGTCGCCATAAACAGCAAAGCCTGCAGAGTCAGGGCCGCGATCGCTCAGCGCTTCCAGCATGCCGGAGAGCAACCCGCCTAATTCGGGGGCCAGCTTTTGATCTTTCAGAAACAGACCGGCAATGCCGCACATGGCTCGCGTCTCGCTCGTTGAATGCGCGTGGACCTTGCCCGAAACAAAACCGCCATGTCAACCACAGAGAAAATAGTTTTCCTGACAAGAAATATTGCTATTGTCGGGAAATCAACGCTGCAGGAAACGCCATCGTGAAAGCGAAACCGAAGACAACGAAATCATCGCCCGCGCGCTCAAAGCTGGAGGAGCTGCGCACCGGTTCGAACGCGCCGCTGGAAGTCGGTGGCTCGCTGGAATCCAAGATCGGCAATGAAGTGCGGCAGCTCCGCAAGGAGCTGGAGCTGACGGTGGCCGAGCTCAGCACATCGGCGGGCATCTCGACCGGCATGCTGTCAAAGATCGAGACCGGCAGCATCTCCGCATCACTGGGCACGCTGAATGCACTCTCAAAAGCGCTCAACGTTCCGATCTCCAGATTCTTTCGCGAGACTGAGGAAGAGCGCGATTGCTCTTTCGTGAAAGCCGGTACGGGCGTCAAGATCGAGCGACGCGGCACCAAGTCCGGCCATCACTATCAACTGCTTGGCCAGTCGATCCACGGCGAGCTCGGCGTCGAGCCCTATCTGATCACGCTGAACGAGGATGCCGAGGCCTATAGCAACTTCCGCCATGCCGGCGTCGAGATGATCTACATGCTGACCGGCAAGGTGCGTTATCGCCACGCCGATCAGACCTATCTGATGGAGCCCGGCGACACGCTGTTCTTCGACGCAGCCGCGCGGCACGGCCCGGAAGAACTGGTGAAGGCGCCTATGACGTATCTGTCTGTGATTATTTATCCGCGGCGGAGCTAGGCCTCACTTCGCCTTGCTCTTCCCCGACATCCGGTCCTGCGACGGTGGCACATCGAAGGCCCGCCGATACATCCGTGCGAAATGGCTGGCGCTGGCGAAGCCGCATTCGGCCGAGACCTCGACCACCGGCATACTGGTCTGCTGCAGCAGTGCACGAGCTTTCCCGAGGCGCAGGGTCAGGTAATGCTGCTCAATGGTTACGCCGAGATGTGCGGTGAACAGCCGCTCGAGCTGGCGCACGGACACGCCGGCCGTTTTTGCCAGCTCGTCGCGCGGCGCAGGGCTGGCCAGACGCCGTTCCATCACGGTGATCGCCGAGAGCACGGCGCGATTGCTGGTGCCGAGGCGCTCGCGCAATGAAATGCGCTGGCTGTCGTCGCCGAGACGCACGGCGGTTTGCAGAAACCAGTCACTGACTTTCGCTGCCAGTGCCTGGCCGTGATCGCGGCGGATGATGGCATGCATCATGTCGAGCGCGGCGACACCACCGGCGCAGGTGAGCCGGTTGCTATCGATCTCGAACAGCGTACGCGTCGGCTCGATCTCGGGAAAGGCCTCGATGAATGCATCGAGATGCTCCCAATGGATCGTGCAGCGAACGCCATCGAGTATGCCGGCCTTGGCCAGAATGAACGGCCCACCGGAGACGCCGCCGATGGCGCAGCCCGAGCGCGCGAGGCGACGTAGCCACGCCAGCGTCTTGGCATCATCGAAACCAGCGGGATTGCCGCCGGCACAAACCAGCACCGTGTCGTAACGCACGCTGTCGGCAATGGTGTGATCGGACGCCACCGACAATCCGTTCGACGCCAGAATCGCGTCGGCGCCGGTCGAGATCTGCAGCCACTGATACAGTTTCTTGCCGGCTAGCACATTGGCGGCGCGCAGCGGTTCGATCGCCGAGGCGAAGGACATCAGCGCGAAGCCGTCGATCAGAAGAAAGCCGACGCGGTGGGGCTGGGCCATAGATTTGAAGACTCAGTTTCCGCGCCCGTTCAGATCATAGCTGCAGCGTTACGCCCACTCGCCCTTACGGAACACCGGCACGCGACGGCCGTCGGCGTGGGCACCGTCGATGTCAATCTCGCCGGAGCCGATCATCCAGTCGATATGGATGAAGCTCTTGTTGCCGCCCTGCGCCGCGATCTGCTCGGGCGTGAGATCGCCGCCATTGACGAAGCACTTCGAATAGCACTGGCCGAGCGCGATATGGCAGGCGGCATTCTCGTCGAACAGCGTGTTGTAGAACAAGAGGCCACTCGCCGAGATCGGCGACGAATGCGGCACCAGCGCCACTTCACCGAGCCGACGCGAGCCTTCGTCGGTGTCGAGCACCTTGTTGAGCACTTCCTCGCCGCGTGAGGCCTTGGCCTCGACGATCTTGCCGCCCTCGAAGCGCACCGCGATGTCGTCGATCAGCGTGCCTTGATAGGATAGCGGCTTGGTCGAGCGGACATGGCCGTCGACACGCGCGGCATGCGGTGTGGTGAAGACTTCCTCGGTCGGGATATTGGCGTTGCAGATGATGCCGTTCTTGGCCGTCGATGCGCCGCCTTCCCATTCATGACCATCTGCAAGACCCACCACGAGATCGGTGCCCGGCCCGGTGAAATGCAACGCGTGGAAGCGCTGCGCGTTCAGCCATTCGGTGCGGCTACGCAACGCCGCATTGTGCTTGGCCCAGGCGGCGATGGGATCGGCATTGTCGACGCGCGACGCCGCGAAGATCGCATCCGCAAGCTTCTGCACGGCAACGTCGTCCTCATCGCCAGGAAACACCTGCTTGGCCCACGACAACGTCGGATAAGCGATGATATTCCAGTTGATGTCGAAGCCGGCGATCTTCTGCAGCGCCGGCTGATAGGCGATGGAATTCGCCTTGCTGGCGCGCGAGACCTTGGCGGGATCTTCGTTCGACAGCAGCATCGGATTGTCGCCAACGATGGCGAGGCGCGCCGTGTTGTTGCCGAGCGCTTTGGCCATGCCCTCATAGAGCCAGCCGGCGGCGCGATCGAAGCTCACATCGTGACCGTAGCGGTAGCGCGCCAGCGTCATCTCTTCATCGGAGAAGAACGGCGTCACCAATCCGGCGCCGGCCTTGTAGGCATGTTCAGCGATCTTGCGCACCAGCGGCAGCGCCGCGGCGGGGCCGGTCAGCAGCAGATCCTGCCCCGGCGCCAGTTGCAGCCCGACTTTCACGGCGACCTCGGCCAGACGGTCGAGCTTCACGGGATCAATAGGGGTGGACAAATTGCGCTGGTGAACGGTCATGCAGAGGCCCTAACTGGTGTGAACGTAGCTGGACCGAATGTAGGCGCAGATGCGCCTTGCCGCCAGCCGGTCCGCCGCAGGGCTTACCGGACGCCTACGACAGCCCGGACTGCGGGACGAGGGCCTGGTAATGGGCCAGCGCGTAAAGCCTGATCGCCGAGGACAGGTTGTTCTGCTGTCGGTTCTTGTCGATCTCGCCGACGAGCTGCGACATCGTGATCCGGCGCATGCCGGCGATCTCCTTCAGCGCCGTCCAGAACGCCTCTTCGAGGCTGACGCTTGTCTTGTGTCCGGCGACGACGATCGATCGCTTTACGACGGGTGATTTCACCGCGCCTTCTCCATTTCCACCCAGTGATCGGTTTCTTTTCAGCCAGCTTATACGGATTGAAACCTGCGGCAACAGATCAGATCATCCAACCTTAGACGAGTACTCACACACAACCTCTCGATCACGACACAACCTCTACGGAACTATCGATACGTTGCCTTCGTGGCGCGCATTGGGCAGAAGCAGCATCGCGCACGCCTCTGGATCAAACTCCCGATCGTCCCGATGAATTCCGCCACGCCTGAACTCCCCGATGCCCAGCACGCCGCTGATCAGATCGATCGCTGGATGAAGGAGCACGCCGTCTTCGCGCTGCTGATGGAGCATTCCGACAATGCATGTTCTGCGCTGCGGCAGTTTGCAACGATCAACCGCAACCATGGCCAGCATAACGTCGCTATCGACGCGCTTCTTGCTGCACTTGCACTGATGCCGACGGACGTCACCGCCTGGCGTGAGCTCGCGACGGACTATCAATTGAGCGGTCGCGACGAACTGGCGGAAGCAAGTGCGTTGCGCGCGCTCGCCATCGATCCGGACCACGCGACGACATGGCTGCAATATGCGAGCCTCGCCTACCGGCTGCAGCGTATCGATGATGCTGAAGCGGCCTATCTGCGCGCTCTGTCGGGCGATGCCTCGCTTGGCGACGCTCATCTCGGCCTGGGCGTGCTGTATCTCGGCTCCCGCCGTCCCGAGCAGGCGATCATGCATCTGCAATACGCACTATCCTGGGGCGGCATCGACGCGGTCACGCATCTTTGCCTCGGACAGGCCTTCTACATGGCCGGCCGGTTTTGCGAGAGCGCCGATGCCTTGACGATCGCAAACGGATTTGTGCCGCTGGAAGGCGTGACGCTGCGTCTCTACGCCCGCGCGCGTACCTTTGCTTCGATGCTGGACGGCGACATTCAGGGCGCAATCACCCGCTACCCGACACTTGCGGGACAGGAGACCGAGCCATTGGATGAGGTCTTGCGCACCGCATTCGCGTTGTTCAGCGCCTATGGCATGCATGAAGCCGCTGCCACGGTCGGACGACTGCGACTGGAAGGCCAGCCGGACGATCCCGTGCAGCGCTACTTGCTGGATGCCGTCGGTGGACAGACACATGATCGCGCACCGGCAGCCTATGTGGAGGCGCATTTCAACGAATTCGCCGAGGGCTTCGACAGCAAGCTTGTGGACATTCTTGGCTACAAGGTGCCGCAGCAACTCGCCGATATGATTGCGTCCTGCCGACCGACACTTGCGACCATTCTGGATCTCGGCTGCGGAACGGGGTTGGCTGCAGAGCCACTCGGGCGGTTCGGCGCGCGACTGACCGGCATCGACCTGTCGGAGAAGATGCTCGCCATCGCAACACGGCGGAACGCCTATCACGACCTTATCAAGGCCGATGTCGTGAGCTATCTCGCGGACAGCCCGCGCAGCTTCGACCTCGTCTTCGCTGCCGATCTTCTGATCTATCTCGGCCGGCTGGACGAACTCATCGGCCTGATTGCGTGCGCGCTCCCTCCGGGCGGCTTCTTCGCAGCAAGCATCGAGGGCGCGGGTCACGGCGACTTCACGCTGCTCTCGTCAGGCAGGTTCGCCCATAGCGAGACATATTTCGAAACCTGCGCCGCGAAGGACTTCGAAATCGTATGCAAGGAGAATTCCGAGCTGCGCCTCGAAGCAGGGCGCCCCGCCCTCGGCACGCTTTATGTGCTGCGTCGCCGTGCCCGGCCGAGCACCGAGAACGGCCAGCTCACCACCGCAACAAACCACCAATAAATTGACGAGATCTTCGCCAAGCGCGCGTCCGCCTTCGAACCTGTTGTCTGCACAGATCGGGAGCCACCTCGAACCTGAAGCGCACCGCACAAGATTTAATCACCTGCCTAGGAAATCAGTAATGCCGCTCGTTTTAATGGCACGACTGATCTGCGACAGCCGAGCTCATTTAGAAATAGTCGAAAAATCAGAATGTTAGACGACAGGTACGTTGGCACGCCATTTGCTAATAACATCTACGTCAATGATGACCGCCGTCCGCCGGATGCTGAAACCGCTGCTGGTTTCAAGCGCAGGGACACAGCTCGCTTCCTGATTGTCAGGTGCGAAGCGGTCATCGTGACTCCATCCCTACCGGGTTTGGTGTGCGAGTTCCTGTTTCCGATCGACAGCGGTCCAAACAGGTTTGCACATGCTCGATCAACCGAATGCAAAGAAGCTGAAGCTCGTCATCCTCGGCAACGGCATGGCCGCCGGCCGCGTCATGGACGAGCTGTTCGCACGTGCACCAGACCGCTACGACGTAGTGGTGTTCGGCGCGGAGCCGCGTGTTAATTACGACCGCATCATGCTGTCGCCGGTGCTCTCCGGCGAGAAGGCATATGACGACATTCTGATCCACACCGATGAGTGGTACGCGACCAACAAGGTTGATCTCAGGCGCGGCGAACTCGTCGTCGCGATCGATCGCGTTGCGAAAACCGTCACCACACAGTCCGGCGCGGTCGAAGCTTATGACACGCTGATTATCGCAACCGGCTCGAAGCCGATTCTTATTCCAGTACCCGGCGCGGAGCTGCCCGGCGTCGTCACCTATCGCGATCTCGACGACGTCAACTTGATGCTCGATGCAGCCGGTAAGGGCGGCCACGCTGTCGTCATCGGCGGCGGCTTGCTCGGCCTCGAGGCCGCAGCCGGTCTGGCCATGCGCGGCATGACAACAACCGTTGTCCATCTGATGCCAACACTGATGGAGCGCCAACTCGATCCCAATGCCGCTTATCTGTTGCAAAAGGCGATCGAGGCGCGCGGCATCGAGGTGCTGACCGGAGCCAACACAGCAGCCATCCTCGGTGACACATGTGTCGAGTCAGTCCGGCTCGACGATGGTCGGACCCTACCGGCCGATCTCGTCGTGATGGCGGTCGGCATCCGCCCGAACACCGCACTCGCCAAGCTCGCCGACCTCAACGTCAAGCGCGGCATCGTCGTGAACGACCATCTACGAACCAGCGACGACAACATCTATGCGGTCGGCGAGTGCGTCGAGCATCGCGGCCAGTGCTACGGCCTTGTCGCGCCCCTGTATGACATGGCGAAGACCCTCGCGGCGACCCTCGCCGGGGAGACCGTTGACGGCTATATCGGTTCGACCACCTCGACCAAGCTGAAAGTCACCGGCGTAGACCTGTTCTCGGCCGGCGATTTCGCCGAAGGCGACGTCAAGGATGAGATCGTGCTACGCGATCCTGCCCGCGGCATCTACAAGCGTGTCGTCTTGCGCGACGACCGCATCATCGGCGCGGTGCTCTATGGCGATACGGCCGACGGCTCGTGGTATTTCGACCTGCTCAAAAAGAACGTCGATATCGGCGCCATGCGCAACGCTCTGATCCTCGGCCAGGCCTATCAGGGCGGCGTCGCACTCGATCCGGTCGCTGCTGTTGCAGCGTTGTCGGACGATGCCGAAATCTGCGGCTGCAACGGCGTGTGCAAGGGCGCAATCACCCAGGCGATCGCCGCCCACGGCCTCACCACCCTCGACGATGTGCGCGCCCGCACCAAGGCATCAGCGTCCTGCGGCCAGTGCACGGCGAAGGTGGAATCGCTGCTCGCGGCCACGCTTGGCGACAACTACTCCGCCGCCGGCCGCAAGCCGATGTGCAAATGCACTGACCTCACCCATAGCGAAGTCCGTGGCTTCATCCTCTCGAAGGAGTTGAAGTCCGTTCCGGCCGTGATGCAGGAACTGGCGTGGAAAACCTCCTGCGGTTGTCCGTCCTGCCGCCCCGCGCTGAATTATTACCTGCTCTGCGCGTGGCCGGGCGAGTATGCCGACGATGCGCAGTCGCGCTACATCAACGAGCGCGTCCACGCCAACATCCAGAAGGACGGCACCTTCTCCGTTGTGCCGCGCATGTGGGGCGGCCTGACCACTCCTGACGAATTGCGCGCCATCGCCGACGTCGCCGACCGCTTCAAGATTCCGACGGTGAAAGTCACCGGCGGCCAGCGCATCGATCTGCTGGGCGTACGCAAGGAAGACCTGCCTGCCGTGTGGGCGCAGCTCAACAGTGCGGGCCTCGTCTCCGGCGCAGCCTATGCCAAGGGCCTACGTACGGTGAAGACCTGCGTCGGCTCCGAATGGTGCCGCTTCGGCACACAGGACTCGACCGGTCTCGGCGTCAAACTCGAGCGCTTCATGTGCGGCTCATGGGCGCCTGCGAAGGTAAAGCTCGGCGTCTCCGGCTGCCCGCGGAACTGCGCGGAATCCACGGTGAAGGACATCGGCGTGATCTGCGTCGAATCCGGCTACGACATCCACATCGCCGGTGCGGCGGGCCTGCATGTCCGCCAGACCGATCTGCTTGGCCATGTCGATACGGAGGACGAGGCGATCGAATACATCGCTGCCTTCATGCAGATGTACCGCGAGGAAGCGGGCTATCTCGAACGCGTCTGGAAGTGGGTCGAAAACGCCGGCCTCGACAAGGTACGTGCGGCGATCATGGATGATGCCGACAACCGTCGCGCGCTGCTGGCGCGCTTCGAGAAATCACAGCGCGCGGTCCGCAAGGATCCCTGGGCCGAACGCGCCGCCGGCCGCGAACAGCATGAATTTACGCCGCTTGCAACACTCAACTCGATTATAGCCGTCCCGGCAGAATGAACATGACAATGGCCCCATCCAACGACTTCTGGTTCGACGTCGGCCCACTGCGCGCGATCCCGCAACGCGGCGCGCGCACGGTGAAGACTCCGCGGCGCGAGATCGCGGTATTCCGCACCGCCAGCGACGAGGTGTTCGCGCTGGAAAATCGCTGCCCGCACAAGGGCGGTCCGCTTAGTGAAGGCATCGTACACGGTCGCAAGGTCGCCTGCCCACTGCACAACTGGATCATCAACCTCGATGATGGCGAAGCCTCGGGCGCTGACAAAGGCTGCGCGCGCAGCTTCCCGGTCAAACTCGAGAACGGCCGCATCTATCTCAACATGAGCGTCGCCGCCGCCCCATAGGTGCACGCCACATCAACCGACCCCGCTCCAAAGAAAGTTTTCAAGTAATGGCCTATCTCGTCCCTTCAGAATTCGTGACCAAAATGGTGGATGCCGGCGAATCCAAGATTTTCATGTCCACGCGCGACACCATCATCCGCGCCTTCATGGCCGGCGCTATCCTGGCACTCGCCGCGGTGTTTGCCGTCACCGTCACGGTGCAAACAGGCTATCCGATCATCGGCGCGATCCTCTTCCCGGTCGGCTTTTGTATGCTCTATCTGCTCGGCTTCGACCTGCTCACTGGTGTCTTCGTGCTGACGCCTCTGGCATTGCTTGACAAGCGCCCCGGCGTCACTGTCGGCGGCGTGCTGCGCAATTGGGGGCTCGTCTTCATCGGCAACTTCATGGGTGCGATCATCGTCGCCATCATGATGTCAATCGTGTTCACCTTCGGTTTCTCGACGCCGCCGGACAAGGTGGGTCAGGTGATCGGCCATATCGGCGAAGGCCGCACGCTCGGCTATGCGCAGTATGGCGCAGCCGGCATGCTGACGCTGTTCATCCGCGGCATGCTCTGCAACTGGATGGTCTCAACCGGCGTGGTCGGCGCGATGATCTCAACGACCGTCAGCGGCAAAGTCATCGCGATGTGGATGCCGGTCATGGTCTTCTTCGCGATGACGTTCGAGCATTCGATCGTCAACATGTTCCTGTTCCCTGCCGGCCTGATGCTCGGCGGCAAGTTCACGATCATGGATTACATCATCTGGAACGAGATTCCGACCGTGCTCGGCAACCTCATTGGCGGCCTGACCTTTACCGGCCTGACGCTGTATGCCACACACATCAAGACAGGCCCGAAGCGCACTGCTAGTCTCGCCCACTAGGCTGATCCGCAATCCTCGCAACACGACGCCCCGGCTTCTCCAGTTGGGGCGTCATTTTATTAGCGTGACCCATGCCGCGTGAATTGACGATTTCGATCGGCCAGCATTCGGACAGGGGCCGCAAGGACACCAATCAGGATTTCCACGGCGCCCTGATTCCGACCGAGCCGCTGTTGAGCCTCAAAGGCATTGCCGTCGTCATCGCCGACGGCATCAGCAGCAGCGCGGTCAGCGGCGAAGCCAGCGAATCTGCGGTCAAGTCGTTTCTCACCGACTATTACTGCACCTCTGAATCCTGGTCGGTGAAGACATCGGCACAGCGCGTCATCGCTGCAACCAATTCATGGCTGCAATCTCAGACGCAGCGCGGCCGCTACCATTACGACAAGGATCGCGGCTATGTCTGCACGCTGAGTGCAATGGTGATACGCGCCCGCGCAGCGCACATCTTTCATGTCGGCGATTCCCGCATCTATCGCGTATCGGACCGCGCACTCGAGCAACTCACCACCGACCACCGCGTCGTGATCTCGGCCGAGCAGAGCTACCTCGCTCGCGCGCTTGGGATAAATCCGCAAATCGAGATCGACTATCAAGCCCTGCAGATCGATGCCGGAGATGTCTACGTCCTCGCCACCGACGGAGTCTATGATTTCGTCGGGGCGCGCTTCATCACTTCGGCGATCGCCGATCACGCCGACGATCTCGACGCCGCCGCGAAGTCGATCGTCGACGAGGCCTATGCACAGAACAGCCCGGACAACCTCACCGTACAGATCGTACGGATCGATGCGGCGCCGGACGGCGAGGCCAGCGACATTCTGATGTCGCAATTGCCGCTGCCACCGCTGCTTGAAGCCCGCATGGCGTTCGACGGCTACAGGATCGTACGCGAACTGCACGGCAGCAGCCGCAGCCACATCTATCTCGCAGTCGATGTGGAGAGCGGCGAACAGGTTGTCATCAAGATTCCGTCAATCGATCTGCGCGACGACCCGGTCTATCTCAAGCGGTTCATGATCGAGGAATGGGTGGCGCGGCGGATCGACAGCGCGCATGTGCTGAAGCCGTGCCGACAGTCGCGCAAGCGCAACTACCTCTACATCGTCGCCGAATTCATCGAAGGCCAGACGCTGAAGCAGTGGATGCTCGACAATCCGAAGCCGGATTTGGAAACCGTGCGCGGCATCATCGAGCAGATAGCACGCGGCTTGCAGGCGTTCCATCGGATGGAGATGATCCATCAGGACATTCGGCCAGACAACATCATGATCGACAAGACGGGCACGGTGAAGATCATCGATTTCGGTTCGACCCGCGTCAACGGCGTCGCCGAAGCTGATTCACCCGGCAAGCACAGCGACATTCTCGGCACGCCGCAATACACCGCACCCGAGTTGTTTTTCGGCAAGCGCGCCACATCGCAATCCGACCTCTATGCGCTTGGGACCCTCACCTATCAGATGCTGTCCGGGACGCTGCCTTACGGAGCGGAGGTCGCGAAGGCGACGAACGCCGCGCAGCACCGCAAGCTGCGTTATCGATCGCTGCTCAACAATGCCAGCGATATTCCGGAATGGATCGACGGCGTGTTGCGTAAGGCCGTGCACGCCGACCCGGCGAAGCGCTACGACGAACTCTCCGAATATGTTTACGACCTGCGCAATCCGAAGGCGGAGTTTCTCAATCCGTCGACCGTGCCTCTCCTGGAGCGCAATCCGAACATGGTCTGGAAGGGCCTGTCGTTGCTGCTCGCTATAACTGTCATCGTATTGCTGTCGAGGCGCTAACGGCATCGCCAGTTGGCGCCTGCATCACTGCGGAAACCTCACATTCTTTCCCTGAAAGGCATCCGTCGCCACGGCGTAAAAACGAAAAGCCGCCCAGAGGGCGGCTTTTCGTTTTTACTGAAATATCAATTAGATGTTTGGTTGCGGGGATAGGATTTGAACCTATGACCTTCAGGTTATGAGCCTGACGAGCTACCGGGCTGCTCCACCCCGCGCCAAACCTTTCGGAAAACCAGAGACGAAACGAAGTCGGCCAACGCCAAGGCGTCGATCGATCCCAGTCCGGAGGCTTCCTGAGAAGGCAACCGGGGCAAAGCCCTCGGTGCGAGGGGTATGTACCAATGCCTGCCTGCTTTGGAAAGGGGCAGCGGCGATCTTTTTGCGCTTTTATGACGGTCCGGGAAAACGCCTGTCTGCCCTGTTTCGGCACAACCCGGCGCGGCCCGGATGCAACCGCCGAAACCGGCGTTTCAGGCCCGCTGGACGGGCTCTGGCGGCCTAATTCAGCAAAAAGCCGCCATCCACGGTCACGGTACTGCCGGTCATGTAACGCGAGGCCTGCGAGGCCAGCAGCAGGATGGCACCGTCGAGGTCGCTCTCATGACCGACCCGGCGCTGCGCGATGCGCTTGATCAGCTTCTCGCCCACGGGCGTGTCCCACGCGGCGTGGTTGATGTCGGTATCGATATAGCCCGGCGCCAGCGCATTGACGCGAATGCGGTGCGCGGCGAGTTCCAGCGCCAGTGCCCTGGTCGCCTGCACGATGCCCGCCTTGGAGATCGCATAAGGCGACACCGCCTTGGTCAGCCCGAATCCGAGGACCGAAGCGATATTGACGATATTGCCCTCCACTTTATGCGCGATCATGCGGCGCGCGGCTTCGGTCGCCGCGAAATAGGCGCCCTTGAGATTGGCCCCGATGACCGCGTCCCAATCCGCCTCAGTCTGATCGATGGCCATCTTCTCCACCGCGATGCCGGCATTGTTGATCAGCACGCGGACCGGCCCGAGCGCAGCTTCAGCGGCATCGAACGCGTTTGCGATCGAGGCATTGTCTGTGACGTCCATCGACACCGCGACAGCGCGGCCCCCCTTGTCCGTGATTTCCTTCTGCAGGCTCTCTAGCTTGCCCATTTGCCGCGCTGCGAGCACCACAGCTGCACCATGCGCGGACAGCACGCGCGCAAATTGTCGGCCGAGGCCCTGCGAGGCTCCGGTGATGAGGATGGTTTCTTTACTGACGTCGAATATCCCGGACATGGCATTTCCCTTTGATTTTGCCCTAGTGATACCCGGCCTTGCCGCGATCGCAAACCGGCGCGCTCCGCCGATTTCTTTGACGCGGAATTGCCGCATGGGGACGAAGCCGCGATGAACAGTTTCGATGTCGTCGTTTATGTCGGCCTGATCGTCGCCATGGTCATCGGCTTCCGCGCCGGCCTCTTGCGCAGCGCCGTGACCATCCTGGGCTATCTGCTGGCCATGCCGATCGCCGTCTGGATCACCGGGCTGATCGCGCCGCAACTGTCCGGCGCCGCCGCCGCTTCGACCACGCAAAATTCACTGCTGTTCTTCGCGATCTTTCTCGTGTCAGGCATCGTACTCGGCTCGCTGCTGCGCATGGCAATTAACGACGTGATCGGCCACGAGATCGGCATCGGCGACCGGCTCGGCGGCGCTTTGCTCGGCGCCATTCGCGTCGGCCTGATCGCGGTGACGCTGGTGCTGATCTTCGACCAGTTGGTGCCGGCCGACAGGCAGCCAGCCTATATGACCGGCTCACAGCTGCGGCCCCTGCTGTCGCTGGCCGGGCAGAAGGGCGTCAAATCGCTGCCGCCGGACGTGACGGCCACCATCGAGCAATGGAAACGCGCGCACCGGCTCTGACGGGAGCGCCCTTATCAGACCCCACCGGAACCGCTATAACGCGGCCCTCGGATTATCGAACTTCAGGAGTGACATCGTGGATCTTGGAATCAAAGGCCGCCGCGCGCTTGTCTGCGCATCCAGCAAGGGCCTCGGCCGTGGCTGCGCCGAAGCGCTGGCCGCAGAAGGCGTGCATGTCACGATGACTGCACGCGGCGGCGACGTGCTGGCTGCAGCCGCTGCCGATATCCGCAAGGCCTATCCCGGCGTCGAGGTCACTGAAGTCGTCGGTGACATCACCACGGTCGAAGGCCGCGAAGCTGCGCTGAAGGCAGCCGGCCAGATCGACATCCTCATCAACAATGCCGGCGGCCCGCCGCCCGGCGATTTCCGCAACTGGACCCGCGACGACTGGATCAAGGCCATCGACGCCAACATGCTGACCCCGATCGAACTGATCAAGGCGACGGTGGACGGCATGATGGAGCGCAAGTTCGGCCGCATCGTCAACATCACCTCGGCCGCCGTGAAGGCGCCGATCGATGTGCTCGGCCTGTCCAACGGCGCACGCAGCGGCCTCACCGGCTTCATCGCCGGCCTGTCGCGCAAGACGGTACGTGCGAACGTCACCATCAACGGCCTGCTGCCAGGCCCGTTCTACACCGACCGCCTGAAGGGCGTCGCCGCCGGACAGGTCAAGGCCACAGGTCTTTCGGTCGACGAGATCCTGGCCAAGCGCGCCGCCGAAAATCCGTCGGGCCGGTTCGGTCATCCCGATGAATTCGGTCAGGCCTGCGCCTGGCTGTGCAGTTCGAAGTCCGGCTTTATCACCGGCCAGAACATCGTGCTCGACGGCGGCGCCTTCCCCGGCACGATGTAAGTCGGCAGCATCTCAAGACGCAAAAAGGCGATCGGCTGCACGGCCGATCGCCTTTTCTTTTGGGTTACGTTATCAGTGGACAGGTGTGGTGCGTTCGCTCGACCAATCGACGCCGAATTCTTCCAGGCCTTCGGCGAGGAGATCGCCGAGCAATGGCTCGCCGAGCAGATAGCGCGCTGTGCGCCCGTTGCGGCCCTCTGCGGCCTCGCGGCGCAAGTCACTCCATTCATCGATGGTAGCGTCGCCGCGGCCCAACCGCATCAGGGCGACGAGATCGATCTGCTCGTCCTCGGTGAGCGCGCTGATGAAGCCTGCGATCTCCCGCGCCACGGGATCCTCGCCATTGTCCTCCAACACATCGGTCATGTCGTCGTCCGCGCCATTGGAGCCGGAATCGGGATCCGAGGCGATATCCTTGGCATCGAACTGCCGGGCCTTCTCGATCAGGAAGCCCACTTTCTCGGATGAAATCGCTAGTTCTGGCATCGCACGCTCCTCGCTGCAGGGCCCGGTGTTCCACTCTGACAACGCGCAGCCCCGCGAGATGATCCATTGCGCGCCACGCCGGAAACCCGCATCTTTCCAGCCCTAAAAAGAACAATGGGGTGAACGCCTGATGCAATGGACGGTCGGCAAAGTCAGGATCACGCAGATCATCGAAGGCGAGACGATTGGCAGCACACGCTTCATTCTCCCGCAGGTCGGCCCCGATGAGGTCCATGCGCTGCCGTGGCTGATGCCGGAATTTGCAACTCCTGAAGGCCGGCTGAAAATGTCGATCCATGCGCTGGTGGTGGAAACGCCGACGCAAAGGATCATAGTCGATACGTGTCTCGGCAACGACAAGCAGGGCCGTTCGGTGCCGACCTGGAATAATCTGCACACGCCGTTCCTCGAAAACATGACGGCGGCGGGCTTCGCGCCGGACAGTATCGACACGGTGCTGTGCACGCATCTGCATGTCGATCATGTCGGCTGGAACACAAAACTGGTCGCTGGCCAATGGACGCCGACATTCCCGAATGCACGCTATGTGTTCGGGCAGCACGAATACAACTACTGGGCGGCGCATAGCGATACGGCGTCGCATCTCGCCGTGTTCAACGATTCCGTAAAGCCGATCGCCGATGCCGGGCTGATGGATCTCGTTGCCAGCGATGCGCAACTCTCGGACGAGGTCACGCTGATCCCGACACCGGGCCACAGCCCCGGCCATATGAGCGTGCATATCAAATCCGCGGGCGAGGAAGCGCTGCTGACCGGCGACGCCGCACATCATCCGGTGCAGATGGCGCATCTCGACTGGTCGTCCACGGCGGATGCCGATCCCCTGCAATCCGCCGTATCGCGGCGCGCATTGTTCTCGCGTTTTGCGGATACGCCGACACTGGTGATCGGCGGTCACTTCGGTGCCGGCCACATCATGCGCGAGGGCGATGCTTTCAGATTTGCCGCGCTGCAGCACTGATTTTTGCGGCTCTGACCTTTCTGTCGCGCGGTTGAATTTCCCCGCGCCCTGTTCCACAACCTTTCAGGCAAGCCCCAAGGGAGACGACAATGAAACTCGTAAGATACGGCGCGTTCGGCAGCGAAAAGCCGGGACTGATCGACAAGGACGGCAAGCTGCGCGACCTCTCCGGCCAGGTGAAGGATCTGGCTGACGATGCGTTCGCACCTGCCAATCTTGCCAAGCTCGCTGCGCTCGACCCGGCGTCGCTGCCTGCCGTAAGCGGCTCGCCGCGCATTGGCTCGCCCGTTGGCGGCAAGCCGAAATTCATCGCCATTGGCCTGAACTATGCCGACCACGCTGCGGAATCCGGCATGCCGATTCCATCGGAGCCCATTGTCTTCATGAAGGCGCTCAACAGCCTGTGCGGCCCCAATGACGATGTGGAAAAGCCCCGCGGCTCGACCAAGCTCGACTGGGAAGTCGAGCTCGCCATCATCATCGGCACCAAAGCCAAATATGTGACCGAAGCCGATGCGCTGAAGCATGTCGCCGGCTACAGCGTCTGCAATGACGTTTCCGAGCGCTTCTTCCAGATCGAGCGCGGCGGCCAGTGGACCAAGGGCAAGTCGCACGACACGTTCGGCCCGCTCGGCCCGTGGCTGGTGACATCAGATGAAGTCGGCGACGTGCACAAGCTCAGCATGTATCTCGACGTCAATGGCAAGCGCTGCCAGACCGGCTCGACCGCGACCATGATCTTCAATGTGCCGCAGATCGTGTCGTATCTGTCCGGCATGATGACGCTGATGCCCGGCGACATCATCACCACGGGCACGCCGCCCGGCGTCGGCCTCGGCATGAAGCCGCCGAAATTCCTCGAAGTCGGCGACGTCATGACGCTCGGCATCGAGAAGCTCGGCGAGCAGAAACAGAAAGTGGTTGCGGCTTAAGGCCTATCACTCTCCTCGTCATTGCGAGGAGCGAAAGCGACGAAGCAATCCAGAAGGCCACAAAGCAAGGACTGGATTGCTTCGCTGCGCTCGCAATGACGACCAATAGAACTGAGTAAAGGACCAAAAATGAAGCTGACTTTTTCACCGGGCTCGCCCTTCGCACGCAAGGTGCGCATCGCAGCGATCGAACTCGGGCTGATCGACAAGATCGAACTGGTGGCGGCTTCGGTCGCGCCGACGCAGAAAAACGAGACCTATTCCCATGACATCAGCCCGGTCAGAAAATTGCCGGCGCTAATCCTCGACGATGGCAATGTCATCGTCGACTCCTACGTCATCACCGAATATCTCGACGAGCTCGCCGGCGGCAACAAGCTGATCCCGGCCGCGGGTCCGGTGCGCTGGAAAGTGAAGAGCGAGCATTCGATGCTGCAGGGCATGACGGATGCGATGCTGCTCTGCCGCTACGAGGTCGGCGTGCGCCCGAAAGAGTTTCTGTGGCAGGCTTGGTATGACGATCAGTGGGATCGCGCCTGGCAGGGCCTCACGCGTTTCGAAAACCATCCGGACATTCTGACGCGTCCGCTGGATGCGGCGCAGATCGCGCTCGTCTGCGTGCTCGGTTATGCCGACTTCCGCTTCCCGGATTGCGGATGGCACAAGGCGTTCCCGAAACTCGACGCTTTCCACAACAAGATGCTGCAGCGGGAATCGGTCAAGATCTCCGTTCCGCCCAAGGGTTAAGGTCGAAAAGCGGCCTGACGCAATTTCACCTCAGCTTGCGAAAATCCTGCGTCAGGCCTGCGGTAATCTTGCGGCAGGTCTAATCGAACAGCGAGGGCGTGTGATTCACATACGCGCCCTCGATGGCGAGCATCTTGAGCTTGGTCTCGACGCCGCCATTGGCCGAAAATCCGCCCGGCTTACCGCCGGCAGCCAGCACCCGGTGACACGGCACGATCACCGGACACGGATTTTGCCCCATCGCCTGCCCGACATTGCGTGACAGTTCGACACCGCCGAGCTTCTTGGCGATATCGCCATAAGTCAGCGTTGCGCCCGGCGGGATCTGGCGGGCAATCGCATAGACGTTGCGATTGAATTCGGGGACGTCGGTGAGATCGAGATCGATATCGAGAAGATTGACCGGCTTGCCGGTCATCAGTTCGACGATACCGTCGATGGCGGCCTGTATCGCCGGCGGCGGTGCGGCTTCGACGACCTCCGCATGGCGCTGCTTGATGCGCACACGGGTCTGTTTTTCGTCCGGCTGCGGCAATTGCACAGCAACGATGCCACGATCGGCCCATGCGATGCCGCAACGGCCGATGGCGGTGTCGAAGAGAGTGAACTGAACGTCGGTCATATGAGCCTCCATCGATCGCATCAGCATCCGATGTGGTGAGGTCCGGAGTTTGCGACGATCTTCAGCCATTCGCCACCCGATTCCGGAGCGGCGAACAGCTTTGTCTCAGCTCTGCTCGCGCGATGGCATTGAGGCGGCCTTGTGGATAAAAGCCTGGCCGAGCATGTCGAGGATTTCCTTGGTGGCCACGAACATGAACACACCCGCCTCGGTGTCGAAGGAGATGCCGACCACGGTCGGATCGGGCTGGAAGTCCAACAGGCTGTAGCCCTTCAGCGGGAGGGCGGGAACTTCTTTCGGATTCGACATGTCGGTCTCCCGCGTCAGTGAAAGGCTCGTGAAAGCCGGAATAACGAGGGCTTAGACAACAATTCGGAGCACGCCAAGGCGTTATTTCGTAGCGCTGGCCAGGCCTCCAACGACAATCGGGACCGCACTGCGGCCCCGATCTTCAGAAGTCCAAGCCGTGCGATGGCAATGGCGGACTTACTCGTCGTTCTGCATCGCTGCGGCCAGCTTGTCGTAATATTTGCCGACGAGGTCGATATTGCCCTTGTTCTCGACTGCTGGCGGCGGCGATTTGAGCGCGGCGTTGAGATCGGCGAGCGCGGCCTTCTTGTCCTTGGCCGGCATTTTCTTGTCGGCCTGCACGGCCGCGATCTGCTGCTTGAACACCACTTCGGGGCCGACATATTTCTTGGTCTGCGGATCGAAGCCACCCAGCACCAGCATGATGTTTTCGACGACGTCGTTGTAGTCGCCGTAGTTCGCGAAGCCGTTTTTCTTGGCGACGTCATCGAGCTGCGCGACCACTTTGGGATCCGGCTTGTCAGGTGCCTGCTGTGGCAGCTTGGCGGTCACCGCATCAAGATCCTTCTGCGCGGCCAGCACCTGCTCGATCTGCTTGTCGGTCAGCGCAATCTGCTTTGGCGCCGGCGCATTTTGCGCGGGAGCTGCGGTGGGTGCCGGTGTGGGCGGCGTCTGTTTTGCGGCGGGCTGTTTCTGCGCCTGCGCATATGCGGCGCCAGTGACGGGAATCGTCGCAAGGCCCGCGATGGTCAGGGCGGCGATGACGGGGCGAAGGATGGAACGCATGAAGATCTCCTCGGCAAATTGGAGCGACCAGGGAAAGTCGATCGCGGAGCGAAACCGGTTCAACGAGCCCGGTTGGCAGAGGATGGAATGCTGCAGCTGAATCGTGGCTGAATGATCGCAGCGGCCCGTCGTCCCTTCCCCGGCTGCTCGGTTGCCGATCTTCCGCCCATTACCCGCTTATGGTGCATGCATGACCAACAACGCAGGCCGCCATTCCGACGATCAGTCGTCCTTCAGCGCGACGGCGAGCTTATCGTAATACTTGATCGCGAGATCGATATTGCCCTTGTTTTCAACAGCTGGCGGTGGCGACGCCATTTTGGCATTAAGATCGTCGATCGCCTCCTTCCTGTCTTCGGCTGAGAGGCTCTTGTCCGCCTGAACGGTGGCGATCTTCTGCTTGATCACGGCAACCGGCCCCACATAGGTCTTCGTCTTCGGATCGATGCCCGCCATTGCGAGACCGATATTGTCGAACAGGATCGTATACTCGGCGTAATTTGCAAAACCATGCTTCTTGGCGACACCATCGATCTGGGCAAGGACCGCTGCGTTCGTTCCGGGAGTGGCGACAAAGCCGTCGAGATCTTTCTGCGCTGCGAGCAACGCCACCACCTGCTTTTCACTGAGAGCCAGCTGCTTGGCGGCGGACGCTTCCAGTTTCGATGCCTGCGCAAACTGGCTGGCCGGTATCGCAAAACAAAAAGTCGCACCAACCAGGGTCAGCGCGACAACGGGACGAAAAACGAAATGCATGCCGAGTTCCTATCGGTAGATATCCTGACTAAGTCTCGCATTGAAAAAGAAAGGTTCAGCGGCAACGGTAATATTCTGCAGCAGCGTCTGTCGCCCCTGAGTTGCGCACGCATGCGCTCTCTCGGCGCTCGGCTCTTTGGATGAGCATCGGCGTTGGAGCCGCTGTTACGATGATCCGGGATGATGAGTTTGCGCCGATTGGCCTGCGGGTGCAGACAACAAAAAACGCCGCCTCCCGAAGGAAGCGGCGTTT